>UROF01000003.1 GCA_900549475.1 uncultured Eubacteriales bacterium
TGGGTGATTCGACAGCGCTTGCCTCAGCAATTGTGCGGTGCTGCCCTAATATTTTTCCACAGAAAAAGAAAAAATTATGTCTTGGAAAAAGATACTGTTCCCTCTCTTGCTATTTTGTAGAATCAATGCTATAATCACCCAGCCAAAGAATCCGAAGTTCAAAAAATTAAGTGTGGTGTGAATATTTATGGCGCTTGAAAATGATCTGGGGCGGGACAATATCCGGCAGCTGGTATGGCGCATTGCCATCCCCAGCATGCTTGCCCAGTTTGTCAGTGTATTATACAGCATCGTGGATCGAATGTATATCGGCAATATTCCCGAAGTCGGAGACATTGCTCTGGCTGGAGTTGGCGTATGCGGCCCTGTCGTGACAATGGTCGGCTCTGTGGCCTTTCTCATCGGCGTTGGCGGCGCCCCTTTGATGAGTATCAGTCTGGGGGAAGGAAATGAAGACCGTGCCCGCCGTATTTTAGCCAACTGTTTTGTCATGCTGCTGGGCGCTGCGGTGATCCTCACTGCTATAGTCCTGCCGCTGCGCCGTCCCATGCTCTACCTCTTCGGTGCCAGTGACGCGACCTACCCCTATGCCGATGCCTATTTTACCGTATATCTCAGCGGCACTGTGTTTGCCCTGCTCTCCACCGGACTGAGCCAGTTTATTCTGGCCCAGGGCTTTGCGAAAGTAAGTATGCGTCTGGTACTGCTGGGGGCAGCACTGAATATCATTTTGGACCCTGTTTTCATTTTCCTGCTGGACATGGGCGTATCTGGAGCGGCATTGGCTACCGTCATATCCCAGATGGCCAGCGCTACCTATGGCCTTCTCTTCCTGTTTGGAAAGCGAACCCGTATGCGCATCAGTTTCGGCGGCTACAGCCTGCCCATCATGGGACACGTTTTGGCCATTGGCTTTACGCCTTTTATCATCATCGCTATCGACAATGTGATGATCATTGCTATGAACGCTATCCTCCAGCGTTACGGCGGAGCCGAACAAGGGGATATGCTGGTTACCTGCGCTACCATCGCCCAGAGCTTTATGCTGGTGGTGACCATGCCGCTGGGCGGCATCTCCGGCGGTACCCAGTCCATTCTGGCCTTTAACTACGGTGCCCGGAACAAACAGCGGGTACTGGACGCACAAAAGGAGATCGTAAAGCTCTGTGTCGCCTACACGATCCTGCTCTTTATCCTGGCGCGGGTAGCAGGCCACTTGTTTGTCCGCCTGTTTACGCAGGACCCCGCCGTCAGTGAACTGTCCCTGTGGGCGATCGGCACCTGTACCCTGGCCATTATTCCCCTGGGTGTCCAGTATGAAATCGTGGATGGCTTTACCGGCATGGGCCAGGTCAAAATCGCTTTTTCCCTCTCTGCTTTCCGCAAACTGGTGTATTTTGTAGCACTCTTTCTGATCCCTCTGTTCTTTGAGGCCAAAATGGCTTTCTGGGCAGAACCGGTATCGGATATTATTGCGCCGATCGTCAGCATCATCGTCTATCGTCTCACCATTCATAAAGTGCTGGACCGGCACCCCGATCTGCTGTGACCATCGCAGCAGCAAAACAGAGGACCCCGGAGCGTTTGCTCCGGGGTCCTTTTTATTGTATCGCGCTGCACACTATACATTCCACAGATTTTCCGGGTATTCCCCCCGGGCCGTCTTATCCGCCAGGGCATTGACGACAGAAGGTTTATCCTCCCGGTAGGTCACGCCATACCATTTATCATGGCTGGGGAGCACTTTTACCTGAGTATGGCCTTCCCGAATCATCTGGCTTACCACCAGAGGCAGGTATACCTCCCCCTTCTCCGGATGATTGGCTAGGATCTGATCCAGGAAGAAGGGGAACCGTGCCTGAGCCTCATCGATAAAGCTGCGCTGGAACCCCCAGAAATTCATGGATACCAGGGTGCTTCCCGGCAGAGAGGTCCAGGTCTGGCCGCCATCCAAGGTAAAGCGGGCATCATCGCCATCTTTCTCGATCTGTGTCCGCTCCACCACATCCTCCAGAATACCGCTGCTGTTCATCTGGCAAACACCCCGCGCCACGCTTCCGTGTTCCGTCACAGTATTGCCCAGGAGATAGCCCGCCATGGCATAGCGATATCCATCCGGTTCATCTTCGTGCTGGGACAAATAGTTGAAAATAGCGCGGAAGGCATCCGGCCCATAGTAGTCGTCAGCATTGATCACCGCAAAGGGTCCATCGATCAGATCTCTGGCTGCCAACACCGCGTGGGTCGTCCCCCATGGTTTTTTCCGTCCGGCAGGCACCTGATACCCCTCCGGCAGGTCGTCCAGATTCTGGTATGCATACTGTACCTGGATGCCCCGGCTGATCCTGCTGCCCACCAGCTCTTTGAAATCCTTCTCGATCTCATGCTTGATGACAAAAATCACTGTCTCAAAGCCCGCCCGCCGGGCATCATAGATCGAATAGTCGATAATGCTCTGGCCATGGCCGCCTACAGGGTCCATCTGCTTGAGACCTCCATAGCGGCTGCCTATTCCGGCGGCCAGCACCACCAGGACAGGTTTCTTCATATCGCTTTCCTCCATCGCTGTTGTCCGGGATGCCCCGGTGGCATCAGCATAGCATACTCCCCTGGAAAAGTAAACGCTGTTGCTGTCACCTGTCCAGGATTTTTCCTCATGTAATGTCAGTTTCCTTACATAAAAAGGCGATGCTTTATCAGCATCGCCTTTTCAACATATTCGCTTTTACCGTTTCTTTGATCGCTCCAGCAGCGCCTCCAGGCTGTCCCGCAGATGATGGAAACTGATCGGCAGCTGGGATACCGTCACATTCATCTTCCGCAGCTCATTGTTCAAATGATCAGTGATCGTCTCAAACGTATTGAACATGACCGCAAACTGGTTCACTGTACCCTGGACCTGCTCCTCCGTCTCCCGCAGCAGTACTTCAGCCTGAGCCTTGGCTTCTGCCACGATGGTCTCTGCCTGAGTGCTGGCCTTGGCGGTAATATCATCCGCCTGTGCTTGGGCTTTGCCGACGATGTCCTCCGCCTGGCGGTTAGCGTCTGCTACGATGTTCTGTGCCTCCTCGCCCGCTTTCGCCTCCGTCTCCTCAGAGCGGCGCTGAGCATCCAGCTCCAGCTGCGTCAGCCGCTCCTTTTCCCGGCGCTGGACCTCCGCCTGCTGCTCCAGTTCCCGGACACGATGGGACAGGTTCTCATTCTCCGCAGTAAGAGTGCGGATCGTTTTCTCCTGCCGGTCCACGTCTGCCTGCAGGGATTCCTTGGCAGCGCTCTCTGTATCCCAATGGTCCTTGGCCTCGGTATACTGCAGGGTCATCTCCTTGAGCTGCTGGTCCAAGTTTTCTTTCTCCTGGCTGCAGCTCTCCAGCGCCTCACGTGCCTCAGCCTCGCTGGCCTGAAGGGTTTTGATCTGTTCCTCCAGACGCTCTGCAGCCTGCTCCGCTTCCTTGCGGGTGCGCTCTATATATTCCGTCACATCCTGGCGGTTGAATCCCCCCAGGGCACTGCGAAAAATATGGTTATCCATTTCTGTACCACCTTACTTCTGGTCTGTACTCCACTGTACCATAAAAAAGCCTCTATGACAACTTATTTTTACTCACAGAGACAATCCCGCCCATTTTTCTTTATTTCCTGCCTTCCATTGGGCAAAAAATCACCTTCTCCGTTTACAGGAACAGGCACAGCAAGATGGGAAGGAACATGGCGGGAATATAATTCATCAATTTCAGATGGACGATCCCCAGCAGGTCCAGAGACAGCCCCAGCAGCAGCAGCGACCCCACCGTATTCATTTCGGCAATCACCGCGTCTCCTAGATAAGGCCCTGCCACAGAGGCCAACAGGGTGATGGCGCCCTGGTAGAGGACCACAGGCACTACAGAAAACAGCACGCCGAATCCCAAAGTGGAAGAAAAAATACAGGCACTGATGGTATCCATCACAGATTTGGCATACAGTGTGGCGTGATCGCCCCGCAGTCCCCCGTCCAGGGAACCTTTAATGGCCATAGTCCCCACACAGAACAGCAGCGTTGCCGCCATAAATCCCTGGGCGAAACTGCTGTCCCCTTGACGGGAAAACTTTTTTTCCAGTTTCTCACTGAGAGCACGGATCTTTCCGTCCAGATCCAGCCACTCCCCCAGGACAGCCCCGATCACCACCGACAGGATTGTTACCAGGGATTTGCTCCCGTCTAAAAGTCCTGTTGCGGCAATGTAAATGGTGCAAAGTCCGATTCCCTTCATCACGATATCACTGAACCGCTCCGGCACTCCCCGCCGCATGAGGCGCCGCACCAAGAGGCCAGCACCGCCGCCCAGGAGAATACCGGCAGCATTGACCAGTGTTCCCGTCAGCATCATCAGCTATTCTCCTTTCCAGGAATAAGATCCGCCACCAGATCCATTACAATGGCACCGCCCATCATCAGTCCCGCTACCGATGGTACCCAGGGTACACTGGCGGGAACACTGCGCCGTCCCGGCGGCGGCGCTTCCAGCTGAGCACAGGGAGCCGCCTCTTCGGGACTGTATACCACCTTCAGATGGCGGATACCCAGCCTCCCCAACTCCCGCCGCATGACCCGGGCCAAGGGACATCCCTGTGTCTTGCTCAGATCCGTTACCTGCAGCCGAGAGGGGTCCAGCTTATTACCGGTGCCCAGGGCGGAGAGGATGGGGATGCCCCGTTCTTGTGCCTGGCAGATCAGATCCACCTTACAGGCCACCAGATCAATGGCATCAGCAATATAGTCATAAGGGCCAAAGAATCGCTCCCGGTCCTCCCGGGTATATCTGCCCACAATGGGATGGACCAGACAGTTGGGATTGATCTCCTTCACCCGCTCCGCCAGGACCTCCGCCTTACTGCGGCCCAGGGTGGATGTAAGGGCGCCCAACTGCCGGTTGATATTGCTCTCGCCGTAGGCATCCTGATCAATAATGGTCAGCTCCCCCACACCGGAACGAGCCAGAGCCTCTACCGCGTAGCCGCCCACACCGCCCAGGCCTACAACACATACATGGGCGGCGGCCAGCCGCTCTGTGGCAGCAGGCCCCAACAACATTTCATTTCGCAAAAACCGTTCGCTCATGACTACACCTGGCGGATGGACCGCCGGAACCTTTCCTCTGGATTTCCTGGAAATGCGGGAAACGAAAAGGGACCGGCCTTGCCCAGGGACAAGGCCGGTCCCTTACGGGACAAAAATCAATGATTGGAATCAGCCCACAGAGGCCATACCGCCCTCATTCACCTCAGCGGTAACACTCTCGGTCATCTCTGTCTGCCAAGCAGAATATGCCTCGCTGAACAGAGCGTTATCACAGGCATGATACCAGTAGGGCGTCTCGCCGTAGCCGACAAAATACATGATGTGCTGGCCATAGCTGCTCTTCACGATGCCCGTATCGCCAGCCTTGCGGCCTTCCTCATAGCACCAGTTCTGGAACTCAGCAACCATGTCGCCCTTGGCTACATTCTCATACAGACCGCCGTTTTCTTTGCTGCCGGTATCCTGGGAGTACTCCTTGGCCAGCTCAGCAAAGCCTTCCTCGGTGCCATCCCAGCTGTCCAGGATCTCCTGGGCCTTGGCGGCGATCATCTCATCGGTGGCCTCTTCGCCTTCCTCCAGGTCGAGGTTATCCTCGGTGATCAGGATATGACGGACATTGTAATCAAGAGCAGTATCCTGCTTGCGGTCATGGAACACGGCCACAAAGTAGCGGCTGTAGTTCTCATCCTCCAGCACCGCGCTGTCACCGGCGGTACGGGCCTCATCAAAGAACCAGTCGCCATAGACATAGGTGGAGCTGTAGGTCATCTCCTCATTGCCGGTATAGGTAGCGCCATACTCCTCAGCCAGGGCCTCCAGGTCACCGCCGGCCTCGTACTCAGCCAGGATCTTGTCCGCCGTCTCCTTGGCAGCCTCCATAGCGGCCTCTTTCTCCTCGTCAGTGGCCTCAATGGTGTTGCCCTCGTCGTCGGTCTTGGTCTCCGGACTGCCGGAAATGGACACATACTCGCCATCTACCAGATCGTACTCGTTCTTGTGCTCATCATAGTAAGCCTGGATCTCTTCATCGGTGAAAGTCAGCGTCTCGCTGTACGCAGCAGCATACTTGCTGACCAGGAGCTGATCCTTCACACTGCTCTCATAGATGTCGGGGGTCATACCAGAGCCGTAGACCACATTCAGATAGGCCTTATAGCTGTAGCCATACTGAGAAGCGGTACTCTTTGTGTTCTCAACCGCAGTTTCAAAGGTCTCCAGCTCCTCGTCCTCCAGTGTCATCCCCTCGGCCTCAGCCTTGGCGAGAACAGCGTGGATATACTTCATGTTTTTGATGGCCTCTTCCTTGAAATACTCATCCCAGGTCATGTCATCACTGTAATTCTGACTCTTGAGGGATTTAGAAGTATCCAGACCAAACATGGAAGCATAGCTGCCATAGGTGTTGAGGAAGCTCTGGTAGGCATCCTGATAGTAGTAGCTCACTTCTGCTACCGTGTATTTCTCACCATCAATGGTCAAAGCAGTCCGGCTGCGCTCGAGGATGCCGGAATTATATACCACCAGGAAAACCGCCACCACAACAAAAACGATCGCCAGGGTAGAATAGAGGATCTTTGCCTTCTTTTCCGCGGCTTTCTGCTCTGCTGCCCGGGCGGCTTTCGGGTCGACGCCGCCGCCGGCAAAGAGATCCTGCCGTTTTTTCTTTTCTCTGGATGCGCTCATTTGTGTTCATTCCTTCCAAAATTTTCTCTTGTTCCCGAAAACCGGAAACAACGTAAGCTGTTTTGTTCGCGAAGCGCCCTTACAGCTGCTCAACAAACAGCATTATACTCGATTGTGTCATATTTCGCAAGCAAAACTTATTTCCCGGCTGTAAATAATTTATGAATCGTCAATTTCATCCGCAGCTGATCTTACCGCAGCCAGGCTCAAAAAGAACTAACTATCTTTACGCTCCAAGGCGACAAAACACCTCAGAGCGTTATACCGCTCTGAGGTGTCTATGGTCAAGATGCTCGTTGGAAAAATCAACCCTCGTAGGTCTTTGCTACCCGGGCCAGATGATCCACGACCTTCAGGTGTTGCGGACACGCCTGCTCGCACTGGCGGCAGCTGACACAGGCAGACGCCTTTCCGCCGGAGGCAGCCAGGCGCTCATAGTCCGCCTTCCGCACCGGCAGGCCCTGACGCAGCGCCATCTGATCTCCATTATAGAGGGCAAAGTAATCGGGGATGGGAATATCCCTGGGGCAGCCAGCCACGCAGTAGCGGCAGGCCGTGCACTCCACCGCAGGCAGCGCACTGAGGGTCTCCGCCACTTTAGCCAGCAGAGCTGTCTCCTCCTCTGTCAGCGGCTGGAAATCCGCCATAAAGCCAGTGTTGTCTGCCACCTGGGCCATGTCGGACATACCGCTGAGGACTACCTCCACCTCCGGAAGGCTGGCAGCAAAGCGGATGGCCCAGGAGGCCGGGGACCAGTCGGGGTGGACCTCCCGCAGCAGCTTCTCCGCCTCCGCCGGTAATTTGGCCAACCGGCCGCCCTTGACCGGCTCCATGACCACCACTTTTTTCCCGTGGCGCACCGCTGTCTCGTAGCATTTCCGGGACTGGATCCGCTCGTCCTCCCAGTCCAGGTAGTTGATCTGAAGCTGGACAAACTCCGTCTCCGGATGCTCGGTGAGGATCTGATCCAGCAGCTCCGCTTTATCGTGGAAGGAAAAACCAAGATGACGCAGTTTCCCCTTCTCCCGCTTCTTCATCAGAAAACCAAAGGTATCCAGCCTTTTTGCCAGTTGATAATATTCCCTGTTCATAGAATGGAGAAGGTAGCGGTCAAAATATGCAACGCCACATTTGGCCAGCTGTTCATCAAAAATCGCGGCCTGCTTTTCCACTGTACCCTTGACTTTCAAATGAAGCAGCGGCATTTTATCCGCCAATACATACTTCTCTCTGGGGTACCGACTGGTGAGGATATCTTTCACCACCCGCTCACTTTCGCCGCCGTGGTAAAAATACGCCGTATCCACATAGGTAAAGCCGCTCTCCAAAAACGCATCTACCATGACCTGGGCCTGAGCCCGGTCCACCTGAGTCTGCTCCTTGGGATCCTTCAGCGGCAGACGCATCATGCCAAAGCCTAATTGTTTCATATCGTGTCCTCCTGCTTCTGTGCAGATATCTTATTGAAAATTATAGCACGGTCGGCAGCTAGGGACAAGCCGTTTTCTTACAGCAAAAATCGCCCCTTTGCCGATGCAAAGGGGCGATTTCGCTTTTATCTGTGTTTATCTTTTCTTCCGGCTGTACGGGGTTCCCTCCAAAGGCAGGGTATAGCGCCGCTTGCCGTCGTAACGGTAGTAAGCATCAGCAATGGCAGGAGCTGTGGGAATGGAGGTAATCTCCCCGATACCGATGGCACCACAGGCCACGTCCAGTCCCGGCTTCTCCACCACGATGGCCTTGATCTCCGGCACCTGGTTGGCCTTGAACAGGCCCAGGGTACCGAACTTGGCAGTGGGCTTGCAGTCCACCAGCGGGTACTCCTCTGTGAGGGCAAAGCCCATGGACATCACCACGCCGCCCTCGATCTGGCCCTCACAGGAGATGGGGTTCACCGCCTTGCCCACATCGTGGGCAGCCACCATCTTCTCGATCTTCCCATCCTCTCCCAGGATGCAGATCTGGGTGGCATAGCCGTAGGCCACATGGCTGACAGGGTTGGGAACATCGGCCCCCAGGGGATCTGTCTTAGCCAGATACTCCCCCTTGTACTCCGTGCCGTTGAGGTCGTCCAGGGTCTTGCCCTCCAGAGCCTTTTTCAGCTCCACACAGGCACGGCGGCAGGCCTCACCAGTGATAAGGGTCTGGCGGGAGCCGGAGGTGGTACCGGAATCCGGCGCCTCAAAGGTATTGGACCGCTCGTAGACGATGGCATCCCGGGGCAGCGCCAGCTGGTCGCAGCACATCTGCACCAGCACTGTGCCCAGGCCCTGGCCAATACAGGAGGCACCAGCCTGGATATGGACCTTGCCTCCCTCCACCACCAAACGGCAGCGGCCCCAGTCGGGAAGGCCCACGCCAACGCCGGCGTTCTTCATCGCACAGCCGATGCCCACATACTTGGCGGCATCGTAGTAGGGCTTCACCGCCTCCAAGGTCTCCACAAGGCCCGTCTCCGGCCCCACGATCTGACCGTTGGGCAGCACCTCGCCGGGGCGAATGGCGTTGCGGTAGCGGATCTCCCAGGGGGTGATTCCCACCAGATCCGCCATCTCGTTGAGCAGCGTTTCAATGGCAAAGCAGGTCTGGGTCACACCGAAGCCCCGGAAGGCTCCGGCAGGGGGATTGTTGGTATAATAGGCGTAGCCGTCGATCTGGAAGTTCTCATAGTGATAGGGACCCGAGGCATGAGTGCAGGCCCGCTCCAGCACCGGACCGCCCAGAGAGGCGTACGCACCAGTGTCGGCGATGACGTTGGCCGCCACGCCCTGGATGATACCGTTCTCATCGCAGCCGATGGCAAACTCCATCTCCATGGGGTGCCGCTTGGGATGGATGAGGATGCTTTCCGCCCGGCTGAGCTTGCACTTCACCGGCCGCTTGGTAAGGTAGGCCACCAGAGCCGCCAGATGCTGGACCGTGACATCCTCCTTACCGCCAAAGCCGCCGCCTACCAGCATATTCTTCACTTTTACCTTTTCCGGCGGCAGGCCCAACATAGGAGCTGTCTCATGCTGGGTATCATAGGCGCCCTGGTCAGTGGAGAGGATCATCACCCCATCCCCATCAGGGAAGGCCACAGCGCACTCCGGCTCCAGGAAGGCGTGCTCCGTGTAGGGGGTGTAGAAACGCCGGGTGATCACGTGCTTGCTGCGGGCAATGGCCAAAGCGGCATTGCCCCGCTGAATATGCTTGTGGGCCAGCAGATTCCCGCTGCGGTGGACCAACGGTGCGTCGTAGGCCATGGCCTCTTCAGGGGAACGAACCGGTGTAAGGACTTCGTACTCCACCTGGACCATCCGCTTGGCTTTCTCCAGGATCTCCTGGGTCTCAGCAGCTACCACACAGATGGCGTCACCCAGATAGTGGGTGGTACCCCCAATGGGGATCATGGTGTCCCAGTCCTTGACGATGTGACCCACCTTGTTCTGACCGGGGATATCCTCTGCAGTAAATACTCCGATCACACCAGGCAGGGACAGCGCTTCCTCCTTATGGATGGCTTTGACGATAGCCCGGGGATGGGCGCTGCGGACAGCGGAGGCGTAAATCATGCCGTCCATATACACGTCGTCGGGGTACTGGCCATAGCCCTGTACTTTTTCCGCCACGTCCACACGGTGGACATGGGCTCCCAGCTTCCACTCCCGCTTATCCGCTTCATCGGGGAGATGTCCCTCCCGCAAGATCCGGGCGGTGATCTTCACACCTTCCACGATCTTCACATAGCCGGTACAGCGGCAGATATTGTTACGCAGGGCAAAACGGATCTCCTCCTCGGTGGGATCAGGATTCACATCCAGCAGCCCTTTAGCCGCCATCACCATACCGGGGATACAGAAGCCGCACTGCACCGCTCCCGCCTCCCCGAAGCCGTAGGTGTAAGCCTCCTTCTCAAAATCGCTGAGGCCTTCCGCCGTGATGACGGTTTTTCCTTCCAGCTTATCGGTCGTCATAATGCAGGCACGGGTGGCTTTCCCGTCCACCAACACGGTGCAGGTGCCGCAGGCGCCCTCGCTGCAGCCGTCCTTCACCGAGGTGAGCCGCAGCTCATCCCGCAGAAAGCGCAGCAGCTTTTGATTTTTCTCCGTTGTAACGGTCTTCCCGTTTACCACAAATGTCGCCATAGCACATCTCCTTTTTATCCCCATGATATGCCAGAGTCCGTTGATACCCTTCTCTTGTTATTATAGCTGAAAATTTGTTTGAGTTCAACACAAATTTTTAGGCTTTTGCTCATTTAATAAAATACCCCGGGGCGCCGGAGTTACCAGGGCGCCCCGGGGAAAGGTCACGGTATTTGCGGTTCTGTGGGTTCAGTGGGAACCTGGTTTCCGCCAGGCTCAGTGGGCGTATTGGTACCCGGGTCGGTAGTACCCGAGTTTGTGCCGGTATCGGTTCCGGTATCCGTGCCGGTATCGGTTCCGTCCCCTTCTCCATCAGGACCCCAGGGCCACCAATCCGGCCACTCGAAGCCATCATCGCCAGGTACCAGCACATCAGGAGGCACCGTCTCCTCTGTGTGGACATTACACGTTCCCTGTATCTTCTGATAGGTGAGATGGGCCTCGTTGTCAGTCGCCAGGACCAGATTACCTACCGTGTACGTGCCGTCCTCGTTGGCTTTCGCAGTTCCGTACACCGTATCCAGGTATTCCCGTCCCTGGGTCAGAACTCGGGTCTCCCGACATTCTGCGGGACAGTACTCCCCGGCCAACATACCGGATTCTGTGCAGAACTCCGCCTGAACATGACATGTGCAGGTCTCAGTAGGCACAGCGCCCTCCTGCATCTCCACGGTGATCACCCGGCTGCCCCGGTAATCCTGAGAGCACAGAGCAGAGGGCTTCAGACCGCAGTCGGCACAGACCGACACGGAGACGATACCTGCCGGCTTATCCGGGAAGGATTTGTTCTCCAGCCCCTCATGGACCTGCTCCATCACCAGTTTCCAGATCTTGGCCGCCGGGTTGCCGCTGGCAGTGATCTTCTCGTTGCTCTCGGAGTAGCCGATCCACACGGCAGCGGAGTAATAAGGCGTATAGCCCACAAAATAGCGGTCAAAGTTGTTGGTGGTGGTACCGGTCTTACCGGCAATGGTCATACCGGAGAAGTTAGCGGAAGTACCGGTACCGCTGGTAACTACGTTGCGCAGCATCTTGTTCATCAGATAAGCGGTGCTTTCCGCCATAGCCACGTTGGACTGGCTGGGATTGTCCACGATAACTTCCTTACCATCATTGGAGAGGATCTGGGTAATGGTACGGGGCTTGGTGTAGATACCGGAGTTAGCAAAGGCGCCAAAGGCTGCCGCCATTTCTTCCGTAGTAACACCGTAGGTCAGACCGCCCATGGCCAGGGGGCCCATCCCGATATCCCGCTCATCCAGATCAAAGCCCAGATTGTTCTCCATGAACTCAAAAGAGGTGGCATAGCCCAATTTTTCCAGCACCCGGCAGGCAACTGTATTGATAGACCGCTGCACAGCATAGGACACCGTCACCGGGCCCACATACTTATTGTTGGAGTTCTTGGGGTACCCTCCCGTACCGGAGTCATTGAGCCGAAGCGGGTAGTCGTCGATAACACTGCCCGGCCCGATCACATTGTTGTCAATGGCGGGCGCATAGACAGACAGCGGCTTGATGGCACTGCCGCAGGCACGGCGGGAAGTGGCCAGGTTCAGCCCGCGGCTGACCTCCTTCTCTCCCACGCCGCCAGCCATGGCAAGCACGTCGCCGGTATAGGGGTCTGTGATGGTAATGGCACTGTTCAGAGGCGTACCATTCTTGGAGGGATAATCAAAGTTGGAGGTGTCCTTATACACGCTGTCCACAATGTTCTGGATGTCCATATCGATCGTGGTGTAGATCTGATAACCAGCGGAGAACACCAGCTGCTCTGCCATTTCCTCTGTACAGCCTCTGGCTTCGGCAACCAGGGAGATGGCATCCTCGATCACCGCATCCACAAACCAGGAGTAAACATCGTCGTTGGAAGTAACTTCCTGCTCGCCTGTTTCATCTCCATGGAGCTCCGCATACTCAGGCGTATCGGTAAAGATCAGCTTCTCCGCCTTGGCAGCGTCGCACTCCTCCTGAGTGATGTATCCATACTCAACCATCTTGTCCAGAATCGTCTCCTGGCGCGTCTTATTGAAATCCCGGGGCGTCTTGATAGAGCCGTCTTTCTGGACAAATTCCGCATCCCGTAAGGGATCATACAGCGAGGGGTTGTTGGTGATCCCCACGATACAGGCACTCTCCGCCAGATCCAGCTCCCAGACATTCTTTCCAAAATAGGTCTGGGCAGCGGTCTGGATGCCGTCACAGCCGGCTCCGAAGTAGACCCGGTTGAGGTACTCTGTGATGATCTCCTCTTTCGTGTGGGTCTTTTCATACTCCAGCGCCCGGAAGATTTCCCGGAACTTACGCTTGACTGTTACATCCGTATCATCCGTAATGGCCCGCAGAAGCTGCTGGGTAATGGTGGAGCCGCCGCGGGTATTCCCGCCGGTGACGGTCTGGACGATAGCCGCTGCGGTACCCTGCCAGTCCACGCCATGGTGTTCCCAAAAGCGGTGGTCCTCAATGGATACCAGGGCATTGATCAGATGCTCCGGGATCTGGTCATAGGTCACCAGTTCCCGGTTGCCTCCTGTGACATGGAGTGTCTCCAGTGGCAGCCACTCCCCGGACTCATTGTCCTGATAGTAGATCGTCGATGCTAGGTTCAGTGTCAGCTCCTGGGTTTCTGTCTCCAGGGAAGGCAGCAGCGAGGTGTTGACATAGGTCATGAAGATCTTGAAAAAGATCGCAATGGTCAAAACCCCGATGATGCACAGCGTGAACAGAACCAGAGCAATCCGTCCAACGATCTGACCTGCGCTGGTCTTTTTCTTCTTTTTCCGTGGTGCGCCGGAACCGCCGCCCGCAGGTGTCTGGCTGCTCCGACCGCCGTTGTAACCATTATCCATAGCGGATAACCTCCTTTTCAGACTGGGAAATCGCACCGTCTGTCCATAGACGGCAAACGCGGTCAACACCGCAAAAAAGGGGATCTCCCCTCCTTTTTTCACACATTTGAGTAAAAAATACCGGGTAAATTCTACTCCAACATATAGTATATCATGCCTTGTCAACCTTGGAAATGCGAAAAAAAACGCAGAATCCACCATTTCCCAGACTGCCCAGACCTATTTCTCCACAAAATACAAAAAAAGGCGGATGAAATCGTCGAAATATCACAGGTGAGAGCCCTTGCATTTTCCAAAAAAAACGGGTACACTATAGCCATAGCGAGGCGGCGGGGACGCCCCTGGCGTACAACCACAAGGAGGTGCCCGCCATGAGCGAGGAATACGGCCCTGATTTTATCACCGTCACCGACGAGGACGGCAACGACATCGAACTGGAGATGCTGGACGCCCTGGAGTACAACGGTCAGACCTACATGGCCTTCTGCCCTGCCGTAGAGGAGGGGGCCGACGAGGACAGTGAAGAATACGGTCTGGTGATCCTCAAATCCATCGAGGAGAACGGCGAGGAGCTGCTCTCTACTCTGGACAGCGACGAGGAGCTCAACACCGTATACGATCTCTTCATGGAGCGTCTGTTTGAGGATGAGGACGAGGAGTGATCCTTCTTTTTCCTATAGACGACATTCCATAAAGAAAGTTCCCCTTTTATAGTATTCTCGGCCCTGCGGGGTGCGTGATGGACCTTTTTTTAACCCACATTCTGTTATACGGGATGCTGGTTCAGCGTCTGGTTTGCAGGCCTCCCGGCTGCCACCTGCGGTTGGAAGTTGGAAGCAGTAAAGGACGCTGCAGGCGACCCACCTGCCTAATATGTGCAGGTTATAACAGGGTTCACACGGCCACTGCGGGGCTTCCTTTATGTGAAAGAGCGGGCTGTTCCGTAAGGACAGCCCGCTTTTGTGTTTTCTGCCGCAGATGGGAGCGCTGTACAGCGTCCCTCCCATCCGACCATCCCAGGCAGCCCGGGACCTCTATTCCCCATCGTTGGGCTGGCCGGACAGCCATCCGCCGAAATGCTTCTGAAACAACGCTTCTCCACACTCCCGGACCTCTTGGGAAAACGCTGTATAGGCCGCCAGCATCTGTTCTCCTTCCGGCGTCAGTACAGCGCCGCCGCCGTGACGACCCCCGGTGGTAGAGGAAATCAGTTTGACTCCCAAGGTACGCTCTGCATTGCGGAGGATCGTCCACGCCTTGGAATAGGCCATGTCCATATCTATGGCAGCCGACCGCAGGGAGTGGAGCCTCTCCACCCGCTCCAGCAGCATGGCTACGCCGGGACCAAAACACTTTTCATCTGTATACAACCGGACGGTAATCACCGGATGCAGTGCCGCTTTTTCCACAGCCGCGCCTCCCCTCTGATTTTCACGTCCAGTATAACACGGCCCCAGTTCCGGGGCAAGAGGGCTCAGCTTTCCATATACTCCACATAGTCCTGTTCACAGGCGAACAGCACCCACCGGCCGCCCACATAGCCCATATATCCACTGTTGTTGTAGTAGCCTTTCATGGTTTTGTCCTCCCTGTTTCTTTTGATAGTACCATTGTACCCCAAAAGCAGAGTAAAAAACCGGACAGTAACCATTGTTTATATGGAAAAAGAGCCCGGCCTTTGGCCGGGCTCTTCTGTTATGTTTTTTACAGCATAGTACGGGAACAGCCTTCTTAGGCTTCTTTTCCCAAGCGGCGGAGCATGGTCTTTTTCACCGCCCGAAGGATATTCTCATAGCCGGTGCAGCGGCAGAGATGGCCCGAGAGAAGCTTCCGGAGCTCATCGTCGGTGTACTCTTTGCCGCTCTCCAGGATCTCCACAGCGGTCATGATGAAACCAGGCGTGCAGAAACCACACTGGATAGCCGCCTCGTCGATAAAGGCCTGCTGGATATCGCTGAGCTCCCCGTCGGGCCCCATAAGGCCCTCCAGCGTGCGGATGTTTTTCCCGTCGGCCCAGGCCGCCAGGTACAGGCAGGAGTTGTAGCACTCCCCGTCAATGATGACATTGCAGGCACCGCACTCCCCTACTTCGCAGCCCTTCTTCACACTGGTAAGGCGGAAGTCGTTGCGCAGCATATCGGTGAGGCTGGCGCGTACATCCACTGCCTGCTCCACTTCTCTGCCGTTGATGGTACAATGGATCACTTTATACTGCTTGCTCATGCCATCACACCTCCCGCCAGTTTAATGGATTCAATAAGGCACCGCCGGGCCATCTCCACGGCGATATGCTCCCGGAATTCCTTGCTGGCCCGCCAGCTGTTCCGGGGATGGATGTCCTCCAGTACTGCCGCAGCAAAAGCGTCCGCCGTCTCCATCGTGAGAGGCTTCCCCGCAGCCACCGCCTCCGCAGCGGGCACCCGCATGGGGATGGGGCCCGCCACACCGTAGGCGATCCGGGCCCGGGCAATGGACTTCTTATCCTCGCTGAGGACCACGTTCACCGAGCAGCCGGTGGTAGCGATGTCCATGGCGTTGCGCATGGCGTACTTGATGTAGTGACCAAAGCAGTTTTCATAACTGGCCTTGGGAATCAGAATGGCAGTCTGGATCTCATCGGGATGGATATCCACCTTCCCTGCCCCCAGATAGAACTCCTGAATGGGCAGGCGGCGAACGCCGTCCTTACCGGTGAGTTCGATGATGGCATCCCATGCAAACAGGGTGGAGGCGCTGTCGGCGCTGGTGACGCCGTTGCAGGTGTTGCCGCCGATGGTACCGGCGTTACGGATCTGAGGGCCGCCTACCTGGTCCACCGCCTCCCCCAGGACGTTGATATATTTCTGGATGATGGGGTCCTTGGTGATATGGCTGAAGCTGGTAAGAGAGCCGATGCGGATGTTCTCCGCCTCATCCAGGGTGATTCCCCGCATAGCGTCGATGCCGTAGAGGGAGATCAGCTCCTTGCCGGCCCGCTTGCCTTCCCGCATCTGCACCAGCACGTCAGTACCACCGGCAATGATCTGGGCCTCGGGGTGCTCCAGACGCAGACGGACGGCGTCCTGGACACTCTCCGCCTCATACAGTGCTTTCAAATCATACATGTCAGCGTCTCTCCTTTCTCACAGCAGTCCTTCCTCTTTGAACCGGGCAAAGAGGACGTGGGGCGTCATGGGCGCATTGTTGCAGGCCACGCCGGTAGCGTTCAAAATGGCGTTGCGGATGGCCGGCGCAGGACTGCAGGCCGGGGGTTCGCCCAGGGCCTTGGTGCCGTAGGGGCTGGTGGGCTCCGGATTCTCCACGAAAAGGGCCTGGAGGTTCGGGTGGTCCATAAAGGTGGAGAGCTTGTAGTCCAGGAGGTTATTGTTCAAGGGCTTGCCGGTCTTTTCATCGAACTTCAGCTCCTCGCTGAGGCCGTAGCCGATGCCCATGGACATGCCGCCGTGGACCTGGGCTTCCGCCAGGGCGGGGTTGATCAAGTTGCCGCAGTCGTGGACGTTGACAATGTTCAGGAGCTTTACTTTGCACATGAGGATATCCACCTCCACCTCGGCAAAGGAGCAGCCGAAGGAGTAGGCGTTGTTTTTGATCTGGTAGGTGCTCTCAGCGGTGATGTGCTCACTGTGCTCCAGGCTGTAGAGGGCCTCGGTGGCCAGCTCGCCCAGGGTCATCAGCTCCCGTCCATCGGTAATGCGGACGATCTTTCCATCGATGATATCCAGATTGGAGCGCATCTGCCGGGTCAGCTCCTGTGCATAGGAGAGGATCCGCTCCTTGAGCATCTGCCCGGTCTGGCGGATGGAGAAACCACCAACGTAGGTCTGTCGGGAAGCATAGGCGCCGGTACCGAAGGGGGTAATGTCGGTATCCTGCGTAGACACCACATGGACGTCCTCAAAGGGGATACCCACCGCGTCGGCAGCCATCTGGGCATAGGCAGTATCACAGCCCTGGCCGATCTCCGTCTCGCCGGTCTGCACCTGGATGGAACCATCCTGGTTGAGGACCATACGGCAGGAGGAGGATTCCAGAGAGATGGGCCACACAGCGGTGTTGTACCAGAAGAGGGCCATACCTACGCCACGGCGCACCGGGCCGGTCTGGCCCGCATACTCCTTCCGCTTCCGGTCATAGTCCAGTGCCGCACGGCCCTTGTCCATCACCTGACGGAAGGTGTCATAGTAGTTCTCGTTCTTGCTGAACGCGTCCTTATACCCCTTAGGCATAACGATCTGATAGCGGTACTCCAGGGGTTCCCGGCCCAGAGCCCGGGCCACATCGTCGATATGGCTCTCCCCCGCCCACATGGCCTGGGGAATGCCGTAGCCCCGCATGGCGCCGGCGGCAGGCTTGTTGGTGAACACGCTCCAGGCGTCTCCCTCCACATTGGGGCAGGGATAGATCTGGGGGAACGCTCCCATGCCCTTGGCCACCACACCGTGGCCGTGGGAAGCGTAAGCGCCCTGATTGGAGAAGCACTCGATCTTCCGGGCGGCAAAGGTTCCGTCGGGCCGGACCCAGGAGATAATGTGGGTACGGATGGCATGGCGGACCCGGTTGCTGACAAAAGTTTCCTCCCGGGAGCAGTCGATCTTCACCAACCGGCCCCCCACCTGGGTGGTGAGCCAGGCACACAGCGGCTCGTAGAGGGCGTCCTGCTTGTTGCCGAAGCCGCCGCCAATGTAGGGCTTGATAATCCGCACCTTACCCCAGGGAATCCCCAGCGCTTGGCCGCAGACCCGGCGGACGATGTGGGGGATCTGGGTGGAGCTGGTAACAGTGATGCGTCCGCCCTCCATGTAGGCGGTGCAGATGTGGTTTTCAATATGGCAATGCTGGACGGTGGGGGTATCGTACCACCCTTCCACCTTAATGAGTCCAGGCTCTTTTATGGCCTCCTCATAGTTTCCGTTGCGGATCTGGGTGTGGGCCAGGATGTTATTGGGATACTCCTCGTGGAGCTGGGGAGCACCAGGCTCCATAGCCTTCTGCACGTCCAGCACAAAGGGATACTCCTCGTAACTCACCTTCACCAGCCGAGCGGCCTGGGCAGCAGCCACCTCATTCTCCGCCACCACTGCGGCCACCTCGTCGCCGTAGTAGCGTACATGGCGGTTCATCAGCAGCCGGTCCGCCACATCCTGATGATGGGGATCGGTGCTCCAGGGGTGGCCTGCTGTCGGGAAGGGAATATTGGGTACGTCAAAGCAGGTGAGGATCTTCACCACGCCAGGAACCGTCATAGCCTCGTCGATATCCACAGCAGTGACCATACCGTGGGCCACGGTGGAATGGACCAGGCGCACCACCAGTGCGCTGCGGTCACACAGATCATCTGTGTACTTAGCCCGGCCGGTAGCCTTTTCAAAGGCGTCCACCCGCTTTACGCTCTGGCCTACGCTCTTGCTCATCGTGCATCAGCCTCCTTGTTTGTTGTCGTGGGGGCATCCGGAGACTGCCCCTCCCATTGTCTATTTCACTAAATTATTGTTATTATAGCACACAATTTTTTAGCTGTACAGCATTTTCGTTATCCTACCTGCAGAATACCGCTCCCTCGTCAGTTGACGTCTGCTGTCCAAAACGTGTATACTGACAACACGAAAAAATGCGCAGCGGAGGTGAAATCATGGAAGAAAATACTCTGCGGATCGGCTGTGTGGTCATGGCAGCAGGAAACGCCAGCCGCTTTGGGGAAAACAAGCTGGCCCGGACATTCGGCGGGAAACCTCTGATCCAGTGGGCGCTGGAGGCGGTGCCGACGGAGAAGTTTAGCCAGATAGCTGTAGTGACCCAGTACCCGGAGATAATGGCTCTGGCATCTAAGTTCGGATTCCAGGCAATTCAGAATTTTCACCCGGAGTGGGGGGTAAGCCACACCATCCACCTGGGGTTGTCGTCTATGACAACTTGTGACGGTGTTCTCTTCCAGGTGGCGGACCAGCCGCTCCTCCGCCGGGAGACGGTGGCAAAAGCTGCCGCCCTGTGGCGTGCCCATCCGGATCGGATCGTAGCTTTGGCCCACAACGGCGTCCGCGGAAATCCCTGCCTCTTCCCCGCTCGTTTTTTCCCGGAACTGATGGCGCTGGATGGAGACCGCGGCGGCAGCGGTGTGATCCGCCGACACGAGGAGGCTCTGCTGTTGGTGGAGGCAGCAGAAGAGGAGTTGTGGGACGTTGACACCCCCCAGGCTCTGGCAATCCTAGAGGGGCAAAATTGATTTTCCTATATGTTTCGTTTATATTTCCTGGTTTGCAAAAATGCCCACCAGAGCTGTCATCGCTCTGATGGGCATTTTTTGACTAGTAGCAAACACTCACTGCTGTTCTTCATACTGTTTCAACAGAGCCCGACATCCCTCCATCACATCGTCAAAAGTGGCGTCAAAGTCTCCGGTATACCAAGGGTCCGCAATATCTGCCGACCGGCCAGCGTAGTCCAGCAGTTTATGGATCTTTCCTTCCGGGTCGCCACCGGTGATCCGCCGCATGGCCCGAAGATTAGATTCCTCCATGCCAATAAGGAGATCAAAACGGTCATAGTCTGCCGCTGTCATTTTCCTGGCCCGGTGACCGCCGCAGGGGATCCCCGCCTGCTGAAGGCGGCGGCGAGTACCATAATGGACAGGGTTGCCCTCCTCCTCAGAAGATGTTCCCGCCGAATCAATATAGAACTCCTTTTCCAGCCCCGCCTGTTCCACCAGATACTTCATTACATACTCCGCCATGGTGGACCGGCAGATGTTGCCCAAGCACACAAACAGTATTTTTGCCATCGACTCAAAACTCCTTGAAATTCCTATGTTTTCTAGTGATACGAGTATTTTTGAAAGATTCTGTCTAACCTGCAAACCTGGTACTTCACCACCGCGCAAAACTATCTGATCGTCGATATCTTTCTGAATTAATTTTCCTTTTTCGCGTAAAGAAAGATCATCCTTTTTTCCCTCTGGTGTCCTATCTGTCTTTTCCAGCTTCCAGCTATAAACAAATTGCTGCTTTCCGGTGGCGTCAATGTATTTGCAAGCATATCTTCCATCTTTGCGCCAGCTCTCTCCATTGCGAAGAATGCGTTTTCTATGATTGCGCCTCTTTTCGCTCCTTTCGATTGGCAGGGAAAGAGCCTCAACAGCGATATATTGTTAGTATATCATAGTTGAGGCCCTTTTTCTATATAGCTACGCATATAACGGGAATATGCCACTTTGTTTTGTAGTATTGTCGCCCCCCAACATTTTATAAATTGAAGCATTTATATCGCTGCCATTTCTTCCAAAAAGTCTTCAAATCGTTTCCTTTTGATAAGGCATTTCACTCCGTTTTGAATAACAAATCCTGCATCAATATTGTCGGAAACAATTTGTTTTATTTTCTTTTCTCCAATGCCAAAATATTCTGACCTGCTCTCGAAAACTAAAACCACCCACACCTTTCAATAGCATGTGAATTAAGACACAGTTGAGAAGTCTCCTTCATTGTTCACAGGCTAAGAATGAAACACCCTATAACTACAAAGCTTTGTAGTTATAGGGTGTCATGCAATAAAGATTTAACGCAACAATGCGGGTACAAACACTAAAATACTAAGAATTTAGGATGTACGGGTAACACAAATGGTTTGGCTACTGGAGTTCCCCGCCAAATCTGTCACCGTTATATCGATGTAGTTGTCACCATGATCCAGGTAGTATACGTCACAATATTCGTCACCCTCACCACAGTCAAATAGTTCCACAGAGGTACCGTTGATCATCAAATCACTCATTGCTTCTGAGCAATTGATCAACAACACTACTCGGTCTCGATTGGTTACACTGGGCAGATCCGTAAAACTTAGCTCAGGCGGAGTCGTATCCACAGTAACGGAATACTCTCTCGCTTCAGAAATCAGTCCATCCATTTCTCTGACTACATACAGTTCATGGATGCCATCCTCCAGTGGCAAGTTCTTATCGAGTGTCTGATCATTTTCTGTAACAACAATGGATTCGTCCGCAAAAAGATCTGCTAAAATATACGAATCCGCGGTGATATTTGGTACATCAATTTCCACAGGAGAAGGCCTGAGAGAAATCTGCAACTGCATGTCGACAGGCAAATTTATAACCGTATCCTGAGAATCGACAGCACTCCCTTGAACTTTTGGAAGTTCCGCAACATCTTCCTCGGTAAAAGCGGAAATGAGAATGGTCCATTCACCTGCTTGCGCATTGCTGATTTTGTAGGGAGCATCGGGCGCTATATAGCTGAGCGTATCATACAGTTTTCCATCTGGAGAAATAATATCAATAGACCTTATTGCTCCCTTGGTAGCCATTTGTACAACGATATCCATATCGCCAAGAGTAATAATTGACTGCTGCTGTTTTTCTCCTACAGACAAAGTCAGAACCTTCGACACAACAGATTCTGCGTTTTCAATCGGAGATAGTTCAGGCAGTTCAGCACTGATATTTTCGCTTAGCAGCTTACTTTCCCCTACAATTTGGAAGGATTGTGACGCACTCCCATAACGTTCTTTACGAGGTCTATCACCAGGAGCGAGTCCTTCCGCATCGTACACGCGGCACTCTACAGTATGTGCTCCATTTTTTAGCCCCAGTGCATTTAATGTAATAGAACTTGAAGTCCCATCTCCACTTGAAACTAAACTGCCATCCACATACCATTCGTATGACTTTACTGCTACATTATCGCTTGCGGACATAGATGCTATGCTATCAGAAACGAAAAGCGTTACCTTTGGAACTTCGAGGTCAAATGCGATATTAACATTTTCACAAATGTTCCAGGTCTTTTCTTCATTTATAATACTGTTTTTATCGACTTGCATAGCATCGTTCGCTTGATCTAGAGTTTTATTTGCATAGCCATATTCATCTGGAATATTTACACTCCCATCCTCAAATCCCAGATATGTTATATAATCTGGCATGCTTCCGTCTTCTGGCAATGTAATCACATCAACCCATTCGTCAATATAATCCACTGTCTCATTTCCATTTGTGCCAATAACCTCTCCCACATACCCATCATTTGTTCCTGCCAAATTCGGTTCAGTCCTCAGCGCATGCATACCACTTGTTTCCGTCAGGAAAAACAGCATCACCACACACAGCATTACTAATAATTTTCGTCTGAACATTTTGATATTCTCCATCCATTACGCTGTGTTGTTTCAATTAATTCAAGCACTTGACTACTATGCATTTCTGAACCAATTGCAACAGCATTCCGTTATCCCTTACCTTGTTTACATACAATAACAACATGTAAAACAGATGCACTACTGTATGATCTGCCGCTTCCAGTTCTCCACAGCCTCCTGGATCGCCATCTCCAACGTTTTCTCCTCCTTCAGATAGGCAAGCACAGGATCCCAGACAGCTTCGATCCAACCGACAGGCTCAGCGCAACGGGTCGCCGGAAGGGTGCAGATATGACGGTATTCCTGATAGTGCCGGGGCTGGAGGGTATACCCATGGCCAGAAACACTGGCATACCGCTTCTGGTCAGCCATACGGTTCAGAAGTGCCATCTCCCTCTTGTAAATACCACCGTCAAACCCGTCCTCACTGAGTAAAAACTCCAACAGTTCCCAGGCCTGGTCGGCGTGTTCCGAACGGGAGGAAATGCCCCAGCTATCGGCATAGGTCTGGCGTGTTACGCCATCCTCGCCGAGCGGGATGGGAATCAACTGCAACTCACTGCCGTCCTCCTGCTCCGCATAGGTAATCTATTTTGGAATTCAACGGATAAAAAAAGCTCCAAACAATTTTCTTTGCAACGGAATTACCCTTTTAGCAATTTTGATTGCTGGAATAATTGTTTATTTCACTCGAGTAGTCATGGCAACCTGAACCATTACATATATGCCATATATTTGTTAATTTCAATCCTGCAGGTTCAAACAAGGTGGCTGGATGACCCCAACGGGTTTTCCAGCCAACCTTTTTATTGTATGCAAATGCCACCGGCAGTGCCGGGGCATCGGACGTTTTTACTATCCAACCACAGGGCCGCCACCACTTGAACTGCCAGCACAAATGTCGCCAGTAACGCCCCAGTCTCACACTGCACCGTTACCGCCATTGCGGCCAGCATCAACCAAAGAAAGGTCAGTAATCGTCCCCGCTCTCCCGCCATAGGGTTGCCCCGTGTGAGGATCAGATAGAGGAGTAGTATTAAAGCTGTTGCTGCCAGGGCGACGACCAAAGGCGTTTCCAGTTCCTCAGCGACAATATCCTGAAAGCATTTCAGCAGCAGGTTATATTCCGGTAGTTTTCCAGAAGGATCCTCGTATTGTGGTACATGTTCCGCCTTTTCTCTTTCTGTGTCTGCCGTACTCGTTCATCGTTGATCCGATTATCCTCCAGAATTCCCTTCCTGGTAAGCAGGCGAATAAATTCGTCAGACCGTTCCCTGATCTTCTGCTCGCGCTCGTTGTCCACTTTTGCGGTATTTTCCAATGTCTTGTTCATAATAAATCTCCTTTATGTACCATGGAAACCATGGGTTAACTACATTCTTTGATTGGTTATGTGGGTGTAGTACTCTGCTATTACTTCCGCAGTCCTTATCACAGTTCTTGCAATTCCAACACAGAGAAATATACGCACGCGTTATAGGCGTCGAAAGTGCAACACGACCCTTTTCGGAATTTACATCACCGCTTGGAAGGGATACTTTGGTAATTTCCCGACTGTACCAAAGAATCATCTTGTTCAGACGTTCATGGTCCATTCCGCAGATATGTGCATCTTTTCCCTGAATGCGTATTTTCTCCAAAATACGTATGACAGCGACGGAGTCGGGTAATGAAACCTCAGCACCAGTTGGATACTGTTTATGAAAAATGAGACAGCCATAAGAGCCAGGCAGACGGTACAGAGCGAAGGCATCCCCATACTTTCGAAAAACCTCCATGCCTTTGTCTTTTCCCAGCCCCAGCGCTGTCCCGAGGTTTCCAATGTCAATACAGCACCATGAGCACCAAACTGTGCCGTCGGCGCCAAAAAAGAAAACGCATTGCGTGGATCCCGCCAAATAGTATGGCACCAGAGATCCAGCCATGCGTCTGCTTCGCTGAATATATAGCTTTGTTCTGCAAGCCGCTGTGAAATACTGCGCGGAAGGCAAAGGAACCCATATCCTTCCGTTGTATATGCCGTGCCTGACATGCATTCTGCTCCGGAACACTGTATGACCCAATCGAGGATTCTGTACTCCAGCTTCTTGGTTGACGAGTCCAGCGTGTAGGAGATATATGCGAGTTCCTGCAGCTTATCCATAATGCGCAGTACCTCTCCCCTATTTTTGACACCCAAAATGCGCTTCAGACCCACGATTCCGCCAGCCCACATTCCCGGAACGTTTGGTTCACATGGCCGCAGAAATGGGCCTCACCCTTGCGAAATGCGGCCCTTGACGCCAAACGGAGCCAATATCCCAACAGGCCTTTGCCCATAGGCATACAATCTCTGGGCAGCTTAACCCACTGATACTTCAGTAAACATTTAGCCATATCGACTCCTCTTCTCGTCAGAAATAAAAAGCCAGACGGTAGTGATACCGTCTGGTCAAAGCCTTATCGTGTAATTAATCCATTTCTGCCCCAAAATATTCAGAGAACTATAACATAATGAGCTGCTTTATCACAGTCACCTCTACACCTGCAATTTGGATTATGCGCTGAAACTTTCAAATATTCTATATCATTGTTGAGACTTTGTTTCCTCTCTGATTTTGTCAGAAAGTCTTGGATATCAGTGGGTTGCCGCATTCGTTCATATACCAACCAGCGGACAGAATGTAAACCGTTGGGGGCATTTGCACCGCTTCTCGCTCTACCCCTGGGGAAAGTAGCTGGTTTTGAGTTGATGGAGCCGCTCCAGTGCATCAGTCCCTTGCTGTCCCAGCCGGCCGGTCACGGCAACAGTAAGGGCATCCAACAGGGCAGTAGGCGCAGCCATGGAGTGGTACTCCTTTTCCTCCCCGCGGTAGGCAAAGAGACTGATATCGGCCTGTTCCTCCGCTGGAATACATGTGCGGCTGACAAAGGCAATGGTCTGATAGCCTGCGATGTGGCTGTGCTCCAGAATAATACGTCCCTCCCGGGACAGTTTGGAAAAGCTGAACATGACCACCAGGTCCTGTTTCCCTGCCTGGAGCAGCCCCTCCAACAGTTCTGAGCCGCTGGAGGGCAGCGGTGAAACTGGGAGCCCCAGCCTTCGCAGACGGAAAGCAAGCATCTGGGATAGGGAAGCCGACGCATTTTTCCCGTGCAGGAAAATCTGCCGTGCAGACACCAGGGCCTCCACGGCCCGGTCAAATTCCTCTTGATTCAGCTGACTGGCTGTCTTTTGCAGATAGAGCTGCTGCCGCTCCAGCCAGGCGGCCGGAGAGAATACACCATCCTGGGACAAAGTCCCTGCCATCTTTGCGGCGGGACCAGCAGATTGTTCCACCACCATGGTTTTTAGCTCCTTGAAATCGGTGCAGCCAACATGGCGGGCAAACCGGGAGACGGTGGCGTCAGAAAGCCCCAGACGCTGAGCTAGCTGCCCAATGGAGGAAAACAAAAAGGCGTCCGTATTGGTGTTGATATAGTCCAGAATCTTTTGCTCCGCCCGGGTCAGTTCTCCGGGGGAAATGGCAAGGCTCAGTTCCATTGATTTTCTCCTATCCGTTCAGTACATCCATCAAAGTGGGGTGAAGGATTTGATTGGAGGCCAGCACAGCACCGCCCTCCGTAAGGGAGAGCGGCATGCCGTCTAGGGTAGTAACCAGCCCCCCCGCCTCCTCTACCAGCAGTAGTCCGGCGGCGTAGTCCCAGGGCTGGAGGGAGAGCTCCACATAGCCGTCCAGCCGCCCACAAGCTACCCAGCAGAGATCCAGGGAGGCGCATCCGGCGCGGCGTATATCCTGGCACCGGTCATAGAGTGCTCGCATCTGCCGGAAGGCCGCATCGGCCAGATCTCGCCGGCCAGGAACCGTCCCTGCGGACAGAAGACTGTCCGCCAGACTGGAGGTCTCACTCACCCGGATGAGACAACCGTTCCGGAATGCTCCGCCACCCCGGAAAGCGGTAAAGCATTCCTGCGTATAAGGATGGTATACCACACCGAAAACCACTTGTCCATCCTCCGCCAGCGCCAACGATATGGCGCTGTGCTGGAACTGGTGAATCAGGTTGGTGGTGCCGTCCACCGGATCCAGGATCCAGAAGGGACGGCGGGGATCAATGGCGGCCCGTTCCCCCTCTTCCCCCAGAAACTGCACAGCTGGGGTCAGCTTGTCCAGCTGACCCCGGAGCGTATTCTGCACGGTGAGATCCACATTGGTGACAAAATCCGTCCGGCTTTTGGGAACCACGGTCTGGATGGCGGCGGGGTCGGTCAGCAGAGCGCCGGCCTGGCGGACAGCCTCTACCACCTGGCCGGCAAGAACATCGGTCAGTACACTCATGCGATGGCCTCCTGGGTGAGAATGGAGACGTAGTCACCACCCAGCGCATGGATCTCTTTGAGAGAGCGCTTGAGGAGACAGGCGGTGCGCACCTGGGCTGCGGCGGTGTCGGAAAGCTGGATTTCGTACCGACCGGCATCCATCTCGGCCTTCAGGGCGGAGATGGAGCAAACCTCCCGCTGAAACACCGTCGTGACACAGCCGTACTGTACTGCCTGGTGGGTATCACTGCCGGAAACCACAGGAATGCTCAGCCGCCGTGCCAGGGCGTAGGTCAGCTCCTCTGTACGCGCCCGGTCCAGTGCCAGATCCTTTCCGTTGAGATCCAGAAAACTGAGATGGCGCAGCTGCTCCTCAGGCAGCTCCGGCACATGGCCCGGGGCGCGGTAAGGGTGGCCGCACCCCACCAGCACGGGATATTCCTCAAACAGGCGTATCAACTGGGAAAAGGGAAGAAACTGGCCCTTTTCCTTATGGGGCTCCAGCCGGTGGTTCAGCTCCAGAATGGCCTCCAGAGGGCCAATGGACAGGATGTGGCCTCCCTCGGCCACATCGGTCTCCATACCGGGGAACACCCGCAGGCCAATTTCCAGCTCCAGTACATCCTCCGTCCGGCGGCTCACCGAGGAGAGGTAGCGGTAGAGCTCTTCGAATTGCAGGGTGTTGAAATGCTCCGTCAGGCACAGGGCGTCCAGTCCGGCCCGGCGGGCCTCACCGAACAGCCAGTCGGTATAGGCGGTGGAGAAGGGCAGCTTTTTGGCCAGCTTTCCGTGGGTGTGAAAATCAAGTCGCAAGGAAAAAACCTTCTTTCAGAGCAGTGTGGAGAAGAGAACAGACAGCGCCACCCACAGGGCGGATATGGCCAAAAACAGCAGGTCGTTATCGGTTATCTTCAAAGTGGAAAGTTTGATTTTCTTTACAGTCTTGTTGACTGCCGCGTACCGGTAG
Source organism: uncultured Eubacteriales bacterium (assembly GCA_900549475.1). Classification (GTDB taxonomy): domain Bacteria; phylum Bacillota; class Clostridia; order Oscillospirales; family Oscillospiraceae; genus Pelethomonas. Next base: position 28,133 of record UROF01000003.1, read on the forward strand.
CCCCGCAGCTCCAGAGCCTCCACCGTGGTGCGGGAGCGCTTGGCGGTATTGAGCATCAGGGGGTAAAAGGACTCGACGATGATTTTTACCTGATAGATAAGGTAGCGCACCTTTCCGGTCAGCGTGTCATGGGCAGGGGGATTGCCCCGCAAACGGTAGGAGAGGAGCACATTCTGAAACTCCTCCATGAGCATAGGCAGCATACGATAGGCGTAGGAGATGGAAAAGCTCAGCCGCTCCGGGCAGCCGTACCACATCAGGCCGTTGCTGAGCCGGTCCGGGTCCAGGCCGGAGAACACAGTCACCGAGGCCAGGGAGATGGTGGCCACCTTCAGGGTAAGAATCAGCATAGGTGAGATGGCTGAGGCGTCGCCGCCAAAGAGCAGGGTAACCAGAAACAGATACCCAGTCTGGGAGAATACACCCAGAGCAAAGAGGAAGAGCACCAGCCCCGCCACCCGGGCCAGGAGGGTGGTGACCATCACCAGCAGGAAGCAGCCCAGCAGGAAGGGAAGATCGTTCACAAACCAGGGCACCAAACCAAAGAACAGGTACCATGCAATGAGAATCCGGGGGTCCAGGGCTGCGATGACCGTGTCGTCGTTGCCATAGGCATTTTTCAGCACCTGGTTGCGGAGAAAATCCATGGAAAATTTGTCCAGAATATTTTCCGACAGTTTGCTCATCATTTTTTCCATCATTACGCCTCCAGAAAGCAGTTGGTAAATTCGTCGACGGTATAACAGAGGGCGTGAGTATCCAGCTCACGGGCCATGGAAAAGATCTCCGGCGGGCGGATGCCCACCAGATCCACCAGGTCCTTTCGGGAGAAGATCTCATCCCGGCTGCCGTCGGCCACAACCTGGCCGCCCCGCAGTACGATGATCCGCTGAGCCCACTGACACACCAGCTGCATGTCGTGGGTAGCGATGACGGCGGTCTGGATGATGTCCTTCATGTCCTCCAGTACCCCCATGATCTCCCGGCGAGTGGCGATATCCAGATTGGCGGTAGGCTCATCCAGCAGGAGAATGCCCGGCTCCAGGGCCACGCCGATGGCAAGGCTTGCCCGGCGCATCTGGCCGCCTGACATGAGTCGGCCATCACGGTCCTGCAGTGCTGTGAGGCGGAAGCGCTCCAGCAGAGCGCGGGTACGATCCTGCCAGTCAGCTATGCCCCGCACCTGCATGGCATAGGCGATATCTGCGTGGATAGAATCCTTTATAAACATCTCCTCGGGATTCTGATACACCAGGGAGATCTGACGGGACAGGTCCTCCGCCTTTTTCTCGCCAATGGGCTCTCCAAACAGGGAGACAGTCCCGCTCTGGGGCCGCAGCAGGCCTACCATCATCTTCATCAGCGTGGATTTCCCGGCGCCATTGGAGCCGATCAGAGCCACCTTTCCCCCCCTCCGGATGTCCAAATCCAGCCCGTCAAAGATGGTGCGGGGCTCTCCCTTTACGGAGCGATAGGAGAGGGAGACGTTACGAAAGGATACAGCGTGTCCTGCTACTGGAGAGACCGTCTGATGAGAGACTGCCGGTAAACGGTACACCAGGTTGGAAAAGGCGGACCGGCCTTCCTCCACCGTGGTGGGAAGGGGGGCGCCGGAGGGGAGCTTCCCCGCCTTCTGCAGCCGGTAGGCTGCCTGGGTTACCTGGGGTGGGAAGATGTTGCACGCCTCCAGCTCCGCCACATGCTGGAGGGCCTCTCCGGTGGGCAGCAGCCACTGCACCTGTCCGTCTTTCATCAGCAGCACATGCTTGCAGTAATCGGCAATATACTCGGTGTGGTGCTCAATGACAATGATGGTCTTGCCGTATTTCTCATTGAGCTGGCGCAGCACCTCGTAGATGCGGTCGGCGTGCATGGGGTCCAGCTGAGCAATGGGTTCGTCCAGAATCAGTACGTCGGGGCGCAGGGATACCGCTCCTGCCAGGGCCAGCAGATGGGTCTGGCCGCCGGACAGCTGCCAGATGTATTCTTCCTCCCGTCCCTCCAGGCCACACTGGGCAAGGGCCGCCTTTCCCCGCTCCAGATAGTCGGGGAAGGCATAATTCAGGCAGGCGTAGGAGGCGTCGTCCAGCACGGTGGGGCGGACGATCTGATTTTCAAAATCCTGATAGACGTACCCTACCTTCTGGGCCAGGGAGCCTACGTCGCTTTCCAGGGTGTTTACCCCCTCCACCTGAACCTCTCCGTGGAAATCCCCTGTAATAAAGTGAGGAATCAGTCCGTTAAGGACTTTGCACAAAGTGGACTTCCCGCAGCCGTTGTTTCCAACGACAGCCAGGAAGTCCCCTTGGGCGATCCGAAGCGAAATGTTGTTCAGAGTGGGCTGAGAGGCGCCTGGATAGGTATAGGTCAGGCTTTCAATCTCAACCGCGTTCATATCAGCAGGCCACATTCCTTCCTCTGCTCTTCTTCATGACCAGCAGGACAATGACGGCCAGAGCGGCGGCGGCAACCATACCCACCGCCAGTGCGGTGCCGCTCTCCGCCCACTCAGCCTCCCAGTCGATGAGAGACATACCGGTGGTGGCAGCCAGCTCTGCGGCAATGGCACAGGCAAAACCGATGACGCACACCAGAATGGCTTTGGGGCTCAGACCGGAAACAGCGCTCTCCCGGGTGCGGGGCGCCATGCCCAGCAGAGGCTCGATCTTGCCGTACAGCTTGGGGACCAGGTACAATGTGGGCAGCAGGCAGAACAGGATACCAGAGAAGAGCAGATCGTTGCAGAAAGCAAACCCTTCGGTAGCGAAGACGCTCTCAGGCAGGCCCTCCACCGCCTCAAAATCTTCCACGGCAAACTGCACCTTAGCGATGTCTACGATGGTGCCCATGAGCAGCTGAGCGGCGGTGCCGGTGATGGCAGCCAAGCCCACCATAGCCCGGTTCTTGGGATCCTTTACCAGGCGGCCAGCGATGTACACACCGATGGTGACCGTGAGGAACTTCTCCAGCTCGCCCAGGCCGCCGAACTGGCCTAGCATAATCTCACTGAATACCAGTTCGCCGGTGGCGGCGCCCAGGGCGGCGGACAAGGGGTCAAAGAGCATGGCCAGGGTCAAAGGAATGAACAAAAAGTACTCCACGGAGAACTCCACCAAGCCTACCTGAAATTTGGGGATCAGTTCGGTAAACAAGGTGGCCAATCCATACAGGGACATGGACAGGACAAAGATCATCAGCTTCTGAGATTGGTTGACAGTGTTTTTTTCTACGGTGCTCATATGGTTATTCCTCCCGTTTTGTGATACGACTTTTTCGCACAGGTACAGCGTACCAAAGAAGTGTAAATAAGTCGCTCACGGGGATGTAAAATGTAAATTAATTTTCACAAGTTGATGTGTTGACATGGATTTCTTGCACGAGGCAGTATGCTGTTTACACATAGAAGTGTGATGCTCTAAAAGGAAACTCTCTTTTCTTATATCTCTTCTATGTATAGATTGGGCTGTTCCGCATTTCCATTTAAACACATTTTTAGCCACAATACCCTTCGGAGAACACGCAAATATCGGAGCCAATATCCCAGCAGGCCTTTGCCTCCAGGCATACAATTTCTGGGCAGCTTAACCCACTGATACTTCAGTAAACATTTAGCCATAACGACTCCTTTTCCCGTCAAAACTAAAAAACCAGGCGGTAAAAATACCGTCTGGTCAAAGTCCTATTGTGAAACCAATTCATTGCTGTCTAAAAAATGTTCAAAGAACTCCAAAATAATGAGCTGGTTTTTCGCAGTCACTTCTGCACCAGCAATTTGGATTATGAACTCCTTTCAAATATTTTATATCGTTGTTGAGACTTTATTTTCTCCGATTTAAGTAGTAAAACAGTAGTAAATGATTCGTATAATTTTAGAAAGTCTTGAAATTCCTATGTTTCTTGCTATGTCCAAACGAGTACAGGGCTTTATTGTAACACTGATATCAGAGCAGCCCATCAGATAATGCCGTTATTTTCCTGATAACAGTTCCCGTCTCACTATCACTGCAATGGTGATAGTATACAAAGCTGATTTTCTACAGGCAACTGCCACACACAGCCGGAATATCCCAGCCGTTATATTACCTGCAACCATTTGCCGTGATCTCTTTTATGCAACTTCCGACCTATCGTAGGCAAACGCTTTCCAATTGAACTTCATTCTTAATTACGATATAATATGGTATCTATTTCATCTAGAAAATCGCTCCATGCGTATTCACAGGCAATTAAACTTTTCCAAAAGCAGGAATTGTACAGCAGTAGGATTTACGCTATAATGCAAACGTGCACATCTTTTTGTATGGAGCTGAATGAAGGAGAAATGTATGCATGAACTCCAACAAGCAATTGAAGGTACTTTTGATCGACGATGATGTTCACTGCCTGGATGCACTGCAAAATGCCTTGGCTCCCTTCGACGACGTAGATATCGTGGGCACCCTTCAGGATGGAACACAGGCTATTTCCTTCTTGCGCCGCACAGCCGTCGACGCCGTATTTTTAGATATCGAAATGGATTCTATAGATGGCTTCGCCCTGGCAAAACACATACAGGCCCATTATCCCAAAGTCCAGGTTATATTTCAGACCGGCCATACCGGCTATGCAGTTGATGGGTATGAATTCCAACCCGCCGACTTTTTGGTAAAACCGATAGACCCGCTTAAGGTAGAAAGAGCCTTGACACATGTCCGGAATAAAATGGCACCGGACTTTTCTCAGCATGGCGCTCAAATTGGTATCCGTACCGGTTCAGGTCTCACAATCTTAAATGTAGACGATATTATATTCATCGAAAAGTCAGGGCGGAAAGTATATATTGTCTGCCGGGGTGATGAGCACGTGCTGACCAACTATTCTCTTCAAAACCTGCAGTCTATTTTTCTGGATTATGGCTTTATTCGCTGCCATCAGTCTTATCTGGTACCTTTAAATCACATTCGTCGTATAATCACCGATGAATTCAACCGACGCTCTTACAACATTCAAGTAGACGGAACCGAACGGAACATTCCTCTCAGCAGAGACCGCTTCGATGCCCTCCAATCTATTTTACAGCAACGCGGCATCCCGATCTATTAAACGCTCTTTCCGCCAGGCGGAAGCAAGGAGGGAATACTACGGATTTTTTAATTACGCATTGGAAACTAGTCCTTCTTTGGATCGCTTCCGCTGAAACCGCAGTTTTTACCGGAGTTGGCCTTCTTGGTGGCAGCGCTCAGCGATGCGGATTGGAAAGATGGCCTATACTAGCTTCCATCGGTGGACTGGCTGGCTTTGCAGCAGTATTTTTGACACACTTTTCTATCCATAAAATATGGCTGCTTCTGCTCCTGCCACTGGTTGCCATTATTTTTCATTACCTACTTTTTCTGCCATGGCCATGCGCAACACTGGCATCCGCTCTTGGCTGCGTTACTTGGGCCATGCAGCAACTCATCTGGAATATTCTCCTAAAAAATGAACTGGCTATGCTAGTCCCCCTTTGCACTCTAGCTTTAGTCGGAGCCATATATTTTTGGAAAAAGGGACTGCTTCCTGAAAATTACAGTCAATTTCTGGTCGCAGACGGAAATAAATGCCGTCTCTCTCTCTATCTCTGGGCTACTACATTTCTGTTCCTCCTTCTGGCAGGCTGGATCACATACCTTTTAATTCGCCAGACCGTGTTTGACCAAACAGATCAAGTCATCCTGACCCTTGCTACCCTCTTTCTCTGGGCCATACTGCTGCTGTTTGTCCGAGGAAACGCCCACCACTTTGTAGATCAGATAGAAGTATTGGTAGATAAACAATACCAAGCTGAACTTCAGAATTTCATGCAGGTCATCCGGTCTCAGCGCCACGACTTCAACTTTCATCTTCAAGCCATCTCGGCTATGCTGGAGCAAAAGCAATATGATGAGTGCCAGACTTATATCAACACCATGGTACAAAACGCCAGCCGTACCAATGATATTCTTCTGCTACGCTCTCCTGCTATCAGCGCCATGCTCAGTACGTTCCAGGAAATCGCACTGCAAAAAGGCATTGATCTGGAAATTACGGTCTATAACGACTTTCAGCACATTCCCTGCACCGTTTATGAACTCAATACCATCATCGGCAATCTGATTCAAAATGCCATTGACGAAGTCGAGCTCCACCATAAGGATGAGCCGTGGATCAAGGTTCTCCTGTTAAAGCGTGGCGGCAACAACGTAGTTCGCGTAACCAATCCCTTCCACGACGTCCCGGAAAATCTCAAGCAAGCCCTGGAAGCCGGATATTCCACCAAAAAAGGGAAGCACGAAGGGATCGGCCTAGCTTCTGTACAACGAATTCTGACCCGCCATGGCGGTCTGGTTTTTCCAGAATTTCAGGATGGTACCGTCAGCTTTATCGCTCAGCTTCCTATCCGCTATCAAAATGAACCTTAACAGGCAGAAAGCCGTGGGAACACAGTACGTTCCCACGGCTTTCCTATATCGTAGCACAGGATATCAGAGCGTTTCGCCCATCTCAGCATAACATGCTGCAATTGCATTGGCCAGCTCACCAGGACAAGAGTGGCCGCCATGACATTCGACACCTTTTGTCCGGATGTATACTTCCCGGGCAGGCATACCCTCCACCAAGCGGTTAATACCGGTGGTATTGCCTCTGCATCCTCCGTATAAATCCACGTTGTGGAGGATACCGTCAACGAGATCAAAGCTGATTTCTGTGCAGCAAACCCCTACCGGCTTATATGTAAAATGTTTGGTCATGCGGCTTATTTCCTTTCCTTGTTTCTCCTTCTCATACCGCCAACTGCAAATCGCAGTAGCGCCGGTACAATTCGTTGGATGCATACAGCTCTTTATGGGTACCTTCTGCTTCTACGCACCCCTTATTGACCACTACGATATGATCCGCAGTGACGACAGTACGCAGATTATGTGCAACCACAATACTGGTACGGCCGCGCATCAGGTTACCCAGAGCCACCTGCACTTCCGTAGCATTCTGGGGATCCAGGCTACTGGTTGCTTCATCCAGCAGCAGATAATCCGGGTTCTTGATGGCCGTCCGCGCTATGGCAATGCGCTGACGTTCACCGCCGGATAACTTGCCGCCAATCTGTCCGACATTGCTGTCAAAGCCTTCCGGCAGAGTTTGGATAAAATCATAAATATTGGCGATTTTTGCTGCTCTGACCAATTCCTCGTCAGAAGCAGGCTTATCCAAACCATAGTTTACATTCTCACGAATGGTACCGGAAAGCAGCGGGCTCATCTGAGGCACATAGCCAAATGCCCGGCGCCACTCATTCAAATGGAACGTTTCTGCATTTACGTTCCCAAAGCAGATCTGGCCACTCTGAGGCTGATAGAATCGCTCGATCAAACTCAGCATCGTCGTCTTGCCAGAACCGCTGGGTCCTACAATCGCCGTGGTCTTTCCCTGGGGGAAGGTGCAGCTGACATTGTGCAGCACTTCTGTGTCGCCATAGGCGAACGTGACATTTTGGAAGCGAATATCTTCGTCCGGAACATTGAAGCTCCGCTCCCGCTCCATTTCCTCACTCTTGACGCTCACCAGTTCCGTAATGTTCACCGTCGCGCCTTGGGTCTGCTTAATGAAGCCCCAAATCTGAGAAAGCATGCTGACCATGCCTGTAAGAGAACCAAGGTACATGAAAATGGTCACAATATCACCAGTCTGCATCTCGCCGTTGGCAATAAGCACCGCGCTGTAAATCAAAATGATCACTTGGCAGATCGCACCGGAGAGCTGCTGCAAAGGTGTGGTGATAAGGCCGATCTTGGCGCTGTAAATCTTGGCGTCATACATATCCATAGCGGCCTTTGTACCCCGGGCTGCTTCCTGCTTCTCAGCAGAGCAGGCCTTTACCAGTCGCAGATTATTCAGCCCCTCCGCCACATAATTTGTAAAGCGGGACAACGCAGACTGGTTTCTGTTTTTTACCTTGTACTGCAGCCGGCCGCAAATAACAGTGATGACCAGTGTAAAGGGAATACTCATAGCAAACGGGATCACAAGTTTACTGTTGATGGCATAAATATTCTGCAGCATCAGATAGGTATAGTGTCCATAGGTATAGATCTGGAAGAAATACATAATACCTACACTGAGCTGACTGGCATCACTGTTGATCCGGCTGACCAAAGAAGTAGGATTATGCTCATCCAGCGTTACCATGGGGAGACGCAGGAATTTTCCCCAGGCAACATGCTGCACTTTCCGCGTAATGCCAATACCACACCAGCTGTTGAAAATATTCACCGCCAGGAAAATTGGCAGACCTGCTATTGAATAGAGGAAATATCTGCCCAGCATACCGGGATTGCTCAGCGCATTTCCATTCATGATCTCGCCGGTGAGCTTGGGGATCAGAACCAGGACCTCATTTTGGATCATGCAGAGAATCAGATAAATCAGATACAAAAACCATGGCGGCCGTGTAATCCGCATCAAGCTCCACAATGCCCTCCAGGGATGCTTCTTTGCGTCAACATCAAATTGTGTCGTTGTCTTCATTCCTTACACCCCCACTTTCGCAGTAACATTCTGTTTCTGAAATGCTACCATTTGGCGGTACAGATCATCATTCTTCATAAGCTCACTGTGGGTTCCCTTACCATGGACCTTGCCCGCTGCCATGACAACAATCTGATCCGCATTTTGAACGCTGTCCAGGCGATGTGCTACCATTACCGTAGTGAGGCCCTTTGTTACATTCACCAGGGCCTCATTTACCTTTGCCTCGCTCTCTGCGTCCAGGTTGGCAGTTACTTCATCCAGCAGCAACAACTGCGGATCCCGCAGGATCGCTCTGGCAATACCAATACGCTGCCGCTGTCCTCCTGAGAGCTTACCGCCGCTCTCTCCCACTTTTGTGTCAAACCCCTTCTCCATCGTTTTCACAAATTCTGTTACGCAAGCGGCATCCACAGCCTTCTGGAACTCTTCCTCACTGACCGTACGGCTGAGGCCATACAAGATATTTTCACGGATTGTTCCATCAAACAAAAGTGTATCCTGGGAAACATAGCCGATGGCATCACGCCACGCAGAAAGCGCATAGCGGGAAATCGGGTTCTCCCCCACATTGATACTGCCGGACGACGGCTGGTAAAAACGATCCAGCAGACTCAGCAACGTAGACTTTCCAGATCCGCTGGGACCAACCAGAGCAGTAACCTTCCCCTGGGGGATACGCAGGCTCACATTGCTCAAAACAGCCTTATCTCCATAGCGGAAGGTAAGATCCTCTACACTAAGATCCTTCTCGCCCAAGTCAACATTCTCATCACCGGAATAGTTGTCCAGAGGATCTGTAGCCAGTGACGCAATCCGGCTGGCCGCGCCCTGGGCATCCTTCAGGCCTGTCCACACACTCATCAGATTTCTGACATCCGTCAGAAGATTTCCGGAAAACAGATAGAATGCCAACCAGATATCCACTGTGATAGCACCAATAGAAGTCAGCCATGCACCAACCAAAACAGTAACAATATTATTGATCGTACCCGACTGGCTCACAATACCCATAACTGTGATCTGCATGGCATTGTACTTAAACGAGGTCATATTCAGCTCCTCAATGACCTCATGTCCCCGTTTATCCTCCTGCTCCTCCTTCACAAAGGTCTTCACAAGAGGAAGATGAGTCAAGGTTTCCGCCAGATAGCCACTGAGCTTGGCAAGCTTTCCCTGAACCTTGTCCATCCGTTTGTAGTGGACATGGCCTTCCCACAAACCGCCTAAAATAGTAAGCGGAACCATGATGGCTTCTGCAATCGCCAGCCGATAATCATAGGTGAAAAGGATCATAAATGTTGCGATCAGTGTATACAGCGAAGTCAGAAGGCGGCTGGGAATATGTACCAGGTTGGCACTGACCAGATCCGTATCACTGGTAAGCCGGGTAATAAAGTCTCGGGACATATTCTTATCATAATAAGCTGTGGGCAGGCGTAAAATACGACCCCACACCGCATCCCGCAACCGCAAGGAAAATTTTGCATTGGTAAACTCATCCAGAGCAGAGCTTGCACCAGTCAAAAGTGCTTTTCCAATCACTACCGCCACCATCAGTGAAAGTGTAGCAATACTGATGTCACCTGCTGTAATCTGCTGCGTATACTGAGGGAACAACAGAAACAGCTTTGATTTTGTCAAATCCAATACACACAGCGCGATAATGGCCAGCCACGGAAGCTTTGTTACGCTCAGAAGCTTGGCAAAAGGCACCCACACGCGAGAACGGCGCCTAGTCGTTTCGTTGGGCAATTCCTTCATGAATATTCCCCTCCCTACTTTATCTCAGTCTTCAGTTTCTATGATCGTGAATTGATCGTTATAGCAATTGGGCAGATACTCTGTTTCAAGGTACCATTTGGGTGCCATACGCAGGTAGTCTTCATATGGATACTTGACCTCCGCAAGGGATACATTGCTCTGTTCAGCAATCTCCCGACACTTGGCCAAGTAGGTTTCCCTGTTAAACGACACGCCGTTTTGCTCAGCATAGTGGCGGGCAACCAGGTCCACCGCTATATCCTTCCAGCACTCCTCCCGCAAAATTCCTACCGCTTCCTCCACAGTTTCAGCTTTCCTATGGATCTGCTTGGTAACCGCTTCCGGCAGGAACTCAGCCAACGGCTTGTCCTCTTCTACCCTGGCATTTTTGCGTATGTTGTCTAATACGACAGCATACCACCTATCAACCATCTCCTCCGGGATATCAAAAACAGAACGTTCCAGGATCTGTTGCTTCACATACTGGGCCAACCCGCTTTTCTTCTGCCCTTTGTAGATCTTCAGCACCTGGTCAAAAACATATTGTCGGTACTCCGCCTCGGTGGAAACACCTTCAATATGTAGGGGCGGGATATGCGCATCTTCCAATTCTGGAATATACCGTCTAAAGACCCTTCGAACATAAATTCTTACATCTGAGCCTTTTACTGTAACGGCCATCTCTTCTCCACACTTCATCCCCGTCAGAACGGACTCCACTTCAGGGATAAAAAATCCCATTCTGACGTTAATGTGCTGCTCTTTCCTCTGCAACGCAGGATCACTGCTCTCCAGGTCCACAATTGCAATATCCCCCGGCTGAATCGGACCTTCCTCCGGCATAATACGCAAATAGCGTCTGGCTGCACGATCCAGCATCGCTTTGATCTTGGAACGAGGAACTTTGACTTCCAGAAGCTTATGGGGAATGGTCAGCTCTCTGAAATCAAATAGTTCCGTTATTTTTGCCTGCTGCATGATCGCGGCCCCCCTCCTCTCCAGTATGGTTCACTGCATGGGCTGCCATGCGTTTCTCTCTCTTAATAAAAAGCAGGTTACTCAGCCATGCACTGTTCCAAGGCAATTGCCAACTGATTGGGGCAGGAATTTCCGCCGTGGCAGTCGATTCCCTTGCACCGTTTGATAACATCCTGTGCCCTCATTCCCTCACTGAGATGAGCCACACCCTGTGAATTGCCGCGGCAGCCGCCTACAATTTCCACATTATGTACCACACCGTCTACAAGATCAAAGTTGATTTCTTTGGCACACACGCCAGTAGGTTTATATGTATAGTGTTTATCCATCATCATTACTCCCTTTCAGATTTTTTACTTTTCCATGTCCAGGACTACGCTGCACTGCTTGCTGTACTGCTTTGGCAAACATGTCTGCTTGAAATAGTTAATGGGTTCATAAAAGCAATACATCGCATAAGGGTACCGTGCCCGGGTTTCTTCTACCGCACAGCCATTCTCCTTGGCATAATTGGTAATCAGCTCCTCATACGCCTTTTCATCGAATGACAGGCCATCAGCTTGCGCATAGTGCCGGCAAATAGTCAGGCACGCAATATCGTTCCAGCTATCCTCCCAAAGAAGCTTCTTTGCTTCCTCCAGGCTTCCTATCTTTTTGTGAAACACCTGGGCCAAACTCTCTGTCAGGAAATCTTCCTCTGGGATATCCGGTGCGATTCCCCGCTGCTTGCGCAGCATCACTACCTGCTCACGGCACCTGTCCTGGATCACCTCGTCCGGAATGTCAAATTCCGACTTCTCGATCATTTGAGTCACCACATAGTCTGCAATCTGGCTGACTTTGCGCTTCGTATACATCTTTCCATAATCATCAAACAGATAATCGCGGTACTGCGCAATGGTGCAGATGCCATCCAAGCCCAGCGCCACTATGTGTGCATCACTGAGCTCTGGAATATGGCGGCGGTGGATGCTCTTCACCCGGACAGCAACTTCGTTGTCCTCCCAACGCACCGTCTGCTGTTCTCCTTCTTTCATGCCAACTAAGGCACTTTCCACTTCTGCACTGCAATATCCTTTGCCTACATTGATGTGGTACCCCTCCAATTGCCACTGTGGATCCTTACTGACCGTATCCACAACAACAATGTCACCAGACGCTACAGGCCCCGCCTCCCGGGTGATGGTGGCATGTTGCTTTGCCGCCCGGGCCAACTCCTTGTCAATAAGAGATCCGGGGACCTTCACTTCCAGCATCTTCTCAGGAACCGGGATCTCCCGATAATCCACCAACTTGACGATTTTTACTCGTTCCATAGTTGCAGTTGCTCCTTTTTGTTTGTTGGGTGGGCCCGCCATATGCAACGCCCTCTGCGACGCTACGCTATCATCAGCGTATAACGCATTATAGCAAAGCATTTTTCAGCTGTGTGGGTAGATGTCTACTTTTGCAGTTTTGGCGTCTATTTTGACACATGCGTGGTCGATTCCGGCAGGCAGACCTTTACAATTCCTGTGCTGCAGGCACTCATAGGCAAGAGTAACCATTCCATTCAACTTCTGGTATTGTATATAAACGACAAAAGCTACCAAACCATTTCCTTCTTTTTTGCCTGCCATTACGAAATGTAGGCGATTAGAAAACGAGTCTCTCAAACACATTTTGGCCACTTAATTTTTATACATTTTATGCAGAAACGCATTTATTTATATGCGTCATCCTATTGCCATGGGCCAGGTCAAAACATCCATCTGTGCCGGAATATGTCAAAAATGAGACAGAACAGCGCAGGAAGAGGCCAAAATAAGCAGATCATCTTGTCGCCCGACCTAAAAATTTCTATAATACAGGACAAATAAGGTGGGCTTCCCCACAAAGCAAGGTGATTATGGTGAGCATTTCAAAACTGAACCCCGCATTCTGCATGCAAACAGTCCATCAACTTTCGGAACTGAATGCTTCTATGTATGAAATGGAGCATATAAGATCCGGGATAAAACTCATCTGGCTTGACCGTCAGACAGAAAACAAGACTTTCTCTGTCACATTTCGTACTTATCCCTGGGACGATACCGGTGTATTTCATATTTTGGAGCATTCTGTCCTTTGCGGATCCACCCGGTATCCCGTCAAGGAGCCGTTTGTGGAACTGATGAAAAGCTCCTTGAATACCTTTCTCAATGCCATTACATTTTCGGACAAAACCGTCTATCCGATATCCAGTCGCAATGATCACGATTTTATCAACCTGATGCGGGTATATATGGATGCTGTCCTTCACCCTTCCATTTATCAAAAACCAGAAATCTTTCAGCAGGAAGGCTGGCATTACGAACTCTCGGAAAAAGGCACTCCCACATATCAAGGCGTAGTTTTCAACGAAATGAAGGGTGCTTTTGCCTCTCCAGACACGCACCTACGTAACGAAATCCTGCGGCGGCTGTTCCCGGATACCTGCTACCGCTTCGTGTCCGGCGGTGACCCTGAGCATATCCCCGAACTGACCTATACACAATTCATAGCCGCTCACCGACGTTTTTATCACCCTTCCAATGCCTGCATCTTCCTGGATGGGCAAATAGATATCCAGCAGGTACTGTCCATTCTGGATACGGAATATCTGTCCGCCTATGAACGGTCTTCCCCGATCCCCCCGATTCCCATGCAGAAGCCTGTATTCAGCAGCCGCACTGAAATTCCCTACGCCCTCTCTCTCCAAGAACCTTTGGAGGGAAAATGCCGGCTCGCCAATGGCTATGTAGCCGGTACCTTCCGTGATCGGGAAGATCTGATCGCATTACAAGCCATATGCAGCGTTCTCTGCGGAGATAACCCCTCCTCTTTAAAATGGCGGCTCCTGGAAAAGGGAATGGCCCGTAATGCACGGCTTGCTCTGTATGACAATGTTCAACAGCCCTGGATATTACTGGAAATACAGGATATTGTCAAAGACAGGGCCGATACAATCGCATCCTTCGTCCAGGCTGAGCTTACTCAGATCGCCCAGGAGGGCCTGGATCATGACTGTCTAACTGCCACGCTGGCCAACTTGGAGTTTCAATTGCGGGAACAGGATTACGGCAGCACCCCACAGGGACTTGGCCTGAATCTGAATATGCTTTCCAGCTGGCTGTATGGCGGCTCTCCTGCTGCGAATCTTGAAATTGGCAATATATTTAAAAATTTGTTTGATAAACAAAACAGCGGCTACTTTGAATCGCTGCTGCAGCGGACATTCCTGCACAACGGACATTCCTGCCAAGTGCTGATGTATCCATCCCACACCTTCGCCCAGGAAACAGAAGCCAGAGAAAACGCCAGACTGCGCATTCTTTCCAACAGTTGGACCAAAGAACAGATCATCTCCGTTCAAGATCAGCAAAACCACCTGAAAAACTGGCAGCATACCCCGGACAGTCCTGAGGCGCTGGCCGCTATACCCAAACTGGAAATAAGCCAAATATCAAACGAGCCTCCTCAGCTACCTCTGGAAACGGAAACTTTTTCCCATATTCCCATTCTCCGGCACAACCTGCCAACCAATGGCATCGTCTATCTCAATCTGTACTTTGCGCTGGATGATCTGTCCGCCGAAGACCTGTCCCTGCTCTCCTTTGTGACCAATCTGCTGGGCTCTCTGGAAACCAGGCGGCATGGGATCCATCAGCTGCAAAATTTGATCCATTCCATATGCGGAAGCGTCAAATTCAATGTTGAGACATACGGCACTCTCAATCAACCAAACAGCTGCCGTACATTCCTAACAGCCACATACAGCACTTTGGAAAGCAATGTAGCCCGCTCCACAGAATTGATCGTGGAGCTGCTGCAGGATACTGTATATCAGGACAAAAAACGCATACTGCAAATATTGGGGCAGTGCAAGACCATCTTGCAAAATCAGGTCATTATGTCCGGTCAGAATTTTGCTATGAAGCGCGTTCTTTCCCGCTGCACTGCTGCAGGGGCAGTTTCTGAGCACGCAGAAGGAATCACTTTCCTGCAGTGGCTAAAAAAACTGGAACAAGATTTTGCATGCCGTTTTCCCGCTCTGTGCGATCAGATGTCACATCTGTTGGACAATATATGCCGCACATGTCGGCTTACTGTTAGCGTTACAGGCCCCGCTGGAAGCGCTGGCGCAGAAGCCGCAGCCGTACTGGCGTCACATCTTCCCAAAGGTATGTTTGCAGCTCCACTCCATCCAGTCATCTTATCATCAGGCTGCTGCCGGGAAGGCATTGTGATTCCAACCAGCGTATCATTTTCTGCTATGGGCGAAATCTGCCCCGGTATTGGTAGAAACGGTAAAATGCGTGTACTTGGTCGTATTATTTCTCTCGCTTACCTATGGAATGCGGTCCGCGTTCAAGGCGGCGCATACGGTACCGGTATGGTACAATCTGAAACAGATTTCATTGGGTACTATTCCTATCGTGATCCCAATGTCGCCCGCACCCTGGACTGCTATCAAAATGTTGTTGGCTTTTTAAACACCTACACCGAAAGTACTAACGACCTTACAAGATTTATTATCGGTGCTATTGCTGAATCTGATCCTCTGCTGACATGCAAAGCCATGGGCCGTACTGCAGATGCCTTCTATTGGAAAGGGATTTCTTATGAAACCCGTTGTAGTATCCGCCACGAACTATTATCCACCACCAGAGAGGATATCTCCCATCTCACCGAAGCCTTAGCAAAAGTTGAGAAAAGAAACTCCATTTGTGTGATCGGTTCCCAGCAACAGTTGAAAGGCTGTGGCTCTGAATTGGATACTGTTTGGAGCTTATAAAAAGATTCCAGAATTTATATCTTATAAATACTGCCTTTAGGTCTGTCAAAATGGTGTTTTTTCTCTGATTCAAGCAGCACGGCATTGAACAATGGAAGGTAATAGCAAAAAAACGTCCGCCGAACAGGAACTTCCCGTCAGGCGGACGTTTGAAGAGAGGGCATATTAAGTAGGATGGGACATGACTCTGGGATAAAAATGAGGCAGCATCCGGTAGATCCGCTCCAGATCAACGGTTTGGAATACCCCATTTTCATAAAGGATAACGCCATTGACCATCGTCAGCACCACATCAGACGCCGACGCAGCATAGAGAAGATCTGCCCTGGGGTCCAGTCCCGGCAGCCAATGAGGCTCCCTGCGGCTGACCAGTATGAGATCCGCCGGCTCCCCGGGAGCCAGGCGGCCCAGTGAAAAGCCGGCAACCTTCCCGGCGGCAGAGGTCGCCATGGCAAGACTCCGTGCCGGAGAGAGCACGGTAGGATCTCCCCTGGTCCCTTTTTGCAAAAGGGAAGCAAACCGCATCTCCTCCAGGATGTCCTGGCTGTTATTGCTGGCAGAGCTGTCCGTACCTAACGCCACCGGTATCCCAGCTTGGATAAAATCCTCCACTGGTGCGATACCGCTGCCCAGTTTCAGGTTGCTGCGAGGACAGTGTACCACCGTCGCTCCCCGCCGGGCAGCCAGATCGATGTCAGCGGGAGAGAGCCAGACACAGTGGGCCATCAGGGTGCGAGAGGTAATGAGGCCTAAACGGTCCAGATGGACCAGAGGCGTGGTGCCATACCGGTCAGAACACTCCTGCTGTTCACAGGCAGTTTCCGAAACATGAACATGGATAGGCAGGTCGTATGCCTCAGCCAGCTCAGAAACAGCGGACAGTAGCTTGTCCTCGCAGGTATAAACCGCATGCGGGGCAATCCCCGTGTGAATCAGAGGATGGCCCGCCCATTGTTCCCGAAGGCGGACAATTTGGGTGAGAAGATCCGGAGATTTTTCCAAAAGAGCGTCGGTTACCGTAGGCGTCACCAAAGCCCGCAGCCCCGCTTCGGACATAGCCTTGGCCACAGACTGAGGGTAGATGTACATATCGCAGACGCAAGTGATCCCTGCGCGGATACACTCAGCCGCGTTAAGAAGGGCACCCCAGTAACAGCTCTCAGCGGTGTGCTGTGCCTCATATGGCCAAACCACCTGCTCCAGCCAGCGCTGGAGAGGCAATCCCTCGCCGCCGGACCGAAGCAGGCTCAACGGTGAGTGGGTGTGGGCATTGACGAATCCGGGCATCAGAAGCGCTCCGCAGCAGTCGATCCGACGGTCGGGAGAAAACGTCTCCGGCGGTTGGGCCCCGACAAAAGCAATTACACCGTCAGATACCCCGACGCACATATCCGGCTGGGGCTGTGCATCGGCATAGGAAAGAAACAAGGCGTGTTCAAATAGGATCTGCATCTCAAATCTGGAGCATCCGGCGGCTGACAAAGCAGTCGATTTCCCGCGGAATGGGCTGCACGCCGTTGTGAAGGTTGTGTTTTCCACTGGCCAGCAATGCTCCGCAGGAGGCCTGGAGTCCCAGGCCCAGGTCCATAATGGGAATGGGGTTCCCATCTCCGGCGGAGAGATTCAGTGGATTGGCGTTTTCCAGCAGGAAAACCTTCTTCTCGCCAAACCAGAGTGCCTCCTTCCCGGCGCCCACTGCCTCCACCCGGTCAGCGGCGGCCCTGAGGTCATCGGTATCGATCTCAAATCCGAAATGTCCGGCGTTGGACAGAATGAGTCCATCGGAGAAGAAAGGAATGTGCTCCTTGGTGATCACATGGAAGCGGCCGGTGGAGGTCACGATGACCTCTGCCTGGGAAATCAGCTCGTTGAGATCCTCGGATACATGGTGGCCGTCCACTTTTGCCTTCAGAAGATACACAGGGTCGATATCATAGACAGACGTGTGGGCACCCATGGCACGGAATTTTCCCGCAATACCGCTGCCGCACCAGCCATAGCCGATGACCAGGATCCGCTTTCCCCCCAGCAAAAGACTGGTGCAGCGCATAAAGCCATCCACTACGGACTGGCCAACGCCCACTGCATTTTCCAGCAGCTTTTTAAGCGGAGAGTCGTCAATAACAATTACTGGGAAACGGATTTCATAGCCGGAATCGTCGATGAGAAGGCGGCCGGTACGGGTCTCCTCATTGGCTCCCAGAGGCACCCAATCCCGCTCCTTCTTATGGTAAGCCAGGATCAAACTGGCGCCATTGTCCAGGAAGAGGTCCGGACGCTGCTCCATTACCATCTCCAAATAGCGCTGATGGTCCTCCAGGGTATCTTTCTCCTTTGCCAGAACGGTAATGCGGGGATCGGAGGCCAGGTAGGCAGCTGTGTCGGGCTTAGTGGTCCCGAGACAGCCAACAAGGTAGATATGCTCCGCTCCGCCGGTGAGGATCGCGTCGATCCAAAAGGCGGTTTTCGGCTCCACGTGAAGGCAAATGGCCACCTTCAGCCCCCGGAAAGGCTGTTCTTTCCGATACGTCTCCTTCAGAGAGGCAATCAGGGGCATCTGCTCCATGAACCAGCGCATCCGCTGCCGGCCGGCTTCGGCCAGGGAAAGATTGTCAATTATAGAAATCATTTTTCCCAGATCCTTTCCATACTGAATTGACACGAGCATACCTTGTTCCTTATAATAATTCGAGGACAAATGTCTATAACCTGGGCGGAATGCCTTGAGGAGGCCATAGGATGTGGACAGACAGCAATCCGGAGCAGATCCGGCGGGCAGCAGCGTCTTTGGGAGTGGAGAACCTGCTGCAGCCGGAGGTGCTCCGGAACACAAGAATTGCAGTATACGAGGCGGGAGAAGCGGTGATGTCGTCAGGTGACCCAGTGACATCAGTGTCCGTACTGTTTCGTGGCACCATGCGGATCTACTCCGTTTCGGAGAACGGGAAACTGGTCACGGTAGCCATCGCAAAACCACCTCTGATGTTCGGGGACATTGAATTTCTGCAAGGGCGTGATACCCTGCACAGTGTCGTAGCGGAGACCAGAGCAGAGCTTCTGTGCTTTACATTGAGAGATGTGCAGCACTACCTTTCATCCAATGTAATGTTCTACCGCTTGATCTGCAACAATTTAATTGAAAAACTTTATAATACTTCGTATAACTATTCCAAGATACTCCAGTATGATACCAGAACGCTCCTTGCCCAGCGAATCCTGCAAAACTGCGACGAAAACGGGATGGTCTGCTGCAAGAGCAAAGAACTTGCGGAGTATTTGGGCGTGACGCCCCGCCACATCAGCCGGCTCATTACAGAGCTGGAGCAGGCGGGAACCCTCACCCGGGAGAATGGCCGGCGGCTGCGGGTAGTGGATCGGCAGCGCTTGCTGCAGTATACCGGAGAACCTGGATGAAAAGAGAATTGTATCGGGCAGGAAAATCTTCCTGCCCGATATTGTTTTTTTGGAGGAATTTAGGGAAAAGCCATAGAACACGCAAAAATCTAACAGTTGTTTTTCAGGGATTTAACACCGGATATGGACATTTGTCCTGTTTGTTGACAGTATCTTTCCGGTATTATGATGACAGAAACGGGATAGGAGGCAAGTACATGTATCTGACAATGTTGGGAACTGGTAACGGGTTCGTTCCGGGACTCATGGACAGCAATGCGCTTCTGGAAGAAAACGGGTGCCGAACTCTGATCGACTGCGGAACTACCGCTTGGGAAAGCCTGGAGATTTTAGGCATATCGAGGGAAGCTATCGATACCATTTTTATTACCCACATTCACTTCGATCACGCTGGTGGTCTGGAGTCCATTGCCCTGTATAGTAAATATGTATCCCATAAGAAAGTAAAACTGATCGTACCTGCTCCTATCCGTGCAGCTCTGTGGGACAGCTACCTTACCGGCGGCCTGACCAATCCGGACTGCAACTGTCTGGAGGACTATTTTGATGTGGTCTCCCCGGCAGAAGGAGAAGTATTTGACCTGTGCGGTGGTGTGGAAGCCAAGTGGTTTTCTACCCGGCACATCGATGGCAAATTCAGCTGCGGCCTGTTCTTTGGCGGTCGGATCGCCTATACCTCCGACATGGTTCAGGATCTGCCCCTGATGACCTCCCTGGTAGAGCAGGGGGCCGAGATCATTTTCCATGACTGCCAGATGAAGGATGCCTCCGTTCACTGCAGTTACGAGAAGATCCTCGCCTATCCCCAGGAGATCCTTGACAAGCTGTGTCTCATCCACCACGGCCAGCTGACGCCTCCCGGCGGCGTGCCCCGCTTTGCCGTGCAGCACCGCCGGATGGATCTCTCTCAGTGGCCCGCCTGCGAAATGGGCACAGAGGAAGATCCCCTGGTACAAAAAACCATCGCCCATATGCAGCAGCTCCAGAGTGATGAACACACCGGTCACGACTGGCTGCACACCCAACGGGTATACCGTGAAGCAGTGCTCCTGGCGGAGAGGTCCGCGCTGCCTGTGGACCGGCAGACAGTAGCTTTGGCCGCACTGCTCCATGACATCGCTGACTGGAAGTTCAACGGCGGCGACGAGGAGGCAGGCCCCAGAGCGGCAGCACAGTGGCTGGAGCAGTGCGGCGCCCCTGCCGAGCAGATCGCACACATCCAGGAGATCATCCGTGACCTTTCCTTTAAAGGAATGGGGTCCCGCAAGAAAATGGCCACACCTGAGGGAGAGATCGTACAGGATGCAGACCGTTTGGATGCAGTGGGGGCCATCGGTATTGCCAGGGTCTTTGCTACGGGAGCCAGTCTTGGAAATCTGATTGTGGACCCTGCCCTTCCCCCCAGGGATAACCTGGACAGCAAGGGCTACAAGGATCATTCCGTCCGCTCTACCAGCGTCAACCATTTCTATGAAAAGCTTCTGCACATTTACGAACTGATGAACACTCCCCAGGCCCGCTCTCAGGCCCTTCAGCGCCATCGGTTTATGGTAGCCTATCTGCAGGAGCTCTACGGGGAGTGCGGAATGGAAAACAGTGTACATCAGAAGTTATTGGAGCAATACATGCTCTGATGGCAATAAGAAGGAGGATTTTACCAATGAAACGTTTGCTTGCAATTGTCCTGGCTGCAGGGATGATGTTGTCCCTTTTGGCCGGCTGCGCCCAGAATGCCAACAGCACCAACGGGGGCGAAACCGGTGAAGATACCGGGGACAAGGAGTGGAAGATCGGTCTGGTGGCCGCCGGCACCTTCGGCGACAACGGCCTGAATGACGCTCTGAAAAAGGCCGCAGAGACCTTTACTGAAAACACCGGCATTCCTGTCACCTGCGTGGAAGTCAATGAATTCAATGACCACGAGATCCATGCCCGTAACTTCGGCAACGAGGGATACGATATGGTGATCATGGGCGGTACCGTATCTGAGATCATGCCCCCCATCCTGGAGGACTATCCTGATACCCACTTTGTCCTGAACAAGGGTACTGTGGATGGCTATGACAACTGCACCTCCATCCAGTTTGAGGAGCCTGCGGCCGGATTTATCGGCGGCGCTTTTGCTGTGATGATGAGTGAGTATCTGGGCGGTCCTTCCGAGGTGGGTTGGATCGGCGGCCAGCGGATCGCTGACCTGGAGCTGTGCCGCTACTGTTTTGAGGCCGGTGCGGCCTATGCCGGCGGCAAGGCTACTGCTGCCTATGTGGGTGATTTCACCGATATCGCCAAGGCCAAGGAACTGGCTCTGCAGATGTACAACGACGGTATGGTGATCGTCCAGGCCTTTGCCGGCGGCGCCGCCAACGGCGTGTACCAGGCAGTAGAGGGTCTGGAGGAAGGCAAGTATGCCATGGGTGCAGCCACCGGCCAGTTTGAGCTGTCTCCCGATCGGATCATTGCCTCCCACATCATCAAGACCGATGAGTATTTTGCCACTGTCTGCCAGCAGTTTATTGACGGCCAGCTGCCCTCCGGTATCGTGAAGGCCGGTCTTGCTGACGGTGCTACCGGGATCCGGATCTCTCCCAATATCGGCGACCTGATCCCTCAGGAGATCCTGGACGCCATGGACGAAATTGAGCAGAAACTGATCTCCGGCGAGATCGTTCCTCCCACTACAGAGGAGGAGCTGGCCAGCTACCTGGCTGAGGTAAACGCCTGATTTCAGGACAAGGAACCGGCCCTCCTCCTGCGGGGGGAGGGCCGGTCTTTATTGCAGCGGAATGGGTGTAAGCAGTGAGGAGGAGGACTCTGGTGGGATATGCGGTAGAAATGCGGGAGATCAGCAAACGTTTTCCCGCAGTACTGGCAAATGATCGGGTTTCTCTCTGTGTGGAGAGCGGCACGATCCATGCAATTATCGGAGAAAACGGCGCGGGAAAGACCACGCTGATGAACATTCTCTATGGACTTTATCAGCCGGACGGCGGTGAGATCCGGATCAAAGGGGAGCGGGTTGTCTTCCGCTCCGCTATGGACGCCATTCATCAGGGAATTGGCATGGTGCACCAGCACTTTATGCTGATTCCCCGTTTGTCTGTTGCGGACAACATTGTGCTGGGAGATGAGCCCCGGCGCCATTTCCGTTACGACAGACACCGGGCTGAGGAACAGGTGGCGGATGTATGCCGCAATTACGGCATTACCGTTGACCCCAAGGCTCTGGTACAGGACATATCCCTCGGCATGCAGCAGCGGGTGGAGATCGTCAAGACCCTCTACCGCGGAGCGGATGTCATTATTCTGGACGAGCCCACCGCTGTACTGACCCCCCAGGAGATCGACGACCTGGGTCTGGTGCTCAAGGGGCTGAAAGAACGCGGAAAAACGATCCTTATCATTACCCACAAGCTGGAGGAGGTAATGGACTTCAGCGACGAGATCACCGTTTTGCGGGCAGGGCGGCACGTTGTCACCGTGAAAAAGGAGGACACCAACATCCCGGAGCTCACCGCCTATATGGTGGGCCGTGAAGTCCATCTGGGAGGACACAAGACCCAAGCGGATACCTCTGAGGTGATGCTGCAGCTCAGCCATGTGAGCTGCAAAGCAGAGGGGCGGCAGGCACTGCAGGACATCTCCTTCACCCTCCGAAGCGGTGAGATTCTGGGAATTGCCGGTATCGACGGCAGCGGACAGACAGAGCTGACTGAGGTGGTGGCCGGAATCCTGCCCTGTCAGGAAGGCAGTGTGACTTTCCGGGGGCGGGAAATTACCGGGGACTCCATTGCCAAGCGGAAGGCGGAGGGGATTGGGTTCATTGCTCAGGACCGCCACCGCCACGGTCTGATCCTCGACTTCTCTGTGGAGGAGAATCTGCTGCTGGGAATGCAGCGGCGCAGCGGATATATTACCAGGCGCTTCCTCCAGGACAGCCGAAAGATTCACGCCATGGCAGAGGAACGCATCCGTGATTTTGACATCCGCCCTCCCCTTCGTAGCAACCGCGCCAGCACCCTCAGCGGCGGTAACCAGCAAAAGATCATCGTAGCGCGGGAAATGGGAGCTATGCCCCATCTGATCGTAGCGGACCAGCCTACCCGGGGCGTGGATGTAGGAGCCATTGAGTTTATCCACAACACGCTGGTGGAGCACAGGAACCGGGGCGGCAGTGTGCTGCTGGCCTCCCTGGAGCTGGATGAGGTGCTGATGCTCAGCGACCGCATCGCAGTCATGTACAGCGGCCAATTGGTAGGAATTGTGGACGCCAAGAATGTCACCAGGGAGCAGATCGGTCTGATGATGGTGGGCCGACGCCCCGAGGAGGTAGAACCGTGAAACTGATCCTGAAAAAGCCTTCGCGGCGGACTGTCGTGGATGCCGCGATCCCTTTTCTCCTTCTTCTTCTGTCCTTTCTCTTCAGCTCCATTTGGATTCTGCTGATGGGGAAAAACCCGCTGGCTGCTTACGCATCTTTGTTGGAAGGGGCTTTCGGCTCTCCGGCAGCACTGGTGAACACTATCAAAAAATCGGTTCCCATTGCCTTCGCCTCCTTTGCCATCATCGTATCCATGAAGGGCAACTCCTTTAATATCGGTGCGGAAGGCCAGCTGGCGCTGGGAGCTATTGGCGCTACCCTGGCCGGAGCACTGATCCCAGGACTGCCTGCCCCTCTCCATATTGCCGTATGCCTGCTGGCTGGGGCACTTTTCGGTATGCTCTATATCCTCTTCCCTGCGGTGATGCATGTGCGCCGGGGCGTGGATCTGCTGGTGATCCTGCTGCTGCTCAACAATGTGGCAAGCTATATCCTCCAGTATTTCGTATTGGATCTTTTTAAATCGGACAATGCCCTGGTCCCCTCCTCACGGAAGATTCTGGAAACCGCAAAACTGCCCTACCTGATCGGGCCTCCCTACCGTATGACCATCGCCATTGTCTTTGTTCTGGTGACGGCAGTGATTCTGCAGTGGTATTTCTCCCGAACGGTGGCCGGATATGAAATGCGGGCAGTAGGTCTGAACCGGGCCGCAGCCTTCTATGCAGGAATCCCGGTAAAAAAGTATACCAGCCTTGCACTGCTCATCAGCGGCGCTCTGGCAGGTGTTGGAGGAGCCTTGGAGGTCCTGGGCAACTACCACTGTCTGTATACAGATTTTTCCCCTGGGTTTGGCTATGACGGTATCCCGGTGGCATTGCTGTGTGGTTCCAACCCCATCCTCGCCGTGGTCGGCAGCATTGCTTTCGGTGCCCTGCGCAACGGCTCTTTGACTATGCAGGCCCGGGTAGGGATCTCTAATGAGATCATCTCCGTGATCCAGGGTTCCCTGATCCTCTTTGTGGCCAGCAACTACATTGTCCGCTATCTGCTCAACCGGCGGACGGGAAAGGAGAAGGCACATGGCTGAGTCTCTGGTATTTGCATTTGTTTTGTCTGTGATCCGCCTGAGTGCCCCTATGTTCATTGCCGGTATGGGCAATATGTACTGTGAGCGGGTCGGTGTTCTGAACCTGGGAGCAGAAGGTATGATGGTCAGCGGCGCCTTTGCCGCTGTGCTGGGCTCGTATCTTACCGGCAATCCCTGGATCGGCGTGCTGTTCGGTATGCTGGCAGGTCTCCTCGCCGGTGGGATCCACGCCCTGGTGTGTGTGGAATTTGGCGGTATGCACGCCATCAGCGGCCTTGGTTTGACCATGCTCTGCAACGGCATTGCCCGCTTCCTCTGCATCTCTATTTTCGGCTCCACCTATTCCCCCAATGTAACCGCCCTGCAGACAACGGATATTCTGGCAGGGATTCCGGTGGTGGGAGGATTTCTCTCCCAGCTCTCTCCGCTCATTTACATCGGTATCCTGCTGGGCGTAGGTTCCTGGTTTGTGATTTTCCGCACCACTTACGGTCTGCGGGTCCAGGCAGTCGGTGATGATCCCAAAACGGTGGAGACAGCGGGTATCAATGTCTGGCGTCTACGGTACAGCGGCGTTCTGATCTGCGGCCTGCTGTGCGGCATTGCCGGGTCGTATATGTCCCTGGGACAATTGGACCGCTTCTTTGACGGAATGATCAGCGGCAAGGGCATGATGGCGGTAATTGCTGTAAAGATGGGTAAGTGGGCACCCGGCGGGATCTTAGGGACAGCTCTGCTTCTGGGCTTGTTCGACGCTCTGCAGATGAAGCTTCAGGTATCAAACACCCTGGGCCTTTCTCCGGAACTGCTGGGGATGGTCCCCTACCTGGCAGGAATCGCGGTACTGTGTTTCCAGAGAGGCAAAAATGTCCGTCCCACTGCCCTGGATACCACTTATCTGCGCAACAAATATAAATTTTAACTGTTCGTTTCATCAGGCGTATACCACTGGTAATCTCCCCTGATATTGGGGACAAACAGCCTGCTTGCCAGCATTTATTTTCCAACAGTACTTGATCGTGCAAAAAAGAGATGGGCATAGCCCATCTCTTTTTCATTATCCCTATCGGTTAAGCATCCACACACCGAAATTCAAATAAGCCGCGAAGGTAACCCACAGGAAATAGGGCACCTGCAGCCAGGCGGCTACAGAATCTACCTTTCGGAACGCGAGGATCATCCACAGGATCAGCCCCCACAGCACCATCAGCCAAAGAAACGCAAATCTGAAACTCTGAAAGTTGAAGAAAATGATGCTCCAAAAGAAATTGAACGCCAGTTGTACGAAGAAAATTAACAAACTTCGGGCTCTGGCGTCAGACACCGGAGCAAGATAGATCCTGGCGGCACTGATCCCCATCAGCAGAAACAAAATGCCCCAGACGATGGGAAATACAATTGCCGGCGGAGAGAGCGGCGGCTGTTCAATTACTTCGCTATAAATTTTCGAACCTCCTCTGGTCAAGAAACCGGAAAGCGCTCCTACTGCCTCCACACCCAGAATCCAAAGTGCGTATGTTTTCCATGAAGATTTGTTCATATACATCACCTGAGATAGGATATGATCCCACAACGGTGTCTATACCCTGAAACAAGCACTTACAAAACATATTTTCCTTATCTGAAAAAGATTATTGATAACGCATAGCCTAAATTGTGGCACGCAGAAGTTTTCCACTACCGTTTCCCTCTTCACACCGGCATTTGGGCACTTATATACACAGGCAAAAGCTAAAATAATTAGCAGCCAATTTTTAAATTTTATTTCATTTTACTTGTCCCTCTTTTTCTTTTTTACGACATAGTGTATTATATAGAGAAACGGCCATCCTTTCGCATACTACGTATCCACTTTTCTCGGCAAGAAGTTACTTTCTTTGATCAGCGGGAGGGAATTCAGTATGAAAAATTCATCTTTTGCAATGGAGTGTGTCGTTACTTTGGTTTTACTGATGCAGCACTTCATATCTGATCTGTCGCCAGTAACCAAGACAGCTCTCATGGCTTGTACCATTCTTATTTGGTTGATCACAGGGATCATACTGCTGGTAAAAAAAGATCGCAGGAAGCCTGTCGTCGTAACATATATCATCATCGTCTGTGCGATTGTTGCTACGGTCTGCACCACTTTTGGCAAAGTAACATTGAAAGATCTCTTTATCGACAGCGAAGAGGAACATATTACCAGCGTATCTCTGCGCAGCAAGGATGGTACGCAAAACTGGACCTGGTATCCATCCGAAGAAGAGCCTGTTCTGGCTGAGGGAACCATCCCAACAATAAATGGGGGGAGCGCAGACGAGCTGCTGCGCGGCCTGGGGGAAATCTCTGCTCAAAATTACTGGCTGGGTCCCGCCGAATCAGAAGAGGAACTCACCGATATCGGTATCCACACATCAGGTGGGAATACCCTTTATATGTCTGAAAGAAGTGACGGTACCTTCTCTATCCATCCAAACAACGAGAAGTTTCTCCATGGAAAGTGGGTATTGAATGAGCCCCTCCATCATTACATCCCCTCCGCAGTTATGGAATATATCGCGCAATAGCAGCAACATCTAAGCAGCAGCAAGGCCCTGTGCTGTCTCTCTCCGGGACAGCACATGGCCTTTTTCTTACGATACGTGTCTCTCCAGTGTCAGCAGGTAAGCCTTCACCTCCAGGCCGCCGCCGTAACCCGTCAGGCTGCCGCCCGCGCCAATGACACGGTGACAAGGCACAATAATGGGGACCGGATTGTGATGATTGGCTGTTCCCACTGCGCGGCATGCCTTGGGCTTTCCGATCCGCTCAGCGATCTCGCCATATGTGGCCGTCCCGCCATAGGGGATCTCCGCAAGAGCGGCCCACACTTTTTTCTGAAACTCTGTCCCCGTCAGGCGGACAGGAACCGCAAATTCCTTTCGCTCTCCGGCAAAATACTCCTTCAGCTCAGCCTCCGCCTGATCCAGTATTTGGTTGCTTCCAGGCAGTCCTGTCCGCTGATCTCCAAACAGGATCGCTGTCAGCGCTCCGTCCTCTGCTCGTAATGTCAACAGCCCTACAGGGCTGTCGATCAGTCTTTCATACACCGTTTTTCCTCCTCAAAAAGTGGTGATTTTCCAAGGATTGATATATCGCTCCCCGGGCAGCAGAGCGACCAGATCACCCTGCTGAGTAAGCTCCTCCACCACATCCTGGCGGGCAGGCAGGCTCACCCAAGGCTCCAGGCATACAAACGGAGCTTCTTTCTCCGGCGTATGCCATACTCCCAGGTAATTCATTCGCGGGATCTCCAGAGTCACGCCCCGCTGTCCGCCTTTAGCGGACAAAGTGACCGTCTTATCCATGTGGTGCAGGATGATAGCATCATGGTCAAACAGGTCATGCCGCAACGGCAGCGTATCCCCGTTTGTCAGAGGAAATGCCGTCTCCCGGCCGCTGATCATATAGGCATCAGACAGCTCCACCCTGGCAGGAGAGCAGCGGTGGCCAAACGTCAGCGCATAATCTGTAAAAGCAAAGCCGGGCTCCATCGGCACCCGGAAGCCAGGGTGCCCACCCAGCCCAAAATAAATGGTCTCCCTGTCACGGTTAATGACCTCATATGTAATCTCCACCGCCGGTCCTGTCAACATATAGCTGACGCTGAAGGAAAACGCCCAGGGGTAATTTTCTCGGCTCTCCGGGCTGTCGGTCATGGTAAAGGTGATACGATCCGGGCCATGGCTCTCCACTGTAAAGCGGGTGCGGTTGGCAAAGCCGTGGCGGCTCATAGGATAGCGGACGCCGTGGATCGTGCAGGCATCCTCTGTAGAACGCCCCACATAAGGGAACAAATTGGGAGCCCGGTTGCGCCAGAAGGCGGCGTCACCGTTCCAAAGATACTCTGTACCATCACTGCCGGTGAGAGACATCATCTGTGCCCCCAGGTCGTCCACTGTCAATGTCAAATAGGGGTTTTGAATGGTATATACCATAAAGCTGCCTCCTTCTAAAAAGACAGACCGCCATAGCTCCAGTCCTCAGGTGGCTGCCTTCTATCTATCTCAGCGGGTCGGCCCGCTGTATGGATTTGTTTTATGATACTAAATATCTTTAAAAAAAGCAAGAGACAGCAAAAATCCTGCAACCGCCCACAGGTCTTAGTATTGTCTGACCCTCACCCGCGTTCCATATCTCAGAAAATAAAACAACCCAGGGCAATAGCCCTGGGTTGCAAAATGGACGATGAAAACTTACTTCAGCTCGACCTTGGCACCGGCCTCTTCCAGCTTGGCCTTCAGAGCCTCGGCATCCTCCTTGGACACGCCCTCCTTCAGAGCCTTGGGAGCGCCCTCGACAGCAGCCTTAGCCTCAGCCAGGCCCAGACCGGTGATCTCGCGGACAATCTTGATGACCTTGATCTTGGCAGCGGCATCAAAGCCGGTCAGGACCACGTCAAACTCAGTCTTCTCCTCAGCAGCGGGAGCAGCAGCGCCAGCAGCGGGAGCAGCCATAGCAGCGGCGGAAACACCGAACTCCTCCTCCAGAGCGTGAACCAGCTCACTCAGCTCCAGGACGGTCAGCGCCTTGATTTCTTCGATCATAGCAGTAACTTTCTCACTAGCCATTGTTAGGTACCTCCTAATATTTTTTCAGTAAAAAGTAGTTGTGGATAGAAGCCGATTACTCGGCAGCGGGAGCTTCCTCGGCGGGAGCACCCTGCTTCTCGGCGATCTGCTTGAGGACACAAGCCAGACCAGAAATGGGAGCCAGCATGGTACCCAGGACCTGGGCACGCAGGACGGGGATCGGGGGGATCTCCGCCAGAGCCATGACCTCGTTGAGAGGCATGACCTTGCCGTCCATGAAGCCGCCCTTGATGGTAAAGCGGTCACCCAGCTTCTTGGCGAAGTCATTGACGATACGGGCAGGCGCCACGGGGTCATCGTTGCAGATGGCCAGAGAAGTGGTGCCGTTGAGCAGGTCGTCCAGCTCATTCATGCCGCAGTTGTTGACAGCAAAGCGCAGCAGGGTGTTCTTCACAACAGCGTACTCGACGTTGTTCTTGCGCAGCTCAGCACGCAGAGCGGTGTCCTCGGACACGGTGATGCCCTTGTAATCCACCAGCACGCCAGCGGCGGCGCCCTGCAGCTTTTCCGTCAGAGAAGCAACGATGGCCTGCTTCTCGCTCAGAACTTTTGCGTTAGGCATTCTTGTTTTCACCTCCATTAGATTTGCGGGGACGTTGGTGCGTTCAAGAAAAAGGAAACAGTCCTTGTGTCCGCAAAGACACAAGGACTGTAAGCAAATCATATCGATCGGCTATCCTCGGCAGGATTTATGGGCAAACCCACCTGCTGTCTTTGGAACGCATCAAGTATTATATTTAAGTACTCGACATTTGTCAATACTTAAATATCAAATTTGTAGGAAAATTTTCCTATTTTGGCTTCTGCCGGCTCTTAGATGAGCTTCGCGGTGCTCAGCTTGATGCCAGGGCCCATGGTGGAGGCGGTGACACAGCTGCGGATATACTGGCCCTTGGCAGCGGCGGGCTTAGCTTTGACAATAGCGCCCATGAGAGCGTTGAAGTTGTCATTGAGCTTCTCAGCGCCGAAGGAAACCTTGCCGATGGGGCAGTGGATGATGTTGGTCTTGTCCAGACGGTACTCGACCTTACCGGCCTTGACTTCCTGCACGGCCTTAGCCACGTCGGGAGTAACAGTGCCGGCCTTGGGGGAGGGCATCAGGCCCTTGGGGCCCAGAACCTTACCCAGACGGCCTACAACGCCCATCATATCGGGGCTGGCCACGACTACATCGAAATCGAACCAGTTTTCCTTCTGGATCTTCTCGACCATATCCATATCGCCGACGAAATCAGCACCGGCAGCCCGGGCAGCGTCAGCCTTGTCGCCCTTGGCAAAGACCAGCACGCGGGCGGTCTTACCAGTACCGTGGGGCAGGACGATGGCGCCGCGGACCTGCTGGTCAGCGTGACGGGAATCGACACCCAGCTTTACATGCAGCTCAACAGTCTCGTCGAACTTAGCGGAAGCGGTCTTGCAGATGATCTCAAAGGCCTCCTTGGAATCATACAGGGTAGCCTTGTCGATCTGCTTGGCGCTGGTCTGATATTTCTTACCTCTAAACATCTCTTATGCCCTCCTTATTCGCCAACGATAACGCCCATGCTGCGCGCGGTGCCGGCGATCATGCTCATAGCGGCTTCCAGACTGGCAGCGTTCAGGTCGGGCATCTTGGTCTCGGCGATCTTCTGCACATCAGCCTTGCTGATGGTAGCGACCTTGGTCTTGTTGGGCACGCCGGAACCGGACTCGATGTTGCAGGCCTTCTTGATGAGGACCGCGGCGGGAGGAGTCTTGGTGATAAAGGTGAAGGAGCGGTCAGAATAGACGGTGATGACCACAGGGATGATCATGCCCATGTCATTCTTGGTGCGCTCGTTGAACTCCTTGGTGAAAGCGGCGATGTTAACGCCGTGCTGACCCAGAGCAGGGCCAACAGGGGGCGCGGGGGTTGCTTTGCCTGCAGGGATCTGCAGCTTAACGTATCCTACGACTTTCTGTGCCATGTTCAGGCACCTCCTTGATATAATGTGGTGGTGGCGGGGCTTGTCTGGTCTTGTGACGGCCCCTCCCACGTCGCCGCCGCGCGGCGGAAAACTTGCTCAGGAAAATTGTGTTTGTCAGTCTACGACTTCGACCTGATCCAGCTCCAGCTCCACCGGGGTCTCCCGGCCGAACATGGATACGACAACAGAGACTTTGTTCTTCTCTGGATCGATCTCTTCCACGACACCGGTAAAGGACTCCAGAGGGCCATCGCTGATCCGCACCCGGTCGCCCACTTTGTAGAGGACCACCACTTCGTGCTTCTCCATGCCCAGGGCCAGGACCTCCTCCTCCGTCAGGGGGATAGGCTTGTTGCTGGCCTCGCCCACAAAACCGGTGACACCGCGGACATTGCGCACCAGGTGCCAGGTATCATCGGTCATGACCATCTTGATGAGCACATAACCGGGGAACACCTTGCGCTCCACTTCCTTGGCAACACCTGCGTCGTTGATCTCCGTCACCTTTTCCAGAGGGATCTGGATATCCAGGATCATATCCTCCAGGTGGCGGTTGGTGACAAACTTCTCAATGGTAGTTTTTACGGCGTTTTCATAGCCGGAATAGGTATGGGCTACATACCATCTAGCATTATCGGCCATTTTCCCCTACCTCTTACGCCCCAAAGACGTCGAGCAGGGTCTTGATGAACAGAGCGGCAACGCCGTCGAACACCCAAATGCATACGCCGATGGCAAGGCTGCACAGGATCACCGTGCCGGTATTCTTGGCCACCTTGTCGGGAGTAGGCCACACGACCTTTTTCAGTTCGCTTTTCATCTCACGGAACCAACGGCCCCGATCCTTTTTGACCTTCTTTTCTTCTGCCATGATGAATTCTCCCTTTCCTTACTTGGTCTCAGAGTGGACCGTGTGCTTTCTGCAGAAGGGGCAGTACTTGTTCATCTCCAGACGATCAGGATCGTTCTTCTTGTTCTTGACCGTGTTGTAGTTTCTCTGCTTGCACTCGTTGCATCTCAACGTGATTTTAACGCGCATCTCCTAACGGCACCTCCTTATTCATGTATGCAGGCTCTGCGGCCTGTACCGATTGCCTCCCTGCTTGCAAAACGGCGGCTCTTTCCGGCGCCAAAAGCGAAAAATGCGCACAAAAAGAAAGCCCCATTTCCACAGGTAATTATTACTATACCATGGAGTGCCCTTAAGGTCAATACATTTTTTTCAAATCTGCTACTTTTTTTTACAGAATAAGTATAGTATAATGAAAAGATGCGGCAAGATGCCGCGGCACTACTATATAGCGGACTCTGCCCGCTGTCAAGGAGAAGCAGCATGCGCATTATGGCCATCGATTACGGCGACGCCCACACCGGCGTGGCCATATCGGATCTCACCGGTCTTCTGGCCGGTTACACCACCACCATCCACTCCCGCCGTCAGGAGGAAGTCCTGGATCGTCTGGGCAGTCTGATCGAGGAATACGGCGTGGAGGAGCTGGTGCTGGGGTACCCGAAAAACATGGACGGGACGCTGGGGCCCCGGGCCGAAAAGGCACAAGCCCTGGAACAGGCGCTGCAGGAGCGGTTTTCTCTGCCGGTGATCCTCTGGGACGAGCGGCGGACCACCATCGACGCCCACAACATCCTGCAGAGCGCCGGGAAAAATGCCAAAAAGCGAAAAGCTGTAGTGGATTCTGTGGCAGCAGCGCTGATCCTGGAGGGATATCTCACCTTCCGGCGTTCCCGCGGCTGAATCCATACAGCCAACAAAGTACATCGACGATAGGAGCAGACAGAGCATGAAATCATTTACCAAAGCCAATCGAATTCTGCTGGCCCTGCTGGCCGCCGCCGTTCTGGTAAGTCTGACGGTGATCGCCCGCCGCTGGCAGATCGAATCGGAAAACAAGACCTACGATGTGATCCTGGATTACACCGAGCTGGAACTGCTGGCCGATCAGAGCGAGGAAGATATCAGCTGGTGGCTGGAGCAGTTCAGGGACATGGGCATCACCCGGGTGGGCCTGACAGAGGAGAGCCTCACCTCCCTGATGGAGAACTCCCCCCTCTCCGTGACCTCCACCATGATGGACACCATCATCCAGAACGCGGACTGGCGGGGTGATTATCCTGCGGAGTTCATCTCCACCATCACGGATTACGGCTTTGACCGTTTTGACGTTCTGGTGGAAGTCTCCGGCCAGGAAGCTACCCAGTTTGTCACCGAAGCGGTGGAGCAGCGCTTTCATCCGGAGGACGTGGTCATGCTGAACCTGGGGGACGAGGCGTATATCCTCCTCAACGGCGAGGTCAATGACACCCTGTATCTCTCTGATTTCAGCTATACCGATACCCTCAGCAAAGGATTCACCGAGCGCAACGAGATCGTAGCCTCCAAGCTCATGTACATCTCCCTGGGTCTGATGCCCAGCAAAGTGGAGACCATCCAGTCCCTGGGCATGGAGATCGTCCCCCGCACCATCTGCTACGACGGGCACAATGACACCCGTTACGCCAAGGCGGTAGTGGCTGGCTACGAGCGCTATGGCATTGATCCCACCTATATTATTGCCGGCGGCGAGGCCGTGATCGGCTTTGACGACGAGGACGACTACGCTCTCTCCTATATCAAGGACAACGATATCACGCTGGGCCTCATCGAGACCAATGTCCAGCGTGAAAATATCCTCCAGTCCGGCGTAGAGACCATTGCCCAGGAGACAGATTATAATGCTGTCCGCGTGTTCTCCGTATGGGATTATATTCAGTACCGCTACGGCTACTACGGCTATGAGGGCGCCGAGGAGGTGGAGAACACTCTCTTCCGGGCTATCGTGGAGCGGAACATCCGTGTGATCTATTTCAAGCCTATCAAGCAGACCGACAACAGCTTCGCCTACATTACAGATGTCCAGGTCTACCGCGACCTTTTTGAAAGCCTCAACGACCGTCTGTCCGCCCACGGCATCTCCATGGGAGAGGCCTCCGTCATGGAAAACTACCAGATCCCCTCTGTGGTCATGCTGATCCTGGGATTGGGTGCCGGTATCGGCGGTGCTCTGCTGCCCGCCACCTTCCTGCCCATGAAGAAGAAGTGGACCTATCTCCTGGCCGGCGTAGCGGCGGTGTGCGTATTCGGTGCATGGCTGGTATTGCCTAATTTCTTCCGGCTGCTGGCCAGCTTTGCCAGCGCGGTGGTATTTGCCTGCATCGCGGCGGTATTCTTCCTGCGCGCCGCCAAGCGCAGCAGCCTGCAGATGGCGGAAAATGCTCCTCTGCGCAAGATCCTTCCCCGCTGCATCCTGGTCCTCCTGGGCTCCGCTCTGATGGCCCTGGCCGGTGCCATGATGACCGCGGCTCCTCTCTCCTCCACCGATTATATGCTGGAGTTCGGTATCTTCCGTGGCGTGAAGGCGGCCCAGCTGCTGCCTCTGGCTTTCTTCTGCCTGATCTTTATCTCCTATTACGGATTCTTCCAGAAAGACCGCGCCTCCAACACCCTGGATGTCCGGGATATCGTCACCGCCATGAAGTGGAACATTCCGGTATGGTGTGTGGTCCTGCTGGCAGTGGTAGGCCTGTGCGGCTACTACTACCTGGCCCGCACCGGCCATGAGAGCGACGTGTCCGTCTCCACCCTGGAGATCATGATGCGCAACGATCTGGAAAACCTCCTGCTGGCACGTCCCCGGACCAAGGAATTCCTGGTGGCGTTCCCCGGCATCATGCTGGCCGTTTACTGTGCTGTACGCCGCCTTCCCTTCTTTACCGCCCTGTTCGGTCTTGCCGGGACCATCGGCCTTACCAGCATCTGCAACACCTTCATGCATATCCACACGCCTCTGTACCTGGGCTTTATCCGCACCGGCTACTCCCTGCTCTTCGGCATCGTCATCGGCTGCGTGATGATCCTGTGCTTTGATCTGCTGTACAAGTGGTACAACAAATACCTGAAAAAATATATGGAGACGGAACAGAAGTGACATGTACAACATACTGATATCGGGCTACTACGGCTTTAACAATATCGGCGATGAATCCATCCTGCGCACGGTGATCGACAATCTCCGGGAAAAGCTTCCGGACATCGATATCACCGTTCTTTCCCAGGACCCGGCTCAAACCAGTGCCAAATATGGCGTGAAAGCCGCACGCCGGATGTCTCTTTGGGATATTTTCCGCTCCGTCCTCCACTGTGATCTGCTGCTTTCCGGAGGCGGAAGTCTTCTTCAGGACGCCACCTCCGCCCGCAGCATTCTCTATTACCTTTTCATTTTGCGCCTGGCCCAGCTGATGGGGAAAAAGACCTTCATCTACAGCCAGGGCATCGGCCCGATCTCCGACCCGAAAAACCGCCGTCTTACCGCCTCTACTCTGCGGCGGACCAGCGGCATCGTGGTCCGGGACGCCAAAAGCCGGGATCTGCTGCTGGAGATCGGTGTCCCGGAGCATTTGATCCATGTCACCGCAGATCCGGTGATCCGTGTGAAAAAGGCAGACCCCTCCATGGGACTGACCATTCTGGAGCAGGAGGGCTGCCCCCGGAAGGAGGGTGTCCTCACGGTGGGCTGGGCCGTCAAGGCCCGCCGCCGTGACCCTCTTTTCCTGAAGGAGATCGAAAAAGCCATTCTCTGGCTCCGTGAGGAATACGGCGCCGAATCGGTGCTGATCCCCTTCTTTCACAGCGAGGATCTGGGCGTATGTGAGGCTATTGCCAACGACCTGGATGGCCACGTGGGCTGCCTGCGGCAGAAATATCTGTCGGAGGAGACCCTGTCCATTATCGGCTGCATGGACGTGCTGGTGGGCATACGGCTCCACTCCCTGATCTATGCCGCTGTGATGGGGGTCCCCATGATCGGTATTTCCTACGACCCGAAAGTGGATTCCTTCCTCTCCTCCATCCAGCAGCCCACTTTATGCAGTGTGGAGGAATTCAGCCTGGAAAAATTCCAGGCCGCCTTCCGTGAAACCATGGCGCGCCGGGAGGACATCCGCCAGACGGTGGCCCTGTGCCTGGATGGTCTGATTGCAAAACTGGACCGAAATGAAGAATTGATCCGCGATATTATGGAGCAGTCAAAGTGAAACGAAATCAAACCCTGAATCTTATCAGTGCGGTAGCTCTGGTCACGCTGCTGGCCAAGGTACTGGGCATCATCCGGGAAGCTCTGCAGGCCAGAGCTTTCGGTACCCAGGCTGCCGCCGACCTCTATACCATTGCCAACAACAACACGATCTACCTCTTCACCACAGCGGCTTACGCGCTCTGCGTTGCCGCTGTCCCCATTCTTACGCCCCGGCTGCGCCGGGACCGGAAAGAGGGGTACAGTGCTGCCAACAACCTCATCACCATCACCGTCCTGCTGAGTCTGGTGGTCACGGCTCTTGGTATAGCCGCCACCTTTACCCCCTGGGCTGCGTCCCTGTGGGACGGCGGGCAGGAGGACGCCCTGCGTCTGGCCTCCTACCTGCGGGTCATGATGCTGACCCTGCCGGTGATCGTGCTGACCTATCTGCTGGTAGCTCTGTTCCAGTCCCAGGAGCATTTTGTCCTCCAGGGCAGCATGAGCCTTCCCTACAACATTGCGCTGATCCTGTTCCTGGCTCTGTTTGCCGATCGTTGGGGAGTAGGCGGATATGTAGCCGCCGTATCTGCCGCATGGCTCCTGCAGCTGGGGATGACCGCCCCCTACGGGATCAGGGAGCACTACTGCCCGCGGCCCAAACTGGACCTTCGGGCCAGCTATGTCCGCACGTTCTTCAAGACTGCGGTGGTGACGGTCCTTACCACCTCTATCTTCCTTTTCTGCTACCTTCAGGACTCCAGTATGGCCGCAAGCCTTACCGACAGCCCTGTCAGCGTGTTTTACTATGCGGATAAGCTGTTCACCCCTCTGACCACCACCCTCATCTACAGTATCAGCACCGTACTCTTCCCCAAGTTCAGTCAGGAATATGCCACCACAGACCCTGCCACCTACCGGCGCTATATCTGGGGCATTCTCCGCTGTACGATGCTGGTGATCCTTCCTGCGTCTGCGGTGCTGGCAGTATTCGGGACGCCTATCGTCAAGGTTCTCTTTGAAGGCGGCAGCTTTGACGCCTCCTCCACCGCCGCTACCGGCGTCATCTTCTCCGCATACGCTTTGTCCATGGCCGGGTTCTGCGCCCTGGATCTGCTCAGCAAAGCCTACTATACGATGGAAAAGACGCTGGCCCCTTTGATCGTCAACGGCGGTATTCTTCTCCACAACTGGGGCCTTAACCACCTGCTGTCTCCCTCTCTGGGCGCTTTGGGTCTGGCTCTGGCTACCGCTTTCTCCCTTACGGTGGGCGGTATCGTCCTGGCCATCCTGCTGCTGTGGAAAACCAGCGGTATCCGGCTCCTGCCCGTCGTCAAGTGTATCGCAGTGGCAGTTGTGACCGGACTCTGTCTGCGGTTTGCCGCTGGTATGGTGCTGACCGGGGCAGAGGGAAAGATCCTTCTGGTAGCCAAGTGCCTGGGACTGGGCGTTTTTGCAGTGGCTTTGTACCTCCTGCTTATGTACATTACCCGCCAAGAGGACTTCTGGGATCTGGCAGGCCGGTATTTCCCTTCCCATTTCCATTCTGATAACCAGGGAGGAAACCTATCATGAATACAACGCCCCACCGCAGCAGTGCTATTGACCTGACCAAATGTATGGCAGTATGCGCTGTTCTTCTCATCCACTGCAGCGCTGGACGCTTTTCACTCTATGAGATCGGCAGCCTTCCCTGGCTGGTGGTGCTGCTGTGGAACGGAACCTGCAAGTGGGCCGTTCCGGTATTTCTCATGTGCAGCGGTGCTCTGATGAACGCCCCGGAACGGGAACTCCCTCTGAGCAAGCTGTTCTCCCGATATCTGCTCCGACTGGTGGCCGCCTTGTCC
This sequence comes from uncultured Eubacteriales bacterium, assembly GCA_900549475.1. Taxonomy (GTDB): domain Bacteria; phylum Bacillota; class Clostridia; order Oscillospirales; family Oscillospiraceae; genus Pelethomonas. The sequence continues at coordinate 66,487 of UROF01000003.1, forward strand.
GTATGGGCTGCTCTGTACGAGTGCCTGCGGATCTGGATGCTGCGGGGAAGCGCCCCCCTGCCAACTCTGCTCCGATTGGCCGGACAGAACTGGCTCACGGGAAACACCTACTTCCACCTCTACTACTTCTATTTCGCCATCGGACTGTACCTGGCCCTGCCTCTCACCCGGCTGATCTGCCGCTATGCCTCCAGGGGGGAGCTGCGGTACTCCGTCCTTCTCTTTCTTGTCACAGGCGTACTTCTCCCCTTTCTGCAGTATTTCTTCCCCTTCTCCCAGGGCGGTCCGTCCCTCCTGCGTTTTATCCTGCCGCCTGTATTTGCCAGCGCCGGGCTGGGTCTTCTGGGCTGGTATCTGCTCCGCACGCCTTCCAGGGGTATCCTCCCTTCTTTCTTTCTTCTCCTTGGAAGTTTCGTTGCCGAATTTCTCTTCACCTGGCAGCGCAGCACCACCGAAGGAGCTTTGAACATGATTCTTTTGGATGGGTTCTCCCCCACCTCCGTGTTGATGGCTGTGGGAATCTTCCGACTGGCGCAAGCCCTCTCCCAGCGCTGGGACCTGCCGCTCTTTGTCGCTTTTCTCTCCCGGGCCTCCTTCTGCGTGTACCTTATTCACCCCTTTTTTCAATGGTTGGCACGGCAGAGCTTTTTTGAGGCCCTGCCACCCCTATGGAGCATTCCTCTCCAGGCCCTTCTCCTGCTAGGGCTGAGTCTTTGTGCCTACTTAGTTTTGTGCCGTATTCCTGTCGTCAACCGCTGGCTGATTTGAGAACATACGCAACAAACAGCGCCCCAGCTGCTTTCAGCAGCCGGGGCGCAGTGATTTATTTTGATAGGGACCGCTTATAGCTTATGCACCCAGGTAAGCCTTCTGGACCTGGTCACTGGCCATGAGCTCCACACCGGTGCCACTGAGGGTGATCTTGCCGGTCTCCATAACGTAAGCCCGGTCCGCCACGGCCAGAGCCGCCTGAGCGTTCTGTTCCACCAAAAGGATGGTGGTGCCTGCGGCGTGGAGTTCACGAATGATATCGAATATCTGCTCCACCAGAATGGGGGCAAGGCCCATGGAGGGCTCATCCAGCATCAGGAGCTTGGGCTTGCTCATGAGGGCCCGGCCCATGGCCAGCATCTGCTGCTCGCCGCCGGAGAGGGTTCCAGCGATCTGCCGCCGCCGCTCCTTCAGCCGGGGGAAACGCTCATAGACGTCGGCAATCCCCGGCTCCAGAGTGCTCTTGGGCTGGGTGTAGGCGCCCATCTCCAGGTTTTCTTCCACCGTCATCTGCAGGAAGATCCGCCGGCCTTCGGGCACTTGGGCAAGGCCCCGCTCCACTACCTTGTGGGGCGCTACGCCTTTGAGGTCCTTGTCCTGGAAGATCACGCTGCCGCTCTTGGGATGGAGCAGGCCGGAAACAGTATTCAGAACCGTGGATTTGCCTGCACCGTTGGCTCCGATCAGGGTGACGATCTCCCCTTCGTTGACGGTAAAAGATACCCCTTTTACCGCATGGATACTGCCATAGTACACATGGATATCATCAACTTTCAGCAGTGCCATAGCCTTACGCCCCCTTCTTCTTGCCCAGGTAGGCCTCGATGACCGCAGGATTGGCCTGGATATCCTCCGGCGTGCCCTTGGCAATGATCTTACCGAAATTCAGCACGCAGATGCCTTCACAGATCCCCATGACCAGGTTCATATCGTGCTCAATGAGCATGATGGCGATCTGGAACGTATCCCGGATCTTCACGATGTTGTCCATCAGCTCCGCCGTCTCAGAGGGGTTCATGCCTGCTGCCGGCTCATCCAGCAGCAGGAGGCTGGGGCCGGTGGCCAGAGCACGGACGATCTCCAGGCGGCGCTGGGCGCCGTAGGGCAGGGAACCCGCCTTATAGTCCGCCATATCCTGCATGTCGAAAATACCCAGCAGCTCCATGGCCCGATCCCGGGCGATCCGCTCGCCCCGCCAATAACCGGGCAGGCGGAAGATGGCTCCGGCCAGCCGGTAGTCCATCTCGTGGTGCAGGCCGATGAGGACGTTGTCCATCACCGTGAGTTCTTTGAACAGGCGGATATTCTGGAAGGTACGTGCGATGCCCATGTGGCTGACCTGAATGGTGCTCTTGCCGGCGGTATCCCGGCCGTCCACCAGGACCGTTCCGCGGGTGGGCTGATACACCTTGGTCAGGAGGTTGAATACAGTGGTCTTGCCCGCGCCGTTGGGGCCGATGAGGCCGGCGATCTCCGTGCGGCCGATGGCCATGTTGAAGTCCTCCACCGCCGTCAGGCCGCCGAAGTCGATGCCCAGGTGACGGCACTCCAGAATGGGGCTCTTATCCACATCCCGCTCCGGGATGATATTGGTGGAAGGGACAGGAACAAGCTTGGTTATGGTTCTGGGATCACGTTTCATTTCACCGCGCCTCCTTTTTTCTGCTCCTTCCGTCCTGCGGGCCGGAACATAAAGCCTATGGTCTTTTCCAGTATCCGGGACATAGAGAAGTCATAGCTGCCCAGCAGTCCCTTGGGCCGGAAGATCATCATCAGGACCAGAGCCAGGGAATAGAACACCATACGCAGGTCGCCTACCGTCCGCAGCAGCTCCGAGATCACAGTCAGCACCGTAGCGGACAATACGGACCCAAGCATGGAACCCATGCCGCCCAGCACCACCATCACCAGGATCTCGATAGACTTCATGAACTTGAAGGTGGAGGGGAACAGGGACCCCAGGTAGCCGGCGTACAGGCATCCGGCAATGCCGGCGAAAAATGCGGACATAACGAAGGCCATGACCTTATAGTAGGTGGTATTGATACCCACACTCTCTGCGGCGATCTCATTTTCCCGGATGGAGAGGGTGGCCCGGCCATGGCGGGATTTCATGACCATGTGGATGACCAGGCAGGTCAGCGCCACACAGACAAAGACCAGCGTGAAGCTGGAGATCTTAGGCACCTGCTTGAGTCCTGCCGCACCGTAGGTGAATTTGAAGCCCAGCACCGAGTCGATATTGGTCAGAACCACCCGGATGATCTCGCCGAAGCCCAAAGTGATGATGGCCAGATAGTCGCCTTTCAGACGCAGGGCAGGGATACCGATGATCAGGCCGAAAATACCCGCCACCACGCCGGACAAAAGCAGAGCGATGATGATATAGGGCAGAGCCGCCAGGGTATTATCTGCACGCAGCAATTCCGCCAGAGGCGTAGTTTTCATATAGATGCCTCCGGCATAGGCTCCCACCGCCATAAAGCCGGCGTGGCCCAGAGGCAACTGTCCCAGATAACCGGTGGCCACATTCAAAGACACCGCCAGGATGATATTGATGCCGATGGTCACCAGGATGCCGGACCAGTAGTTGGTAATGATACCTTGGGCGATCAGGGCAGCAAACACACCCCACAGCGCCACCGTCAGTACAATATTAATGACGTAACGCAGAGGCATCGGGATACGGACTGTATTTTGTTTCATTTCTCGTCCCCCCTTATACCTTTTCCGTGATCTTCTTGCCCAGGATGCCGGTAGGCTTCAGGAGCAGGACCACGATCAGAATAGCGAACACCACGCCGTCCTTCCAGGTGGACAGGCCCGCCGCCGTTACCAAGGTCTCCACGATACCGATGGCAAAGCCGCCGATCATGGCGCCGGGAATAGAGCCGATGCCGCCCAGCACTGCCGCCACGAAAGCCTTCAGGCCCAGCATGGAACCCATCATGGGGCTGGCCTGGAAATAGGAGGCTATATGGAGCACAGAGCCGATGCCCGCCAGCGCGGAACCCACAGCAAAGGTAAAGGAGATGGTACGGTTGAGGCTGATGCCCATGAGCTGGGCAGCGCCCATATCCTCACTGACCGCCCGCATGGCCTTGCCCAGCTTGGTCTTCTGCACCAGAATCGTCAGCGCAATCATGGACACGATGGACACCAGGATGGTGATGATGGCGGCATAGGTGATGGAAACACTTCCGATGGTGAGGTTGCCGGAGATCAACGGCTCCTGGACCATGCTCTTGGTATCGCTGCCGAAGAGGAGCTGTGCCCCGTTCTCCAGCAGGAAGGAGATACCGATAGCGGTGATAAGAAGGCTCAGCCGGGGTGCGGAGCGAAGGGGCGTATAGGCCACTTTTTCGATCGCCACACCCAGCAGCGTACACATGACCACTGCCATCACCACAGACACCAGGGGATGGAGATGGAAGGAGGTCATCGCATAATAGGTCACATAGGCGCCCACCATGATGATGTCACCGTGGGCAAAGTTCAGCAGCAGGATAATGCCGTACACCATGCTGTAGCCCAGAGCCACCAGCGCATAGATGGAACCCAGCTGCAAAGCGTTGACTGCCTGACTGAATACATAGGACATACTGCTTCACGTCCTTTCTCTCTTCTCAGTTTTCTCTCATAGATCGGGTGCGAACACCCGGTGGCCGCATCCGCATGAACTACATTCCGGCAAGCGGGTGCGTCCATTGGGCGTCCGCCAAAAATACTGGAGAGCGCGGAGGGAGTTTTCCTCCCTCCGCGCCCCTTGTGCGTCAAATGGGGATCGATGGTATCATTTTAGTTGAAGGAGTAGAACTCAGTGAACTTCTCCTCGCCGCCCTGGAGCTGGATCATAGCCACAGACTTCTCAGGGTTGTTGTACTCATCAAAGGTATACGTACCGGTGATGCCCTCCACTCCGCTCATGGAGGCGATCGTGTCGATCACAGCCTGCTTGTACTCGTCGCTGCCGGCAGTGAGGCCCTGCTCTTCAGCAGCCTTGAGTGCCTCGCACAGGAGCATGGCGGCGTCGTAAGCCAGAGGAGCAAACATGTTGGGGACAGGCTCGCCGTAGGTCTCCTCATAGTCGGCCTCGAACTGGGCAACGGAGTCGGTGCCGGGTGCATAGCCGGAGCCATACACGGTGCCCTCCAGGTCCTCAGCGGAAGCATAATCCTTGATGCCGCCGAAACCGTCGGCGCCCAGGATAGTGGCGGTGAGGCCAGCCTGACGGCCCTGGGTGATGGCAAGGCCGGCTTCCGTGTAGTAGAAGGGCATGAACACCACGTCGGGGTTGGCGTTGGCGATGTTGGTCATCTGGGCGTTGAAGTCCTTGTCACCGGTGGCAAAAGCCTCGGTGGCCACGATCTCGATGCCCAGCTCACCACAAGCCTCCACAAAGCCGTTCATGCAGCCCTCGGAGTAGTCACTGCCGCTCTCATAGAGGATAGCAGCGGTGGTGGCGCCCAGCTTATCAGCGGCGTAGTGCGCCATGGTCTGGCCCTGGAAGGGGTCGATGAAGCAGGAACGGAACACATTGGTGCGGATACCGGCGCTCTCGTCCTCAGGGTCGATCTGGGTGACGCCCTGGGCGGTGGCGGAGGCACTGATCTGAGGCATATTCACCTCATAAGTGGCATCGGCCAGTGTGATGGTGGGACCGGTCAGAACAGAGCCGATCACAGCGGTGATCCCCTGGTCCATAGCCAGGTTGAAGGCGTTGACCGCCTCCACGCCGTCGCCCTTGTCGTCGTATTCCAGGACTTCGATCTGCTTGCCGTTGATACCGCCGTTGGCGTTGAGCTGGTCAATGTACAGCATGGCGCCGTTACGGACGGGGATACCGTACTGAGCGTAGTCGCCGGTGGTGTTACCAATCAGAGCGATCTTGATGGTATCGCCGCCTTCGCTGCCGGTGTCATCGGCGCTGCCGCCGTTGTTGGCAGTACTGTTGTTGCCCCCATTGCTGCCGCAGGCCACAAGGGCCATCATCATAGAGGCAGCCAGAAGCAGTGCAAGAAACTTCTTCATGTTGGTTAACTCCTTTTCTCTTATTGTTCCGCTGCAAAGAGGCCCTTCCAGCGAAACGATACAAAAAAGCGGCGCTGCACCGGGCAGCTCCCCTTTCCGCATCCATTCTCTTCCCGTCATCCGGACAGCGGCGTAACGGCGGCCTGTTTCCCAGGCATCTGCCGTCCTCCTTTTTCCTGTCCGCCAACGGTAGATATATGATAAAACCTAATCTTAAAAATGTCAACCGTCATTATGTACACAATTTGTTCACACGTTTCTCTCCCACGCTATAAGCATTTCACACAAAATCAGCCCAATTTTTCTCGCATCTTGCCGGTGCCTTTCCGCTGACGCCCCTAGTTACACCCCTTTTCATATATGAGAATATCTAATACAAACTAAACATTTTCTAATAGCTTCTTGTGGTCCAAAATTTGGTTGACATTTGTAGACTAATATGGTATGTTTGTATCACAGATATCACATCACTTTGCATGGACCTGTCGGCTGACCGCGGTCCGGAAAGGAGCGCCCTATGTCCAATAACACCGTTTCCCTCTCTCCCGGAGAATGGCAGATCATGGACCGTCTCTGGGAAAAAACGCCCCGCACATTGATGGAACTGGTGCGCATCCTGGCTCCCGATACCGGCTGGAGCAAATCCACCATCGCCACCATGATCACCCGTCTGGAAGCCAAGGGCGCCATCACCTGTACAGAAGGCGGACGCGCCAAGCTGTACGCTCCCGCCATCTCCCGGGACCAGGCAGCCCTTCAGGAGACAGAGTCCCTGCTGCAGCGGGTCTACCGGGGCAGCGTGGGAATGATGGTCAATACTTTGGCCGACGGCCGGGGCCTCACACAGTCAGATATCGATGAGCTGACTGCTATTCTGGAAAAAGCGAGGAGGGATCAGTCATGATGGAGATTCTCCTCTCCTCTGCCCTTCTGATCCTGACCCTGGCACTGCTGCGCCGGCTCCTGCGGGGGAAGATCGACCCCCGCCTTCAATACGCCCTGTGGCTGCTGGTGGCTCTGCGGCTGCTGATCCCCGGGACACTGTTTACTGTCCCTATATCCGTTTCCGGTACAGCCACCCATCTGTGGCAGAATGTCTCCCAAACTTTCCAGGAGGAAATCTCCCGAACGGAGGATGAACCTTCTGCCGATATCCCCACAGATGGCAGCACCTCCGACGTGCGCCCCCAAGAGGACAGCAGTTCCACCGTTCTCCCGGAGGACAGCAGCACCACTTCCCCCGCTTCTCAGGGAAACACCAGCAGCTCTGTCCAGCACACAGAGAGCAATACGCCCGAGGTCCTTCCGAAAGCGGAAAACAGCTCCACCGCGGCACCGGCAGAGGATGATCCCACTGTCGTCCAGCGATTGGCTTCTCTTCTCTCTCCTCTCTACGATCGCTATACTGAGACCGCAGAGTACCCCCTGGGCACCTCCCAGGAACAGTGGAACCAGGATATCACAGATAAGGGTTACCACATCAACGGCTACGAAGTGGATCTGGAGGGAAACCGCCAGATCGTTACCTACAGCAAATATGCCAGCATCTGGGAAATGCCCTTCTGGCGCTGGCCCTGGTATACAGGTATCGCTGTCATGGGCTGCGCTCTGCTGGGCGCCAACCTCCGCTTTGCCTGCATGCTGCGGAAAAAACGCCAGCGTATTTCCCCGGAGGAACTGCCGGAACCCTGCCGGGTGCCGGTATACCTGGTGGAGGATCTGCCGTCCCCCTGCCTGTTCGGTTTGTTCCGACCGGCCATCTACATCAATGAGCAGGCCCTGGTCCCCGGACGGCTGTCCCATATCCTGGCCCATGAGCAGACCCATCTGCGCCATGGCGACCACCTGTGGTCCCTGCTGCGGGCTGTCTGCCTGACCCTGTACTGGTTTGATCCCTTGGTCTGGTGGGCTGCGATCCTCAACCGGCGGGACAGCGAACTGGCCTGCGACCACAGTGCCATCCGCCATCTGGGCGAGGATCAGCGGCTGGACTACGGGAAGACCTTGGTGGATATGATCGTCCCCGGGCGGTCTCTCTCCGGCCTTTTCCGCACCGCCACCACCATGACAGACAAAAAGCGGACCATGAAGGAGCGCATCCTGCTGATCGCAAAGAAGCCTCAGATGGCCATCGCTACTCTGGTTTTGGTTCTGGTGGGAGCCGCCGCCGCAGTGCTGTTGGCTTTCGGCGGCACCCAGGAAAACGCGGAAGATTCCTCTGATTCCCTCATCTCCCGCCTCTCCTTTACCGCGCCGGAGAGTGACGGCTTCCTCAATCGCCGGGAGGGTGTGTACACATTCCTGATCGCCGGCCTGGAGGATACCGAGGTCTGCACAGATACCCTTTTCCTGGCCACCTATGACGTGGCCGCCGGGGAAGTGAACTTTCTCTCCATCCCCCGGGATACGGCGGTAGATGTGTCCTGGGAGTTCAAGCGGATCAACACCGTTTACAACATGCCTCTCTCCGAAGGCGGAGGCATCGAGAACCTCAAGCAGCAGGTCCGCAGCCTCACCGGGGTCTTCCCCGACTACTACTTCGTGGCGGATACCGGCGCGGTAGGCCAGCTGGTGGACGCCCTGGGCGGCGTATGGTTTGACGTGCCCTTTACCTTGGACTACGATGACCCCTATCAGGATCTCCATATCCACCAGGAGGCGGGCTACCGCCTGCTCACCGGAGAGGACGCCATGGAGATCGTCCGCTGGCGTCGGAACAACGGCAGCGGCGGCAGTGATATCACAGACCGCATTCCCTTGCAGCAGGCCTTTTTCCAGGCCCTGGCCCAGCGGTGCCTGGAGCTGGAGGACTGGTCTGATGTCCTGGAACTGGCAGGTATCTTCTCTGAAAATGTGACCACAGATCTGCCCGCCTCCAGCCTGCTTTGGTTTGCTCAGCAGGCTATGGAGATCGACAGTGATCAGGTCCAGTTCTTCACGCTCCCATGCGATGAGGGTTATGCACAGTCCCCCCTCTACCTCCTGGCCGATCCGGAGGAGACAGCAGATCTGGTGAACCAGTACTTCAACCCCTACACCTATGATATCTCCCCCTACGATCTGTGCCGGATGATCGTCACAGAGGATGGCCAGCTGATGCGTGACCCCACCGGATATGCCCAAATCACCCACAGCAAGGGGCTGTTTTCCTTTTACCTTTCCCTGACGGAGGAGGATCTCGCTGCCGTAAACTGGACAGAGGACGCCACGGGTGTTACCTTCTACCGGGACGGTGAAGAGGATTGGTTCCTTCGGATCTGTCCTCAGCCGGAGGAGTGGCTGGAGAGTCATCCGTCGGACAACCGGATTTTGTTGGAAAGCTTCGACACCAACGGTACGCCTCACTGCTATGTGATGGAGTGGCAGGGTGACTTTACTACAGAAGCTCAGCGGCAGGCTGCGGCAAACAGCTTCCGTCTGACACTGGACGCCTCTCTGATATCCCAACTGGTCCACGACAGCTACGAAAGCGATATGGCTACGGCCATCACCTACCTTCCCTATCTGTCCTGGCAGAACTACCAGGAGACCTGCCGTGAATACGACCCCAGCAGCGATGCACTGTTTGATCTGCTCTCAGCTCTTAGCTCTTACGCCGCCAGCGGAAAAGCCACCTGGGGCCAGTACCACGATATTCTCTCCGCTCCTTTGGACGAGGCCATTGACGGCGCTTACGCCACCGCCTATCAGGACATTCTGTGGGCGCTGTACCGCAGTGCGCCCGACACCTTTGCCTCAGTGGTGGGAAGCAGCTATATCAGTGAGACGGAACGTGACAACGCGGTGTATTGGCTGCGGGCCCCTCTGGCAGAGGAACAGGGCCAAAGCGAATCTTCTCTCTCTGATGAGGAGGTTCGGGTAATTCTGGGTCTCAGTGACGGAAGCACCGATGAAGAAGATCTCCCCACTATGCCAGGCGAGATGATAAACGGATTCATGCGGGGCTGGGCACCCATCGTAACTTCCCTGGGGGATGAATACCCTGTGGAAACCTCTGTCAGTGGTGACTGGTCCCTGGCATCTATTACGCAGGCTATCCAGGCCGGTCTGGAGCAATCCCTTGCCGGCACCAAGTGGGCTGACCAGCTGACAGATGTAACCATTTCCTACGCCTTCTCTCCCTCGGAAAATCCTCAGAGCGGCGATGTCCTGGAGATTCCCTATTACGCGATGTTCTCCACGGTGTACACGGTGGAGGGCTACGCTCCGGAGGAATTCTCTCTCTCCTGCGGCCCCTTTACAGCCCGGGTGACGCTGACAGGGGACGGCTCTCTTACCGCTAGTCAGGATTTCCTGGACAGACAGACCATCTATCGCCAGCTGGAAGGCTGCACCCAAGGTATTGCTCTGGAGGCAGTCTCCGGCAGCAGCTTCGACCTGTCCTCTGCCATTCAGGAGGCTATTGAGGCGAAACTGGAAGCGGCAGGGCTCGCAGCGGACTATCGTATCACCGCCCTATCTCTGGGTTCTTACACCATTCCCAGCAGTCTCAGCCCCGGTACAGTACAGACGATTACCGGCACGGTCTGTTTTTCTCCCACTGGTGAGAGCGGTATCGCTACCCCGGATATTTCCTTTACTGTCACCTGCACCACCGTGGAAGAATAACCTGCGAGCAGCAAAAAGAACACCGCCGAGCCACATGGCCCGGCGGTGTTTTCTATTGACTATGTATCGGTTCCTGCTGCGGAGCAGTGCGTGGATCTTACTGCAGCAGCTTAAAGCGGCCCAGCAGGGGCACTTCCTTCTCCGTACCGCTGGCGGCACTGATAATGCCGATGAACCAGCAGACGATGAGGAAAATCCAGCCAACAAAGGCCACAATCCAGCCCAGGATGGGGACAATAGCCACCACGCCCAACACCACGCCCGCCAGCCAGATCACCAGGGACTGATTCAGGTGAAACTTGCAGTTCTCCCGATCACCGGCCACAAAGGCGATCAGCAGACCGATCCAGGAGAGATAGGCCACCACATCCGTCAGTTTTTTGCTCATCATAGTCGATTTCTTCCTTCCTCCGTTGAAATTGCCGAGACGGCTCTCTCAGCCACACGCTGACAGTATACCATCCAGCGGAGGAAAAGGCAACACACTACCGTTTTTTGTAACATTCTGTCACTTTGCGTACTTCTCAAAAAAGCGGAACGTCATGGGCCAGAGGCATCCTGCCACCAGCACCACCAGAAAATACCGGAGGGCGTGGGCGGCGTCGTGACCGCCGCAGAAGGCCAGCAGCGGCGCTTTCAATACTGTTTTCACCACCAGTACCAGCGCAAGGCCTCCTGCCACCTTGATCACTTGTCCCCACCAGGGGGCGCGGGTCGGAAACTGAAGAATCTTTGTGTCAAAGGCATAGGCCACGAAAACCCCCGCCACTGCCCCCAGCAGGGTGTAGGCGTTCTTGTGGGCCTCCGCCCAGTTCTCATAGGCCTCCATCAGCACCTCCGCGCTGCCGATGGTCGGCACGGTCAGCTCCATATACGCCACGAAGGCCCCGCTGAGAGCCAGCATGGCGGCGATGATGAGATACATTCGGTTGGGAAACCACAGGGTACTCTCCATCAGGGGGTAGACGGCCAGCACCAGCACCAGGGCGATGAGAAAGCCCACGCCCACATCCGCCGGGGTGTGGACCCCCAGATACATCCGGGACACCGCCACCAGGAGGGCCAGGACGATGCACACCGCCCGCAGCCACCATCGGTGGGTAAAGCGGGCGATGCCCCCCAGATACCCCACGGCGCTCTGGGTGTGGCCGCTGGGAAAGCTGTAGCCCGTGGCGGCGGCCCGGGCGGACTCCACGATAGTAAAATCCGGGTCCTTCACCCAGGGCCGTGGCACCGCGCAGACCACCTTCAGCCATTGGCTGATAATGGTGCCTGTAAGGCCCACCGTCAGCAGATAATACCCTTTGCGCTTGTCCACACACCAAAAGATAAACAATCCCACCAGCAGAAACAGGGACTCCTCCCCCAGTCGGGTGATCAAAGACATGACCGTATCCAGAGCCGGTGTGCGGATGGATTCAAACCAGTACAGCAGCTGCATAAAGGATTCCTCCTATTTTAGGATCAGGCAGGTCTATTATACCGTATCCCTCCGGGGGATACAACCCCCTCCCCCCAGCCATTCCCACCGGTTTTTCCCTCTCCGTTGTGCCGTCAATTTGCGAAATTTTTTCGACAGCGTTTCCGATTCTCCGCCGTAATTTTCTAAAATTTTTTTATTGTTAAACTATTGACAATTATATAGGGCTGTGCTACACTATCATCAGAAAGCTTGTTAAACTTTTAACAACATCTGGACTGTCAGCTTTCCGCCCGGAGAGCATAAATTGGAAGGAGTACATTATTATGGCTAGATTTACTTTACCCAGAGATCTGTATCACGGCAAGGGCGCTCTGGATGCTCTGAAAACCCTGGATGGCAAGCGGGCCTTCGTCGTAGTCGGCGGCGGCAGCATGAAGCGCTTCGGCTTCCTGGACAAGGTCTGCGACAACCTGAAGGCCGCCGGCATGGAGGTCCAGTTGTTTGAGGGTGTGGAGCCCGATCCCAGCGTGGAGACCGTCATGAAGGGCGCTGAGGCCATGCGGCAATTCCAGCCCGACTGGATCGTCGCCATCGGCGGCGGCTCCCCCATCGACGCCGCCAAGGCCATGTGGGCCTTCTATGAGTACCCCGACACCACCTTCGAGGCCCTCTGCATCCCCTTCAACTTCCCCAAGCTCCGCACCAAGGCTCACTTCTGTGCCATTCCCTCCACCTCCGGCACCGCTACTGAGGTTACCGCCTTCTCCGTTATCACCGACTATCACAAGGGCGTCAAGTACCCCCTGGCCGACTTCAATATCACCCCGGATGTGGCTATTGTGGACCCCGACCTGGCGGAGACCATGCCCAAGAAGCTTACTGCCCACACCGGTATGGACGCCATGACCCACGCCATTGAGGCCTATGTGTCCACCCTCCACTGCGACTACACCGATCCTCTGGCCCTCCACGCCATCAAGATGATCTCCGCCGACCTGGTGAAGAGCTACAACGGCGATATGGAGGCCCGTGACCGGATGCACAACGCCCAGTGTCTGGCCGGCATGGCCTTCTCCAACGCTCTGCTGGGTATCGTCCACTCCATGGCCCATAAGACCGGCGCCGCCTACTCCGGCGGACACATCGTCCACGGCTGCGCCAATGCCATGTACCTGCCCAAGGTCATCGCCTACAACGCCAAGGAGCCTGAGGCGGAGAAGCGCTACGGCGAGATCGCCGCTTTCCTGGGTCTGGAGCCCACCAGCAAGGCCCTCATTGCCCATATCAAGGCCATGAACCAGCAGCTGGATATCCCTTCCTGCATCAAGGACTACGAGGGCGGCATCATCAACGAGCAGGAGTTCCTGGAGAAGCTGCCCCAGGTGGCCGAGCTGGCTGTGGGTGACGCCTGCACCGGTTCCAATCCCCGCACCATCACTCCCGATGTCATGGCCCAGCTCCTCAAGTGCTGCTTCTATGACACCGAGGTGGACTTCTAATCCCACTTCACGTATCCCTCTCTTTATTTTCCTCTTGAACGGAAAGCCGCCAGGGCTGTGTCCTGGCGGCTTTCCCCTTTTTTGGCCTGACGGTACAGGTTTGACGGGCCATGGGCTCTATGGTATCATAATTATAATAGTGATACCTATTGGCATCTGTCAACCCCGCCCTTTTATCAGGAAGGAGCCGTCCATGAAAAAACTGTCCTCCATTATTGGCCTTCGGACCATTAAGACCGCCGCCGCCATCATTATTGCCCTGGCCATCGTCAACCAGTACGGCACCAGCAGCGCTAAGCTGATCTTTGCCATGCTGGGAGCCATGTCGGCAGTACAGCCTACCTTCCGGGCCTCTCTGGAGGCCTGTCTGACCCAGATCGTTGGCGTCAGCTTCGGCGCGGTCATGGGTCTTCTTCTGCGGGAACTCCCCATCAGCTATCTCACTGCCGTGGGGATCGGCGTCATAATTATTATCACCGTATATAACTCCCTTCATGTTACCCTCTCCCCCTCCCTGCCCTCCTTCATCCTGGTCATGGTTTGCACCACAGCGGAACTATCCCCCATGTCCTACGCCCTGGGGCGGATCTGGGATACCGCCATCGGCCTGGGTGTGGGTATCGTGATCGATGTGCTGGTGTTCCCCTATGACAACAGCCAGAAGATCCGCAGCGCCCTGGAAAGCCTCAACAAGGACGTGCTTCGTTTTCTGGAGGAGATCTTTGACGGGGACGGCGTGCTGCCGGACAGCGACGTCCTGGCGGGAAAGCTCAGCGCCATGGAAAAACAGCTGACCATCTTCTCCAAGCAGAAGCTCTTTTTCCACCTGCGGCGCCAGCGGCAGGAACTGGCACGGTTCCGCTCCTGCGACCGGAAAGCCAAAGATCTGGTCTGCCACATGGAGGCGCTGTGTCTTTTGGAATATCCCGGGCGGCTGACAGAAGAGAACCGCCGGCGGCTTGCCGCCTCCGGCGCAGCCATCCGGGATCAGCGCCCTCTGGACTCCGTTATGGAAATAGATGTGGTGACCAACTACCACGTTGGACAGATCCTGACCCTGCGTCAGGCCCTGCTCCAGGAGCTGGAAAAAGGGTCATAGCCCTGATGCAACCGGCAGTTGCGCAAACGCCACAGCAGGATGGTAGACGATTTTCCTTCTGTATGCTACGATACCACCATCATTGAAAGAGGAGGCACACGCAATGTCTTTGGGAGAGAAGCTGTCGATGCTGCGAAAGGCCCGGGGTATGAGTCAGGAGCAGCTGGCAGAGCAGTTGGGCGTCAGCCGGCAGGCGGTAAGCAAGTGGGAACTCAATGAAGCTGTACCGGATGTAGGGCGGGTTGTGGCACTCAGCGAGCTCTTCGGGGTGACTACGGACTACCTCCTCAAAAGCAGCTCCAAGGCGGCAGCAGATGATGACACGGTCCGCGCCGCCGGGAAGCAGGGCGAGGAGGCCCGTCCTGCCGCCGCGGAAAGCGATAAACGGTGGCCCGGTATGGCTATCACTCTCCTGGCGGGCCTGGCCATCCTGGTCATGGCGGCAGTGCTGGAATACAAGGACACCGCGTATTACATAAACAACAGCTATTTAGGAACCGGCTTCTTCGGATATCTGGCATTCAACAGCGGTGGGCGCTTGATGTTTATCCTGCTGCTGCTCTGTCTGGTAGGAGGGATACGCCTGCTGATGGGCAAGCCATTCCTGTTTGCGTTTTTGCGCCCCTCTGTCTGGGAGAGCTGGTTCTCCTCCTGCGGAAGCGAGAACAGTGACCTCTACTCGGAACAGACCCGGCGGTTTTTCCGGGGGGAAGAGGACGAGCACGCCGAAGAAGAGAAGGACACCGAGGAGAAATGACTGTATACGGAAGGAGCCGGGAAGCCGCTGGGCTTTCCGGCTTTTTTGTGCCGCCGGCGCCTCCGCCGCAGCATCTGAGGTGTGAAAAATAACCACTGAGGCAAAAGCCCTTGCTTTCCCTCACCGCTCTGCTACAATAGCCCCAGAAGGAGGCGGACACATGAAGATCACACTCAACCAGGACCCCGCCTTTCAGGAGACGGAGATCATCATCAACTGTCCTCAGGCGGACGAGGATATCCTCCGGCTGGTGGCCATGCTCCGTATCCACCAGCACAAGCTGGTAGGCCTCTGGCAGGGGGAGAGCCATCTGCTGGATATTCGGGATATTCTCTATATCGACACTGCTGACAAACGCACATTTCTCTACACCCGCGAGAAGGTCTATGAGAGCGCCCTGCGGCTCTATGAACTGGAGGACAGCCTGATGGGACTGGATTTTCTGCGGATCAGCCGCTCTGCCATCGTCAATTTCCGCCATATCCAATCCATCCGTCCGGAACTGGGGGGACGGCTGCTGCTGACCATGGAAAATGGCGAGCAGGTGTATGTATCCCGTCAGTACGCCGCTTCCATCAAGGAAAAACTGCGGGAGCTGGAAAGGAGTTTGACACGATGAAAAAAGCATTTGCCTGTATCATGGAATGGAAAACCAATGCCTGTCTCAGTTTTACCGCCGCAGTGGTCATCTACAGCGTGTTCGCCTGGGTCTTCCACCAGCAGGTGGTAGAGCTGCGGACCCTGCTGTCCCTGCTGCTGATCTGTACCATCGGTTCTGCCCTTCAGCTGCTCTGCTTTACGGAGCATATTATCCGGAAGATGCGCTACACCCGGCGCACCTTGCTGTTCCTGGTGCTGTTCTTCCCGCTGCTATCTGGCACCGCTGCCCTGTTCCGCTGGTTCCCCACAGAGTATGCGGGTGCTTGGCTGGTCTTTGCCGGCAGCTTTGCGGCAGCTTTCGTCGTCATGACTATTGGATTTGAGATCTACTACCGGGCTGCCGGGAAAAAATATGACGGTCTGCTGGGGCAGTACCGCCGGGAAAAAGAGTCAGAATGATATTCCATTGCATATACAGCCAGAGGGCCGGCGGATGATCCGCCGGCCCTCTGTTTCTCTTGTATTCGCGGGGTTACTCCTCCGCAAAAGGATCGTCCGACCCACTGCCGGAGACTGCCGCTGCGACAGCTTCCTTTGGCTGTGTATCCTGTTCCTCCACCTGAGGCGCCTGAGGCACTGCAAGTGTCTCCTCCGCCTTCTGGAAGGTTTCCAGATTTGCCCCGGTCTCCTTGTGGAACACATGGGCGGCACCGCCGTGGAACGTAAAGCGTACCGGCGTTCCCATCTGGGGAACTGCCCGGCGGGCTTCCTCCTCATCCTCAGAGACTGGTACGATGATGATCACATCCCGGCCGCAGGCCGCCACGTGGATATGTACCGCACTTCCCATCATCTCCGACACATCCACAGAGGCGGGAACAGCATTTTCCTCCCGGGTGATAATCATGTGCTCCGGACGGACACCCAGAACCACATCCTGGGACTCCACATTCCCAGCCAGAAGCCGGGCCTGCTTTTCCCGAGAAAGCTCCACCCTGGCATTCTCCAGCTCCACAAAGTACCGCTCCCCCTGCCGGACCAGCCGGGCATCAAAGAAGTTCATCTGGGGGGTACCAATAAAGCCGGCGACAAAAACGTTGGAGGGATGGCTGAACACCTCCCGAGGCGTACCTACCTGCTGGACATAGCCGTCTTTCATAATGACGATCCGGTCCCCCAGGGTCATGGCCTCCGTCTGGTCATGGGTGACGTAGATAAACGTGGTATTGATCCGCTGGCGGAGCTTGATGATCTCCGAGCGCATCTGGTTGCGGAGCTTGGCATCCAGGTTACTCAGCGGCTCGTCCATGAGGAAGGCCTGCGGTTCCCGGACAATGGCCCGGCCAATGGCCACACGCTGGCGCTGACCGCCGGAAAGAGCCTTGGGCTTGCGCCGCAAAAGCTCCGTAATATCCAGGATCTCTGCCGCCTCCCGCACCTTTTCGTCAATGACACGCTTGGGGAATTTCCGCAGCTTCAGGCCATAGGCAATGTTGTCATAGACCGTCATGTGGGGGTAAAGGGCGTAGTTCTGGAACACCATGGCGATATCCCGGTCTTTGGGTGGGACCCGGTTCACCAGGACGTCGTTGATGTAGATCTCCCCTTCGGTGATCTCCTCCAGGCCAGCCACCATCCGTAAAGTAGTGGATTTTCCGCATCCGGAGGGGCCGACCAGTACGATAAACTCCTTGTCGGCGATCTCAAGGTTGAAATCCTGGACCGCGACCACGTTGCCGTCGTACACTTTCTTCACATGTCGTAAGCTCAGGTTTGCCATGGGTTACTCTCCTCCGGCTTTCTTCTCATATTCGCGCTCCAGCCGTTCCTCCCGGCGCTGCTCGATCATCGCTTCCACCTTTTCCGGAACTGCCTTCTTAACCTTCCGATAGCCCCAGACGATATTCTTGACCACCAGTACCACCACGAAAGTCAGGGGGCACAGGGCAAACAGCACCGTCAGGATCAGCAGCAGCGAGGCATAATCCTCTGTCAGGCGGACAGCGTTCTCCCAGTAGGGGTAGATGACACCGTTGACCCGCATGGACCGGTCGCCAAAACTGCCGATTACAGACAGCAGATGGCCCAGAGAATAGCGGCTGCTGTTCTCCACCACATCGTTCTCCTCAGGAGGAAACGCCTCCTGCACGACGCCCATGGCAAAATTGGTGATGGGGTCGGGCATGATGATCTCATAGCAGCTGATGGCAGCCGTCTCATCCAGCCGCTTGAGTGCTGAGTAAGACATAAACAGCCCTGCTTCTCCGCTGTAAGCCTTCTTTGTGGCAAAATCGCTCTCACGGGACACCACTCCAGCTACCACAAAAGGCTTTCCATTGAGGGTAATGGTCATGCCTTCCAGCTCCACGCCGCCGAACAGTCGCCATGCCAGCTCCTCATCCAGGACCACCAGGTCATCCATCAGGTCATCAGAGGATATGTAGGCACCGCTGCGCAGCTGAAGAGGGTGGAAATAGAAGAACTCGCCTCCCACTGCCACTGCCTCCACCTGTGCACTGCCACCGCTGCCGCTGCTGTCGCTGCTCACTGTCACCGTGGCGCTAGTGCTGTACGCGTCGATATAGAGGCTGCCGTTCTCCGGTGCCTCCAGAGACTGTTCCATAAGCTTGGTATCCAGCGTCTGGCGGAAGGAGAGGATATCGCTCTCCTCCTTGCCCTTTCCTACCGGCAGAAAACATGCGATCTGCGCAAAGCGCATATCACTCTCTCCCCGGAAGGCATCTGCCCTGCGGACAGATCCCAGGGTATTGCTGACCACACTGAGCCCCACAGCAGAGGCAATGGTGGCAGCAACCAGAACGGTATTCAAAATCAGCAGGAACCACTGCTTGAAGCCAAAGCCCCGCAGTGTACCGATCAAACGGCTGAAAAGTTCCTTCGCTCTCATGAATTTTCCACCAACCTCACCAGAGTTCCTGCCTCCAGAGGCTTACTGGAAGTAGTGATCACGTAATCACCCTGAGCAAGACCTGTTACAGCGGCGTTGGTATCGTCCTCCGCCAGCACCTGCACATCCACACGGGTGGCCACATAGCGGTTGCCCAGGGGGCTGCTCTTGGCAGTCACCACCAGAACAAAGTGGCCGTTGGTATCCTCACGCAGAGCGCTCTTGGGGATGATGCTGTCATAGTTGGCACTGCGCTGACCGATAGAGAGGCTGATGGTGCTGCCGGCATCGATCTCACCGGTAATGCGGAATACCAGGAGCTTGCCCTGTCCCGGCTTGTCCGGGTCAGAGGTAATGGACTCCAGGGTGGCCTGAACATCGTTGCCCCAGTAGTAATTGCTTACATCGGCGGTATCGCCCACCTTGACCTGCTTGGCCTGCTCGTTGGTCACCGGGATCTTGATGGTATAGCCCCGGTCCACCACGTCGATAACCGCCATGGGGGAGCCGGCCGTCGTCTCCTTGCCGGCAGAGACGTTGATGGCGCTGACCGTACCGGACACATTGGCCTTGATCTCCGTGGAGATAGCCTCCTCCCGGTACTTGTTCACCAGCTCCTGCTGCTTTTGGATCTGCAAACGGGTGGCCTGGAGGTCCAGGTCATTGAGCTGCTTGTCATAATCCTTGCCGCTGAGGGCTTCCTCCAACTTCTGCTCCGTACTCTCTACGGCGGTAACCGCCTCATCATAGATGGTCTTTTTTTCCTGAAGAGCTGTCAGCTCATCGGTGAGGGTCGTTACCATATTGTCCTGCTGGCGCTTGGCCGCCTCATAGTTCTTGATCTGATCCTTGACGGCCTTGTTGTTGTTCTCCGCCTGGGCCAGAGTGGCGTTGGCTGCCTGCAGCTGCTGGTTGGCCGCCTGCAGCTGCTGATTGGCGGAATTCAGTTTGGAACGGATATTCGCCAGCTGTGCACTTGCATCTGCCCCGGCATTCTGGTAGTCTTCCAGCAGTCGGTCATAGGTCTGCTGCTTAGCTGCCACATCTGCCTTTGATTTGGAAATGGCCTGATACGCCGTCTTGTAGCGCGTATACGTATCATTACCCTCACTGGAACCGGCAGTAATGTAAGCTTGCATGTACTGCTCATAGTTACTCTCAGTGGCGCCAGAATAATTGTCAAGGATGTACTGCTTGAATTCCGCGTAGGTAGCTCCATACGCCAGATTGTCACTGTCCAGCTGGCTCTTTGCCGCATTCAGATCTGCCAAAGCATCCTCCAGCTTACGCTGCATATCGATGCTGCCGGAAGTATTCAGCTCATCAAGCTGCTTCTGATAATCGGCAATGGTCGTCTCCAATGTGGAGATCTGCGTTTTCAGCTCCGTAACGGCAGCCTGCGCCTCCTGATACTCCGTATCATCAGCGATGAGGGCATTGAGTTCCTCCAGGATCAGCGCCAGCTGGCTGGACTCATTCTTGGCAGTGGCCAGATCTCCTTTTTTATAGGAGATATCCGTATCGGTGACCTTGTTGGCATCCCGCCGGGCAATGGCCTTCTCCAGATCCTCCTGCAGGACCTGAACGTTACGGTCATTGGTAGCGTAAGTCTTGGCCAGCCCCAGAACCTGCTTCTGGTAGTTGATCTGCAGGGTAGACAGCTGCTCCTCCGCATCCCGGAGTTCCTGGCTCTCAATATCGCCCAGGACAAAGAGCAGATCGCCCTGATTGACGGTATCCCCCACCTTCACACAGACAGAGCGGACCTCCCGGGTCTGGTTGAGGATGACCTCATAGCTCTCATTGGCGGAGATCGTGCCGCTGCCCCGGATCTTAGCGTTGATAGTTCCGGAATTGACGATACCGGTAGCCACCTCAGGCAGGGAACGGTTCATAATGGTATTGGAGAAAAAGGTGAGTACCAGCAATACCGCCAGGAATATGATGGCGATGGTTTTGATAAGCTCCCTTTTCTTGGATTTCTGTGCTTCCATTGGCTTCTCTTCCTTTCACACGCAATAGACTTGGCTCAGCCTTTGACGGAGCCCTGATGGGCGATGCCCTCTACCAGATAGTCCTCGCCATGGAGGAACAGCAGCAGGCAGGGCACCATATAGATGGTGGCGATGGCAAAGGCCAGGCCAACCTCGTTGGCGTTGATAGTGGACAAGTACACGGACAGCGGCTGTTTTGTGGCGTCCGGCAGCAGGATCAGGGGCTGCTCCACCATGTTCCAGTAGTCGATAAAGACCAGGATGGCAATGGAGTACAGCGCACTGCGGCACTGGGGCAGGCAGATATCCTTGAAGATCTGCCACTCACTGGACCCGTCCAATTTAGCCGCCTCGATCAGGGAGGCGGGAATACGGCGCATAAATTTGGTCAGGAGGAATACGGAGAAGGGAGCGAACATACCGGGGAAAATGATAGCCCACCGGGTGTTCAGCAGTCCCAGCCAGTCACTGACCAGATAGTTTGGCACCAGAGTGACCTGATAGGGCATGAGCATCAGGATCACATAGAAGAAAAACAGGAAGCTGCGGAATTTTCCCCGCCACCTGGTAAAGCTGTAAGCCGTAATGGAGGCGACACCCACCTGCAGCAGCACGATAGGCACCACCAAAATCACGGAGTTCCAGAATTTCAGCAGATAATCGGGGCTTTTGATCAGCACAGTGATGTACTGTGACAGGCTCACCTTGTCCGGGATGAACTTGAGGTTCACCATGTCAGATATGTAGCTGTTGGCGCTGCCTGCGGCATTGGCAAATACCTTGCCGTAGTTGGCGCTGATCTCACTCTGGGTCATGAAAGAATTGGTGATGGTCAGCACCGTGGGCATCAGGAAGGCAAAGGCAAAGAAGGCAGCCACCAGTGTCAGCAGAGCGCGGCCAACATAATGGTTCTTCTTCATCCTTCCACATCCTTTCCAAACGCATCCTCTGCCTTGAACAGCAGGATGATCAGCACCACCATCACCAGCGCCATCAGCACCGCCGCCGCGGACATCTTCTGATAGTCGAAGTTCTGGAAGGTGTTGTTCATGAAATGCTGCATCATATAAAGTCCCATATACGGATAATTTCCGGTGAGCAAATAGATCTCCCGGAACACCTTAAAGGAACTGATGATGGAGAGGATGGTCACGAAGAGTACCGTGGGGGACAGATAACGCAGCTTGATATTGAAGAACTTGTGGGCAGGCGAGGCGCCTTCCACGTCCGCCACTTCCAGCAGTTCTTTCGGGATATTGTTCAGGGCTGCCATAAACAATATCATATTGTATCCCAGGTTCTTCCACAGGAAGAGGATGATGATCACTACCTGGCAGTAGGGGGAGTTGAGCCAGTCCACGGGCGAAATGCCAAATGTAGACAACACGGCGTTAAGGGTGCCGTTGTAGTGGAACACCACCTGCCAGATCAGCACCACCGACGCCACAGGCACCATCATGGGGCTGAGGAAGAAGGTCCGCAGCCAGCTCTTTCCCGGAATACGGCACTCCAGCATCAGCGCAAGTCCCAGGGACAGCACAACAGCAAGAGGCACCGCTACGATAGAAAACGTAGCGGTGTTCTTGGCTGCTGTCTGGAAGGACGAGTTTTTCAGCACAGCAATAAAGTTGTCCAGAAAGACAAACTCCGGGTTGATGGGACTACGGATCACCGAGTAGTACACCACCACCAAAAACGGGACGATAAAGAACACCGATACGCCGATCAAGCTTGGCCCCATAAAGGCCATGCTGTGCATCACATCCCGGATGTGCTCATTGCTGACGTCCCACATCCGCCGGGCAGTTTTGCCCGACGGATGTGGACGCTTTTCCTTTTTCAGACGGATCCTTTTATCTCTGCTCATTAACATACAGCGTCACACGGTCCTGGATCTGCTTGGCAGTATCCTGAACGGTCTTATCTCCGTTGAAGTAGCCGCCAGCCACTTCATTGACGATGTTGTAGATGTTCTCGTCGTAAGTGGAAATAGAATCAATGGCGTTATAGAGGGCCATGAACTGATCGTACTGCTCCTGGGTCGTGGCATAGACATCCACCGTCAGATCATTAAAGCCGTAAGTATACTTGGGCACCTCGATGGGCTGGCCGTTCTCGTCCAGAACCTGGTTGCCGTTCTCGTCCAGCTGGTACTCCTTCTTCATGGCCATCTCTACCATCTTCTCAAAGTCAGCCTTGTTGGTAGAGAGGTTGTAGCCGCCAATCATATACTCCTCATCCACATTGGCATACTGGGGCATCAGGTACTCCCGCATGAAGGACCAGGCGCCTTCCTTGTCCTTGCAGGTGCTGGACATAGCGATGCCGTTGCCCAGGCTGAAGCTGCTGCCTACGCTGCCGTCCTCCTGGGGGAAACCGATGAAGGAGTAATCGCCATTGAACACCACCTCATACATCTGCAGGCTGTCGCCCAGATCGTAGAGGTAGGCATTGAGGAGCATCTGCTTGCCATTCATGACACGGGTGTTATCATCCTCATACTCCTCCCAGTCCACGTTGTTCCAATCGTACTCCAGGGGGAAGCTGTTGCAGAACTCCAGCAGGGAAATGAAATCCTCAGAGTCGAAGGAGCACTGACCGGTGCTCCAGTCAACGAAAGCATCCATGTTCTGAGCAAGAACGTTGCTGAGCATGCCGGCCTTGGTATCACCTTCGCCGAAGATGGTGCAGCCCTCAGGCATGGTAGCCAGGGCAGCCTGGAGGTCATCCAGCGTCCAGCTCATCCGGTCGCCTACCACCTTGGTAGCACCCACGACAGTCTGAATGGAGAAGGTGCTGAACACCTGGTAGAGCTTGCCGTCCTGCTCCGCAGCCTTGAACACGTTTTCCATAATAGCGTCACGGCCCAGGTCGGGGTCATTGTCGATATAGGGCCACAGATCCTCCAGCAGGCCCTTTGCGCCGTACTGCTGGATGGGCAGGCCGCTAACATTGAGAATGTCAGGGACGTTGCCAGCCGCGATCTCTGTGTTCAGCTTGGTAAGGCCAGCCTTGTAATCCTCTGCCGTATTGAACTCGGAGTAGTCCTTGATCTCAATGCGGTACTTATCGCTGGACTTATTGAAGTCAATGATCTTGCTGCGCTCCTCGTATCCCAGATACTGCGTAGCATAGGTCAAGGTGACCTTATCCTTCAGAACAGAGGCGTCCGTCTCAGTGAGGATCGCCAGCTCCATGGTCATATCGTTGCCATTCATGCCCCAGCTGCGGGTCATAGCCACGATCCGGCCATCCTCCAGGAAGGTAAAGAACATGAGCTCATCCTTGTTGATGTTGGCCGCGCTCCAGCTGAGGATCTTCTCCCCGGCCTTGGTCTCCTTATTGAAGCCGTACAGGGAATCGCCATTATCATAATAGAAGATGTACTTCTGGCTGCCGGTATAGATATTGCCGCCGTTGGGAGGCAGAGGATACTCAGCGCCCCAGCCCTTGGCCGCCTTATCGATGGTACGGAGCACCTGGCCGCCTTCCTCGCTCCAAACACTCATGCCGACAGTACCGTCGCCCAGCAGGGTCAGCTGTCCCCACAGGTTTTCTTCCTCAATGGTGAAAAGGACGTTCTGATCCTTATCCAGCACTACGACTTTGTTTTCGCTGGTGGTTTCCCCAAAGGTCTGGACAGTGGTGTAAAAATAACCTTCCGGGTCCATGACCATGCTGCTGATATAGTCCGCTCCCAGCTTTTCCTGCATACCGGAAGTATCGATTCTGGAGAGCTCATTGCCGGTGGAATCCAACTGGCGAAGGATCTGGGAATTGGTGCTCTCAGAAGGATAATTCCACTTATCGTCGGTGTTGGGGTCAAAATCAGCAGGCAGTTCAAAGGTGGTGGTATACACATCCTCCGTCACCCAGAGAGTGCCGTCCTCGCCGCCGCGGATATTGCTGATATTGGAGCTGCCCTCCACGCCCTCAGGAATGGGAGTGGATTCAAAATTCTCCAGCTTCACCGGCTCTCCGCCATCCAGGGGGATACGGTAGATTCCGGTGGTATACTCATAATTGGGAAAGGATTCACCGGTATCCGGGTCCACATAGGGCTCGGTCTCCGTGCGGATCTCCGCGATCACATAGACATTCTGGCCATCACAATAACCGCTGTTTATGTACTCCGCATCCAGGTTGAAATCAATATACTCGGGCATATAAATGGTTCCGCTGAGCTGGCTGGTATCATCCCCGCCGTTTCCGCAGGCTGCCAGCCCCAGCACCATACACAGCGCCAGCAGCAACGCCGTTACTTTCTTCCCATACACCTTCATAATGTATCCTCCTTGTTTTTGTCGCTGTTTCCCAGCTTCCTTCTGTTTTTTATACAGTCGGATATGCCAGGTTCCTCGCAGAAAGCCCTTCCAGCAGGACAAAGCTTGGATGGAACGCCATCCTCTCCTTTTCTCTATTGGCAAAGACGGAATAAGCGGGTGGAAAGTTCCTCCATAACTGTTTTTATTGTAGCTTTCTGTGCATCATTTTTGCATCTTTTCCGCATAGCATTTGTTTTATTTCTTTTTAAGAATGTTTTAAGGCCGGGTGCATTTTCATGCACCCGGCCTTGTTGCACCAGCAGGTTACTCCACCGTTACCGATTTCGCCAGATTCCGCGGCTTATCAATGTCACAGCCCCGCATCAATGCCACCCCACCGGCCCTGCCGCCGGGGCCCCTTGCTGTTTCACTGCTCGGGCGGAGTGAATCCGCCCTGCGCCAAGGTTTTGCTGTTGGCAAAACGCTTGTGCGCGCCACTCGGCGCGAATCTCTTTACTCCACCGTTACCGATTTTGCCAGATTCCGCGGCTTATCAATATCACAGCCCCGCATCAATGCTACATAGTAGGCAAACAGCTGCAGGGGCACCACGCCCAGGGAGGGCAGCAGCAGCGGATGGGTCTCCGGGATGGTGATAACGCCGTTGGCGGTCTTTCCCATCTCCTCCCCATGCTCCCGGGTGGTCAGTGCCAGCACATCGCCGCCCCTGGCCTTTACCTCCACGATATTGCTCATGGCCTTCTCAAAGAGCTTGGCATAGGTCCCCAGGGCCACCACCAGAGTACCTTCCTCGATCAGACTGATGGTGCCGTGCTTGAGTTCGCCGGAGGCATAGGCCTCGGAGTGGATATAGGAGATCTCCTTGAGCTTCAGGGAGCCCTCCAGTCCCAGGGCATAATCTACGTTACGCCCAATGAAAAATACGCTGTTGTGGTTGAAGTACTGGCTGGCATAGTACTGGATATCGTCCTTGTCGGAGAGGATCTCCTCCATCTTCGCCGGCAGCAGCAGCATCTCTTCCAGCACACGGTGGTATTCCTCCACCGGCATGGTGCCCAGCAGACGGGCCAGGTACAGCCCCAGCAGATTCAAAACAGCCAGCTGGGTGGAATAAGCCTTCGTGGTAGCTACGGCGATCTCCGGTCCTGCCCAGGTATAGAGCACTTGGTCGGACTCCCGGGCGATGGAGGAACCCACCACATTGACAATGGAGAGGATAGTGGCCCCCAGCCGCTTGGCTTCCCGCAGTGCCGCCATGGTATCCAGCGTCTCTCCCGACTGGCTGATCACAATGACCAGCGTCCTGTTATCCACAATGGGGTCCATATACCGGAATTCGGAGGCCAGCGCCACTTCCACAGGAATGCGCAGGATCCGCTCCAGGTTATACTTTCCGATCATCCCCACATGGTAGGACGATCCACAGGCCACGATATAAAGCTTATGCACACTGCGCAGATATTCCTCCGTCAGCTGGAAGTCCTCCAGGAACACCTCGCCGTCACGAATGCGGGGGAAGATCGCCCGGCGCATAGCCTCCGGCTGCTCCATGATCTCCTTGAACATGAAGTGCTCATAGCCGCCCTTTTCCGCTGCATCTACCTCCCAATCCACATGGGAGATCTCTTTCTCCACCGGCTGCATCAGGTGGTTATAGCACTGGATACCGTCCTTGGTCAGTACCGCCACCTCGCCGTCATCCATATAGCCCACTTCGCGGGTATGGCGGATAATGGCCGTAACATCACTGGCCAGGAAGTTGCAGCCCTTACCATAGCCAAGGATCAGGGGACTGTCCTTGCGTACGGCAATGAGCTGATCCGGCTCGTCGGCGCAGATGATGCCCAGAGCATACGCTCCCTGGATACGCCGCATCACCCGGCCCACTGCCTCCAAAACGCCTACTTTGTCCGTCTCACAGAAATACTCGATCAGTTGGGCCACCACTTCGGTATCCGTCTCCGAAGTAAAGGGCACCCCCTGGTCCTGCAGGAAGGCTTTCAGTTCCGCATAATTTTCAATAATGCCGTTGTGTACCACAGCGATGCGGCCGCTGCGGCTGACCTGGGGGTGGCTGTTGACGTCGGACGGTGCGCCGTGGGTAGCCCACCGGGTATGGCCCACACCGATGGTACCTTCCACCGCAGCTCCTCCCTGGAGCATGTCGCTGAGGACCTGCAGCCGTCCTTTGGACTTATATACAGACAGGCTCTGATCCCGCTGGGAGTACACCGCCACACCAGCTGAATCGTATCCGCGGTATTCCAAACGGCTCAAACCATCCAGCAGAATGGGCGCCGCCTGTTCCTGCCCTACATATCCAACGATTCCACACATAAAATTATTCCTCCTGATGTCATTCCTGTATGGGCGCCGCCAAGCCGCAGCAAACTACACCCGTACCGGATCTGCCGGCGCAGGCAGCGCTCAACCTATTTGATGCGATCAAGAGGACAAACTCGCAGCCATTTGTCGCTCGTTCCCCGGTCACAGCCCCTTTGTTCTACGGTCACCCGTATATTTGCCGGCTGTGTGCGCACCCGGAGCGGCACGGAGGGGCATCCGCCGAAAACTTCGATACTCCCCTCACCTCGTCGTCCCGTACCAGCACCGGGAAGAAGCTTCTGTCTCTCCTGCTGGCCGTACGGGCACTGGCGCTTATGACAGGCTCTGCCTGTAGTCCTCCTTTCTCTCTGCGATGCTATAGCAACCGCTATGCGGCTGTTATCCTGATAATGTCTCTTTTCTGCGGAGCCCCTCTGGCTCCCTTTACATATTCTCTCCCCTTCCCGCACATACTGGCGAAGAAAGGAAGTGCACCCATGATTACCGCTTTTTTCCGCACGGTGATCCTCTATCTGCTCATTATCGCCGGTCTGCGCCTCATGGGCAAGCGGCAGATCGGAGAGCTGGAGCCCGGGGATCTGGTGCTGACTCTGATCATATCAGATCTGGCCTCCGTCCCCATGCAGGACTTCGGAATTCCTCTGGTCAACGGGGTGTTCCCCATCATCGTCCTTTTGTCTCTCTCCATGCTGGTCAGCTATTTCAGCCTGAAATCCATCCGCTTCCGTTCTTTGGTCTGCGGACGGCCTACTGTCATCATCCAGGACGGCAAGATCCTCCAGGCAAACATGGCAAAGACCCGCTTCACCGTGGATGAGCTGTACGAACAGCTGCGCACCCAGGGTTACAGCAGTCTTGATGGAGTGAAATACGCTATCCTGGAGACCAGCGGACAGGTCTCCGTTCTGCCCTATACCCGCACTGCCCCCCTCACTCCCCAGTCCGCCGGGATCGAGGTGCAGGAGGATGTGACACTGCCGGTGCTGGTGGTCAACGACGGCCATATCCTGACCGACAATCTGCGCACCTGCGGACGGGATCTGTCCTGGCTGCAGGGGCAGCTGAAAAAGCGCCGTCTCACCTCACCCAAGCAGGTGTTCCTCATGACAGTGGATGAGGCAGGAGCTGTGGTATGTGTCACCAAGGAGGGTCCGGCATGAAGGTACTCGTTCTCCCTCTGGGAGCCATAGCGGTCATCCTGGCTTTCTCCCTGTGGGCCGGCAGCTATGTACAGCAGCAGGCGGATACCTGGGAGCAGCTCTTGGACCAGGCTGCCGCCGCCGTCGAAGAGGAAGATTGGCCCCAGGCTTCCAAACTGCTGTCCCAGGCAGAAGAGCACTGGGAACGCAGCAAGACATTTCTCCACACGATCATCGAACACAGCGAGCTCAACGAGGCCGAGGCCCTCTTTGCCGCCGCCTCAGAGGCGTGCTTCCAGCAGGACGCCCAGGAATTTCGCTGTCAGCTCACTCTGCTGACCACGCAGCTCAAAGTGCTGGCCGAGACCCAGTCGGTGAGCATTAAAAACATTTTGTGACAGTTTTCTCCATCTGCAGCCAGTATACCATACCCCTCAAACCGGCGCAACAGGAACATTTCGTCATCAGGCCCTAAAAAGCCCGTACGGCAGAAGATGCCGCTGGGCCATCTTCTGCCGTACGCAGGCAGGTCTGCGGGCAGCTTTCCTCCCGTAGTCTACTTTTTCTCCTCCAGAAGCTTGGTCAGCTCCTCCATGAAGGTGTGGATATCCTTGAACTGGCGATACACAGAGGCAAAGCGGACATAGGCCACTTCATCCACCTCCCGCAGCTTCTCCATCACCTGCTCACCCACCATATCCGTGGTGATCTCCCGCTCCAGGTTGTTCTGGAGGCTCTGTTCGATCTCATCGGTCATTTGCTCCAGCTTGGCCAGAGGCACCGTGCGCTTCTCACAGGCCCGCAGCATACTGCTGAGGACCTTGTTGCGGTCAAAGCTCTGACGGCTGCCGTCTTTCTTGATGACGACCATAGGCAGCGACTCCATGGTCTCATAGGTGGTAAAGCGCTTCTCACAGGCCAGGCACTCCCGGCGGCGGCGGATGCTGTTCCCCTCGTCGGCGGGACGGCTGTCCACCACCTTGCTCTCCTTATAGCCGCAATATGGACATTTCATCTGTGGAATCCTCCCGGTGATCTCAGCGGCGTATCCGCCGCCGGAAGAGAAGTCTATGCCTCTCTTTTTTTGCCCATTGTAACACAGGAAAGAAAAAAATGATAGAAGAATTTGACATTTTTTCCTAGCTGTCAGGGAGAAACAGGCCGTCCCTTCTGATCAAAGGCATAAACCGCGCACAGCCGACCCTCTACCGTCATCACTCTGGCCAGGCAAAACAGAAGTTCCAGGGGAAAAGGCTCTCCTTTTTCCAGAGGGATCGCCAGCAGCAGCCGATCCCCTTCTCTGCGTTTCCAGGCGTGCTTCACCCTCTCCAGCCGTCTCCGCAGTTCCGGCGCTTCCAGGAAATGACCAGGGGCCCCTGTCTCCTGCCACACAGCCTCATTGAACCGGAAGGACAGCTTCGCCTCTCCCCGCTGCAGGCGCCCCAAAGCAGCGATGTCCCGGGCATAGATCCTGCGGCACAGGGACAGCTGTCCCCCTGCCGGCTCCATGACCCCCAGCGGCAGTTCGCCCCGCTCCCCGATCAGGAACGCCCGATACAGGCCGTCCCCCGGATCGGCCATGGACGCCCGCACCTCTCTGCGCCCATCTCCCGGGCCAAGGGTAACATCGCCCCGAGGCTCGCCCCTACAGAAAAGCCGGATCGTTTCCACTGCAGCCCGCCCCTTTCTTTGCCAATAAAACAGGTCCCTCTCCGCCAGCATATGCGGAGAGGGACCTGAATATGTGTTTATCGGCGCTCAGCCTATGGTGTAGCTGCCCCGGACCAGCAGCGTTACCGCCTCGGATGCCTTTACCCCCCGATTGGCGGTCATGGTATAGAGATGATTCTGCTGCAGGGCGCTGCCGTCATTGATGGTGCCGCCCCCGGTGATATCCACCAGGCCGGGGGTACTCTTCCCATCCGACACACA
The DNA here is from genome assembly GCA_900549475.1 of uncultured Eubacteriales bacterium. GTDB lineage: Bacteria > Bacillota > Clostridia > Oscillospirales > Oscillospiraceae > Pelethomonas. The sequence goes on from UROF01000003.1 coordinate 96,880, forward strand.
GACGGCGGAACCGCTGCGGAGCATCACCTCACAGCCGGCGGAACCATTCAGCACCTGTCCGGCAGACAGCGTCACCTCCCGGTAGGATGTGGCCGTTCCGGTGGTGGTCGTACCCTGCCCGTTGACCTGGCTCAGGATCTCCTGCTCCGCCTGGTCGATCCGCTGCTCCAGCTCCTGCTGAAGGGTCTTGTCCCGTTCCGCGATCTTGGTGTCTACCTTGCCCAAAAACTGGCCCAGGAACGTATCATTCAGGTAGCTGAGCGTCACCAGGGGATCACCCTGGGACCCCGCCTCTGCCGCAATGGCCACAAAAGCAGCCAGGACCGTTCCCACCAGCATCACGCAAAGGGCTGTACGCAGTTTTCTTCTCTTCATGGATCACTTTACTCCTCTTATGTAGGCTCTTTCTGACAGGCCCGCAGAGGCCATTTCCTCTGCGGGCCTGTGTTTCTTGATCAGACCGTGCCGGGATTTACACCAGCTTGTCGCTGTGCAGACCGAAGCTGACCGCGATGGCCGCGTCTACTCTGTCCATCAGTTCCTTGTCCACGCGCCCCATCTTTTCCCGTAAGCGCCGTTTATCCAGCGTGCGGATCTGTTCCAATAATACCACAGAATCCCGGGTAAGTCCATAGTTTTGCGCCGCAAGTTCAATATGCGTCGGCAGACGGGCCTTTCCCGTCTGAGACGTGATGGCCGCTGCGATGACCGTGGGGCTGTATCGGTTTCCTGTATCGTTCTGAACGATCAGCACGGGACGAACGCCGCCCTGCTCGCTCCCCACCACCGGGCTGAGGTCGGCATAATAAATGTCGCCGCGTTTTACGCTTGTATCCACAAAGTTCACACTCCGCCGGAAGAAGTGCCCGTACTGGACGGACCACTATCATTCTCCCACGCCACCGCGGAATTTATACCGGGGTTTTCCTGCCCCAAATCATTCTATGCGCGAGACAGCCTCCGCGTCCCCCGGCAAGGGCAAAAAAGCGCCTCTGCCGTTCCCGGCAGAGGCGCTGAATCGCTGATGATCAGCCCCGGAGCAGCAGCTCACGGGCGATCTCTTTCCCACCCTTGTAGTAGATCCGGGGCACCCGCTTGCTCACCGCGCAGGTCAGCTCGTAGGAGATGGTACCCGCCAGATGGGCCGCATCGTTGACACTGTTGTGGGGGCCGTATACCTCCACCTCGTCGCCCTCCTTCACCTGAGGCAGATCCGTCAGATCGATCATGCACATATCCATGCAGATGCGGCCGACGATGGGGGCGGTTCCATAGGGGGTCCATACCCGCCACTTATTGGACAGGCAGCGGTGGAAGCCGTCGGCGTAGCCGATGGGCAGTACGCCCAGGCGGCTGGGCCGATGGGTGGTAAAGGTACGGCCATAGCTGACAGTGGTGTCGGGAACATAGTCCTTGATGACGCCCACTGTAGTCTTGAGGGTCATCACCGGCTTGAGGCCCAGGATGCTGGCCTGGTCGCCGATGCCGTAGGTAACGATGCCGGGGCGGAACATATCATGGGCAAACTCAGGATACCCCACAGTAGCGCCGCTGTTGGCACAGTGATGGATAGCGAAGGTGACACCCTTCTCCTCCAGCCGGCGGATCATCTCCTCAAAGCGGCTGTGCTGCAGCAGCGTATACTCCTTGCAGGATGCCTCGCTCTCATCGGACACAGCAAAGTGGGTAAAAATGCCTTCCACGTCCAGGCCCGGCAGAGCACACACCCGGCAGATCGCCGCCACAGAGTCCTCAAAGTGGCTCTCATCGCACTGGAAGCCCAGCCGGGACATACCGGTGTCGATCTTGATATGGGCCTTCATCTTTCCGCCGCAGCGCACCGCCTCCTGGGAGAAGGCTTCGGCGGCACTTTCGCTGTATACCGCCTGGGTGATATGGTTTTCCAGGATCACCGGAGTCTGATCCGCAGGGGTCAGGCCCAGCTGCAGGATCGGCAGCGTAATGCCGCCCAGACGCAGTTCCCGGGCTTCATCAATATTGGAGATGGCCAGGTATCCTGCCCCCAGCTCCTCCAGCGTCCGTCCCACCTGGACAGAGCCGTGGCCGTAGGCATCTGCCTTCACCACACCCAGGAAACGGGACTTAGGCCCCATCTGCTTGCAAAGTGCGTGATAGTTGTGGGCCAAAGCGTCCAGATCGATCTCCGCCCAAGTTCTCCTCAGTGTACTGTTCATATCGTTTTCCATCCTCTTTCTTTTGTATGGTTCTCAGCCCTCGGCTGTTTGATCCTCTTCGGTTGTCTGGGATGCCGTCTCACTGCTGTCCTCCTGGGCAGCGCTCTCCCCTTCGCCCGTCTCCGTGATCTCAAAACGCTTCCAGGAAACCTCAAAAACTACCGCGCCGTCTGCACTGATCTCACTTTGCAGGGGCAGCAGGGTCTCCTGATCGAACCAGGTGGTGTAGAGCGTCTCCTCGTCCTCCGACAGGTCAAAGGCCAGCCGCAGACAGGGGCGGTCCGACACCGTCTCCTCGCTCTGTTCCGTAAGGTAGCCTGTGGCAGCAGCAGCCATCAGCTTGGGCAATGCCGCCACTGGCGAGATGGACGCGGCGGAGTAGCTTCCCGCATCCAGGGAGATGTCGTCATAGGAGAGTGTCAGGGTCTCCCCCTCCAGCGTGGCAGAGATCCCCGCCAGATTCTCCGGGGACAATACAGTGATGTTGCTCTTCTCCGGGGTATAGGCACACAAGAGGGTATAGGTCCTCTCCTCGCCCTCATAGTGGCAGGTAACATCCGCTTCCAACGTGGCTGCGGATACCGCGGCGTACTGCTGCTGCAGAGAAGCCGCCACATCTTTCTCCCCTCCGCCGCCGCAGGCGGTGAGCAGGAGCATCAGCATTGGTGCAAAAAGCAGCGCTTTTCGCACAGGGTCCTTCCTCCTTATTCAAATTCACTCTCCAGCAGCTCCCGGAATACCTCCGGCAGCCGCTCCACCATATCCGGCGGTGTCATGGCGTAGGCTGTCATCTGCCGCTGGCACAGGTCTCCGGAGCGGCCGTGGAGCCACACGGCACAGGCAGCGGCATCAAAAGGGTCCGCCCCCTGACCGATCAGAGACGCGATCATCCCCGAGAGGATATCGCCGCTGCCGCCCTTGGCCATACCGCAGTTCCCGGTGGTATTGCGTCGGGCTCTGCCGTCAGGCGCCGCCGTGACCGTTCCCGGTCCCTTCAGCACCAACACGCACCCCAGTTCTCTGGCCGCCGTGAGAGCGGCCTCCTCCCGTCCCAGGGAAAGATCGCCCCCCAAGCGGAGAAATTCTCCCTCATGGGGCGTCACCACCGTGGGACAGCGCCGGCCTCTCAGCACATCTATATGCGCCGCCGCCGCATTTATGCCGTCCGCATCCAAAACCACCGGACATTCCAGCTTCTCCAGCAGGAACAGCACCAGCTCCTCCGCAGCCCGGGAACGCCCCAGGCCTGGCCCCAGCACCACTGCGTCGCAGCCTTTAAGCCGCTCCAGCAGCACCTCCCTGTCCTCCGGCAGGGGCTGCGCCATAGCCGTGGCACAGCGGGCAGCCACAATGGGATATACCGCCTGGGGTACGCCCACAAACACCAAACCGCTGCCAGTACGGGCAGCGGCCTCGGCAGCATACACCGGCGCACCGGTGTAGCCCACGTCCCCTGCCACTACATAGATCCGGCCGAACGTGCCTTTGTGTCCATCTGCCCGGCGGGTCGGAAGAAGGCGCCGGGCCAGCCTGGCGGTCACTGTCTCCAAGGGAACCGCCTCCCCTCCTTTTTGTGATTATCCTATCACAGGCCATGCCGTTTGTCGAGTATCCAGAGGGGTCTCCGCCTGAATTTTTTACACTATGGGTTGACCGCTCGGTTTTTTTCGGGTAAACTACATTTATAGAATATTTCGATGCAGAATTCAGCGGAAAAGGAGGGCAATATATGGAATTTCCCATAGGCGCACGGCTGAAGGAGCTGCGTAAGACCAAAGGGCTGAGTATTACAGAGCTGGCAGAAAAAAGCGGCGTCAGCACCGGTCTTATCAGCCAGATCGAGCGTGATCTGGTAGTGCCTTCTGTCGTCAACCTTTACCGCATCGCCCAGGCTCTCGGTACGGACATCAACTACTTTTTTGAAAGCGACAATGCCCGGACAGCTACCATCACCCGCCGGGGAGAGCACAAGAAAATGATAACCGACCAGGGCCATGGTATATATGAGCTCTTTACCTCCAGCCGTCTGGGGCACATTCTGGATCTGGTCCGGGTGACCCTGAAGGGCGGCGAATCCTACTCTCATGAGATGGTCACGCACGAGGGGGAGGAGTGCGGTTTTGTGGTCAAGGGTACGCTCACCCTGCTCCTGGATGGAAAGGAATACCGGCTCAACGAAGGAGACAGCATCTATTTCCGCAGCACCATCCCCCACAAATACCTTAACAACGACAAAGAGGACTGCGTCTCCGTCTGGGCTATGACTCCCACTTTTTTCTAGTCCCCGTCTTGTTCTGCAGGAAAAGCAAAAACCCCGGCAGCTTTCAGAGCTGCCGGGGTTTTGTCATCAAATCGTATCAGCGGATGGGGAAATCAAAATAGGTGTCCGGATAGGGCTCCGGCTCCACAGCAAAGTGCCACCATTCATACTCAAAAGGCTCAAAGCCGCTGGCCAGCATGGCATCCCGCAGAATATAGCGGTTCTTCCGCTGTTCCGGCGTAACCTCCGGGCTGTCAGGCCAGCTGCGGGGATCCATGTAGTCAAAGATAGAACCCATATCCAGCTCCTGGTGGGTTTTCATATCCACGATGGTCAGGTCCACCGAGCAGCCCCGGGTATGGGTGGACTTGCGGGCAATGTACCCTTCATCAAACATCTTCAGCTTCTCGATCTCAGGGAACTGGATGGGCTTGCGGCGCTGGTCAGAGGCATCCTCGCCCCAGCGGCAGAAGTCATCCACCGCCCGCTGGGGGCGGTAGGCGTCAAATACCTTCAGCAGATATCCCTGCTTGCGCAGGATCTCTGCCGCCTTGACGCAGCCTTCCGCTACTTCCCGGCTGGCTACCACCAACGGCTGCTCATAGCCATCGGCAGGCCGGCCCATAAAGTTATCCGTTCCGGCGTATTTGGCGTCGATGATGCAGTCCTCGATCAGCTCGTCCAGATAAACAAATCCTTCGGGCAGCTGGCGGGCTTTCGGCACACACATCGTGCTTTGGTTCATAAACCGCTCCTTTCTTCTTCCATCCAGAAATCCGCACGTGAAAGGGTGAATTTCTATGTTGTTGCTGCAGCTTTTTGCATTCGGCAAAAAACGACACTCAGGGTACAAAGTCGGAGAAATCTCCGGTATCTATAATGGGGAACGCCCCGCAGGGCGTTCCCCATGCCTTAGGAACAAGTAGTGGATCAGGCGCCCAGAACGATACCGATGATGGTACCGGCGTAGTTGCCGATGACGTAGCCCAGCACGCCCACCAGCAGGGCCGGGCCCACCAGCTTGGTCCAGCCCTGGGAGATACCCATGCCGGCAGCGGTGGTGGGGCCGCCGATGTTGGCGTTGGAGGCCAGGATAGCGTCCTCCAGGTCCGCCTTGAAGATCTTGGCGGCGCCGAAGCAGAAGAGCATGTTCACCACGACCATGATGAAGCACAGCACCAGCAGCAGCGGAGCCTCGGTGACGACGGTGTAGATGTTGGCGGGAACACCGATGACGAACAGGAAGAGGTAGATGAGGTAGGTGCCGACCTCCTGGGTGCCGTGGAGCTTGGAGGCGGGCTTGTCAAAGAAGGTGGCCACGATCATGGAGATGGTGGAGATCCACACGTACTGGCTGCCCAGGAACTGGCCGATGAAGTCCTTGACGATCTCGCCGGCAGTAGAGGGCACGCCCTCCACCGCCAGGGGGCTGAAGAGGCCGCCGATAAGGGTGGAGACCCACACCACGGCGATGGCGTAGGCCAGGTCCATGGCGATGTCCCGCAGGGAGATCTCCTTGGGGCCCCAGAAGGAGGCCGCCTGGGTCTTGGCGCTGTCCAGGCTGGCGGAGCTGGCCACCTCGTCGATGTGGGGGTGGGTGAAGTGCTTGCGGAAGAAGCGCATGCCGGCGAAGGCGATGAGGGCGAAGAAGTACAGCGCCATCAGCAGGTTATCCGCCACGGTGGCGGCGGAGACCAGGGTGCCGTCGGTGTTGTACTGGTTGGCCATAGCGGCGAAGTTCACGCCGCCGCCGATGTAGGAGCCGGTCATCATGGAGGCCACCTGGGCCAGGCCCTGGTCATTGCCGAAGAAGCCGTGGATAGCGAAGTAGGCGATCAGCGCGCCCAGCATGGTGCCCAGGGAGCCGCAGAGGAAGACCGCCAGCATCTTGCCGGTCTCCTTCCAGATCTTCTTGAGGTTGCACTGCAGCAGCAGCAGGGGGATGCCCATGGGGCAGATGACGCCCCAGACGATGTCGTCGTACAGAACGCTGTGGACGGGGATGACGCCGATGTTGGCCATGATCATGGCCAGGATCAGTGCGATGATGGCGCCGGATACCTTGGAAGCCCAACGATACTTTTGCTCCAACCAGATTGAAAGGGCCACGGAAATACACATGGCGCCCAGCAGGCCCCAGGTGTCGTCCGCTGCGATCAGGGTATGCCCGATCAATGCTTCAAACAACATATGCCTTTCCTCCTAAAAATAAGTTCGACGGCTCCGCCAGTCCGCCACGGTCGCTGACTTCCTCGTCGCTTTTATTATAAATGTAAACAATCTGTGAATCAATGATATTTTGATGGAATTTTCAAAATACTACATTTTTCACAAGAGCTTATGGGAAAACCTTCCTGTTATCGCTTTGTATCTCTTTCATTTTTGGATACTTTGACGAAAGAAGCTGAAAAATCAGAGAATTAGAAATTTTCATCTCTTTCTATCCAAGCACAGAAATCACAGGTTTTCCTTTTAACCGCCTGCGAACGGCAGGCCCCCAGAGGCGGTCAAAGACCTGGCATCCGACTGAATTTCTCCTTTTTTTGCTTTCCCCCTTGCCATCACCACCCTTTTGTGATATAAATGATGATTACAGTGCGTTGAACGGGAAAATAGCGTGTTTGCAGTTCTAAGAGAGGGCAGGCCGCCGGCTGAAAGCCTGCCTGAGCTGTGTCGCTTGGTTCGCCCGGGAGCGGCCCCAGAGATGGGGACGGCATCCCCCGCCGTTATCAGGGGCAAAAGTGCGTACATTATAATTATGTACGAATGCGGGTGGTACCGCGGAAGGCTTGCCTTTCGTCCCAAGTTTGTGGACGGAGGGCTTTTTATTTTCCTCCGCCTCAGTTTGATCAACATCCTAAAAAGGAGTGTTACACATGAAAGAACAATTAGCAGCGATTCGCGCCCAGGCTCTGGCCGCCTTTGCCGCGGCAGAGGACAGCGCTCAGCTGGACGCTCTGCGGGTCCAGTACCTGGGCAAAAAGGGAGAACTCACCGCCGTACTGAAGATGATGGGCAAGCTCTCTCCTGAGGAGCGCCCGGTCATGGGTCAGCTGGCCAACGAGGTCCGTGCTACCCTGGAGCAGGCCCTCGAGGAGCGTGGTAAGGCTCTGGAAGCCGCCGCCCTGGAAAAGCGGCTGGAAGCCGAGGCCCTGGACGTGACCATTCCCGGCAAGAACGTGAAACTGGGGCATCGTCACCCCATGTATATCGCCCTGGATGAGATCAAGGAGATCTTCATCGGCATGGGCTTTACTGTACTGGACGGCCCGGAGATCGAGCTGGCCTCCTACAACTTTGACAAGCTCAACGCCGAGGAGGGCCATCCTTCCCGGGATTGGAGCGATACCTTCTATTTTGATGAGGACAGCCGGGTGATGCTCCGCAGCCAGACCAGCCCCATGCAGGTCCGCGCCATGGAGACTATGCCCCTGCCCATCCGCATCATTGCCCCCGGCCGGGTGTACCGCAAGGACGAGGTGGACGCCACCCACTCCCCCATGTTCCACCAGGTGGAAGGCATGGTCATCGATAAGAACGTTACCATGGCGGATCTGAAAGGCACCCTCAACACCGTGGTGGAGCAGCTCTACGGCAAGGGAACCAAGACCCGGTTCCGTCCCCACCACTTCCCCTTCACCGAGCCCTCCTGCGAGATGGACGTCCAGTGCCACAAGTGCGGCGGCGTAGGCTGCCCCACCTGCAAGGGCGAGGGCTGGATCGAACTGCTGGGCGCGGGAATGATCCACCCCCGTGTGCTGGAGATGAGCGGCATCGATCCCAACGTGTACAGCGGCTGGGCCTTCGGCATCGGCCTGGAGCGTACCGCCATGCGCCGCTTCAAGATCGCCGACCTGCGGCTGATCTTTGAAAACGATGTCCGCTTCCTGGAGCAGTTTTAAGAGAGGGGGAATTGACCAATGAATTTAAGCAGAAAATGGCTCAGTGAATTTGTCACAGTAGAGGCCAATGATAAGGAATTCGCGGAGGCTATGACCCTCTCCGGCTCCAAGGTGGAGACCACGGAGGAGCAGGGTGCGGAGATCAGCCGCGTGGTCGTGGGCCGGGTGGCTGAGATCAAGCGCCACGAAAACAGCGACCATATGTGGGTCTGCCAGGTAGAGGTGGGTGAGGACGCCCCCATCCAGATCGTTACCGGCGCTCAGAATGTCAAGCAGGGCGACCTGGTACCGGTGGCCCTCCACAAATCCACCCTGCCCGGCGGGGTGAAGATTGAGAAGGGCAAGCTCCGGGGTGAGGTGTCCAACGGTATGCTCTGCTCCTTCAAGGAGCTGGGACTGGAGCAGCGGGATTTCCCCGCCGCCTACGAGGATGGTATCTGGATTCTTTCCGACGACCCGGAGCTGACCGGCCTCACTGTGGGACAGGATATCCGCACCGCCGTGGGACTTGACGACCATGTGGTGGAATTTGAGATCACCCCCAATCGTCCCGACTGTCTCAGCGTCATCGGCCTGGCCCGGGAAGCTGCCGCCACTTTCGACACGGAGTTGCGCCTCCACGAGCCGGTGGTGAAGGGCGGCGCCCAGGGTGTTCTCTGCGATCTTCTGGACGTGGAGACCCCGGACCCGGAGCTGTGCCCCCGGTATACCGCCCGTATGGTCCGCAATGTGAAGATCGCCCCCTCCCCCAAGTGGATGCGGGAGCGGCTGCGCGCCATGGGTGTGCGGCCTATCAACAACATCGTGGACATCACAAACTATGTTATGCTGGAATACGGCCAGCCCATGCACGCTTTTGACTACCGCTATGTAAAAGACGGCAAGATCATTGTCCGCCGGGCCGCTGACGGTGAGGAGCTGACCACCCTGGACGGCAATGTCCGCAAGCTCACTCACAATATGCTGGTCATCGCCGACGATACCCGGGCGGTAGGTCTGGCCGGCATCATGGGCGGCGAAAACAGCGAGATCGTGGACGACACAGTGGATGTGGTGTTCGAATCCGCCAACTTCGACGGCACCTGCATCCGTAAGGCCGCCCTGGCCCTGGGCATGCGTACCGAGGCCAGCGCCAAGTTTGAAAAGGGCCTTGATCCCCTGAACACCCTGCCCGCCGTCAACCGCGCCTGTGAGCTGGTAGAAATGCTGGGCGCCGGCGAGGTGGTGGATGGCGTCATCGACATTCTCAACCATGTCCCCCAGCCCACCGTCCTGACCCTCGAGCCGGAAAAGATCAACACCCTGCTGGGTACTGATGTAGCCGCTGACGAGATGGTCCGTATCCTGCGCAAGCTGGACTTCCAGGTGGACGGCGATCAGGTCACTGTGCCCTCCTGGCGCGGCGACGTACAGCGGATGGCCGATCTGGCCGAGGAAGTGGCCCGTTTCTACGGCTACAACAACATTCCCACCACCCTCATGCGGGGCCAGACCACCCTGGGCGGTTACTCTGAGCAGGAGAAGCTGGAGCGCCAGCTGGGTGCCATGTGCCGCAGCCTTGGCTATGATGAGATCATCACCTACTCCTTCATCTCTCCCACCTGCTACGACAAGATCCGCTGGAACCAGGATGATTCCCGCCGGCAGTCCTTCAAGATCCTCAACCCCCTGGGCGAGGACACCTCTATCATGCGTACCACCACCCTGCCCTCCATGCTGGAGATCCTGACCCGGAACTACAACTACCGCAACAAGAGCGCCCGTCTCTATGAGGTGGGACGCATCTACCTCCCCGGCGGTGACGACGGTCTGGCAGCGGAGAACAAGGTGCTCTCCATGGGTGCCTACGGCGAGGATATGGACTTCTTCACCCTGAAGGGGGCAGTGGAAGCCATCCTTAAGGATATCCGGGCCACCGACATTACCTTCGAAAAGCCCTGCACACCCAACCCCTCCTATCACCCCGGCCGCTGCGCCGATGTATACGTGGGAAGCCGCAGAGTCGGCGTACTGGGCCAGATCCATCCCCTGGTTGCACAGAACTACGGCGTAGACGCGGAGCTCTACTGCGCAGAGCTGGACTTCACTCAGCTGCTGTCCTCCCGTGGTCCCGATCCCGAGTATGTCCCCCTGCCCAAGTTCCCCTCTGTGGCCCGGGACATCGCTGTGGTCTGCGACGAGGCCGTCACTGTGGGCGCGCTGGAGGCATGCATCCGCAAGGGCGCCAAGGGTCTGCTCAAGGAAGTCACTCTCTTTGATATCTACCGCGGCAAGGGCGTGGCTGAGGGCAAGAAGTCCGTGGCATTCAGCCTGGTCCTCCGCGCTGACGACCGCTCCCTCACCAGCGAGGAAGCTGATGCAGATGTGAAGAGCATCCTGGATACCCTGGCCTCCGATCTGGGCGCAGTCCTGCGCTGATCTCCATTTCCCAGGAAATTTTACAGCGAACACTTTCGGCCTGTACCGGAACAATCCCGGTACAGGCCGATTTTTCTCCATTCCCGCTCTCCGGGACAAAATTCCAGTACCTCGGGGTGTTCACGAGAGGTGTTTTCCACTATACTACAGGCAAGGAAACCGGCCAGTCTCCCCCAATTCCCCTCAAAAAGGAGGATGTCTACTATGACCGAGATGGAATTTGCCGAGCGCCTCAAGCGCTTCCGAAAAGCCAAAAATCTGACCCAGCAGGAACTAGCCGATCAGCTGGGGGTATCCAACAAGTCTGTTTCCCGGTGGGAGAGCGGCGGCGGCTACCCGGACATTGCCCTGCTGGCTCCTCTGGCCAGGGCGCTGGATGTGACAGTAGATGACCTGCTGTGCGATGAACCCCCTATCCGTACACTGGGCACTGCCGACTGGCAAAATCTGCTGAGCTTTGCTTTCGCTATTGGCGGAGGCATCCTGTTTTTCCTGCTGGATCTCTTCATGCCCACCCTGGTCTGTTATCTTCTGTATATAGGTACCATGGCTTATGGCGTATACCTGCAAAACCGCTACACCTATCACAGCCGCTGGTTCCGCCTGGCCAATCTGACCATGAACTTCTTTGTCAACTTTGCCTGCTGCGGGCTCATCGTTTCGGTAGGATCGATACTGACCATGCAAATCTCCCTCAGCGATATACAGCTCTCATCTGATCTTTCCAACCCGTTGTCTGGGCTTACGCTGACTGCGGCCCTCCTTATTGGCATTCAAATTCTGGTGGCCGCCCTGCTCACCGCTCTGACCGGCCGGATCATCCACATGGTTTCCACCGGCCGGCGGCCCCAGCTGTCCTGGAACCCTCACCTCTCCTTCCGGAACATCCTCCCCTGCGTTTTTGCTCTGCTGTTCCTGCTGTTCTGGGTCGTCTACCGCACCTGCTATGTGCCGGAGTGGCTCTATCGGTATCAGGATCTGGTATATGTCCTGCTGACAGCCCTCTGCTGCCTTGCCTGTTGTCTCATCCTGTGGCAGAAGGAACGACGGGCTGTCCCTCTGGCTCTGGCCCTGCTTCTGGCATCGTCGGCCACCCTGTGGCGGCTGGCCGACCGCAGTGCCTCCTGGTCTGTCCACAGCGGGGAAATCCTGGTAACAGACACCGTTTCCTCCATTTATTTGCCATTCGGGCAGTTCACTCCCTCCATGCTTCCTTGGATGGCCGGTTTCCTGCTCCTGTATCTCGTTTTACGCTGTATCAGGATAAATCTGTCGAATATTACATCTCTGTAACATTCGAACTTTTTCTCTTTACAGCCAGCAGAAAAATGAGTATACTATAGGGCAGAAGTTTGGAAAGGTGGTGCAGGAGTGGACGATTACACCCGCAAGTTTGATTTTTCCGGTGAACAAGATGCAGAAATTCACCGTATCATGCTGACCGTATACCGGGCGTTGGAGGAAAAAGGGTATAACCCCATTAACCAGATCGTAGGGTATATCTTGTCTGAGGACCCCACCTATATCACCAATCACAATCAAGCCCGGACTTTGATCCGCAAGATCGACCGGGATGAGCTCCTGCAAATTTTGGTCAGAAATTATCTTTTGAAATAATGTAGGACAGCCTAGTCTTAAGTGTAAGAAAAAGGGCCGCGGAACACTCGTTCCGCGGCCCTTTTGCACTCAACGGCTCTCTTTTTACCGGATCAAACCATCGCTGCCTGCTCTGACACTGCCTCTTTCCCTTTCTCCAAAAGCTCCGGGTTTTTCAAAAACCGCTGGAGAGTCTTGTTGAACAGAGCATAGTCATGTCCGGTGCAGATCCGCTCATCCATGACCACACTGATAGGCATGAGTTTCTTTTCCAGATCACCGGCCAGATAGTTGGGGATGGATTTTCCTACACTGAGGAAAACGCTGGTGGTACCGAACTCATAAACATGGTGAAAAATATGGGTGGTATTGATGGACGCCAGGTTCGTAATAAACATACTGGTGTGGAAGGGGCTCAGATCGATAAACGCCCTGGGCAGCAGACCGCACCGATCCAGCAGGCGCACCAGAGCCATCACCAAATAGGGCAGCACCGGCAGAGAGAACATAAAGCTGGCAAACTTATCGGTATTGTTGTTGTGCTTAGGCTCGCTGTTCTTTTCAATGGTATCGTTGATCCGCTGGTTGATAGAGAAGATATCATCCTCCGGCGTCATGAAGATCTTTACTGTCGTCTCATCCGGCGTGCCGTCCGCCCGCTTTTTCAGCATGACAAAGCTGACGCAGAAATGGTTCCGGTCATATACCCGGCTGTTCATAACAAAACGGTTGATATAGGGATGTTGGAGAGAAGCCAGATAATACGCCGCGATCACAACGGACATCCGGGTGAGCCGGATTCCCTTTTCCCGCCGTACCCGCCGGATATAGTCCTTGATGACTTCCTCATCTACATATTCCGTAACATAGTTCTGCGCATCTACGCGCTTTGGCATAATATGGGGAATGGCCTGCTCGATGGCGGTCAATCCTTTTGCCCTGCGGCCGTCTGGTCTCATTTCTGTCCCTCCTGTTTTAGACATTCGTAGTAAGTATAGCTGAGAAATTTCTATTTTTCAACAATGGAATCTTAATATTTCTTTACGGCAAACTGACTATCCCTTGCAGAACCCCCATTTTTGCCTCAACAACTTTTCCCTTACCAAACTTTTTGTTAGGTGCTCTAAATTATTTTAAAATGCTGTTGATTATTTTATCGATTTATACTATACTGGAGCCATATGGGAAAAGTTTTTCTATTCCCAACGATTGAGGAGGAAAAAACGATGAAGTACGACCGCGTATATAACTTTTCTGCCGGCCCTGCCACTATGCCCGAGCCTGTCCTGGAGGAGATCCGCGATGAGATGATGAACTACCGTGGTTCCGGTATGTGCGTAATGGAGATGAGTCACCGGTCCAAGGTGTTCCAGCAGATCATCGACGAGGCCGAACAGGATCTCCGTGACCTGATGGGAATCCCTGACAATTACAAGGTTATGTTCATCCAGGGCGGCGCTACCCTGCAGTTCGCCATGATCCCCATGAACCTGATGAAGAACGGCGTGGCCTGCTACGTGGAGACCGGCGCCTGGTCCAAGAAGGCCATTGCCGAAGCCAAGAAGTACGGCGACGTCCATGTGGTGGCCTCCAGCAAGGACCGCAACTACAGCTACATCCCCGACTGCAGCGATCTGGACATCCCCGAGAATGCTGATTACGTCTACATCTGCGAGAACGAGACCATTCACGGCGTGACCTGGCCCAAGCTGCCCAACACCAAGGGCCATGTTCTGGTCAGCGATCAGAGCTCTATGTTCCTCTCCCGTCCCTGCAACGTCTCTGACTACGGCCTCATTTATGCCGGTGTGCAGAAGAACGTAGGTCCCGCCGGCATGGTCATCGTCATCATGCGGGAGGATCTGATCCGCGAGGATCTGGACCCCAAGGTTCCTCTGTACATGAGCTATAAGACCCACGCCGACAACGATTCCATGTACAACACCCCCAACTGCTGGGCCATCTACTGCTGCGGCAAGGTATTCAAGTACCTCAAGAGCCTGGGCGGCCTGGAGGCCATGGAGAAGATCAACATCGAAAAGGCCAAGGTCATGTACGACTTCCTGGACAGCTCCAAGCTCTTCAAGGGCACCGTGGACAAGGAGTTCCGCTCCCTGATGAACGTCCCCTTCGTCACCGGCGATGCCGAGATGGACGCCAAGGTAGTGGCCGCCACCAAGGCTGCCGGTTACGACAACCTGAAGGGCCACAAGAGCGTAGGCGGCCTGCGCGCCAGTATCTACAACGCCATGCCCAAGGACGGCGTAGAAGCCCTGGTGGAGTTCCTGAAGAAGTTCGAGGCCGAGAACGCCTGAGCCTGTACGGGAGTACGCCCTCTTTTCTTTGTGAACAAAGAAAAGAGGCAACAGAAAAACATTGCGGCGAAACTCCGTTTCGCCGAGGTCATCTCCACTGTGATTTGTCTCACTTAGGAAAGCTATAAGCGAAACAGCGTTTCGCACAAAAAGTTCTTTTTGATACTTTTTCTTGCAAGAAAAAGTATGAATACCGTTTAATTGAGGAGACGATACGTTATGAGAATTCTGGTTACCGACGGCATGGACAAGACCGCCCTGGAGCAGCTGAAGGCCAACGGCCACGAGGTAGTGGAGCAGTTCTACGCCCCCGAGGAGCTGGGTGCCGCTCTGCGTGAATTTGACGCCGTAGTGGTCCGCAGCGCTACCAAGGTTCGCGCCAATCACATTGACGAAGCCAAGGGCGGCAAGCTCAAGCTCATCATCCGCGGCGGCGTAGGTGTGGATAACATCGACGTCAAGTACGCTGAGGAAGCCGGCATCACCGTGAAGAACACCCCCCGCGCCTCCTCCAATTCCGTGGCAGAGCTGGCCATGGGCCATATGTTCTCCTGCGCCCGGTTCATTTCCGTGGCAGGCCACACCATGCGGGAAGGCAAGTGGGAGAAGAAAGCCTACGGCAAGGGCTTTGAGCTGGGCGGCAAGACCCTGGGCATCATCGGCTTCGGCCGCATCGGCCAGGCACTGGGCCGTATGGCCAAGGGCATCGGTATGGAAGTCATCGCCCAGGATATCTTCCACGTTCCCGGCATCGAGGAGCAGATGGGCATGAAGTATGTGGAGCTGGACGAGCTGTTCGCCCGCGCTGACTTCATCTCCCTCCACACTCCTTCTCTCAACGGCGTGAAGCTGATCTGCAAGGAGAACATCGACAAGATGAAGGACGGCGTGGTGTTCATCAACACCTCCCGCGGCGACAACGTCAACGAGGACGACCTGCTGGAGGCCTTGAACTCCGGCAAGATCCGGGCCGCTGGTCTGGACGTGTATGCCGAGGAGCCTCCCACGAACAAGGCCCTCATCGAGCACCCCAACGTCTCCTGCACCCCCCACATTGGCGCTGCCACCAAGGAAGCCCAGAAGCGCATCGGCGCGGAGATCGTGGACATCATCGAGAACTTCGGCAAATAATCTCCCCTGTACATAACCAAACAGCCCCCGGGACAATGTCCCGGGGGCTGTTCTATTCTTGTGGTGCTCCTCAAAATCATTCTGCTGGTACTCCCGCCTGACTATGAAGAAATGCGGTCAGCGCCCTTCTCAGCCGCTCCCTGCTTACCGCCGGAATACGATCAGTTCTCCCTTGTCTCCATCTACCTGGCAGCAGGCCCCCAGAGGCAGCGTCACCATGGGCATACAATGAGCAGAGCGGACATTGGCAATGACCGGCTTGGGATAGTCAGCAAAAAAGTCCCGCAGCAGCGCCTCCGGTCCGTAATCCTCCCGGTAGGCATTGCGGCAGTTGGTAAAGGGCCCCAACACTACCGCCGCTGCTTTGTCCAGCACTCCCGCCCAGCGAAGCTGCGTCAGCATCCGCTCCAGCGCATACACCGCCTCTCCTACGTCCTCCAGGTACAGCACCCGGCCTGTCGTATCGATCTCCCAGGGGGTGGCCAAAGAGGCAGTCACCAGGGACAGGTTGCCTCCGATCAGTTCCCCGCAGGCTGTTCCCGGCCGCAGGGGCGTAATGGCCTCCCCCGGCGGGTTGGTAATGGTCAGCCTCTCTTCCATCTCCATCACCGCGGCCAAGCTCTCCCAGGACCAATCCTGTTTCTCAAACTGGAGCAGTCGATTGGCGGTGGGACCGTGGTAGGTCACCAGACCACAGCGCTGCTGGATGGCCATATGCAGGCTGGTCACATCGCTGAAGCCCAGCAAAGGCTTTGGGTTGGCCCGGATCAGCTGATAGTCCAGCAGAGGCAGCATCCGGGCAGCAGTGCTGCCGCCCCGGGTACACCAGATTCCTTTGATGTCCGGGTCCGCAAAGCCCCTATTGATATCCTGTGCCCGGACGGCGGCAGAAGCCGCCGCATATCCGCAGGCTGTCTGCCCCCGGCAGGATGCGCCGATCCGTACCCGGTACCCCCGCTCCTCTATCGCCCGTGCGATCCGCTCCACCGGTTCCTCCGCCTTCAGAGGCGAGGAAGGCGATACCAGCAGGATGGTATCCCCTGCCTTCGGCCTTGGTGGAAAAATCACCGTTCGTCACCTCCCAAAAAATCCAGCACCGTCTGAACATGGACCGCCGCCGCCAGAGGCAGTGCGGCCGGGTCTGCGGCAAAGTGGGGACTGTGGATGGGGTAGGTGAATCCCTTCTCCTCATTTCCCACGCCGATAAAGTAGTAGCAGCCGGGCGCGGCATCGCTGAAATAGCCAAAGTCGTCTGTGCCCAGCGAGGGCTCCGGCAGCAACCGCACGTTCTCACGGCCCAGGACCTTCCCTGCGGCACCCTGGAGAAGCGCTGTCATAGCCGGGTCATTGCGGCAGCCGGAGTAGCTTTCAAAAATGGTGATCTCCGCTTCCACTCCCATGGCGGAGGCAATACCGGATACGATGTCCCGGAAGTCCTTTTTCACCCGCTCCCGGGCCTCGCCTCCCATGGTGCGGAGGATCCCTCTCAGCTCCGCTGTCTCCGCCAGGATATTCCCGGCGGTACCGCTGTGGAAGGAACCTACCGTCACCACCACCGGTTCTGTCGGTGCAGTGCGGCGGCTGGCAATGGTCTGGAGCGCCGTGACGATCTGGGAACCCGCCACGATAACATCTGTCCCCAAATGGGGCTTGGCTCCGTGAGAGCCCCTGCCCCGGAGCGTAATAGAAAAGGGATTGGAGGCGGCACAGATAGGGCCGGGGCGGACGGACACCGTCCCCGTGGGGATCGTACTGTCCACATGGCAGCAGAACACCGCGTCCACATGAGGGTCCTCCATGCACCCTTCGGCGATCATCCGGGCGGCACCGCCATCGCCTTCCTCGTCGGGCTGGAAGAAAAACTTTACATTACCTGCCAAAGTCTTCCGCCGCCGTGCCAAGATCTCGGCGGCCCCCAGCAGAGCCGTAATATGGAAGTCATGACCGCAGGCGTGCATCACCCCCGCCGTCCGGGAGGCATAGGGCAGCCCCGTCTCTTCTGCAACAGGCAGAGCATCGATATCCGCCCGGATGCCCACAGTAGGGCCATCATGTCCCCCCCGCAGGATCGCTACCGTACCAGTTCCCACCATGGGCATCACCTCCAGGCCCAAGGCCCGCAGGCGCTGCCGGATCAGCTCCGCTGTTTTTTCCTCCCCGTTGCCCAGTTCAGGGTTCTCGTGAAGGGTGGTAAAAATGCTCTCCATCACAGGCCCCATCTCCCGGGCTTCTCTCAACAGCTGTTCGTTCATTCCGCCGCTCCTCTCGCCGGAACGCCTCTGCGTTCCCATTTTTACTCTCCATTATACACAACTGTTTTGGGCAAGTCATCTTTTTCCCGTGCAAATATCAAAAAAAGCGCCCCGGGAATTTCTCCCGGGGCGCTCGTCGCGCGTATCTCTTTCAGGACAGCTTTATTAGAAGATGCCCTGCTCCATCATGGCGGTAGCTACCTTCTTGAAGCCAGCGATGTTAGCGCCAGCCACCAGGTTGTAGCCCAGACCATACTCCTCGGCAGCCTCAACGGATACCTTGTGGATATTCTTCATGATGCCCTTGAGCTTCTCATCCACTTCCTCAGCGGACCAGACCAGGCGCTCGCTGTTCTGGCTCATCTCCAGAGCGGACACAGCCACACCGCCGGCGTTAACAGCCTTGGAGGGGGCCACGATCATGTTCTTCTGCTCCATGAGATAGAACAGAGCGTCATTGGTGGTGGGCATGTTGGCCACTTCGATGTAGTACTTAATGCCGTTGGCCACGATCTGCTTGGCGTGCTCCATATGGACGTCGTTCTGCATGGCGGAGGGCATCACCACATCCACCTTCACGCCCCAGGGCTTCTCGCCGGGGAAGAACTGAACACCGAACTTGTCGGCATAGTCCTTGACCTTGTTGCGGCCGCTGTTGCGCATCTCGACCAGATAGTTGACCTTCTCCTCGCAGGAGGACACACCGTCGGGATCGTAGATGTAGCCGTCAGGACCGGACAGGGTGACGACCTTGGCGCCCAGGTGCATAGCCTTCTTGCAGATACCCCAGGTCACGTTGCCGAAGCCGGCGCAGGCAATGGTCTTGCCCTTGATATCCTCACCCTCGTGGTTGAGGACTTCCTGGAGGTAGTACATAGCACCGTAACCGGTGGCCTCGGGACGGGTCAGGCTGCCGCCGTAGCTGAAGCCCTTGCCGGTGAGGACACCGTTCTCCCACACGCCCTTCAGGCGGCGGTACTGGCCATACAGGTAACCGATCTCACGGCCGCCCACGCCCATGTCGCCGGCGGGAACGTCGATGTCGGGCCCGATGTAACGATACAGAGCAGTCATGAAGCTCTGGCAGAAGCGCATGATCTCAGCGTCGGACTTGCCGGCGGGATCGAAGTCGCTGCCGCCCTTGCCGCCGCCGATGGGCAGGCCGGTCAGGCTGTTCTTGAAGATCTGCTCAAAGCCCAGGAACTTGATGATACCGGGGTAAACGTTGGGCTGGAAGCGCAGGCCGCCCTTGTAGGGGCCGATCGCGCCGTTAAACTGGCAGCGGTAACCGATGTTGGTGTGATAGTTGCCGTTGTCATCCATCCACACCACGCGGAAGGTGAACATACGCTCAGGCTCTACCATGCGGTTGAGCAGGTCGGCCTTCTCATACTCAGGGTGCTTGTCCACCATGGGGGCGATAGAAGTAAGAACTTCCTCAACGGTCTGGACGAACTCGGGCTCGTTGCCGTGCTTTTTCTTCACATTCTCGATTACGCTGGCGACATATGCGTTCATTGGAATCATCCTCCTCATATTTTCCTTGCAGAACAGGCCGGGCATTGTGCCGGTCTGTTCCTCCATCGATTTCATACTACCATCATTTCTATCAAAACTCAATACGAATTTCCCTTTGCAAAACGTGGAACTTTTCCCACCTTTTTTGTGCAACCCAACAAAAGTTTACAAGTTGCTTACAGCTATTTCGCCAAATTCGCCTATTTTATTAACTTTGGATAGGAAAAAACCGGCAGCTGCCCCTGTTTCTCGCCGCCAGCACCCCTTACGCACGCCATCCGCAGCTGACGCTGTTTCTTCCTCCCTTGACTTTTTCTCCCCACATTTATATAATATTTTTGAAAATTTGGCTGTTTGGCCAGGATATTCCCCTGGCAGAGCAGCAAATGGCACGGCACACGGCGAAAAGCCGGCGCTATCAATCATAAGGAGGGTTTCCCCATGACTTATACCATGAAGGTCGCCGGCCTGGAGCGGCAGCTGCCCCTGTGCAAGGTGTCCGACGATTTCTACATCGGCGCGTTCATCATCTTCGGCGACGCAGAGCTGACGGTGGCCTGCGCCAGCGAGCTGCTCAAGAAGATCCCCGCCGACAGCTATGACTACATGCTCACCGCTGAGGCAAAGAGCATCCCCCTGATTCACGAGATGGCCCGCCAGTCCGGCGCTAAGAAGTACTTCATCGCCCGGAAGGGCTCCAAGGTCTATATGCCCGATCCCATCCATGTGTCTGTCCGCTCCATCACTACCCTGCGGACCCAGGACCTGTTCCTGGGGGCTGACGACTGCGCCCTCATCAAGGGCAAGCGCATCCTGATCGTGGACGATGTGATCTCCACCGGCGAGAGCCTCCATGCCCTGGAGGAGCTGGTCAAGACCGCCGGCGGTATCGTCACCGGCCGGGCCGCTATTCTGGCCGAGGGCGATGCTCTGGGTCGTGAGGATATCACCTACCTGGCCCCCCTGCCGGTGTTCAATGGCGACGGCACGGTGAAGGAGTAATATCCCGTGATACAGACACGGCGCGGAAGAAATTCTTCCGCGCCGTGTTTTTGTTCCGCAGCCCTGATACGGGCTTACGCCCCTGTAAATGTGATGATGGGATACTGCTCCGTCACAGCGTCCGTCCTGTACTCATAGAAATTCCACACGTCCTCCCGGTCCAGACTGTGGTCGATCCGTGCCCCATAGGTGAGGCCCGTCTCGTCGTAGACCTGGACCCAGAGGGAACCATTTCCATTGCCAGTGATGCCAGAGATGACCAGCCGCTCCCCGTCGTAGGCGCAGGCGGTCTCATACCACCACTCGTCCACATATCCTTCCCCTCTGTCCCAAGTGCCGGACAGAGCAGGGGTATACACCCCGTCCTGTTCCTCCACCACCCGGAAAAAGCCGTCATCTGACCGGTACATCACCATAAAGCCCTCCCCGCTGCCCAGGAGGGAGTAGTAGTCCTCCGCCCCCAGGGGGAAGATGCTCTCCCACTGGACGCACTGCCAGGTATCGACATCGAATACGGAGAGCTTCAGGGCGCCGTCCTCCCTGGCGTAGAGGAGCACCTGCCCCTCCGCCTCCCGATTCAGCAGCAAAGGGCTGCTTCCCTGGGCCAGAGGACAGAACATTCTGATATTTTCCAGGTCAAAAACCGGATCTCCCTGCTCATAATCCGTTTTCAGCTCCTCAGAGAAGGGAATGAAGTAGAGGCCAAAGCCATCCCGGCAGGCTACCAGGTTCTCCGGCACATCTATGTTCTCACTCTCCACGGAGATAGACATGCAGATGCCATTCTCCACGACGATCGCCTGACAGTCGAACCAAAAACGCTGATTCCCTGTGTCATTTGTCTCTACGTTATAGACCTGACCCAGTTCATCCTTGGTGACGCTGACCTCCACCATCAGGTCCTCCGGCACCCGCAGTCCGAAGTAGTCCGTGAGGGCCTGACAGTCCGCCCAGGTGGCGTAGACATGGGATCTGCCCTCCTGATCCGGCAGATACAGCTCCACCGTTATAGGATAATAGTCGTAGTAGTCCGCAAGACGCAGAGTCTCCGTCCGGGTCTCCCCGTTCTCCGTGCGCTCTGCCACGTCCGCTGCTGACAGGACCATCAGGGAATGCTCCATAGATCGACTGGGATCCCACTCCCCTTCACCGGTATACTCCAAAAAGTCAATACCGCCGCTGCTGCTCATACTGAAGCTGGTGCTGCCGGTGTAGATCTCTACCCGAGGCTCCGGTGTACTCTCCCAGGTCCTTCCCGTGGGGTAGAACCGGAACTCCGTCTCCGGGTACAGCTCCGCTGTCCCCAGATCCACAGTGGTCTCCCAGCATAATTTAGCCTGCTGGGTCCCTGTAGGCAAAGTGAGGGTAATGCCCTGGGCCGCGGCCGGATCCCCGGCGACGAGGTTATGGGTGAGCACAATGTCGTCCTCGGTACCAGTGAGATACCCAGCCCCGGCGGTGAGGAGGCCCGCCGCCGCCAGGAGCAGCACCAGCAGAAAAATCAGCGTCCGCTTCATCCGTCCTCCTCCTCCCCGGTGAGCTCCGAGAGGGCCTTCCGCACCCGGTCGCTGCGGTAGCGGTAGGCCTCCTTTACGTAGTCCATGAGGGTCCTGCCGCTGTCCTCCAGCTCCCCGGTGGTCACATCCCCCACGATGCAGCCCTGCCGCAGCAGTACCGCCCGGCCGATGAAGTGCTCCACCTCCTCCAGCAGGTGGGTGGAGAGGATCACCGTCTCCGTAGGCTCCAGGATGCCCAGCAGCACCTTATAGAAGTCCTCACGATTGAAGATGTCATTTCCGGCGAAGGGCTCGTCCATCAGGATATAGTCCGCCCCCTGGCAGAGGGCCAGGATCACCTCCAGCTGGTTCTTCTGGCCGGTGGAAAGCTTTCCCGCCGGACGGTCCATGGGCAGTTCAAAAAAGTCCATGAGCCCCTGGAACCGCTTCTCACGCCAGCAGGGGAAGTGCATCTGGTAGAAATCCCGGTGTCCCTTGGGGGAGAGCGCCGGAAAGAAGGAATGCTCGCAGGTGGCAAAGGACAGACGGTGGATATTCTGCCGGGTGATAGGCTCACCGTCCAGCGTCACCGTCCCCCGATGCCGGAGATACCCCAGGACACACTTGAGAAATGTGGTCTTTCCCGCTCCATTTTCGCCGAACAATCCCAGGATCTCCCCCTGAGGAACTGTCAGATCCACACCCAACAGGGCGTCCTTCGTCCCATAGGACTTGCTGAGGCCTTTGATTTCGATCATACGCGTCCACCTCCCAGGGCGTATGCCAGCTGCCGCCAGGGTTCTGTCGGGAGACAGGCGTCCGGCGTGGCCAGCAGAAATATCAGAAAGTACAGGAATGTCAGAAGCTCGATGGTCAGCAGGAACACTACCGCCAGCAGCGCCGGCACCGTCAGGCACCGCCGCCACAGCTCCCAGCCATCCGGCAGACGACGCATCAGGTAGATGCTCCGGCTGCCAAGGTAGTGGTAGGCATAGTGGTAACAGGCCAGGGGGATCGTCAGAAGTATCCCCAGCAGGAGCCCCGCCATCGCCTGGTACAGAAGCTCCGGAAATGGGTCGATGGTCCGGCTCTCCACCAGGATGGACTTGCCGCCTACCCAGTCATAGAGCCGCCGTAAGGCGTTGGAAAACTGATAGCCAAATGCTGTCAGGCTCCATAGGGCCCCCACAACCAGCCCGCTGACCGCCCATTTCAACTCCGTCCACCAGTCCAGACCCGGAGGCACCTGCCGCGTCATCCACTGTGAAAAGCTACTCTGCGTCTTCTTCATCCATGCTGCCCCCCTTCCATGCCATCCAAAGGATAAAGAGCTGCCAGCCGGTCATGAGAGCCAGCATAATGAACATGCTCCAGTCCACCCCCAGCTCTCCCGCCGCAGTGGCATAGGGCCACAGGACTAAGGCCAGAGCGATAAAGCTCGCTACCCCCTTCCGCCCGTGGCGCTGATGGTAGGGGAACATGGCGGAAGTGACTCCCAGCGCCACTACGTCCATCGCGGCCCGAGCCCACCGTGACAGGTCTGCCAGGGGGAACAGCGCGTGAAGAAAGCCGGAGCGGTAAAAGGCCAGAAAGGCCGACTGGCCGCTGACATAGGCCGGGTCCACTGTCCCGGCATACCACAGACAAAATCCCAGGGCCAAGGCCGCCTGTACCGCCCACAGCAGCAGCAGGCACAGGATATTGTATCCACTCTGCCACAGCACTGTCGCTTCCTCGCTGATCCGCAGCCGCTGGAGGGTGTAGCGCAGCCGGCTGCCCTTCAGCTCTGTGCCGCAGAGGATCAGCAGTACAAACAGCAATATCATGGCGATCCGGTACACCCAATAGATCTCGGCAAAATCAAAAAAATCCTCCACCGGGGCGGGGCAGGTGTTATCATCCCGTATGACCCGGGTCAGCCCCTGGGACATGGCCCAGGCAAACAGGGCCGTCTCCGCCACTGCCATTACTGCCAGCAGAGCCAGTACTTTTCCTATGGTCTGCCTGGCCATCAGAGCCAGGACTGACAGATGTTTTCTCATGGTTCCTCACTTCTCCTCTCCGCCTCGTCCCACAGCCGCTCCAACAGGCCCCTGGCCTCTTCCCGGGATATACCCATCCGCCGGATGGCTTCCACCAAGGTCAGGGCGTCCTCCTCCAGCAGCTGCACCCGGATGGCCTCCGCTTCCTCTGCCGTAACGGCGATGTAGCTCTTGGCTCCCATCCGGGACTGGAGAAGGCCTTCCTCCTCCAGCAGACGGCATGCCTTCTGGATGGTGTTGGGATTCACACCCAGCAGGGCCGACAGGGCCCGCCGGGAGGGAAACTCGTCCCCGTCGGAGATGGTCCCCGACACGATCCCCGCTTTGATGAAGCGGATGATCTGGCTGTAGATGGGACTGCCATCGGCGAGAGAAAACCGGTCAAAAGACACCAGCGCCATCTCTCCGCCCCCTTTCAACTGTATTATTCGAATAGTACGGTTTACTGTATTATACGAATAATACGGTTGCCTGTCAAGCCCCGCGGCAAGATTTTAGGAAAGCCCCTCACATATTGATAAATTGTAAAGTTTTAGCCACTTTATTTCCAATGCTTATGGACAATTCAAACAGTCAATGGTATACTATCCAACAATATATGGGGATACAAATCACGCGGCACAAGAAATGTGGGAAGACGATATGACACCGAAAGGATGGGCTTATGAAAAATACACATAACGCCATTGATGCTGAAGATAGCGAAAATAAGAATCTGCTGCGGAGAAAGATCACAGTTTCCTTGTTAATAAATTTGGGAATGCTGTGTTTGGCAATTTATGTGGGAATTCTATGTTATAGCAAGGGCTATGATCTTATCAGTTTAGAAATGCTTTCCCCCATCATCTTATCGATTTCAAATTGTTGCGGAGTCATATACGATATCAGAAGATTGACGGTATTGAATAAAAAATTCGTAAGGCGCGGTACACCACAGACGTAGTGGACCGAGCGTGCCCCTTTATAGCGGTTTACCAGTTTGTGCAGTGCGTGAACAGGTAAACCGTTTATGTTTCTGTGTATGCTGTTGACATTTCAGGTTATCTATGGCAAAATAATAATGGAATAGAAGAACCTTTTATTCCTATGCAATGAGGAATATGACAGAAACAAACCTGCCGTCCCCTCCGGGGACGGCTCCACCATAATTTGATGAAGAAAGGATGGTTCTGCATGGCAACTGAGAGCTATACCGGCAAAATCAACCGAAAGCTCAACAAAAAGCTGCGGATCGTGGAGGTGGCCGCCGGACGGCAGAAGGCTGATCTGGTGCTGAAAAATGCCGCCTATGTCAATGTGTTCAGCAA
Source organism: uncultured Eubacteriales bacterium (assembly GCA_900549475.1). Taxonomy (GTDB): domain Bacteria; phylum Bacillota; class Clostridia; order Oscillospirales; family Oscillospiraceae; genus Pelethomonas. Next base: position 122,314 of record UROF01000003.1, read on the forward strand.
CGAGATCTGTCACGGTGACATTGCCGTGGCGGAGGGGCTGATCGTGGGTATGGGTTCCTACTCCGGCCAACAGGAAGTAGATATGGCCGGCAAGATCGTACTGCCCGGCTTTATCGATGCCCATATCCATCTGGAGAGCGCCATGGTCACCCCCCGTGAATTCGTCAAAGCCGTACTGCCCCACGGCACCACTACCGTCATCTGTGACCCCCATGAAATTGCCAACGTCATGGGCACTGACGGTATTGAGTACATGCTCCAGGCCACCGAGGGGCTGCCGGTGGATGTGCGGTTCATGCTGCCCTCCTGTGTCCCCGCAACCCCCATGGATGAGAGCGGCGCCATCCTGGATTACCGCACCATCGATTCCTTCTACGACCACCCCCGGGTCCAGGGTCTGGCAGAGATGATGAACTTCCCGGGCATCATCGGCGCTGATCCCCAGGTACTGGAGAAGATCGTAGCCGCTCAGGCCCACCACAAGAAGATCGACGGTCATGCCCCGGATATCAAAGATAACGACCTCAATGCCTATGTGGCCGCAGGCGTGTACTCCGACCACGAGTGCCATGATCCCGCCGATGCCATCGCCAAGCTGGAACGAGGTCAGGTCATTATGATCCGGGAGGGCACCGCCGCCCGGAATCTGGAGGCCCTTCTGCCTCTCCTGACTCCGAAATATGCGGACCGCTGCATGTTCTGCTGCGATGACAAGCATCCCAGCGATCTGCTGGAAAAGGGACACATTGACTACAACATCCGGGAAGCTATCCGCCACGGTGTGGACCCCATCCTGGCTGTCAAAGTGGCCAGCCACAATGCCGCCAGGTACTACCTCCTCAATAACCGGGGCGCCATTGCCCCCGGCTATCTGGCAGACTTTGTTATCATTGACAATTTCCAGGACTTCACCATTGAGCAGGTCTACAAGAAGGGCACTGTAATGTTCGATGGCAAGACTGTCACCGAATTTGCCGCCGCGGAGATTGATCCCTACCTGGCCCAGAAGGCCCATGATACCTTCCATGTGGCCCACCTCACCGCTCAGGACTTCGCCGAGCGGCGGCCCCGTGGCATTATTGGTATGATCCCCGGTGAGATCGTTACTGAGGATCAGGGTTACAGCGACCACATCGATGTGGAGTGGGATATCCTGAAGATTGCTGTCATTGAGCGCCACAAGAATACCCGCCACATCGGTATTGGCTATCTCCAGGGCTACGGTCTCAAATCCGGCGCTATCGCCACCAGTGTAGCCCACGATTCCCACAATATCATTGTAGTAGGCACCAGCGAGGAGGACATGGCGGCAGCAGCCAACCGTATCGTAGAAAATCGGGGCGGCATCGTGGTCATGGACAAGGGAGAAGTGAAAGCAGAGGTGGTCCTCTCCATCGCCGGCATCATCAGCGACGACACCCTGGAGCATGTGAACCGGGATCTGGAAAACGCCAAGGAGGCTGCCTTCGATCTGGGCGTCAGCCGGGGTATCGATCCCTTCATGACCCTCAGCTTCATGTCCCTGCCCGTGATCCCCACCCTGCGCCTCACTACCCGCGGCGTCATCGATGTAATGACACAGCAGTACATCTGATCCCTTTGGAGGTGCCTGATGAAAAGGAATCCGTTCCTCCCTGTCTATGTTCTGGCGGTGGTATGCAGCTTCCTGGCCGCTGCGGCAGGATTCTGGCTGATCAGCAGCTTTGACCTCACCCAGCCAGTACGGATTCTGTGCGGATTGGTATTTACCGCTGCGCCGATCCTCACCTTACTGTTGCTGCCTCTGGCGATTAAAAAAGCGTAATAGGATAGTTCGGTCTCTTGCAGAAAAAGTACCCCTCCGGGATCTACCCGGAGGGGTACTTTCATCTATCAATTTCTATTCTCACGTCCGCAGAGTGGCCCGAAGCCGGTCAGGCTTCAGCAACAGGTCCAGGCCGTCGGCGATGGAGGTGACCACCACATCCGACTGCCCCAGCAGCGCCCCGCAGCAGCCCTCCGGGCCAATAACGCAGACAGAGAGGGCACAGGCTTCCGCCATCTGCCAATCATTGAAGCCGTTGCCTATGCAGGCCACGCCCTCCCCCAATCTCTCTGCCACCTGCCGCTTGATGTCCCCCACATCGACAGTGGGATAGGTCAGCACCTCCACCGGCAGCCCCTTGCAGGCTGCGGCGGCAGTGCCATGGGTGTCGGCCGTAACCACATGAATGGCCAGCGACCGGCTCAGGACCTCCAGCCGCTCCGCCACCCCATCTATCAGCATACCATCCTCCGCAATGGTGCCGTTGAAATCCAGCAGCAAATGGTTTATGGTCATATCTCCCTTGCCGGGAATGGATATGTTCAGCATAGCATCCTCCTTCACAGCAGCCCACGTCTTTTATCCGGCAGTATTATACCTTTCCGGCAGCTGTATCGTCAAGCCGGGTCCTTTCGGCTTCCTTGTTTTATATGTATAGTATATAATCAAATTCCACTCTGCATTTTGTGCATTTTTTTGGTGGATGCGTCGGATATTTTTTCATCATGCACTTTTGCATTTCGCATTTTTTCTTGCAAACTATCTTAAAAGCTGCATCCCTCCATTCAGCTTCTTGCATTTTACTCGATTTTGCAAGTTTTCCTTCGTCATCCATACGAAATTCAACGTATACCGCAATTCCTTATTCACAAAAAAAGACGCTTGTGCTACACTCAATGCATCAGAAGACGACAGGAGAACATCATTCTCCTGGTGAAATTACGATTGGAGGAAAAGGGAACATGGTAGAAGTGATCAAAAAGGGCGCCTACCTGGTAGACGGAAAGATCGTCTGGGCGGAGGACCTGCCCGCCGGGGAAGCGCCTGACCAGGCCCGTGAAAAGACCATCGCCTACTCTATCCTGCGCGCTCACGACAAGAGCCAGGACGGCAAGAAAATGCGTCTGAAGTTTGACGCCCTGATTTCCCACGACATCACCTTCGTGGGCATCATCCAGACCGCCAAGGCGTCGGGCCTTACAAAATTTCCCATTCCCTATGCCATGACCAACTGCCACAACAGCCTGTGCGCGGTGGGCGGCACCATCAATGAGGACGACCACGCTTTCGGCCTCTCCGCTGCCAAGAAGTACGGCGGCATCTACGTCCCCGCCAACCAGGCCGTCATCCACCAGTACGCCCGTGAGCGGCTGGCTGCCTGCGGCGGCATGATCCTGGGCAGCGACTCCCACACCCGCTACGGTGCTTACGGCTGCATGGGCGTAGGCGAAGGCGGCGGTGAGCTGGTCAAGCAGCTGCTGGAGAATACTTACGACGTGGCCGCCCCTGAGGTGGTCATGGTTTACCTCACCGGCAAGCCCCCCAAGGGCGTGGGTCCCCAGGACGTGGCCATCGCCCTGGTAGGCGCCACCTTCCCCAAGGGCGATGTGAAGAACAAGGTATTGGAGTTCGTGGGCCCCGGCGTGAAGGAGCTCAGCTGCGACTTCCGCATCGGCGTGGATGTGATGACCACCGAGACCTCCTGCCTGACCTCCATCTGGGAAACTGACGACACCATCAAGGCCTACTACGAGAACATCGGACGGCCCGAGGCCTTCCGGGAGCTGAAGCCTCAGAACGGCGCCTACTACGACAGCGTGGTGACCATCGATCTCAGCAAGATGGAGTGCATGATCGCCCTGCCCTTCCACCCCTCTATCGCCTACACCATCCATGAGCTGCAGGCCGACCCCGAGGGCATCCTCAGCAAGGTGCAGGAGGCCTGCAACAAGCAGCTGGGCGGCAAGGTCACCATGGACCTGACCCACAACATCGTGGACGGCAAGGTCACCTGTGATCAGGGCGTCATCGTGGGCTGCTCCGGCGGCATGTATGAGAACATCGTGGAGGCCGCAGCCATCCTCAAGGGCGGCAGCATCGGGAACGGCTACTTCGATATGAGCGTGTACCCCTCCTCCACTCCCATCTCCCTGGCCATCACCAAGAACGGCACCGCGGCCACCCTGATGGAGGCCGGCTGTGTGATGAAGCCCGCCTTCTGCGGCCCCTGCTTCGGCGCCGGTGATACCCCCGCCAACAACACTCTCTCCATCCGCCACGCCACCCGGAACTTTGCTAACCGTGAAGGCTCCAAGCCCGGCAACGGCCAGATCGCCGCAGTGGCTCTGATGGACGCCCGCTCCATTGCCGCTACCGCCCGCAACGGCGGTATCCTCACTGCCGCCACCGACATCGAGTATGAGTCCCCCACGGCGGAGGAGCTCACCTACCACTTCGACGGCAGCGTCTACGAGAAGCGCTGCTACGAGGGCTTCGGCAAGGCCGATCCCACGGCAGAGCTGCGCTACGGCCCCAACATCAAGGACTGGCCCAAGATGCCCAAACTGGAGAACGACCTGCTGGTGAAGCTGTGCGCCGTGATCCGGGACCCCGTCACCACCACCGACGAGCTCATCCCCTCCGGTGAGACCAGCTCCTACCGCTCCAACCCCATCGGCCTGAGCGAGTTTGCCCTCAGCCGCCGGGTGCCGGAGTATGTGGGCCGGTCCAAAGCGGTCCGCGCCCTGGAGGAAGCCCGGGAGGCCGGAAACGTCCCCGCCGAGGTGGCCGAAGTACTCCAGAAGGTGGGCGGCGACGCGGCCCACACCACCGTAGGCTCCTGCGTGTTTGCCAACAAGCCCGGTGACGGCTCCGCCCGTGAGCAGGCCGCCTCCTGCCAGAAGGTGTTGGGCGGCTTCGCCAACATCTGCTATGAGTACGCTACCAAGCGCTACCGCTCCAACTGCATCAACTGGGGCATCGTCCCCTTCACCCTCCCCGAGGGAGCGGAGTTCCCCTATGAGGACGGCGACTGGGTGTATGTGAAGGGCATTAACAAGGCCATCGCCGACGGCGTGGAGGACATCACCGCCCAGGTCATCACCGCCTCCGGCGAGGTGAAGGACATCCAGCTCAAGTGCGCCGGCCTCACCCCTGACGAGCGGCTGATCCTGCGGGAAGGCTGCCTGATGAATTACTACGCTGCTGGCTATGGCAAGGCCTGATGCTTTACAGAGATAAGGAGACGATACGACTATGGATAAAATCAAGATGACAACGCCTCTGGTGGAGATGGACGGCGACGAAATGACCCGCATCCTGTGGCAGATGATCAAAGATAAGCTGATCCTGCCCTTTGTGGACCTGAAAACCGAGTATTATGACCTGGGCCTCCTCCACCGCAACGAGACAAAAGATCAGGTAACGGTGGACGCCGCCAATGCCACCAAGAAATACGGCGTAGCTGTAAAGTGTGCTACCATTACCCCCAACAAGCAGCGCATGGAGGAGTATCCCCAGCTCACTGAGATGTGGAAGAGCCCCAACGGCACCATCCGCTCCATTCTGGACGGCACCGTGTTCCGGGCCCCCATCTGCATCGACGCCATCAAGCCGGTGGTGAAGAACTGGAAAAAGCCCATCACCATTGCCCGTCACGCTTACGGTGACGTATACAAGAGCGTGGACTTCCACACCGAGGAGCCCGGCGAGTGCACCATGACCTTCAAGGGCGTTTCCGGCGAGGAGCACACCGTGTGCGTCCAGAAGGTGGACGGCCCCGCCGTGTGGCAGGGCGCCCACAACAAGGATAAGTCCATCCGTTCCTTTGCCCGGGCCTGCTTCCAGTACGCCATCGACACCAAGCAGGATCTGTGGTTCTCCACCAAAGATACCATCGCCAAGATTTACGACGGTAACTTCAAGAAGATCTTCGAGGAGGAGTTCGAGGACTACAAGGCCAAATTCGAGGAGCTGGGCCTCACCTACTTCTATACCCTCATCGACGATGCGGTGGCCCGCGTCATCCGCAGCGAGGGCGGCTACATCTGGGCCTGCAAAAACTATGACGGCGACGTGATGAGCGACATGGTCTCCACCGCCTTCGGTTCCCTGGCCATGATGACCAGCGTTCTGGTATCCCCCGACGGCACCACCGAGTATGAGGCCGCCCACGGCACCGTCACCAAACACTACTACAAGTACCTCAAGGGCGAAAAGACCTCCACCAACCCCATGGCCACCATCTTCGCCTGGTCCGGCGCTCTGAAGAAGCGTGGCGAGCTGGACGGCATCGCCGCCCTCACCGCCTTCGGTGAGAAGCTGGAGGAGGCCTGCTTCGACACCCTGAATGCCGGGATCATGACCAAGGACCTGGTGGGCCTGGTAGACGAGGGCTTTACCGCCAAGGCCGTGAACTCCGAGGAATTTCTGGACGCTGTGGCCCAGCGTCTCCAGGAGAAACTGGCGTAATACAGTACCCTTCGAGGGACGGGAGCGCGCCCCCGTCCCTCTCTTCCTGCAAAATTTGATTGTATACATTGAAAACATGGGACACATTTTTGATTTTTAGGAGGAGATACGATGGATCTCGTAAAAACCGCCATGGCCGGTACCATGGAATCCGGCGATATCATGGTGACGATTGAGCCCCAGACATCCGGAGGGATCACGCTGGATCTCACCAGCAGCGTCATGCAGCAGTACGGCCGCCGGATCGAGGAGGTCATTCGGGAGACGTTGGGGGAACTGGGCGTGGAAAACGCCGCCGTCAGCGCTGTTGACAAGGGCGCTCTGGACTGTACGGTCCGGGCCCGGGTCAGCGCCGCCGCCTTCCGCTGCGCCCAGGCGGAGAATGACCACTGGGAGGTGAACAAGTGATGGAAAAGCGCTATGTGAAGGATCGCCTGCGCCGGAGCATGATGTTCGTCCCCGGCAATAACCCCGGCATGATTGCCGATGCCCGGATCTACGGCGCTGACTGCATCATGTTCGACCTGGAGGACTCGGTGGCCTATACCGAGAAGGATACCGCCCGCTTCCTAGTCCACAACGCCCTGAAAACCCTGGACTTCGGACACAAGGAGATTGTGGTCCGCATCAACGACCTTGCAAGCGGCCTGGGTATCCGGGACCTGGAGGCCATCGTCCCCGCCGGCGTCCATGTGGTGCGCCTGCCCAAGACCGACAGCGCCCAGGACGTGATCGACTGTGAGCGTGAGATCGCCCGCATCGAGGAAAAGCACGGCATCCCCGTAGGCGCTACCGGCATGATGGCCGCCATCGAGAGCGCCAACGGCGTCCTCAATGCCCGGGAGATCGCCCACGCCAGCGACCGTCTGATCGGCATCGCGCTGGGTGCCGAAGACTATGTCACCGACCTGAAAACCACCCGCTCCGATGGCATCGAGCTGCTCTTTGCCCGCAGCATGATCCTCAACGCCGCCCGCTCCGCCGGTATCGCCGCTCTGGACACCGTCTACTCCGACGTGAACAACGAGGAGGGTTTCATCGAGGAGGTCACCCTGATCCGCAAGCTGGGCTTCGACGGCAAGTCCGTCATCAATCCCCGGCAGATCGAGCCGCTCCACCGCACCTTCATCCCCAGTGAGAAGGACCTGAAAAAAGCCTACGCCATTATGGATGCCATTGCGGAGGCCAACGCCCGGGGCAGCGGCGTAGCCAGTCTCAACGGAAAAATGATCGACAAGCCTGTGGTTATCCGCGCCCAGCGGCTCATCGCCCTGGCGGAGGCGGACAACGCTATGGAGGAGGAGTAAGCCATGGACGAGCTGAAGAATATCCCGCACATCGAATCCATCTCTCACCGGGGACCTTACGCCGGCGCAGAGCCCAAGCGCACCGCCACCTTCCAGGAACGGGCCGCCCAGCAGAACAAGATCATGCCTAGCCTGGAATCCGCTATTCTGGCCTCCGGCCTGAAGGACGGTATGACCATCTCCTTCCACCACCACTTCCGGGGCGGCGACCATGTGGTCAACCAGGTGGTGGACACTCTGGCCAGGATGGGCTACAAAAATCTGACCTTGGCAGCCAGCTCTCTGGCCGCTGTCCATGCTCCTCTCATCGACCACATCAAAAACGGCGTTATCACCCATATCGAAACTTCCGGTCTCCGTGGTGAGCTGGCGGAACAGATCTCCCGAGGCCTGATGGACTGCCCCATCGTATTCCGCAGCCACGGCGGCCGCGCCGCCGCCATCCAGAGCGGTGAGCTCCATATCGACGTGGCTTTCCTGGGTGCTCCCTCCTGCGACCCCTATGGCAACGCCAACGGTTACAGCCGGGACGACGACGATTCCATCGCCTGCGGCTCCATGGGCTATGCCCGTACTGATGCTCAGTATGCCGACCATGTGATCGTCCTTACCAACAACCTGGTCCGCTACCCCAACGCCCCCTGGGCCATTCCGGAGTACGACGTGGACTACATCGTGGTCACCGAGGATATCGGTGACCCCAAGGGCATCATGTCCGGCGCCACCCGGTACACCAAGAACCCCAAGGAGCTGCTGATCGCCCACACCGCCGCCCAGGTCATCGACGCGGCGGGTTATCTCTACGACGGCTTCTCCATGCAGATGGGCTCCGGCGGGGCCTCCCTGGCCGCCGCACGGTTTCTCCGTCAGATGATGCTGGACAAGGGCATCCACTGCCGCTTCGCATTGGGCGGCATCACCGGCCAGATCGCCGCCATGCATGAGGAGGGTCTCATCGACCGTATTCTGGATGTACAGAGCTTTGACCTGGACGCTGCCCTGTCCCTGAAGAAGAATCGCTTCCACCATCAGATCAACGCCACCTATTACGCCAGCTTCCTCTCCGCTGCCGCGGTGGATCAGCTGGACTTCGTGATCCTCTCTGCCCTGGAGATCGACACCAGCTTCAACGTCAACGTCCTCACCGGCTCCGACGGCGTGATCCGCGGGGCTATTGGCGGCCATCCCGACACCGCCGCCGGTGCCAGCCTATCCGTGGTAGTGGCTCCCCTGACCCGGGGCCGTATCCCCACCATCATTGACCGGGTCAACACCATTGTCACCCCCGGTGACGTGGTGGACGTGGTAGTCACGGACCAGGGTGTGGCGGTCAACCCCAAACGGCCTGAGATCGCCCAGCGGCTGCGGAAGGCAGGCATCAGCGTCTACACCATCGAGCAGCTGCGGGACAAGGCCCTGGCTCTGGTAGGCAAGCCTGACCCCATCCGTTACACTGATCGGATCGTTGGCGTGGTCATGTACCGGGACAACACCATCATCGATACCATCCACCAGATCGACGAGACGCCCATCAAGTAATATGTTCCCTTCGGTGTGGCTCACGCAGTAAATGCTCTATCCTGTCAAATTTTCTTTGCCTGTTTGCTTTTTTAGCAGAGTAGCTTCTGTGTGGCCTACGCAGTAAACGCTCTATCCTGTAAAGTTTTCTTTGCCTACTTTCTTTTGAAAAAGAAAGTAGGGGAAAAAGAGGCCCTTATGAGAGAAATCACCCTGCAGGAAGTCCTGGACGCCCGGGAAGCCCGGGCTGCCGCTCAGTACCGCCTGTTACGCAAACATCGCCAGCCGCTGCTGTGCCTGACCATGAATATTGCCGGCCCAGTAAAGCGCTGGGGTACGGTGGATCTGGCCTTCCGGGCCGCTGAAGAGGAACTGGACCGCCGTATGGCAGATCGAGTGCTGGAAAAAGCCGTAACGGATGCCGCCACGGGTCTGGAGTGTATCTGGGTTTGTGATCTCCCCGCCCTGGAACTGAAGGCCCTGGCCATGGAGCTGGAGACCGCCCGGCCGGCGGGCCGCCTCTACGATCTGGACGTGATCGACACCGACGGAAACAAACTTTCCCGTCCGACACCCCGTACCTGTCTGGTCTGCGGCGGTCCGGCCTCCCCCTGCGCCCGGAGCCGTGCCCACGGTTTAGACGCTATTCTGGGAGCTACCAACACCCTGCTGTCCGCCTTTGCGACGGACTATCTGGCGGAGCAAGCTGTCCAGGCTCTTGTGGACGAAGTGGATCTGACTCCCAAACCAGGGCTGGTGGACCAGCGCAACAACGGCGCCCACCAGGACATGGATCTGCCCATGTTCCACCGCTCAGCGCAGGCTTTGGCCCCCTATTTCCGTGAAGCCGTGACCCTTGGTCTCACCTGCGATAGCTGCATGCCTGCCCTGCAGCAGGCGGGACTCCAGGCAGAGGAGGCCATGCTGGCGGCTACTGGCGGCGTGAACACCCACAAAGGCTCCATTTACGCCTTCGGTCTTGTGTTGGCGGCGCTGGGTGGAGTTCTGGCCCGAGGTGGAGACGTATTTGCCCGGGCGGCTGCGCTGGCTGCCGCCGGACTGCCCCCCTCGGGAAATACTACCCACGGTGCCCAGGTTCAGGGCAGATACGGCGCTCCAGGCGCCCGAGGCGAGGCCCTGGCAGGTTTTCCCCATGGACAGATGGCCTGCTCTGCTCTCCGTCAGTATAACGGGGACCCTCTCCCTGCCCTGCTCACCCTGCTGAGCCAGGTGGAGGACACCAACCTCCTCTACCGTGGCGGAAGCGAAGGACTGTCCTTTGTCCAGCGGGAGGCCGCCGCCATCCTGGCAGGACCACCAGAGGCATATGCTTCCCGGCTGGAGGAACTGGACAACGCCTGCATTGCCCGAAACCTCTCCCCCGGAGGCTGCGCCGATCTGCTGGCCCTGGGCCTCTTGCTGTACCGCACAGAGAAGATATGGCACATATAGTATGAAAAAAGAGCCTGCCGCGTGTAACACGCGGCAGGCTCTTTTTCGTGCGCTTATCGGCAGCCTATGCTTACCGGCGCTGGAGATCCAGACAGGCCAGCACCAGGTTGGCTACCGCCAACCCTGCGGTCACTGCCACAGAGGCAGCCAGAACGATCATGGAAATAAACCGTGCAGTCTTCATAAAGTTACCTCCTTATTCCGCTCAGATCCAGCTCTCATCTACTTCCCGGCGCTTGCTGCGGGTCATCAGCTGTTCCACCACCAGCTCCACCGGCTGATTTTCATACAAAACGGCGTAGGCACTGGCACAGATGGGCATCTCCACTCCCATCTTTTCCGCCAGCTGGTGAGCACTGAGCGCGGCAAAGTAGCCCTCCACCGTGGCTCCCACCTCTTTGATAGCCTCCGCCACCGGCGTTCCCTGGCCAATGAGGATACCGCAGCGACGATTCCGGGAGTGCATGGAGGTGCAGGTCACAATCAGGTCACCCATGCCGGAGAGTCCCGCAAAGGTCTCCTTATGGCCGCCCATGGCCACACCCAGCCGGGCCATCTCCGTCATGCCCCGGGTCATCAGCAGCGCCTTGGTATTGTCTCCCAGGCCCATACCGTCGCTGATGCCGCAGCACAGAGCCAGTACATTCTTCAGCGCAGCGCCCAGCTCCACACCGGTAACATCGGTATTGGTATACACCCGGAACCGGGGACTCATAAATACATCCTGGACTTTCTCCGCCGCCTTCATATCCCGGGAAGCCGCCACACAGCCTGTGGGCACCCGGCGTCCTACCTCCTCAGCGTGGGAAGGACCGGAGAGGGCCACCACCGGGCACTTTCCGCCGATCTCCTCCTCAATGATCTCGGTCAGCCGTTTCGCGGTATCTTTTTCGATACCCTTGGCCACCGACACCACGATTGTCCCTTCCTTCAGATAGGGCGCCACGTTTCTGGCTGTGGCCCGTACGGCGAAGGAGGGCGTAGCCAACACCACCAGCTCACTGTCCGGCACCGTGGAAAAATCCGTGGTAATGGCCAGGGTATCCGGCAGCGCTACCCCTTTGAGCATCGGGTTCTCCCGCTTCTCCCGGAGCACCTCGGCTTCCTCGGAGGCAAAGGACCACAGCGTTACATCGTTGCCGTTGTCCAGCAGCAGCAGCGCCAGGGCCGTTCCCCAGCCCCCGCTGCCCAATACTGTAATCTTCATTGGGAACCACCTCTTCCTTTATTTCGCCTTTTTATGGAAATGGAACTTGCTCTCTGTACCATGGATAAGACGGTTGATATTTCCCCGGTGCTGCCACAGGATCAAACCGCCGCAGATAATAGCCAGGGCCAAAATCAACAGACTATGATATACAAACCAGCTGACAAAGGGAAAACTGAGTCCCGCCCAGCAGGACCCCAGGGATACATACTTGGTGGCAATGGAGAGGATCAGGAAACCGCCCCACACCACCAGAGCCACCCGCCAGTCCATCATCAGGGCAATGGTACCGCCGGAGAGGATTCCTTTTCCGCCCTTGAACTTGAACATCACCGGGAACATGTGGCCCAGCAGACAGAACACCCCGGCCCAGTACTTGGCAACGGTATCATAGAACGCTGTAGTGGATGCGGCGGAGATAAAAATCGTGAAGCCGTGGAGCATCAGCCACCGGCTGATCAGCACCGCCGCCACAGCTTTCAGCACATCGGTGAGGATCACCACGCCAGTTAAAGGGCCACCGAAAGTACGATAGAAATTTGTCAGTCCGGCATTGCCGCTGCCATGATTGCGAACATCATCCCGGAGAATATATTTGGATACGATCACCGCTCCATTGAAGCAGCCCAGCAAGTAACAGACTACTGCCGAAATGGAGAGGACAAGCCAAAGAGGCATCTCAAAAGCAAATGCAGGCATTGCTTACTCCTCCTTATCACCCTTCTGCCGGATGGTCATGCGGATAGGCGTGCCCTCCAGGCCAAATACGCCGCGGATCTGATTTTCCAGATACCGCTGATAGGAGAAATGGAACAGCCGTGCGTCGTTGCAGAAGCAGACGAAATGAGGCGGCTTGATACCAGTTTGGGTCATATAGTAGATCTTCAGCCGCCGGCCCTTGTCCGTAGGCGGTTGGACCCGGGTCTGGGCATCGGCCAGGACACTGTTGAGCATGCCGGTGGTGATGCGGGTGCTGGCCTGATTGTTGACATACTGGATCAATTCAAAGAGCCGGTCTACCCGCTGTCCTGTGGCAGCTGAAATAAAGAGGATGGGGGCATAGGTCATATAGCTGAGATCCCGACGGATGTCCTGGCGCATCTTGTCCATGGTCTTACCGTCCTTCTCCACCAGATCCCACTTGTTGACCACGATGATGCAGGCCTTTCCCGCCTCATGGGCCATACCTGCCACCTTGGTGTCCTGTTCCGTAACCCCGTCGGTGGCATCAATGAGGATGAGGCACACATCACTGCGCTCAATGGCCATCTGAGCCCGAAGGACACTGTAGCGCTCGATGCTCTCGTCCACCTTTGCCTTCTTGCGCATGCCGGCGGTATCGATAAAGTTATACTTACCGGTCTCATTCTCAAAGTGGGAATCGATGGCGTCACGGGTAGTACCCGCTACGTTGCTGACGATGGAACGCTGCTCCCCCAGGATGCGGTTGGTGAGAGAGGACTTGCCTACATTGGGCCGCCCGATGATGGCCACCTGGATGCGGTCATCCTCCTCGTCCTCCTCCGTCTCCGGCGGGAAGTATTTCACACACTCATCCAGCAGATCGCCGGTGCCGTGACCGTGGACAGCGGAGACCGCAATAGGATCACCCATGCCCAGATTATAGAATTCATAGTAATCCGGGTCCACAGCTCCCACGGAATCCATCTTGTTCACCGCCAGGATCACAGGCTTGCCGCTGCGCAGGAGCATGTTGGCCACCTCCTGGTCGGAGGCGGTAAGGCCGGTCTTGATATCAGTCAGGAACACGATCACATCAGCGTGGCTGATGGCGATACCTGCCTGCTCCCGCATGAACTGCAGGATCTCGTTGTCCGTCCGGGGCTCAATGCCGCCGGTGTCGATCAGAGTAAATTTCCGGCCATTCCAGTCCGTCTCTCCATAGATCCGGTCCCGGGTGACGCCGGGGGTGTCCTCCACAATGGACACCCGCTTGCCGATCAGTTTGTTAAACAGCATGGACTTGCCCACATTGGGCCGTCCCACAATGGCTACCACAGGTTTCATATATCATCACTCACTTCTCTTTTTTGCTGAGGGATTATAGCGGTAATACTCGCCCTCACCCAAGGGGACGCAGACAGGCTCCTCCTCCGGGCAGTCCAGCTCCAGCAGGGTATCCACCAGGGCAAAGCCGTCCTCTGCCTCCACGATCTGTACCGGGATACCCAGTGTCTGCTCCACCTGCTCCACCGTCACATCGTCCAGGAACACCCGCTCACCGGAACGGAGCATATTGGAGGGGATCAGAAGCCGCTGTCCCAGGTCCGTCCCCTTCAGCTGAGCCATCAGATCCCCACCGGTAACAAGTCCGGAAACGGTGATGGTCTCACCGAAGAAATCATTACGGATGGGCCGCACCTCTCCCCGAAGGGCCGGACAGGCCTGCCGGGCTGCCGTCAGGATCTTTTCAACAAAGGGTGCAGCAGCAGCACCGGTGGCAATGGTGCAGGAGCGGGGCGTAAGCCCCTCCGGCACATCCTCCAGGGCCATCTCTGCCTGACTCACCAGCAGCCGCAGCATCCCCACGCCGTTCTCCAGCTGGTTCATGTCCTCGTAATAGCTCTTTTCCGGCAGCTCACGTCCCGCCAGAAGGTAGAATTCATCGGAGCACCAGGCGAAGGTACTGCCGCTCTTTTCCATCTGCCGGCGGCCAAAAGCCTCCACCAGATCGATCACCGCCCCGGCCTGCTCCGCTGTATAGGGCTCCAGGTGGTACAGTCCCTCCCGGAACTTGGTCAGGCCTACCGGCACAATGGCCACACTGGATACTGACGGGGCCATCTCCGAGAGATCCCGGAGGGTCTGCTCCAGGGCGGGACCGTCGTTGATGCCAGGGCAGGAAACGATTTGGCAGTTCATAACAATACCTGCCTGGGCGAACCGGCGCATAACGTCGATGCTGTCCCCCGCCCGCTTGTGGCAGAGCATCATGGCCCGCAGCTGGGGGTCTGTAGTGTGGACGGAGACGTTGATGGGGCTGATCCGCAGGTCGATAATCCGCTGGATCTCCCGCTGGCTGAGATTGGTAAGGGTGATGTAGTTGCCCATAAGAAAACTCAGCCGGGCATCGTCGTCCTTGAAGTACAGAGTCTCCCGCATCCCGGGGGGCATCTGATCCACAAAGCAGAAGATACAGCTGTTGGCACAGGAGCGGGCCTTATCCATGAGGTAGGTGTCGAAGTTCAGCCCCAGGTCCTCCCCTTCAGGCTTACGCACCCGGACCGTCCTACGTCCTCCGCCGGACTCCTCCAGCTCCAGCTCCGGGTCCCGGTCATAGCCAAAGAAACGGTAGTCCAACACATCCACCACCGGGTGGCCGTTGATGGCGATCAGTTTTTCTCCCGGCAGGATACCGGAGCGCTCCGCCGGGGAGCGGCGGTCCACGGAAGCAATGACAGTACTCATGGTCCCTCCTGATGCAGACGCAATAATCTATGGTAGAGTATACTGTAAATTCTACCGCATTTCAAGGTAAAAAATCCACAGGGACTGGTTCTTCCCTCCGTCTCCTTTTCACCTGCCTTTTCCAAGACTTTCCTCTGCAAACAGGTCCTATTTTCCGGAAAAGAGGCCGGATCGGCAAATGCCGACCCGGCCTCTTGACAGAGCTATCTTTCGTTGTCCACCGCTGCGTTACAGCTCCTCGAACCGACGGACACCGGCAGTATCGATCCATCGCAGCAGGCCTACGGTCATGACGGCCATGGCCACCAGCCAACAGCCCAGATAGATCTCCGGCATCATCCACTGCCGCAGCCACAGCGGATAGGGCACAGCAATGGCTGCGGCCAGTGTAAAGCTGCCCAGCATGGCCAGCAAGGTAGCTGCTCCCTGCTTCACCGGTTCTGTCTCACTGACCCAGTCCAGCCGCGGCAGCAGAAGGTTCATCGCAAGGCCCCAGGCCCCGGTACACACCAGAAACAGCAGCGGCACTGCCAAAACCAGAATGCCCATCGCCGCTTCCGCGCCTACCGCCCACCACAGCACAATGCCGCAGGACACCACAGCAGGGGCAGACAATACCACATGTGCCTCCAGCTTGGCCCGCAGCACATCACGGGAGGGTACCGGCAGACTACGGATCACCCACAGGTACCTCCCCTCCAGGGACACTGAGGGCGCTGAGACCATGACCGTACTGCCCAGCACACACAGCCCGGCGCAGGCAAAAAAGGGCAGCAGCGTTTCCGCCGTCATTCCCATTTGGTCTGCCAGGGAGAGGAGCAGCTCCCGCTTAATGAGAACCGCTGCCCCCGCCACGATCGTCATCAGGATACCAATACCGGAATTGAGAAGATATATCGGGCATGTAAAGAACCTTGTCAGCTCTCTTTTTAAAAGGGCCGTCCGCAGAGAGGTACAGCGGATATTCTCACTGCGGTATTTGACCCGGGCCACCGGCTTCCGTGCAGTAGCGATCCGAACAAAAGTTTTGGACAGCAGCCACACTGCTCCCACAGATACTGCCGCCGTCACCGCCAGAAAGGCCACGAGATAGAGCCAGCGGCCGCTGAGCCCCTCCCCCAGGGCGTAGAAAAGCCACAGGTAGCTGCGCACTTTTTCCGCCAGTGCCTGGCCGCTGAGAAGGATATTCTGTAGCAGCACGTTGATTCGGAAGTAGCCGTAGAAATAGACTGCCAGAAGCACCAGGGACAGCAGCACTGTCATAAGGCCCCGGCGGCGCATCCGTGCAGTGACCAGGCCGATCAGCCAGCCAAACAGGCATCCCAGAGCCAGGGCCAGAAGAGCTGCGGCGACAGCCCCCGGAAGGATCGCCAATCCGCCAGCGATCCATCCCTCACGCCCCTGCCAATACACCACTCCCGCAGGTACCAACACCAGCAGTGTGATCAGCAGGTTCATGGCATACAACACCAGCATACGGCTGGCCAGGATCGCCCCCGGTGAGAGGGGCAGGGACAGCAGCAGTTCGTTGTCCCGGGCATCGTAGAGCTGGCTTTGGGCCATCAGCACTGTCCCGCCTACCGACAGTGCCACCGCCGCCATACCCGCCAGAGCAAAGTACAGCCAGCTCAGGCCCATATCCCCCAGCGGTACCAGCACCGAGAATCCCAGTCCGAACATACCGCCCAGCGCCACCACCAGATAAACCAGCAGCAGGGCATATACCACTGCCAGCCCCCGGCTTCGCCGGCGGCGTCCTCCGCCCATGATCGCATCCAGCAGCAGCCGCATCCGGACCGCGCACAGCAGTTTAAGCATCCTCCGCCTCCAGTTCCAGGAACACCGTCTCCAGGGACTGGTCCCCTTTTACCTCCTCCATGGAACCACAGGCCACTAGTTTCCCGCTCTTGATAATGGCCACCCGGTGGCACAGCCGCTCCGCCACCTCCAGCACATGGGTGGAAAAGAAAATGGCGCTGCCGCTGCGGCACAGCTCCCCCATAACCCCCTTGAGCAGGTGGGTCGCCTTGGGGTCCAGGCCTACAAAGGGCTCGTCCAGGATCAGCAGCTTAGGCTGATGGAGCAGTGCTGAGATGATGGCCAGCTTTTGTTTCATACCGTGGGAATAGGCGCTGATGGGCTGGCCCAGATCTCCGGTAAGTTCAAACATCTCCCCATAGCGGCCGATCCGCTCCCGCCGCTCTGCCTGACTGACGCCGAACACATCCCCTATAAAGTTTAAATACTTTACTCCTGTCATAAAATCATATAGATCAGGATTGTCAGGGATATAGGCGATCTGCCGCTTGCAGGCAATGGAATCTTTTCGGACAGACACCCCGCCCACCAGGATCTCACCGCTGTCAAATGGCAGTATGCCGCAGCAGGCTTTGATGGTGGTGGTTTTTCCCGCCCCGTTGTGGCCGATAAAGCCGCAGATCTCCCCCGGCTGGATGTGCAAAGACAGGTCATCCACTGCCAGTTTACTGCCATACTTCTTTGTCAGGTGCTGAATTTCCAGCATGTTCTTTCCTCCTTTTTACCGCAGTGCCGCGGCCAGTGTGATCGCTGTGACTACCCAGGCCACTCCCGGCACCAGATAATAGCGCCAAATACCGCCGCTGCGCTGTGCTACTTTTCCGCTTTGGAGCAATTGGATCAGCACAAACAGCACAGGTATCCCAAATACCGCCCACACCTTGGGCAAATAGCGGTCCGCCTGGCCATCTATCCCGAAATGGATCGGCAGCTCCGCCGGCAGCTGCCCATACAAAGGCAGCATGACCGCCAGCGGCAGCAGGCACAGAATTGCCCCCAGCACCATATGTTTGCGCATATTCTTCCCTCCATTATTTAGATGTCTGTCTAAACGTAAAATAGCACAGGTGCTCTCCGTTGTCAATCATTTATTTTGATAGTCGTCTAATTGTTTTTTGTAGGGACAATAAAAAAGCTGCCCGGAGGTTTCCCTCCAGGCAGCTTTTTTTACTTTACAGAGATGCGTATACCAGACTTAGCGGACAATACCGTTTTCATAAACTGCCTTCATGGCCTTATAGGTCATGTAGCAGTCCAGCTTGGACACCACCTCGAAGGGGGCGTGCATGGCCAGCACAGGCACACCGGCATCCAGCGTATCGATATTCCGGTTTGCCATGTAAGCCGCTACCGTGCCGCCGCCGCCGGCGTCCACCTTGCCCAGCTCCGCCATCTGCCAGATGGCGCCGTTATCATCAAAGATCCGGCGGGCATAGGCCACCAGCTCAGCGGAAGCGTCGCTGGCACCGGACTTGCCCCGGCTGCCGGTGTACTTGCACAGGCCCACACCATAGTTGATCCGGGCACTGTTGCGCTTCTCATACACATCGGCAAAATTGGGGTCAAAGGCAGCCGTCACATCGGCGGAGAGGCAGAAGGCATTCTCCAGGCACACCCGCAGAGGCACACCCTGGCTGTCGCACAGGTCCTCGATAAAGGTATCAAAGGCAGCCGTCTGCATACCGCTGACGCCCACGGAGCCGATCTCCTCCTTGTCCGCCAGGATGCACACAGCAGTACGCTTGGGGGTGCCTTCCAGGTCAAACATAGCCTTCATGGCAGCGTAGCCGCAGACCCGGTCATCGTGGCCATAGGCACCGATAAGGCTGCGATCCAGGCCGATGTCGGTAGCCTTCACCGCGGGGACAGCCTCCAGCTCGGCGGAAATGAAGTCCGCCTCGGTGAAACCGTACTTCTCATAGAGGAGCTTCATTACCTGGAGCTTCACCCGGTCGCTGTCCTCACCAGCCAGGGGCTCGCTGCCCACCAGCAGGTTCAGCTGCTCACCGGTGATACCGTCACTGAGGGGCTTCTTGCTCTGCTCAGCACCCAGGTGGGGCAGCAGATCATTGACCACCAGCTTGGGCTCGTCACCCTCACCCAGTGCCACGGTCACCACAGAGCCATCCTTCAGTGCCACCACGCCATGGAGCTCCAGAGGAATGGTCACCCACTGGTACTTACGGATACCGCCATAGTAGTGAGTCTTGAGGAAGCACATTTCGCTGTCCTCATAAAGAGGAGTAGGCTTGAGATCCAGCCGGGGGCTGTCGATATGAGCAGCTGTGATCTGGACGCCCTTGTCCAGACCCTCGCTGCCGATCACCGCCAGCAGCAGCATCTTGCCCCGGTTGCTCTTATAGATCTTGTCGCCGGCCTTCAGAGCCATGCCCCGGACGTAGGGCTTAAAGCCCAGGGCTTCCGCCTGACGGATACCCTCCGCTACGCACTCACGCTCGGTCTTGCCGGCATCCAGATAGGCCTTATAGCTCTCGCAGTAGGCATTCATAGCCTCCCGCTCGCTCTCCGGCATCCGGTCATAGCCGTTCTTGGGCTCGCACAGCACTTTTTCCTTCCATGCCTTCATGTCCATAGTGTTACTCCTCCACATCTTCATTGAGTATATCTGCGAAGAAATCGTAGATCAGCCGGTCAAATTCCGCCTTACTTCCCGCCTTGTTCTCCAGCAGGAAAGTACAGTTTTTCCGATAGAACTTGTCCGGCTTTTGGGCAGCGATCCGGGCTCTGGCCCGTTCCTCGCTGATGCCGTCCCGGGCCATGATCCGCTTCAGGCGGATATCCGGCGCCGCCGTCAGGGCCACTGTCCAATCGCACAAACGGCCCAACCCCGATTCTATCAGATTGATGGCGTCAATGACAACCCCTTTATGTGTACAATTTTTAATAATTTGTCCTACAGCCGTGTGCATAGCAGGATACACCAGGGCGTTGAGCTTATCCAGAGCGGCGGGGCTCCCAAAGACGATGTTCCCCAGCGCGGGGCGGTCCAGCTTCCCGTCCGGCAGGAACACTTGCCCGAAGGCCTGCCGGATGCCATCCCGCAGCGTCTGGTCCCGATCCAGGATCTGGTAGTACAGAGCGTCGCAGTCCACCACCTGGAACCCCAACCGCTCCAGAGCCGCCAAGGCTGTGGTCTTACCTGAACCGGTGGGGCCGGTAATGCCGATAACGGTCATTCCTCTCCCTCTCCCAGGTCCACCACCTGGAAGCCTGCCGCTTTCTTTAACCGGTTGGCAATGGCAAGACCCAGGCCCTCATCCCCGGGACACTGGGCAAAGATAGCCGTAACATCGGTATCGTCAAAAGCCCGCAGGGCATCGAACACCCGCCGGGCCTGCTCCCCCTTGTCCTGAACAGAGCCAATATCATGGACCACACAGCCGGGGAACTCTCCCGTATACTCGCTGAAAGCGATAACGCCGGTATGCTCCCCCAGATTCCGCCGTATGTACCGGGCGGTACGGCGGCTGTCGCCGGTGACTACCGTTACCGGAGCCTTGGGAGCATAGTGGCGATACTTCATCCCCGGGGCCTTGGGCCGCTCACCGGCGGAGAGGGGCGCTACCACCGCCTTGTCCACCGCCACCTCGCCCAGCACTTCCCGCAGGGCCTCCAGCGGCAGTCCGCCGGGGCGAAGAAGCCGGGGTACCGGGCAGGTGAGGTCGATGATAGTGGACTCCACCCCCACACCGCAGGGGCCGCCATCCACGATGCCGTCGATCCGGCCGTCCATATCCTCCTCCATGTGTCGGGCACAGGTGGGGCTGGGCCGTCCGGAGAGGTTGCCGGAAGGGGCCGCCACCGGCACCTGAGCCGCCCGGATAATGGCCAGCGTCACCGGATGGTTGGGGCAGCGAATCCCCACGGTATCCAGGCCCCCGGTGGTAGCGTTGGGCACGTTGGCCCGCCGCTGGAGGATCATGGTAAGGGGCCCCGGCCAGAACTTCCGGGCCAGCTCATAGGCAGCCGGGGGAATGTTCCGGCAGTAGCGGGTGAGCCAGGAGGCCTCCGGGATATGGAGGATCAGCGGGTTGTCCTGAGGACGTCCCTTGGCCTCAAAGATATGGGTCACCGCCTCTGTATTCAGCCCGTTGGCTCCCAGGCCATAGACCGTCTCTGTGGGAATCCCCAGAAGGCCGCCCCGGCGGATGATCTCCGCCGCCGCCTGAACCTCCTCCCGCTGTGCTTCGGGATCGGTGATATGAAAAATCTGTGTTTTCATCCTTATCGCTTCGCTCTCTTTTATTTATCCGTTCTCGTCCCCCGCCGAGGCCAGCTTGGCCGCCTGGTCGGCGGTGGTAAGGGCGTCAATGATGGGGTCCAGGCCGCCGTTCATCACGGCGTCGATATTGAAATTCTTGTTGTCCCCGGTGAGCCGGTGGTCCGTCACCCGGCCCTGGGGAAAATTATAGGTCCGGATCCGCTCGCTGCGGTCGCCGCTGCCCACCTGGCTGCGGCGCTGGGCGGCAATGGCGGCGTTCTGCTTTTCCAGTTCCGCCTCGTAGAGCTTGGTCCGCAGGATCTTCATGGCCCGGTCCTTGTTCTTGTACTGGCTGCGCTCATCCTGGCACTCCACCACCACACCGGTGGGCAGGTGGGTAATGCGGATGGCAGACTCTGTCTTGTTCACGTGCTGACCGCCGGCGCCACTGGAGCGGAAGGTGTCGATCTGGAGGTCGTTGGGATTGATGGAAAACTCCACCTCCTCCGCCTCCGGCAGCACCGCCACCGTGGCCGCCGACGTTTGAATCCGGCCGGAGGACTCCGTCACCGGCACCCGCTGGACACGGTGGGTACCGCTCTCGTACTTGAGGCGGGACCAGGCGCCCTCTCCGTCCACAGTAAAGCTGATCTCCTTCAATCCGCCCAGTTCCGTTTCATTGGCGTTGGCTATCTCCAGCTTCCAGCCCCGGCTCTCCACATACATGCTGTACATGCGGAAAAGATCGGCGGCAAAGAGCATAGCCTCCTCGCCCCCTACGCCGCCCCGGATCTCCATGACCACGTTCCGGCTGTCGTTGGGGTCCTTGGGCAGCAGGAGAAGCTTCAGTTCCTCCTCCAGCCGCTCCTTATCCGCCTTGGCCCGCTGGAATTCCTCCTGGGCCATCTCCTTCATCTCCGGATCGCTGAGCAGCTCCTGCGCCTCCTGGATATCCCGCTCCGCCCGGCGCAGCGCTTCATAGGCCTCTACCACCGGAGAGAGCTCCTTCTGCTCCCGGGTGAGCTTGGCCAGCCGCTCCGGGTCGGCATATACGCTGGGATCCTCCAGCTGGCTGACAATGGCCTCATAGCGGTTGGCAATTTCCTTGAGCTGATCCAGCATATCAGCCATCCTCCCGCTCATCCCGGATACCCGCCAGGAACTCATCCCGCCAGAAGGAGGAACCTACTGTCCCGCAGCAGATGGACACCGCCCGCTTCCGGGGCTTGTTGACGTAAAGATCCATCTGGTCATAGACCTGGTCGTAGTGGTTCTCGCTGGCCCGGGTAATGACATAGGCCACGCTTTTGAGCGTCTCACCGTACTCCAGCAGGAAACTGCGCATGGGGGCACTGCACCGCCCTGCCCACACCGGGGTACCCAGGATCACCAGGTCATACTCCGACAGCGGCAGCTGCGTCTCCGGCTTGTTCACCGGCGTTACCTTCCGGGCCATAGCCTGCATCCCGCTGTAGAGCCACCCCCGCAGCCCGGAGCGGTCCACTCCGTCCTCCAGCTTCACCGCCTCACAGCCCAGTTCCCGGGCGATCTCCTGCATCAGCGCCTCGGTCTTGCCGGTGCGGCTGTAATATACGCACAATATCTTGGACATCATCCCGTCCTCCTTATCGTTAAATTCCTTAAAAAATGTACCCTCAGAATACCAGCTCCGCCGCCACAGCGAAGGCCTCCCGGATAAAATAGTTCACCGTCAGGGGCCAGTAGGCCTCCGGCATATGGGCCGCCACCGGCACCATCCAGGGAACGCTCCACAGGATAGAGGCCCGGCAGAGGTGGTAATCGCTGGTGACCACAGCAATGTTGGAAGTTACATCAATCCCATTGTCACGGAGCATCGCTGAGGAAAATTCGATGTTCTCCTCTGTGTTGTCCGCCTGGTCCTCCAGGAGGATCCTGTCCGCCGCCACACCGTGGTCGATCAGCCAGTCCGCCATGCACTGGGCCTCGGAGATGTCCTCCCCAGGTCCCTGGGAACCGGTGACTACAATGGGGATATCCGGCTTGTCGGCGATGTAGTCCAGAGCCGCCTCCAGTCGGACCCGGAGGCTCAGGGAGGGGACAGTGCCGTTGACCCCGGCTCCCAGCACCACCACGGCGGCGACCGGCGTGTCGTTATCCGTCCCGGCCCAGGATACCACCCAGGCCTCCATGGCCGCAAAGAACAACACGCCAGCTGCAAGGCACACAAGGACTATCCCTTTACATATCTTTGCCCATTTATGTTTTTTAGCAGCATGGAACAAGTATCCCAGGCACAGCAGCACCACCGCCGCCGCAAAAAGCAGATAACCGGAAAAGCGCATAGGGGTATAGCCAAAGACAAAGCATGCACCCATGGCGGCACAGAGGATGGCTGCGATCCAGAACCCCCGCTTCATCCCTCTGCCTCCTCGCTGAGCTGCTCCCAGCGCTCCATCAGCGTCAGAAGCTCCTCATCCATCTGCTCCTTTTCCGCATAGAGGGCACTGTATTTCTCATAGTCACAGGCGTTGGCCTCCAGCTCCGCCTCCTTGTCCTTGATGGCGGCCTCCAGCTTGTCGATCTCCCGCTGGACGATGGTCAGCTGCTTGCGGGCAGCCTGCTGGGCCTTGCCGCCCCGCTGGACGGCGGCCTTTTCCTTGGCCGCCAGCTTGTCCGCTGCCTTTTTCTCCTCCCGGGCCTTCTCCTGGGCCAGAGCCTTCTGCCGCTCCTTGATCTCCCGATAGCGCTGGAAAGACACCGGATAGTCGGTAATAACACCGTTTTCCAGTTCCCAAACCCGGGTAGCAAAGCGGTTGATGAAGTAGCGGTCATGGCTGACGAAGAGGAGGGCCCCCTCGTAGGCCTCCACCGCCTCCTCGATCCACTCCCGGCTGGCGATGTCCAGGTGGTTGGTGGGCTCGTCCAGCACCAGGAGGTTGATCTCATCATCCATCAGCATGCACAGCCGCAGCCGGCTCTGCTCGCCGCCGGAGAGGACAGACACGCTCTTAAACACGTCCTCCCCCCGGAAGTTGAAGGCCCCCAGCCGGTCCCGGGCCGCCTGGGTGGTCATGCCCCGCTTGGCGTAGAGCATGGTGTCCACCAGATTCCGCCGGGGATCGTCGAAGTGGATGATCTGGGGCAGGTAGGCGCAGCGCACAGTAGGACCGTACTTCACCCGGCCCTCGTCGGGCTGCTCCTCCCCCATCAGTATTTTTAATAATGTAGATTTTCCCACGCCGTTGTCCCCCAGCAGGGCGATCCGCTCGCCGCCCTCCATCCGGAGGTCCACATCGTGGAACAGCACCCGGTCTCCGAAGCACTTGCCCAGGGACTTGATCTCCATGACCTCGTCCCCCAGGAGCTCCATCTCTCCGAAGCGGCTGGTCATGGTCCGGGCCTTGTCGGGCCGCTGGGTCTGCTGGATGCGGGCGATCCGCTTCTCAATGGAGAAGGCCCGCTTGTGGAGGAGCTCCGTATTGTGCTCGTGCATCCGCTTGGCGGTCTCCGTCAGGCGCTGGATCTCTGCCTGCTCCTTCTCATAGCGGCGCATCCGCTCCAGATACCGCTTCTCCTTTTCGATGGCATAAAAGCTGTAGTTGCCGGAGTAGAACTCCGCCTTGCCATCGGAAATCTCGATGACCCTTGTGATGGTCCGGTCCAGGAAGTACCGGTCATGGCTGATGGTGACCACAGTGCCCTTGAAGCGGTGGACATACTCCTCCAGCCACTCCACAGCGTGGAGGTCCAGGTGGTTGGTGGGCTCATCCAGCAGCAGGATATCTGTATCCTCCAGAATGAGCCGTCCCAGGTTCACCCGGGTCTTTTCCCCGCCGGAGAGGCTGTCAAAAAGCTGAGCGCGCATCTCCGGGGGAATGGAGAGGCCGTTGGCCACCTTGTTGACGGCGGTCTCCGTGTCGTAGCCGCCGATGCCCTCGAATTTGGCAGACAGTTCCCCGTACCGCTTCAGCGTCAATTCGCTGCTGTCCCCGGCGGCCATGGCGGCAGCCAGCCGCTCCATCTCCTCCGCCAGCTTTTGATGGCGGGAGAAGGCGGTGTTCAGCACGTCCTCCACAGTGAAGCCCACCGGGTACACCGGGATCTGGGAGATGAGCCCCAAGCGGCGGCCCTTGGCAATGACCACCTCGCCTTCGTCATAATCCATCTCCCCGGTGAGGATCTTGAAGAGGGTGGACTTTCCCGCGCCGTTGCGGCCCAGAAGGCCCACCCGCTCCCCGGTCTCTACCTGGAACGTGATACCATCCAGTATATTATTTCCGATCTCAAAGGACTTGACTAGTCCGCTTACACTGATCTCTGTCATGGTTTCTCTCTCTGCTCCCCAAAATGGGGACGTTACTTAGTCTTTAAAATCGTACTCCCGCAGGAAGTCCGCCACCAGGTCGAACCGTCCGGAGAAATGGGATGCCTTCAGCAGAAGGGCAGCGCCCGGCGTATAGGCCGCCAGCAGGTCGTCATAGGCCTCCTTCTTGTCGGCGTACCAGCGCACATCAGGGCAGCCTGCCTCCTTGGCAGCGGGGACCATATACTCCTTGCAGAAGGGGCCTACCGCCAGCAGCATATCAATGCCCAGCTCCCCCAGAAGCTGTCCCATGGCCCGGTGGCCCGGCTCCGTGGCGGCGCCCAGCTCCTTCATATCTCCCAGCATGGCGATGCGCTTGCCGCAGTCCGTCTTGGCCAGAATGCGGATGGCCGCCCCCATGGACTGGGGGTTGGCGTTGTAGCTGTCGTTGAGGAGGATACGGCCGCCCTTCAGGCGCTCCACCCGCATCCGCTCTCCGGCGGGCTGGTAGGCGCTGACACCCTGGCAGATCTCCTCCCTGGTGAGGCCCAATCGCTCGCCGATGGCTGCCGCCATAGAGGCGGCGTAGATCATGTGGACGCCGGGTGCGGGGATGGACAGCGGATAGGTCTCCTTTTCGGTGCGGACGGTGCAGCGCACACCCTCCACCCCCAGGTCCTCCACGTTCTCCACCCGGACATTGCAGTTCTCCCCCATTCCGCAGCGGAGTGTCTCGAAGGGCAGCGTCACGGTATTGAGCATCTCATCGTCACCGTTGAGGATGGCCACACCGCCGGGGCGCAAATTCTCAAAAATCTCACACTTGGCCCGCAGGATGGCCTCCTTGCTGCCCAGGTACTCCATATGGGCCTCACCGATATTGCCGATGACGGCAAAGTCAGGCTGCACCATCTCTCCCATGTTCCGGATCTGGCCGGGGGCATCCATGCCGGTCTCGATGACCGCCGCCTGATGCTCAGGCGCCAGTTCCAGCATGATCAGGGGGGTTCCGATGTCGCCGTTGAAGTTGCCCTTGGTCTTGAGCACGTTCAGCTTCTGGGAGAGGACCGTGGCGATCATCTCCTTGATGGTGGTCTTACCGGTACTGCCGGTGACCTGTACCACCGGCAGGTTGAACTGTCCCCGGTACCACTGGGCCAGGTCCTTCATGGCCCGCTTGGTATCGGGCACCTGGATATAGGTCTTATCCGGCCGCAGATTTTCCGGCAGCCGGGCGCAGAAGCATCCGGAGGCTCCCGCCTCCAGGGCCTTGTCAATAAAATCGTGGCCGTCAAATTTCTCCCCCACAATGGGTACGAACCACACGCCAGGGGTGATCTGCCGGCTGTCGGTGGACAGGGCAGTAACCGTCAGCGCCGCATCTCCATATAACGTTCCGTTGGTGGCCTCTCTCATCTGGGCAGCGGTAACAGGCAGCATATGTTTTTCTCCTTTCGCCGCAAAGCGGCTGTCCACGGGGCTCTGCAGCCGATGGGCGCGGCCCCTTGTTCCTTCAGCGTCCCGCCTGACGGGCGGCCAGCGACTGCTCCAGGATCTCCTGGCACAAAGCGTCGTAATCCATCCCTGCGGCGGCAGCCTCCTTGGGCAGAAGGCTGGCCGGGGTCATCCCCGGCAGGGTATTGATCTCCAGGCACCAAGGGCGCCCATCACCATCCAAAATAAAATCCGCTCTTGAGTAAGCAGTAAGCCCCAGAGCCCGGTGCAGCCGCAGCGTGGCCTCCCCCATGGTCCGCCACTGCTGCTTTGTCACCGGCGCGGGACAGATCTCCAGACTTCCGCCCTCCTGATACTTGGCGGCATAATCAAAATAGGCACCGCTGCGGGGAATGATCTCCACCGGCGGCAGGTAGTCGTTCCCCAGAACGCCTACGGCAATATCCCGGCCGAAGAGCTTCTCCTCCACGATCACATGGCCGCCGTAGCGCAAGGTATCCCGCAGGGCCGCCTCCAGTTCCTCCCGGGTATCCGGCAGGGCCACTCCCAGCGAGGACCCGCCGTTGATGATCTTCACCGCGCAGGGTACCGGCAGCTCCTCTGTCAGGCGGGGGATGTCTTTTTCATCATAGATCAGCTCCCGCCAGGGCGGCGTCAGGATCCCTACACGCTCCATCATCTGCTTGGCCACCGCTTTATTCATGGCCATACCGGAAGCCAGGTAGCCGGAGCCGGTGTAAGGAACACCCAGCAGATCAAAGGCCGCCTGGACCCGGCCATCCTCGCCGCACTCCCCATGGAGCCCCAAAAACACCACATCCGCCGCGGTACAAGCCTCCAGCACGCCGGGCCCGAAAAGCCGGGACGACTGATCCGCCCGGCTGCGGCGCACCGCCTCCAGATCCGGCGCCTCCGACTGGATGGATACCTCTCCGCACAGGCCGTCCGGCGCGTCAAATACGTCCCGTTCCCGACCGCTGTATTCCGGGATTCCCAGATACATATCCACCAGAACGGCACGGTGTCCTTTGTTCCTCAGGGCGCGGCAGATACCGGTGCCGGACACCAGGGAGACCTGGCGCTCCGGCGACAGCCCGCCGGCCAATACTACAATATTCAAATAGGTAACGCTCCTTATTTCGGTCTTTGCCTAAGGCAATACAGAGTATAGTATAGCATGGAGTACCGGAAAATACAACCATACGGTCGAAATCCCCCCATTCTTTTCCCCCACCTGTCACATCCGCTCCGCGATTTTAGCACTCCCGATGTTCGAGTGCTAAAGTTAACAGTTCGGTCATAATTTCCGCTATATTTGTTCATAAATCAGGGGCAGAATAAAGGCATAAAAAGAAAGAGAAAAGAGAGCGAGGCCAATGGAACACCGATAGACAATAACGAAGCCGCTGGAAGGCGGCCAACCGGATCGCCCGTACGGGCACCATGGAGCAGCAGCTCCCCAATAAAATTGTTATAAAAATATTTTTCTTATATGGAGGTTTGACTTATGTTTGAACTGATGCCTTTTGGTCGTAATGATTTGTATCATCCCTTCCGTGATCTGGAAAATCTGGAGCGCAGCTTCTTCTCCGGCAAGGAGCTGGGCAGCTTCAAGACCGATATCAAGGATACCGGTGATGCCTATGTTCTGGAAGCTGACCTGCCCGGTGTGAAGAAGGAAGATATCCACATCGACATCGACGGCGACTACCTCTCCATCACCGCTCAGCGCAACAGCGAGAAGAGTGAAAAGGACAAGGAGGGCAACTACATCCGCTGCGAGCGGTCCTATGGTTCCTTCTCCCGGAGCTTTGATATCTCCGGCGTCAAGGCTGAGGATATCTCCGCTGCCTTTGATAACGGCGTGCTGACCCTGACTATGCCCAAGCGTGAGGCCACGGTACCTACCGCCCGTCGTCTGGAAATCCAGTAATGTCATTTCTCTGGGGGCTTTTCCCCCAGGGCACCAGAGCCCGCGCCGGGGTTTCCCGGCGCGGGCTTCTTCTTGTATCTGCAATTTTAGCACTCTTTTTATTCGAGTGCTAATGTTTACAGTTTGGTCATACTCTGTTCACAATTTCCCTGCATGATAGGGCCAGTAAATTTATCGGGCCGCCCCAGTCATTTCTGGAGGGCCCGCAACAGGAGGCTTACCAACAACCATGGAAAAGGAACAATTTCAGGCAGAATCCAAGCGGCTGCTGGATCTGATGATCAACTCCATCTATACCCATAAGGAGATCTTCCTCCGGGAGATCATCTCCAACGCCAGCGATGCCATCGACAAGCTCTGCTATCAGTCCCTCACGGATGAAAACGTAGGCATGAAGCGGGAGGATTTCCGCATCCACATTCAGGCCGATCCGGAGAGCCGTACCCTCACGGTCAGTGATAATGGTATCGGTATGGACGAGGCGGATCTGGAGAAGAATCTAGGCGTCATCGCTTCCAGCGGCACTTACCAGTTCCGCCAGGAGGTGGACAAGGACGCCGAGGACGTGGGCGTCATCGGCCAGTTCGGCGTGGGCTTCTACTCCGCCTTCATGGTGGCCGACCACATCACGGTCATTACCCGGAAATACGGCGCTGACAAGGCCTGCCGTTGGGAGAGCGAGGGTGCCGACGGCTACACCATCACTCTCTGTGACCGCGACAGCGTGGGTACCGACATCATCATGCACATCAAGCCCGACACCGAGGAGGAGAAGTACAGCGAGTATCTGGAGGAGTACACCCTCCGCAACCTGGTGAAGAAATACTCCGACTATATCCGCTGGCCCATCCGCATGGAGGTCACCAAGTCCCGGAAGAAGGAGGGCTGCCCGGAGGACAAGCCCGAGTACGAGGACTACAAGGAGGAGGAGACCCTCAACAGCATGGTGCCCCTGTGGCAGCGCCGCAAGAGCGATGTGACCCGGGAGGAGTACGACAAGTTCTACCAGGAGAAATTCGGGGACTTTACCAAGCCCCAGTCCGTCATCACCGTGTCCGCTGAGGGCCAGGTGTCCTACAAGGCCCTGCTGTACATCCCCGGCCGTCCTCCCTTTGACTACTACACCAGTGACTATGAGCGGGGACTCCAGCTCTACTCCTCCGGTGTGATGATCATGGACAAGTGCCCGGATCTCATCGGCGAGCACTTCGGCTTTGTGAAGGGCGTGGTAGACTCCCCGGATCTGAGCCTCAACATCTCCCGTGAACTGCTCCAGCATGACCGCCAGCTCAAGCTCATGGCCGCCAACATTGAAAAGAAGGTCAAGGGCGAGCTGGAACGGCTGCTGAAAGAGGACCGTGAGGGCTATGAGAAGTTCTTCAAGAACTTCGGCCGCCAGCTGAAGATCGGCTGCCTCAACAATTACGGCGCCAAGCGGGATCTGCTCCAGGATCTGCTGCTGTTCTACTCCTCCACAGAGAAGAAGATGGTCACGCTCCAGGAGTATGTGGACCGGATGCCGGAGAGCCAGAAGTACATCTACTACGCCGCCGGCGAGAATGTGGCCATGATGGACAACCTGCCCCAGACCGAGCTGCTGCGGGAGCGGAACATGGAGATCCTCTATCTCACCGACCAGCCCGACGAGCTGCTTATGGAGATCCTTCGCGAGTACAAGGGCAAGGAGCTGCGCTCCGCCATTGACGGCGACCTGGGTCTGGACGATCTGCCGGAGACCAAGGAGAAGGACGAGGAGTCCAAGGATGCCTTTGCCTTTATCAAGGAGGCCCTGGACGGCGAAGTGGACGAGGTCCGTGCCTCCCGGAAGCTGAAAACTCACCCCGTGTGCCTCACCAGCGGTGAGGGCGTCAGCTTTGAGATGGAGCGCTACTTCTCCGTGGCCCAGCCGGAAATGGGTATCAAGGCCAAGCGTATTCTGGAGATCAATGTGGATCACCCCGCTTTTGCCGCTCTGGAGGCCGCCCGTACCGCCGATCCGGAGAAGGCAAAGAAGTACGCCCGAGTTCTCCTCAACCAGGCAAAGCTGATCGCCGGTCTGCCCATCGACGACCCCTCCGGCTACACGGACCTTCTGTGCAGCCTGTGGAACTGATCCCTTTACCCATTAAAAAAGAACCTGTGTCCCATAGGACACAGGTTCTTTTTGTTATAGAACCATTACATCTTGATGCGGGCAGTGATCAGGGCGCCTACCGCCCCGATGCACACCCCCGCCACGATCCCCGCGATCAGAAGCGCAGGCAGGTACCACATCAGCTCCGCTGTACCCAGCACCGCCATGGCCACCAGGATCTGGCCGATATTGTGGAACACGCCCCCGGCAATACTGACTCCCAGCATAGAAAACTTTCCTGTCTTTTGCAGCAGCAGCATAACGACAAAGCTCAGCGCCGCTCCCGCCAGGGAATAGGCAAAACTGAAGGCATTGCCGAAGGTGAAGGTCACCAGCAGCACCCGTACCAGAGAGATCACCGCTGCCTGCCGGGGTCCCAGCCGGTACAAAGCAAAAATCACTACCAAATTGGCTAGGCCCAGCTTTACCCCCGGCACCGCCAGTGACAGGGGTACCAGGCTCTCCAACCAGCTGAGGACCATAGCCAGCGCGATCAGCAGAGCGAATCGAGTCAACTCCCGACTGGCTTTTCCTGTGGTCATAACCGCTCCTCCCTTCTACCCTGTCACCGCATCCAGACCGTCACTACCTCCCTCGATCCGTACTACCAGATGGTGGGGCAGGCACACGATGGTCTCTCCCTCCCGGGAGATCGCTCCCGTCCGGACGCAGGTATGATCCCCGCAATTGGCCTCCACCACGGAGGCCTGCCCTCCGGAGATCTCCAGAACATTGTAGTCCTCCTCTCCGATGGTGACCGTCCGGTCCTCATCCAAGGCGTAGCGTCCCACCTCCTGGCCGTCCACCGTAACGACAGCCCAGGCCCCGCTGCTGCCCGGGCGGGTAAAAAACCACACCGCTGCCGTCAACAACAGCACCACTGCCGCCAGCAGCAGATCATATCGATACCGTTTCATCTCTTCCCGCCCCCTTGTAAAGCTGCGGATTTGGTGTATACTATTTTTATTATAGTTACTATCATCTGTACTTTTCGATTATACCAGCGCCGCAACAACGGCGCAAGGAGAACCTATGAGAAAGCTTTTCCCCTGCATTTTCCTCCTGCTGCTGCTTTTTGGCTGTGGGACACAACAGCCTCTGGTCCGTGAGGACTTTCTGCTGGACACCTTCGTCTCCGTCACCCTCTATGACGGCGGAGAGGATCAGGCCCAAGGCGCGCTGGATCTCTGCCGCAGCTACGAGGAGATCTTTTCCCGTACCGACCCGGACAGCGAACTCTACCGTCTCAACCATCGGGAGATCTCTCAGGTGTCCGATGCGCTGGCGGAAGTCATCGCGCTGGGCCTGAACTATGCGCAGCGCACCGGCGGTGCCTTTGATATCACCACCGGCAGTATCACTTCCCTGTGGGACTTCTCCGCAGAAACGCCCCAGGTCCCTGATCCGGCAGCGGTGGCAGAAGGTTTGGCCCACGTCGGATGGGAAAAGGTCTCCCTTACCGGGAATACTGTCACCTTCTCTGACCCGGAGACTATCATCGATCTGGGAGGCATCGCGAAAGGCTACATTGCGGATCAAATGGCGGCGTATCTTCGCGCAGAGGGTGTCACCTCCGCTATCATCGATCTGGGCGGCAACCTCTACTGCCTGGGAACCAAGCCCGGCGGCAAGCCCTTCCAGGTAGGTATCCAGTATCCCTACCAGGACCGGCAGACCGTCATCGGCTCTCTCCCTGCGGAAGATCTGTCGGTGGTCACCTCCGGCGTCTACGAGCGCTGCTTCACCGTGGATGGGAAGCTCTATCACCACATTCTGGACACTTCTACCGGTTATCCGGTGGAGAACGACCTGCTGTCCGTGACGATCATCAGTACCGACTCCGTGGACGGTGATGCTCTGAGCACCTCCTGCTTTGCTCTGGGGCTGGAAAAAGGCATGGAGCTGGTGGAAAACACAGAGGGAGTCGAAGCCGTCTTCGTTACAGATGACTTCACCACCCATATCACATCCGGCCTGGATGGCATATTTCAGAGTGCCTGAGCAAGCTCGCGGCAACTAACGAAGAACCGCCTGTTCCTTTGCGAAAGGAACAGGCGGTCCCTGTAGATCTTGTCAATGGAGCTGGCCCTTATGGAGCCAATCCACTTTGAAGAAGTAAACAGTGAGGATCAGGACGCTGAATGTCCATGTGATCGGGTAGGACCAGAACACCACACGGATATCCTGGGTCAGAGGAACCATCAGCTGGATCCAAATCACACGGAGCACGCACCAGCAGCCCACCATCACAAACATGGGCACCCGGCTGAGGCCGGCCCCTCGCAGGACACCAGCCATACCGTGGGAATAAGCCACCAAAGCATAGGCAAAAACGATATTGCGCGCCATCATTACACCATAGCGAATGACTTCCGGATCACTATTGAAAAAGCCAATCAGATTGGGGGCAGCAAAATAGATAAATGCGCCCGCCAGCTCAGAAATCACCATGGTGGCTACCAGGCCGAAGGCAGCACCTTTCTTGGCCCGCTCGTACTCCTTCGCACCGATGTTCTGGCTGACAAAGGTGGAGAGCGCCAGGGAAAAGCTTCCGGAAGGCAGCAGCGCAAATCCATCCAGCTTACTATAGGCGCCGCAGCCTGCCATAGCGATCTCACCGAAGCTGTTGATATTGCTCTGGACCACCACGTTGGACAGGGACACCACCGCGTTTTGTATGCCGCTGGGCAGGCCGATGGCGATGATCTGCCGCAGATAGTGCCTGTCAATGCGGATCGCCCGCCAGTCCACCCGGTAAACAGTATCTTCCCGGATCATCTTCCAGTATACCAGTACCACACTCAGGCCCTGCGCCGCCACAGTAGCAATAGCTGCGCCGGCGATACCCATTTTCAGCACTGCTACGAGCAGGAGATCCAGTACCACATTGACGATCGTGGAAACGATCAGGAAATACAGCGGCCGCTTGGAGTCACCCAGTGCGCGGAAAATACCGCTGCCGATATTGTACATTACAGTAGTCAGCACCCCGGCAAAGTAGATGCGAAAGTACAAAACAGAACTCTCCATCACACTCTCCGGCGTCTGCATCCATTGCAGAATCAGCGGCGTGATCAGCACCCCCACTACCGTCAGCACGACACCTGAGATCAGGCCGAAGGCGATGGTGGTGTGGATGGTCGCACGCATCTCCTCGTACTGCTTCGCGCCATAATACCGGGATACCACTACGCCGGCTCCTACTGCTATTCCCATCAATAGGCTCACCAGCAGGTTGATCAGCGCACCGGAGGACCCTACCGCCGCCAGAGCTTCCTTACCCACAAACTTGCCGACGATCACCGTATCCGCCGCATTATAAAACTGCTGGAACACATTGCCCAGCAGAAGAGGAACGGTAAACAACAGGATCTGTTTGCCGATAGGTCCCTCCGTCAGATTGATACTTGCCTCTTTTGATCCGCTCATACGTCATCTCTTTTCCAAGTGGCAAAGGCTTTGCCTGTTTGTTTTCCTCTATAGTATCACCCTGCCCCCGGGGTTCGTCAAGCCTATCCAGAGAAAAAAGGGGAGACTTGTCCACTGTCTGCGGACAAGGGTGAAAGAAATGCCGCCGCACCATCGGGTACGGCGGCAGACAACATAGGCAAATGGGAGATCAGGCCAGATCCTGAGCCAGGATGTATTTCTTCAAAGGTGCGTACAGGAGTGCGGCAAAAAGGAGAGCCAGCAGCGTATTGGGGAGCATGTAAGAGCCATTATACACCAGGGAGTAGAAGCTGGGGCTGGTAAAGGTCATGCCCAGCAGCTCAGTCGGCGCCAGGATCTTGTAGATGGTAACGCCGCTGATATAGTGTACAACGAACCGGCCGAAGCAGCCGACCACAGTTCCCACAAAAATGCCCCACTTCTTACCTTTGAACAGGCCGGCCAGTCCCAGAGGCGTAAAGGCCACCAGGTAGTCCAGCAGCATGGACTGCCAGCCCCAGGCATATGCGCCGTCAAAGATCAGCTGCAGAAGGCCAAAGCAGAAGCCGGACATTAGGCCGGGCCACACACCCCAGCGGATGGCAAAGAGAATGATGGGGAACATGGCAGGGGTCAGAGAACCGCCGTTAGGCAGCTCCATCAGCTTGATATAGCTGAGGACCTGAGCCAGAGCTATAAAGATTGCCGCTTCACAGAGCATTTTTGTTGATTTGCGCATGGATTTTTTCTGGTTGTTCATTTCTTTTCTTCCTCCTCAAAATAGTGGCGGGAAGTGCCGCGGGCAATAAAAAAATCGCATACCCGCAAGCGTGGGCATACGACAGGCAAGACATACTGTAATTACTGTAATCGCATTCCTACGCCGGCATTACCCGGATCAGGTTCGAGGGACCTCGACGGCAATACGTCGCATCTCAGCCGGCATGCGCCAGCGCCCCTTGGATTGTGGTGCCAGTATAGCAGGGGTTCTGTTGTCTGTCAATGGGCGATTTCGACAAACCCCGTGGCTGCTCCACCCCTCCGAAAGAGCATATCTCAACTTTACAATTTTGTAAGGTTCGTCTTTTTTCCTCCTTTGGGTGATAAAATATCCGCATGTCTGATGGTGGTCTGCTTATTGCAGAGTTCAAAACGGCCCTCGTCATCCTGATGATGACCTGCAGCAGTTTTTATGATTCGATTCCGATGGTACATACTACAACAAAAAGGGGATGACCGTATGGACACCACCAAAAATCATAAGCCTACGCCCCTGAAATGGCTTCTTCCCGTAGCCGCTGTTGTTTTGATCATACTGACCATACAGCTTCTCTATAGCAGGCGGCAAAATGACCTGAGAGAACTTTCTCCTGTAGACGGTGTATTGGATATCACAGGGGAGGATCTGTCCAAGGAAGTTATTAATATTGTCAACAGCTGGGATTTCTATCCCAACAAGCTTTATACCTCCGAGGACTTTGCCAACGGGATTCCCTCCACCCAGGAGGAAGAAGATACGGGAACGGGGACGATACGTTACGGTACATACCGTCTGGTCATAAAAGCCCCGCCCCGGCAGTACTTTACCATCTGCAGCTACTCCATCGACTACAGCACGCGGGTCTTTGTCAATGGCGTTGAGACGTACACTTCCGGCCAGGTGGCGGACAACGCCGCCGACAGCGCCCCGCAGATCAGCTATATGACTATCCCCCTCTATTCCGGAGAATCCGGAGAGATCGAGATCATCTACCAATATTCCAATTCCGTCCATCGGGACGGCGGCTTTATCCAGCCCACTTACCTGTCTACCCCCCAGAACATGGAAAACTATAAATTGGGTAATGATCTGGTATCTTTGACGCTAAGCGGCGGTCTGCTGATCCTGTTTCTCTATTTTATATTGTGCGCTTCCATCCAGCGGCGTACGGATTTCCTTCTGCTGGCCGTCTGCTGCCTGATGATGGCTCTGCGGGATCAGAATTTTTTCCATATCCACTTTTTTGCCGGAAGCGTCTCGTGGTATGTGAGCTACCGCCTGTTCATGGGGGTAACATCCCTTCTGCCCGGAGTGGTGCTTCTGCTTCTGCACAGCGTATATTCCCGGGCAGCAAAACGGCTTCCTGCACTGATCATGATAGTGTTTCTGGCGGTTGCCGGTCTGTGCATCACTTTCCTTCCCACCATTTACCTGGTCAATGTGTGTGTTGCCGCATGGGTAGGGGTGATTCCTTATCTTTTCTATCTTGCCTGGAGCATGGTCCGCTATTATCTTCGGGAAAAAGCGTGCCCCCTGCCGGACGTCCTCACCCTCAGCGGCTTCTCCCTTCTGATATTCTCTGTCATGCTGGAAGGCCTGCTTGTCAACAGCAATTCCGACGTCAGCCGCTACGGCGTCATGCCCAGCGGAATGCTGATGTTTGTCTTGCTCACCGCAGTGTCCATCAGCCTGCGTATTCAGGCCCGTGAAGCCGCTCTCGCCGAAAGCAGAAGCCGCAGCGAACTGCTGGAGCGGATGAATGAAATGAATCTGGATTTCCTGCACAAGGTTGCTCATGAATTGAAAACGCCTCTTACTGTTATTTCCGGTTACGCCCAGCTCACCGCACTGCAATTTGCTACTGACCGCATCAGCCAAGAGACTCCTGAAAATCTGAAAACCATCCAGCAAGAAGCGCTGCGATTGGCGGATATGGTGACAAAACTCATGGAATACTCCTATGGCCGAGAAAATACGGCAACATTTGGAGCAGTAGATGTGGCGCCGCTTCTGAAAAGCGTCGAGGCTATTTGTACGCCGATGTGCGTGAAAAACAACAACCGCATAGAGATTCACGGGAAAAAGTGTGCTCCCCTATACGGCAACGCGGCAATGCTGTTGCAGGTGTTCATCAATCTGGTGGTCAATTCCAACCGACACACCAAAAACGGCGTTGTCACTATCAGCGCATCCGACACAGAGAGGCGGGAATATGTGGTGTTCCGTGTGAAAGACACCGGTGACGGCATTGACAGTTCCCTGCTGCCCCACATATTCGAGAAAGGATACAGCGGTGATGGCGGAAGCGGTCTTGGTCTGGCCATCTGCCAAGAGGCAGTGGAGGCCCACGGCGGAACATTGGAGTTGGAACACACCGGACCTGATGGGACAGTCTTTACCTTTACCGTTCTGAAAAAGGAGGCAAGCAAATGAGCACAGTCCTTTTGGTAGAGGATAATCCCCACATCATGCGAATCAATACAGAAGCTCTGACCATGTACGGATACGACATCCTGCAGGCCAGTACCGCCGAGGAATGCCGCAGGTTACTCCGTTGGCATGCGGTAAACATCGTAGTACTGGACATCATGCTGCCCGATGGAAACGGCATAGAACTGTGCCGGGAGTTAAAAGAACAGTACCATGTCCCGATCCTTTTTCTCAGCGCCCTGGGGGAAACCCGGGATGTTGTGGAGGGGCTGAAGGCGGGAGGCGATGACTATCTGGCCAAACCCTACGACCTGGAAGTCCTGGCAGCCCGAATTGAAGCCAGGCTCCGCCAGGCGCGGGAGCACAACCGGTATGTCAGCTATGGTCCTCTGGAACTGGACACCCTCTCCAGCCGTGCCTGCCTCAACGGCAAAGATCTCCTTCTGACACAAAAAGAATTTGCCGTACTGCTACTTCTGACCTACAACGCGGAGCGAACCGTCGCAGGACAGGATATTCTGCGGGAGGTGTGGAAAACAGACACAGACGCTTCCAACCGTGCGCTATGGACACTGATCTCCCGGCTCCGCAGAAAGCTCAGCAGCGCCGTCTCCCGCATCGAAATCTCCTCCAAACGTGGCGACGGATATATTCTTGAGCAGATATGACGATTGACGGCTAACTTTACTTTTTTGTAAGGTTAGCCGCCTTTTGTTTTTTTTGTGGTACACTAAATAGGTAAACCCTTGCAACTGTTTCCGTCAAATTTGAGGGAACAGATAACTACTCAGAGGAGGAACCAATATGAAGAGACGACTATTATCGGTGCTGTTAAGTCTCTGCCTGATGCTGGGCTTGCTGCCCACGGCAGCCTTTGCCCAGGGTGAAGTTTATGTCGCGCTGGGCGACAGCATCTCCACCGGCTATGGGCTTACCGACTCCGATGCTTGCTTTACCAGGCAAATCGCTGCCAGCAAGTCTTATGCGCTCAAAAGCCATGCTGTGGATGGAGCAACATCCAGCACGCTTTTGGCAAAGCTCTCCGATCCAGCAGTGGCCGCTGATGTGGCCAGCGCTGATGTGATCACCATCACCATCGGCGGCAACGACCTGATGGGGGCGCTGTATCTGTATCTTGCCAATCAGTACAATAAAACGAACGACACTGCTCTTTCCGCTGCTGATATCCAAAACGCTCTTATGGGCAAGCATGAGACAATCGAAGAGACAACTATTCTGATCTTTGCCTCTAGTGTGCTCTCTGATTTCCCCCAGTCAGCGGAAGCACGCTCCGCGCTCCAGCAGTTGGGAACAAATCT
Source organism: uncultured Eubacteriales bacterium (assembly GCA_900549475.1). Lineage (GTDB taxonomy): Bacteria > Bacillota > Clostridia > Oscillospirales > Oscillospiraceae > Pelethomonas. Next base: position 161,286 of record UROF01000003.1, read on the forward strand.
GACCGCAAGTATTGCGGCCATTAAGAATGCCAATCCCGACGTCACCCTTATTGTGGCAAATCAATATAATCCTTACAGTTATGCCGCCAAAAACGTTAATCCCCTTTTTGCCGCTGCTGTCAACACAATCGTTGAAGCATTTGAGACCGGGATCACTGCACTCAATGCTACCATTGCCACTATGTCCTTACAGTTGGGATACGATGTGGCAGATGTATCTTCCGCTTTTAAATTTGCCGAAGAAAATCCCTGCAATGCTTCCTTCGCTTCTCTGCCCATCAATCCTGATTTCCACCCCAACGCCTATGGCCATAGCCTGATAGCAAATGCGATCCTCCCCTTGCTGCCCGATACAGACCCCGAAGTCCCCCCGGCTGAGGACGCTCTGTATGTAAATGGTCAGAATATTCTGACGGCGCCGGGCTACACAGTCCTCTGCGGCAATGGTGCTGCCATCTACAATCCCGAGACCAACACCCTGGTCCTGGTCAATGCCCAGATCACTGAGAGCTATTCCTTCATGGACATGGAAACTTTATCCACTGCCGGCATTTTCGCTGCTGAAGAAATTACCATCATTCTGGAAGGCACCAGCTATATCAGCAATGCTGACTATGCTGTGTTTGGCGAAAGTAATGTCACCATGCAAGGCAGCGGTATATTGTATACTGACAACTATATCTGCTGCGACGGCAGCATGACCATTGCCTGCGGTCTGGACGTAAAAAATACCAAAGAAGGTCCTGCTATCCGGGCTGATGGCGATTTGACGTTTGCAGGTACCTCGATGGTAAATGTTACCAGTTCTAATCGTGGCATCTATTCCAACGCAGGCATCACCATCCAAAACGGAGCTGCGCTCCATGTTGTCAGTACCGCGGAAGGAATCACCTGTCTGGGATCTCTGACCATTGAGGGCGGTGAGGTAGCCATCGAGAGCGAAAGCACAGGAATTTATACATTGTTTCTCAAATCACCATTGATCATCAACGGCGGTAATATAACCGTCACCAGCAAAAACGAAAATGCTGTCTTTACAGAATCGATGGCAATTCACGGAGGAAACGTGAATCTTGCCGGGAAGGGGCTAGGGCTCCTTATTTCGGAGGCATTAACCATTACCGGCGGAAACATCACTGTCACCGGCGGCTCTTTGGGGATCAATCTCTTCGGCAAAATGATCATGGAAGGTGGCTCTGTCACGGTCAATGCCCTGGATGAAGGCAGTTATGGAATTCAAGGCAGATCCCTTACTGTGACTGGCGGTACCCTGAACGTATCAGGCCAGCAAGCCGCCTTATTGCTCTATCCCGTATTAACCGTTTCCAGCAGTCTCCTTCCTTTGGGGCACAGCGTACAGAAAGTCTCCTGCACCTATCTTGATGAGGATCAGATCTCTATAACGGAATATGCCTATACCATTGCCGAAGATGGAGCAGATCTCTCTTATGAAAACATCACTGGATCTTCTTGGCATCCGGTCTTTGTTCTAACTGGCGCGCCTACCAATGTAGTTCTTCGTAACTATGCGCCCGAGAACCCTGATGTTCCCTCCACCGGTTCTGGCACCACTACCGATACAGTGACCAATCCCGACGGCTCCACTACTACCACAGTGACCAAGCCCGATGGCAGCAGCACCATTACTACCACGGCTCCCAATGGCGCTTCCTCCGTTGCCACTGTGGATAAAAATGGCAGCACGTCCGTGTCAGTCAAGCTGCCGGAAACCACGATCACAAACGCACAGGGCAAAACAATATCTCTTCCCATGCCCGCCCTCTCCGTCACCTCCAACCGGGCCGCCGCCCCTGTGGTGACGATGGATCTGCCTGACGGTGCCTCTGCCAAGGTGGAGATCCCCGTAACAAATGCGACCACCGGTACTGTTGCGATCCTGGTCCGGGCTAACGGCACCGAAGAGATCGTTAAAACCTCTGTAGCTACGCAGAACGGTGTCGTTCTCACTGTCAGCGACGGTGACACCATCAAAGTCGTGGACAACAGCAAGTCCTTCTCCGATGTATCTTCCACCTATTGGGGGGCAGATGCCGTCGACTTTGTCACCAGCCGGGAACTGTTCAATGGAACCAGCGCATCTACTTTCAGCCCCAATTCCGCCATGGATCGGGCCATGATCGTCACTGTTCTGGCCCGTTTTGCGGGTGTAGATACCTCCACCGGCAGCACCTGGTATGAAGCTGGTGTACAGTGGGCGAAGAGCACCGGCATCAGTGACGGCAGCGATCTGACAGGCTCGGTCACCAGAGAGCAGCTGGCAACGATGCTGTACCGCTATGCACAGAGCCAGGGACTGGGATTCACCGGCACATGGGCGTTCTCTCTGGACTACGCCGACGCAAATCAGGTGAGCGAGTATGCCTATGAGGCTATGTGCTGGATGACCATGAACGGTATCTTCGACGGCGTGGGCGACAATATGCTCGACCCTGCCGGCACTGCTACCCGCGCTCAGGTCGCAACCATCCTGATGCGGTTCATTGAGAACTTTGCTCAGTAACAGCAAGCCAGCAAACGAGTTCCAGCGTTTCAGCACAGCGGCCCAACAGTAATTTAATCAGCGTCAAACAAAAAGCGCGGACAGTCTAAAAGGCTGTCCGCGCTATATTTCTGCTCGTTGCCGCCATTTGATATGCTAGCCGCTCGTATGGGCCAGTTCGCCACCGTATCCGCCAAAAAGCAAATATCGGGGATAGGGAGCAAACCGCCCTTCTGTACTTCAAACTGAGAGGCCATGTCCCATTCCAGATATACCGTCCCCGGCAGCACAACAAAAGAACTGCCGCAGATATATTCTGCGGCAGTTCTTGGTAATCAGTAAGAAAGACGTCTCAGGTATTGCGCTTCACCAACTCAGATAATACTGTACGGGATCAACCCAGGCGCTTGGCTCCCTTGTAGTAGCCATTATAATAGCTCTCGTCCAGGCTGTTGATCCGCACGCCGTAGCTGGTGGAGGCATGGATAAACTCGTTGTTCCCGATGTAGATGCCCACATGGGAGCAAGCCTTGCCGTTGCTCCGGGAAGGATCACAGAAGAGCACCAGATCGCCGGGCTGAAGATCAGAACGCTCCACATACTCGCCAACAGATTCCCACTGGGAAGTAGCGGAATGGGGCAGGCTGTAACCCAGCTGGCTGAATACATACATGGTAAAACCAGAGCAGTCAAAGCCGCTGGAGGAGGCGCCGCCATACACATAGGGGACACCCAGATACTGCATCGCGATCTCTACCGCCTCAGCGCCCACAGCGCTGGCAGCGGCGGGGTTATAAGGACGTACGTAATCAGCGCTTATGTAACCAAGGACGCCGTCGCAGTTCATAGCGTACCAGCCATCCTCCAGAGAGATCAGCTCCACTGTGCTGCCGGCATAGACCTTGGTGAGAATGCTGCTGTCGGTGCTGGGCTGGCTGCGGACATTGACGCAGGAGCCGGTGACGATACCTCTGGGATCAGCCATCAGGATACCATCCACATAGACGTAACTGGCATTGACATAGCCTGTGCTGTCGCCCCAAGCCACATAGCACCACTCGTCCGCAACGGACAACACTGTCAGCTCAGTACCCTCGTCCAGCGTGGTGAGGATCGCACTCTCTGTGGATGCCTCCGCTCTCAGGTTCACATAGCCGGCGCCATCGATCACCGCATCCCGGGGCTGTGCCGCAGCGGCAACCGCAGACATCGTCTCTGTTACTTCCTCCTTAGGGGCTTCCACAGCCTCACCTTCCGCAGGTGTGTAGTCCACATATTCTGCGGATACATAGCCGGTGTACTCACCATAGCTGACCTTGTACCAGCCCTCCAGCTCCTCATAGACCTGAACGCTGGTTCCTTCCAGAAGATACGTTACTGTGGCGCAATCGGTGTTGGCCTCGCTGCGCAGACGCAGGGAATCGGCCGTTACCACTGCCGTTCCCAAAACGGAGGCGGCGGCGGTCAGGGTCAAAAACGCTGCCGTCAGGGCGGACAGCAGAGCAGTCTTCATCAATACTCGTCTCATTCGTACATCCTCTTACTCTCTTTTGTTCGTCGTCTGTTACTTTCCGGCCAGTGCTCTCTCCAACCAGATGGTGGAAATATCCATGGCAGCGTACAAGCTGTCCTTCTCGCTCTTCTTCACGACCCGGTCCCGGCTCTTCAGATCCGGCGCGGTACGCTGCAGCTCCACTGTGACCCGAGTGGCCACATCCAGATCCTTTTCCTTTCTGGTCTCCTTGACCTGCATCAGGATAATATACGGATCGGCCATGGAGCCGAAATAGATCATATTTCCAATACGACGCAGAGGATGATTCTTATACACAAGTCCTTCTGTCTTCTGAGCCATTCATTCACTTCCTTGCTTTGTCATAATTGTAACCAAATTGTAACATATCGTTTTTTCTCTGTCAACCGCAATCTGCCTTTTTATTTGTCGGAAATTCCTGGTGTATTTTTGTGACAATCATATAAAAATGTTACGAAACTTTTACATTTCTGTCGGAGCAGCTGCGCTCCCGCGCCCCTTTTTCCCCTTCTTGTTTACATTTATTCCACCATATGATATCATCATGACGTTGGTATTTTGTGGCGTTAGAGGAGAAAATCATGACAAATAGTAACAAATTGTTTCTATCGCGTACCCCATATGACCTGGATAAGACCGAGGCGCTCTTTGCTGCGGCCATGGCAGAGAACGCACGTTTTCAGGTGGAAAACTGCCCGGACTACGCCAGGATTTTTTCCGGACAGGCTGGTGCGGATTATTCTGAGCCCGTCAGCCTCCCGCCGCTTCCTACCCTGTATTTCAAGCGTCACGCCCTTTTTTCCATGCCGGAGCGGAATATGCTGATCAAAGCCACCTCCTCCGGTACCAGCGGCGCCATGAGCCGCATGGCTTTCGACGCGGGCAGCCTTCTCCGGGGTCTAGCCATGGTGTGGCGGATGACACGATACCACCACCTCCTCTCCCCTGTTCCCTGCCACTACCTGATCCTGGGCTACCAGCCCCGCCGGGGCAACGACACGGCATTCTCCAAGACCGGATATGGTTTTACCTTTTTCGCCCCGGCTCTCAGCCGGACCTACGCCCTGGTGTGGCAAAAGGGCGGCTACCAGCTGGACCTGGAGGGCCTGCGGCAGCGGCTCCTCCGCTGCGCCAGAGGGCACTTCCCCATCCGCACCATCGGTTTTCCTGCCTACACCTGGCTTCTCTTAAGCCAGATGGAGAAGGAGGGCATCCATCTTCAGATGCCTAAAGACTCTAAGATCACCATGGGCGGCGGCTGGAAGCAGTTTGAGGGGCAGAAGGTGGAAAAAGCAGAGCTCTACCGACTGGCGGAGTCGGTGCTGGGTATCGCCGAGGAGGACTGCGTAGAGTTCTTCGGCGCAGTGGAGCACCCCATTCTCTACACCACCTGCAAGCATCACCACTTCCATGTGCCGGTATACAGCCGGATCGTCATCCGGGATGTGGACACGCTGGAACCAGTGCCCAACGGCACACCGGGACTGGTAAACCTCATGACCCCCATGGTAAAAAGTGTCCCCATCCTCAGCGTCATGACCGATGACCTGGGCATTCTCCACGACGGGGACACCTGCGGCTGCGGCATCCAGAGCCCCTGGCTGGAGCTGCTTGGCCGGGTAGGCGCCAAAGGTCTGGTCACCTGCGCCTCCGGTGCGGCGGAATTTCTGAAGGGAGGCGAAGGGAAATGATCCTCTATCGAGGCCAGCTCCATGACGACAAGGACCTGCCGGAGCTGTTATGCCGTCTGGAGAAGGATTGTCTCGCCACCCTGGCCAGGGAGCCCATTACGCCGGAGCTGGTAGTGAACGCCTGTGACAGTCTGGCCCGGGACATTGCACAAGGTCAGTTTGATCACCTCCTGAGGCCCTTTCTGGAGGCCTTCTCCATCCCCCGGAGCCAGCTGGATGCGGCCCTTGGGTTATTTTCCCGGGAAAGCCTCACCCAAAAGCTCCGGCTGGAGCTGGGGGAGACGCCTGAGGCCGAGGATCTGCCCCATCCGGGATTCGCCTCCATCCATCGGCGGCGGTATCCCCTGGGCATCCTGCTCCACATCGCCGCCGGCAACGTGGACGGCCTTCCGGCCTACAGCGTGGTGGAGGGCCTGCTGGCAGGGAATATCAACCTCCTGAAGCTGCCCTCCATGGACCACGGAGCCTCCATTCTGCTGCTCCACGAGCTGGGAGAGCGAGAGCCCCGGCTGAAGGACTTTATCTATGTCTTTGACGTGCCCTCCACGGACCTTGCCAGTCTCTCCGCTCTAGCGGAGATCGCCGACGGCATCGTGGTCTGGGGCGGAGACCAGGCGGTGACCGCCGCGAGACGCCTGGCCGCCCCCAATACCAAACTCATCACCTGGGGTCATAAGCTCAGCTTCGCCTACGCTACCGCCGCCGCCACGAACAAGGATCTCACCGCCCTGGCCCGACACATATGTCTCACCCGGCAGCTTCTCTGCTCCTCCTGCCAGGGGATCTTCCTGGACTCAGAGGACATGGGGGAGGTAGAAGCTCTGGGGGAGCGGTTTTTTGCCATACTGCAGGAGGAAAACCGGCGGCATCCGCTGGCAGATATGGGCCTTCGGGCCAAGGCTACTCTTCATCTGCGCACCGAGGAACTGGAGGCCCACGAGAGCGGCCGCCGTATCCTCCGGGGCGGCGGAGTCAGTGTCACCGTGGCTCCGGACAGCAAGCTGGAGCTGTCCTGGCTGGGGGGCAACTGCTGGGTAAAGCCTCTGCCCCGCGCGAGAATTCTCTCTGCTCTCAAAGGGCAGAAGGGGTATCTCCAGACCGCGGGGCTCCTCTGCGCCCCTGAGGAGCGCTCAGAGCTGTCCGCCCTGCTGGCCAGGGCAGGGCTGGTGCGGATCACCGAGGCCGGGGAGATGTCCCGAACCCTCCCCGGTGAGGCCCACGACGGGGACTACCCCCTCCGCGCCTACAGCCGTATCGTGGAGATGGTATGATACTCTTTATAAAGGATAAGCCTGAGGGCGGCGGAACAATAGTTCCGCCGCCCTCAGGCTTATCTTCTATTCTCCCATGGCAGAGAAGAACTCCGCCCGGGTGTACAGGATGTTCAGCGCCTCCAGCATGGCGTTGGCCGTCATGTGCTCCGGCAGACCCAGCTTTTTAAGGAGCGCCTGCCGCCGGGCCTGGCTGTCCTGCCCGCCGGTGAGGCCCAGGCCGTAGAGATCCGCTTTGGTGATGGGCTCCGCCCTCTCCTCTGGCGGCTGTCCGTCCTCAAAGGTGGCCCCCGCCCGTTCCAGGGCGGTGAGGAGCACCTGGGGACTCATGCCCTCCACCCCCAGCTTGCCCTCCTTCCCCGGAGCGGCCTTCCGCCGCTCCTTGCCGTAGACGTCGGGGATATAGGCCTGCTTGAGTTGGCTTTTGGGAATGGCCCCCTTGAGGAAATTCCGGATAACGAATCCCGCCCCGTCGCTGTCGGTGAGGAGGATCAGTCCCCGCTCCGCCGCCAGCCTTCGCAGCAGGGCCAGCCGCTCCCGGTCATTGAATACGCCGAAGCCTCCGGTCTCCACCACCGTCGCCTCCACCACCTGTTTGAGGGCATTCTTGTCGTAGCGGCCCTCTACCACGATCACTTCCCGGATCCGTCTCATGCCCGGGCCCCCTGTTCCAGTTCCATCAGAAGGAGTTTGAGCTCCTGGGCTCCGTCCACGCCATTGACGCTCTTGATCCGCAGGTCCGTCTCATAGCACCGGCGCACCGCCATAGCACACCACTCCCGGCTCACCCGCCGGGCGTTGTCCAATAGCAGCTTTGCCGGATAGTCCGAGCGCATGTTCCACTGCTCCATGAGCCAGAACTTGTCCTTCCCCGTGTCCAGGGCCAGCCGGGCGGTGTAGAGCTTGCGCAGCTCCTTGCCCATGAGGGCCAACAGCATAAAGGGCTCCTCCTGCTGCCGGAGAAGATCCCCCAGCACCGCCGCCGCCTTGTTGAAATCCCCTTTGGACACCGCCCCGGTCATCTCAAACACCTGGGCCTCCAAGATCGGAGCAGCCACCGCGTCGATATCTCCCTTGGTGATCCGCTCTCCCCGGGCATAGGCAGAGATCTTGGCGATCTCAGGGATAAGGCCGTTCATGAGGCTGCCGCAGGTGAAGATCAGGTGCTCCGCCGTGGGCACATCAATGGTGTGGCCGGTGGCCTTGAACCGCCGGGAAACCCATTTGAGGATCTCCCCCTGGCTCTGCTCCTCGAACTTCACCGTCTGCACGTTTTTCTCCACGGCGGCGTACAGCTTCTTATAGGTCTTGTTGGGCTTGTAGGCCACCTGGTCATAGACGAACACCAGGCAGCAGTAGGGGGGCAAGTCCTCCAGAAGGGCGATGAGGATATTCCGCTGGTCCTCCGGAAGCTTATAGAGGTCCCAGTCCTCCACCTGGACCATGGTCCGCTCCGCCATCATGGGCATGGCCTCCGCCGTCTCGGTGAGGACCTGGGCCGTAAGGGTCTTGCCGTCCAGCTTGTGGTAGTTGAACTCCTCGAACCCGGCGGGCACCAACTGCCGGCGCATCTCTCCCAGGTAGTACTCCCGGAGGTAGCTCTCCTCCCCATGGAAAATATAGGCCGTACCCAGTGTTCCGGCGGCAAGGTCCGCCCGGAAGGTATCATATCCGGCGCTGCCGCCGCTCTTCTTTTTTACCGCCATGTGTCCTGTTCCTCTCTCCGCCGCAGCGGTGCTATCCGCCTGCCTGGATCATAATGTTTCCCTGCAGGTCAGTCCGGTATAAGGTCATCCCCTGCCAGGCCATGCGGTCCATGGCCTCCGCTGTGGGGTGGCCGAAATTGTTCTCTCCTACGCTGATGATGCCGGTCTCCGGCGTCACTGCCTCCAGCAGCTCCTCCGTGGTGGAGTACTTGCTGCCGTGGTGCCCCACCATCAATACCTCAATGTCAGGGAGATCGTAGGTTTCCACCAGCAGCTTTTCCGTACTGCCATTCATATCTCCGGTAATAAGCACATCAAAATCCCCGGCAGTACAGAGGATGGTGAGGCCCTCCTCGTTGACATCGCCCTCGGTAAGGGGCGGGTAGATGGTCAGCTCCGCCTCCCCCATTGTCTCACAATAGGGTTCCTCCACATAGGTCACCGGCACATTGTACGCCTCCGCCAGAGACAGCACCTCCGCCTGGAGGTTCCCCTGGTCGTCGCTGCCCGACAGCTGGGGCAGCAGCAATTCCTTGATCTCCACCCGGGCCATCAGCTCGCCCAATCCGCCGGCGTGATCCTCATGGTAGTGGGTCAGCACCATCTTGTCAAGCTTGTCCCAGCCGTAGGAGGCCATGGTGTCCGCCACTAAGGTTCCAGGTCCCAGCGGCGCATAGAGGCTGCCGCAGTCCACCAGCACGGTGGTCTCCCCGGAACGGAGCAGCGTGGCCGCTCCCTGTCCCACATCCACCGCGATCACCGTCAGCCGGTTGTCCCCCAGGGCTAGCCCCGGCAGGGACCGGGCCGCCAACAGGCCCACTGCTGCCAAAACGGCGGCAAAGGCGTACTTCCGTTTCCGCTCCCGGGAGATGAGGCACACCGCCAGCAGCAGATAGCAGAAAATCAGCCACGCTATCAAGTGGGCGCCAGTAAAGTACACCGCGTGGCCGGGAAGTTTGGCCAAGGCTCCAGACACCGTCAATACATACTGCGCCAGGGCCTCCGGTAATGCCAGAAGTGGCATCAGCGCAGGAAGCGCCATAGTCAGCGGCGTCAGCACCAGCGCAAAAGCAAACAGGAACGGCGCCGCCCACAGCACCAGCAGGTTGGACAGTGGGGACACCAGGGAGAGGTACTGGAAATAGAAGGCGCTGAGGGGTGCGGTGAACAGCAGTGTACCGAGGCTGGCCGCCACAGTGCCCAGCACGAAGCTCCGCAGCGCCTTGGCCCACTTCCGCTCAGCGGGCCACAGACCTGTGAGGGTACGGTACACCCGGGGTGATATCAGCAGCAATCCCGCCACTGAGGCAAAGGACAGCTGAAAACTGATAGAGGCCACAGCAAAGGGATTCCCCAGCAAAATCACCAGGGCCGCCGCAGCCAGGGAGGTGGGCGCATCCCCCTCCCGTCCCAAGAGCGGCCCCAGGAGAAACAGCCCCGTCATCACGCAGGCACGAACTACCGATGGTGTGCCGCCCACCATCAGCATGTAAAACAGCAGCACCGGGTACCCCACCAGGGCAGTGAGCCGCCGGCGGCGCCCCAGAAGAAGGCCCATCAGTCCAATCAGAAAGCTGCAGTGCAGGCCAGACACCGCCGTGATGTGGAGCAGGCCCGTCTCCTCCAGGTCTGTGCGGCTCTGTTCATCCATGTCCTCCCGCTCGCCGGTGAGGAGGGCAGTGATCAGGCCTCCGGCCTTAGAGGAAAAGCGCTCAGAGATGGCCTCCCGCAATCCCCGGGCCAGCCGCTGGGGCAGATACCGGAGGGAGCCCGCCCGGCCCACCTTCACCGTCTCTGTATCCTCATCGCCATAGAGGCGCAGAAATACCCCTTGGGAGGTGTAGTAGGTACTCGTCTCATCCCCTACGGTCACAGCCTCGTCAAACTCAGCCACAGCGGTGATTTGGTTCCCTGGTTCCAGGTCAAGGAGATCCCAGCCACTGAAATACACCGCCTTGCCGGGGATATCCCAGTCCAGCACCCGGACCGTAGCTTTTGCTCCGTAGTCCGTCTCCTGGGCGTAATCCAAAAGCTCCACAGTGACCATATCCTCGGTTTCCGCCAGCCGCTGGGCCGGAGCGGTAAAGATGGCCTCATATCCGGCAAACCATACAAGCCCCAGGCCCAGGCCCGCTACTGCCAGCGGCAGCCACCGAAGCCACCGTCCGGTTTTGCTCCGAATCAGTAGAGCGGCCAGGAAAACAAGGCCCACGGAAACCTCCAGGATCAGCCGTCCCAGCGGCGGCAGGAGGTACTGGCTGAGGAGCGTCCCTGCCACAAAAGCCAGGGTGAAGTATACCAGCTTCCGCACCGCCTGTCCCCTCCTTCTTTATCTGCCGGGCTGTCAAAAGTCCCTTCTCTCTTGATCGGCACTTATTATAGCAAATGCCAGGCCATAACGCAAACGCTAGCTGCCGGAGAAAAGCAGCCCTTTCCCATCACCGTGCGCAAAAGACAGCGAGCAGCCCGGTGGACGATACCGTCCGCCGGGCTGCTCGCATTTTAATCAAGCCTGTGTTATGTTGCCGCCGCTTCCACAGCTGCATAGACCGCCTCTGTGGCGGCGCTGTCGCTGGCGCCGAAGAGCCAGATCTCCCCGTCTGTGGTCCGCAGCAGCAGCCAGGGCCCTGTCCGGGGATCGATGCAGCAGGTAAACCGGCCCCACTCATCGTTCTTGTACCGGCCCTTGCTGACACTCTCCATGGCGGTGCCCGCTACCCGGCTGGAATCAGGCCGCTCTGTCAGCAGCTCCACACTGTCGATGTCCTCGAAAGGCACCTCATATTCCGTGCCGCTGTGACGGGCCACTACCGCCGTCTCTGTCACCGTCAGCTCCACAGGGATCGCCTCCTCGTGCATCAGCCACACCCCCACCAGGGGCAGTGCCAGCATGATGAGCGCAGTTAATCCCATGAAGATCTGTGCTCCCCGCTTGGCCATATTGAAGGTGGTATTGACGCCGGTGCGGTTGTTCACCACCAGACGCTTGTCATTGGGGTTGTAGTAAAACATACCCCAGATCCACTGGTCGTCCTCGTCCACATAGAAGTCCTTGCCGCTGTCGGCGGTAAGGCGCTCCTGGGCCCGGCGGACCCGAAACTCGATGCCGATGGTGGCCACGACCACCACCACGCTGTACACCAGCGTCACCGCCATGGCTGCCCAGAACCACTCCAGAGTCAGACACATCCCCAGGTTAAAGAATCCCGTAGCCCAGGCGATCCACAGCCAGGTCTTTCCCCAGTTGTACCGGCGCAGATGGGTAAGCGCCACGGTGAGGTCCGTGTTCTCATCCACCACCTCCGCTCTCAGTCGGAACAGCCAGCGGTACGCCACGTAACAGAACACCACCAGTGCCGCGTCGATAAGCCGCAGCACCCACAGCTCCCGGTCCAACACCAGGGGCACCAGGCTCAGCACCAGAGGCGGCAGGAACCACCAGTGTGACAGCCATTTCATTGGGATCGCCGCCGCCGTGAGGTCGGACACCACCTGGGCAGACGGCCGCTGACGCCAGCCCCGCTCCTCTTTGATCCGCCGCAGCGCCTTATTGGTCAGAACAAAAGGGATCTGCGGCAGAATGATCGCCAGAAGGATCCAGAAGTACCAGACAATAAACTGGACAGAAAACCGCGGAATGAACATACAGGGCACCGCTACCAGGACCAGCAGGATACTCACCCAGCCCAGCTGCCGCCGGTACCGGCGCAGAACTTCCTCCACCTCCGGGTCCTGTCGGGCCTCGTAGGGCAAGGTAGTCCCTACCACGATATTCTTTTTCCACTTGGCCTCATTACGCAAAAGGACATATACCAGCGGAACGATCCAGATGATACATCCCCATAAAATCAGTGCTCCGATCATATCAACGCGCCTCCTCGTCACACAGCTTCTCACACAGCCGGAGGATCTCCTCCCGGCTCAGTCCCGCCAGCCGCAGTTCACATAGCCGCAGCCGCAGGCCCTTCAGTGTCTCCTCCGGCACGGTGGGTTTTCCTTCCTCCCGCTGCCGCACCATGACCCCGGTGCGGCGGTCGGTGGTGACATACCCTTCCTGCCGCAGCTGCTGGTACGCCTTGCTCACCGTCATGGTATTCACACCCAAGTCCTCCGCCAGGGAGCGGGTGGCAGGCAATCGCTCTCCGGGGAGAAGCCTGCCTGCGGCGATCCCCACCACGATCTGGTTGCGGATCTGTTGGTAGATGGGGACCTCGCTGTCAAAATCCAGTTTCAGCAGCATGGAATCACCTCCCTTATGTATCATTTATTATAATACAAATAATACATAGTGTCAAGCGTTTTGTATTAGTCTGACTGATACAAAATAGAGCGCTCGTCTAAAGCTGTCCTCAATCTGTACATCCTGCCCAACGGTCCTATCCCGCAGTAAAAAAAGATTGACAAACGCAGGCAGCCGGCTATAATAGTCCGTGCAGGTGTCAAGACACCTGCATATACTTATTTTAACGCCATTTGGCAAGGTGGATATTATGGACAAGATCAAAGCCTTTCTCAAGCGCAAGGACATTGTTATCTCCGGTAAGCGCTACGGCATCGACGCACTGGGCGCCATGGCCCAGGGCCTCTTCTGCTCCCTCCTCATCGGCACGATCCTGGATACCCTGGGCAAACAGCTGGGGATCGAATTCCTGGTCACTGTAGGCGGCTACGCCTCCGCTATGAGCGGTGCGGCTATGGCAGTAGCCATCGGCTACGCCCTGAAAGCACCGCCCCTGGTCCTCTTCTCCCTGGTCACAGTGGGCTATGCCGCCAACGCCCTTGGCAGCACCACTCTGGCTGGCGAAAAGGGCGCTGGCGGACCTCTGGCGGTACTGTTCATCGCCATTATTGCCGCAGAACTGGGCAAGGCGGTAAGCAAGGAGACCAAGATCGACATTCTGGTGACACCTTTGGTAACGATCCTGGCCGGCGTGGGACTCTCCGCCTGGTGGGCACCCGCTATCGGTACCGCCGCCTCCTCTGTGGGTGACTTTGTCAAGTGGGCTACCGTCCTCCAGCCTTTCTGGATGGGCATCCTGGTGTCTGTGGTCATCGGCATCGCCCTGACTTTGCCTATCTCCTCTGCCGCCATCTGCGCTGCCATTGGATTGACCGGTCTGGCAGGCGGCGCCGCCGTGGCCGGCTGCTGCGCCAACATGGTGGGCTTCGCAGTAATGAGCTTCCGGGAAAACCGTTGGGGCGGCCTTATCAGTCAGGGCCTGGGCACCTCCATGCTGCAGATGGGCAACATCGTCAAGAATCCCCGGATCTGGCTCCCCGCTATTCTCACCTCCGCCATTACCGGGCCGCTGGCCACCTGCCTGTTCCATTTTGAGATGAACGATCCCTCCGGCGGCGTGGCCTCCGGCATGGGCACCTGCGGTATGGTAGGCCCTATCGGTGTATACGCCGGCTGGGTGAATGATGTAGCCACTGGAGCCAAGGCCGCCATCACCGGTATGGACTGGCTGGCCATGGCCCTCATCTGTTTCATTCTTCCCGCTGTTCTCACCTGGGCTTTCGGTCTGTTTTTCCGGAAGATCGGATGGATCAAGGAGGGCGACCTGAAGCTGTAATTAAGTTGGTCAGCGCAGCCGCTAGAAAAAAGCAACCGCCTGCACCCTGTGCAGGCGGTTTTTTCTGCCTCTGTCAATTGTCTACAACTAAAAAGAAGGATCTGCCTTGCGGCAGATCCTTCTTTACTAAATGCTAATCAGGCAGCCTTGCCCTCAGTGGGAGTCTCAGTCTCCTCATCGGAAGGAGTCTCAGTCTCCTCAGCGGGAGTCTCAGTCTCCTCCTCAGCAGGAGTCTCGGTCTCCTCAGCGGGGGCCTCCTCAGCGGGAACCTCAGGCAGCTCAGCAAAGCGCATCAGGATGGTAGCAACCTGAGCACGGGTAGCGGTAGCCTTAGGAGCGATGGTTCCATCGGCATTGCCCTGGAACAGGCCATTGGCCACAGCCCAAGCCATAGCCTCAGTAGCATAGCTGCTGATGGTATCGGCATCAGTGAAAGCGCTCAGATCAGCCTCTTCCACAGAAGCACCCGCATAGCGGTACAGGATAGCAGCCATCTGCTGACGGGTAACTGCGGAATCAGGCTCAAAGGTAGTGTCGGTGATACCACCCACAACGCCGTTCTCATAAGCCCAGATCACAGCATTGTAGTAGGAAGCATCCTCAGCCACATCGGTGAAGGGATTCTCAGCAGTGACCTCGGGAGAACCAGCCATACGGTACAGAGCGGTGACCAGCATCTGGCGGGTCATAGCCTCGCTGGGACCAAAGGTGGTGTCGGTCAGGCCATCCATCAGATCATTCTCAGTGACATAAGCCACAGCATCCACATACCAGTTGCTGGCAGTGACATCGGTGTAGCCCTTGATGGTGATGCGGCCGGCAGGCTCGCCGTACTGCTCAGCAGTGACCTTGCCGCCCAGGACCTCGGTGATGTACTCCATCACGACCTCGTCCATGGCGATGCCCAGATCATAGTTGGCGCTGGCAGCAGCAAAGGCATAGTAGGTGTCGCCGCCGGCAGCCATGAAGTCGTTGGTGGCAACCGTGTAGACAGCCTCAGGATCGAACTCCTTGCCGCCCACGCTGGTGATGGTCACACGGTTGATGGACTTGGGACCATAGTAGGTGGAATCAGGATACTGATCGCCCTGGTCATAGGTCTTGAAGGTATCAACGGTGAACTCAATGCCAGCCACCTGGGGGAACGCACCCACAGCAGTGGGAGTGCAGTAAGTGGAAGCTTCCAGAGCCTCCAGCAGCTCAGCACCGGTGAGCTTGATGATGCTCAGGGTGTTGCCGAAGGGCAGGACGGTGTTGATGTCCTTCTTGGTGATGTCGCCGGCAGCGATGGAGGCGCGGATACCGCCGCCATTGGTGATGGCCACATCAGCCTTCTCGCCCTCTTCCTGGGCCTTCCACAGCAGAGCGTCAGCAATCAGATCGCCCAGGTTGGTCTCCTGGGTGCGGTTGCCGGGATCACGCTCGCCGTTGAGGTCGACTTCGGTCTCAGCGAACTTGGCGCCGTACTCAGCATCGATCTCAGCATTGATCTCAGCGGCGCGGGCAGCAATGGCGTCGTCCTCAGCCACAGTGATCTCTTCGGTGGAAACGGTATCGGTGGTGATGGTGCCGTCCTTGATGGTAACAACACCAATGTTGGCCAGAGCAGTACCGGTGGAGGTCACCACAGTCTCGCCAACGGTGCGGTCCTCATTGGTGGCAGCAGCAACAGCGGCCAGGTCAGAGTGGGAGTGACCATCGATGAACAGATCGATGCCGGTGACCTTCTCCAGCAGATCGATGGAGCGGTTGCCGGTGGACTCCTCGTCGATGCCCAGGTGGCCCAGGCAGACGACGTAATCGCAGTCAGACAGAGCCTTTACCTGCTCCTCAGCGATGGCAAACATATCCTCGCCGGCAGCAAAGCTCACACCCTGGATCTTGGCGGGGTTGGCCTTGGTAGCAGTCTCAGGCGTATCCAGACCAAACACGCCGATGGTGGTACCATCAGGAGCGGTAAACACCGTATTCTCCTCCAGAGCAGCCTTACCATCAACAGTGATGTTGGCAGCCAGGATGGGGAACTCAGCCTTCTCAGCCAGAGTCTTCAGGTTCTCATAGCCATAGTCGAACTCGTGGTTGCCGGGGATCGCCACATCGTAACCGACCATGTTCATCAGCTCAACAGCAGTAGCGCCCTCAGAAATGCTGACGGCGGGCTGGCCCTGAATGAAGTCACCAGCGTCCATAACCAGGACGTAAGCGCCCTCAGCCTCATACTGGGCCTTCAGAGCAGCGACCTTGGCATAACCATCGATGGCGCCATGGACATCGTTGGTATGCAGGATCACAATTGTGCCGTTGTACTCTACGGACTCACCTTCCGTCTCCTCCACAGAAGGCGTCTCCGTGGTCTCCGCGTCCTCACCCTCTGCGAAAGCGGTGATCGTCAGGCTGAACGCCATAACCATCGCCAGCAGCAGAGCAAGGAATTTGTTCCACTTTCTCATGCGTGTTCCTCCTAAAAAAATTTTGCTGGCAGATACATCCGGCCAGAGGAGCTGGCCAGAGGCAGGGATACCCCTGCCTGCCAATATGCAGCCATCATTATACGCTATCTTTCTCTATTTGGCTAGAGCATTTTACACAGTTTCACAAAAAATTCCCCGTCTTGACCAGGAAAAATAACATCCCTGCCGGATAAATCCGGCAGGGATGTTATCAAAATCAAGCTCAGGCAGCCGGAATGATCAACACCTGTCCAACATAGATCATGCCAGGATTGCTGATCGTATCCTTGTTGGCCTCATAGATCTCTGTCCAGCGGCTGCCAGTACCATAGAAATGGTAGGCGATGTTCCACAGGCAGTCACCAGCTGCCACGGTATAGGTGCTGCTCTCCTCCGGAGTCTCCTCAGGAACTTCTTCCGGGACCTCTTCCGGTGTTTCCTCCGGGGTCTCTTCAGGCTCTTCCGGCATGGTGTAGTCCTTGGCCAGGTTGGCCTTCAGCGCATCAGCCTCCTCCTGGGTCAGACCGATATCCGCCAGGTAATCTGCCGCAGCGGCAGCCAGATCGGCATCCTTCAGCTCCGCGCTGTCGGTAATACCAGTGATGGCCTTGAGAATGGAGACGATATTGCTCTCCTGAACAGCCTGATACTGTTCACTGTCTTTCTCCAGATGATAGTAATTGACATAAGTAGTCATGTAGTCCTCCACCACCTGGTCATAGCTGGCGCCCATGAAGCAGGCCAGCAGAGCAGAGACAAAACCAGCCCGGTCCTTGCCCTCGGTGCAGTGGACCAGATAGGGGCCCTCATTGGCGGCAAAGAACTGCAGGCCCTCAGCAAGGCCGGTCTTGAAGTCGTCGGCGGTAAAATCAACACCCAGATTCAGGGCCTTCACCTTCCCGTCGGCAAACAGGGACTGATAGTAGGGAGAGTCAAACCCTTCCGCATCGATATAGCCCTGAATCAGCTCGTCGGAATCCGCCAGATTCATCACCGTCTGGATACCGTTTGCCTCGGCCAGATCGTCGGCATAGGCCGCCCGGCCCAGCTCATTGTTCACCGGGCTGCTGCTGCGGAAGAGGGCGTTCTCGCCCAGTTCGCCGGAGGCAATATTCCGGAAGTTAGCAAAAACAGCATCGGAAGCGTAGTCCTCCCGAACATCGGTGCGGGTGAGCTGATGGATGAGGTACTGGTCACGGTAGCCCTCCTTCTCGTACATGGAGATGGTCACAGTGATGTCCTCCAGAGCGCTGCCCTCCGGGAACTCCCAGGTGTAGCTTCCGTCCTCCGCCGTCACCTTTTCCGCAATACCATTGGTAGTGGCAAAGTCCCCCATGTTGATGGCGGCAATGAGCACACCCTCGCTGTCCCGCAGGACCAGGGAGCCAGTGTCCACATCGGAGTAGTTGGTGCAAAGGGGCATCTGATATTCCCCCTCGCCAATAGCCAGGGTCACGATGTCACCATAGGCGTAGCCTGCCTCCTGCAGGTCTGCCGGGTCAATGTCCAGCACCAGGTTGCCATACTTCTGGATCTCCGTAACACCGCCCTCAAAGCTGGCATAGGTGGTCTCTTCAGCGTAGGCAGGCAGAGCCAGGCTCAGAGCCAGAACCAACGCCAGCAGCAGGGAAGCTGCTTTTTTCATACAAATCCCTCCTTACATATTAGCCGTACGGCCATATAGGCGGGGATCACTTTCCCCGCCATCTCAGCCACATTGTAGCGCAGCCCCAGTGGTTTGAACAGTCCCCATTCAACATATTTTACAAAAAGTTTATATACCATCCGGCCAGCGCTGGAACTTATGCCGGAACTATGATATACTTCTGTCCAGAAAAAACGCCGCTCCTTCGGCGGCAGAGGAGGTTTTGCCATGAAAACATTGCTCCGCGGCGGTCTTGTGGTCTCCGGAGGAGAGGTCCGGCAGGCGGATGTGCTGCTGGAAAAGGGACAGATCGCTGCCGTAGGCAGCCAGCTCCCTTCGGAAGACGCTCATATCGTGGACTGCACCGGGAAGCTGCTTTTCCCCGGTTTTATCGACGGCCACACCCACTTCGACCTGCCAGTGGCAGGTACCATCACTGCCGATGACTTTGCCACCGGCAGCCGGGCGGCCCTTCGGGGCGGCACCACCATGGTGGTGGATTTCTCCGCCCCGGACAAAGGGGAAACTCTCCACCACGGCCTGGATCTCTGGCGGCAGAAAGCGGAGGGCAAGGCCGCCTGTGACTACGGCTTCCACATGACCATCGACGACTGGAATGACGGTATTTCCCGGGAGATCGGGGAGATGGTGGAGCTGGGCATCCCTACCTTTAAGATGTATATGACCTATCCCGCCATGATGATCCCAGAGGGAGATATGTACAACGCCCTGCTGCGGCTGAAAGAAGCCGGCGGCATCGCCGGCGTCCACTGTGAGAACAGCGGCATCATCGACGTGCTCATCGCCAAGGCCAAGGCAGAGGGCCGCCTCTCCCCCGCTTCCCATCCCCGGACCCGGCCCGCCCCCCTGGAGGCGGAGGCTATCAGCCACCTTCTGCGGATGGCTCAGCTGGCCGATACCCCTGTCATCATCGTCCACCTCTCCACCGCCGCCGGTCTGGAGGAGGTCCGTGCCGCCCGGCGCCGGGGACAGACAGTGTATGTGGAGACCTGCCCCCACTACCTGCTGCTGGAGGACAGCGTCTACGACGCACCGGAGTATCGGGAGGCCGCCAAATTCGTCTGCGCGCCGCCTATCCGAAAGAAAGAGGACCAGGAGGCCCTGTGGGAGGCTCTGCGCAACGGTGAGATCCAGACGGTGGCCACAGACCACTGCTCCTTCACCCTGGCACAGAAGGACATGGGGCGAGCCGATTTCACCAAGATCCCCGGAGGCCTGCCCGGCGTAGAGACCCGGGGCGTGCTGCTCTACACCGCCGGTGTGGCGGCGGGCCGCATCACCCTCCAGGATATGTGCCGCGTCCTCTGCGAGAATCCCGCCAAGCTCTATGGCTGCTGGCCCCGGAAGGGTGTTATCGCCCCCGGCAGCGACGCCGATATCGTAGTCTACGACCCCGCCGCCGACAGTATCATCACTGCCGCCGATCAGGCCATGAATGTGGACTACAGCCCCTATGAAGGCTTCCGCACCGCCGGCAGCATCGCCCAGGTGTACCTCCGGGGCAATCTGGCAGTGGATCACGGCAAGGTGTTGGCAGGATCTGACGGACAATTCATCACCAGAGGGAAGTGTGTACTGTGAAACAGGATGATAAACTGATTGCCCTCTGCCGGGAGCTGATCCGACGGCCCAGCGTATCCGGTGAGGAACAAGCAGCAGCGGAATATCTGCGCAGCACAATGCTGTCCCTGGGTTATCACGGTGCAGAAACCGACCGTTACGGCAGCGTCCTGGGCTGTATCCGCGGCAGCAGGCCCGGTCCGGCAATCCTGCTGGATGGTCACATTGATACCGTCCCCGTAGGGGACCCTGCCCTGTGGACCCATAACCCCTTTGGCGGGGAGATCCAGGGGGACCGGCTCTACGGCCGTGGGACTTCCGACATGAAGGGCAGCGTGGCTGCCATGGTCCTGGCCGCCGCCCGGTTTGCCAAGGACACCGGCGGAGATTTCCAGGGAACCATATGGGTATCCTGCTCCGTCCAGGAGGAACGCTTCGAAGGGGTAGCCTGTCGTGAGATCGCCCGACTGGCCCAGCCGGACTATGTAATTGTAGGGGAAGCCACCAGTACCGCCCTGAACATCGGCCAGCGGGGCCGTGCTGAGGTGGTGGTGGAGACCCGCGGGGTATCCTGCCACTCCGCCAACCCGGAAAAGGGTGTCAACGCCGTGTACCACATGGCGGAGCTCATCGGTGCGCTCCGCCGCCTGCCGCCACCGGAACACCCCCTGCTGGGCAAAGGTATTCTGGAGCTGACAGATATCATCTCTGAGCCCTACCCCGGAGCCTCCGTGGTGCCGGCCCTGTGCCGGGCCACCTTTGACCGGCGGCTCCTGCCGGGAGAGACACCGGAGAGTATCCTCTCCCCCATCCAGGAAGCCGCCGCAGATCTGAAAACCCGGCTGCCCCAGCTGGACGTCCGGGCATATCTGTCCCAGGGCTCCTCCACCTGCTGGACCGGAGAAGTCATGGAGGCGGAACGTTTCTTTCCCGCCTGGGTGCTGCCGGAGGACCATCCTCTGGTCCAGGGTGCTCTCCACGGGCTGCAGGAGGCAGGCTTGGACGCGCCGCTGTCCCACTACGCCTTCTGCACCAACGCCAGCAGCTTCTGCGGAGAGCTGGGCATCCCCACGGTGGGCTTCGGCCCCTCCCGGGAGAATCTGGCCCACACCGCTGACGAGTACATTGAGATCAGCCAGCTGGAGAGGGCCTGCCGGGGCTTCCAGGGCATTCTCCGGGCGCTGACGGTGGGCTGAGCCAGGGGAATTTCCCCGCCGCAACCAAAAGTTGCGCGGTAGTTGGTGGCCAAAACCGGCAAGATTCGCTATGCTGACGCCATCAACGGGGCGTATGCCTGCCCCCGGCATAAGGAGGAAAGCATCCATGGCACCCATGACTTTTGGTTACAAGACAACCTTTTTCATCGGGATCGTACTTGTGATATCCGTAGCCCTGATGATACTGTTCGGCATACTGCTCTGGTACGTATTCCGGGCCCTGCGGAAATATCTTCGAAGCACCCCTGCTCAGGCGGAAAACGCCGCCATCAAGCGCTCTCTGGGCGAGGTGCTCAAAGCCCACCGAACCCGGTGCCAGATGACCCAGGAGTTTGTGGCAGAGTCCCTGGGTGTGAGCCGGCAGGCCGTTTCCAAGTGGGAGAACGGCACCTCCGACCCCAGCACTGTGAACCTTCTGGCCCTGGCCAAACTCTACGGCGTATCCGCCGACGAGCTACTGCGGGAAGTAGGATAGTACTTCTGAAAACAGGAAACAGCCCCGGTCCGCCTAAGCGGGCCGGGGCTGTTTATATTCTGTATGCTCCCCGTCAGTCCACGTCCTCCACCACAGTGGCGGCAGGTTCATCCAGACAGCTGGGGTCCTGGAGGATGCCCCGCAGGTAGCGCAGGGCGGAAGCAAAGTAGAAACCATCGCAGATGCGCTCGTCAGTGACTACGGTGTAGTCCATATACTTGCGGCCCACTACGCTGCCGTCCGCGGACAGCTCGTTCACCCGGTACTTTTTCCCCAGAGACACGAACACAGGAACATTCCCGAAGTCATAGAGGTGGTGGTAGATGGGCGGGATACCCAGCGAGGCCATGGACGTGATATACAGGGAGCCGTGGAAGGGACTCAGCCGGGTCAGGGCCCGGGGCAGGCACCCGAAGTAGTCCAGCAGGTTCAGAAGCCACACCACGAACTTCAGCAGAACACCAGGGATCAGGTTAAATGCCTTGGCCAGGTTATCAAAGTTGGTGTTGTCTGCCGGGGCATTCTTCACCGCATCCACCTTCTCCTGGATCTTCCGGTACACCGTCTCGGCAGTGTCCGTAGGCTGGAGGTCGATCTTCAGCACCGTGTCCGGGGACTCCGCTTTCATCTCCGGCTTGATGGTCAGGGACACCTCAATAGCCGGTCGGCTATACACCCGCTGTCCGGAGACAAAACGGTTGATACCGGGGTACTGGGCCACACACCGGGCATAAGCTGCCAGCACCACATGGAGCATACCGAAGCCCTGAAGTCCCTCACGGCGCTTGGCACGGATATATTCGTCAGCAGCAGCGCAGTCCAGGGTGTCACGGATAAAGTTCTGGGAGGTATTACGGGTGACCATAATATAAGGAGAGACGGCAAAAATGGGGCTCAGGCTCCGCAGCCGCCGCCCGTCGTTGCGATCCCCCCACCTAGGCCGCCAGCTATCGCTCTCCCGGCGTTCCATGGCCACAACTGCCAGCAGCAGGGCCGCCATGGTCATCAGTACCGTCAGCTCCGCCAGGAAGTGCCACCAGAAGGGACGGCCAGGCAGGATAGGCGTCGTGTACAGCTTCAGAAACGCCTGGTTCACCGCATCCTCTACCACAATGTGGTAAACCAGGGCGCCGCCGATCAGTGTACCGAACAGCCACTTGGTGAGCCCCCGGCTCACCGTCAGGAAGTACAGCAGCGCCACCGCCAGGTACAGCACCCAGCACAACACCCGGTGCACCAGGGAAAAGCCCCCCGCCTTTACCGCAAAAAACAGGCAGCCCATCAGCACCGGCACAGCCGTGCGGTAGAGCCGGTCGGAGGCGGTGGTAAAGAGCATCACGGCAAACAGGAGCCCCGCGCATACGGGCAGCGCCCCCTGGATCCACAGTTCCCCGGCGGACGCCCGGACGCCGGTATAGTACACGATCCGTACAATGGCTCCGCAGAGCATCAGGGCGGCGGAAAGTATAACCGCCATATTCACTTTTGAAATGGTATAATATGTATTTTTCATAGATAATTCGACCGTTTTCTGTATATTGATGTATTTAGTATACCATCTTCCGCCAAAAATGCAAGAGGAAAGGCCCCGGCGCGTATACGCCGGGGCCTCTGTCTGTTTCGCTGTTCCGCCGGAGAACAAGGGGCACTTATCCCCTTCTTCGGCGGGAAATTTCTTTTGCTCTACCTATGTTTAGGGCAGCGATCACTCCACCACGATGCCGTTGTCGGCAAAGGCCTTCAGAAGCAGGTCCATGTCGCTGGGGATGGAGATGGGCTCGCCGCAGGCCTTGATGGCGTTGGCCACGTCCTTGAGGCCGTTTCCGGTGACCACACTGACCACAGTGGCATCGGCGGGGATCTTCCCCTGCTCACAGAGCTTCTTGAGGCCCGCCGCACCGGTGACACCGGCAGGCTCGCCGAACACACCGCAGGTCCGTCCCAGCAGCTTCTGGGCCGCCATGATCTCCTCGTCGCTGACATTCACCGTGAGGCCGTTGGACTCCCGGATCGCCATGAGGGCTTTGTCCGCATTCCGGGGCACGCCTACGGCGATGGAGTCCGCCAGGGTATTCTCCTCCATGGGATGCCAGGGCTCCCCGGTCTCGATGGCCCGGTTCAGCGGGCAGCAGCCCTCCGCCTGGGCGGAGATCAGCCGGGGCAGCTTGTCAATGAACCCGATGGCATAGAGGTCCTTGAGGCCCTTCCACAGTCCCGCGATGGTGCAGCCGTCACCTACAGAGATGGCGATATAATCCGGGGCTTTCCAGTCCAGCTGCTCCATGATCTCCAGAGCCACGGTCTTTTTGCCCTCGGAGAGGTAGGGGTTGATGGCGGCGTTGCGGTTGTACC
>UROF01000004.1 GCA_900549475.1 uncultured Eubacteriales bacterium
CGTAATGAGCACTAGAACCTGAATCTAGCGAGTCTGCCAATTCCACCACTCGCGCATATTCCCTTTTGCCAGCTCCCATAAGGAGAGGTGGTGCGAGTGACGGGACTTGAACCCGTACGTCGATTGACACACGCCCCTCAAACGTGCCTGTCTACCAGTTCCAGCACACTCGCATTTCTGCTCCAAGGATGACCAGCGAAAGTTATTATAGCCATCTCTGCGGCCTTTGTCAACTATAATTTTTAGAAATCGCCAATTTTTTCAAAAGCCGTATTTTGTGGTCCTGTTGCGAATCCCCTTTTGCTGTGTTACACTGGATATCACAGCTCCGCCATCACCTGACCAATGGCACCTTCGATGACCAGATCTGCCCCTGTCATAGGGAGTCGTGTCTTATTGATCACTACCAGCTTATTCCCCCGGTAGTATCGCACAAGGCCCGCCGCCGGATACACCGTCAGTGAGGTACCACCGATGATCAGGACCTCCGCGCGGCGGATGGCAGACACCGCCTGCATCAGTACATCTTCATCCAGGGCCTCTTCATAGAGAACTACGTCCGGCTTGATGATCCCTCCGCAGGTACATCTGGGAACCCCTTCGCTGTGCACAATGGCATCCACGCCATAGGGTGTCCCGCACTTCTGGCAGTGGTTGCGCAAAACACTGCCGTGAAGTTCCAGTACCCGCTGACTCCCCGCCTTCTGGTGGAGTCCATCAATATTCTGTGTGATCACCGCCTGCAGCTTGCCGTCTTTTTCCAGTTGGGCCAGCTTCTGGTGGGCCGCATTGGGCTGGGCATCCAGATAGAGCATCTTATCCCGATAAAAGCGGAAAAACTCCCGAGGATTTTCCTCAAAAAAACTGCGGCTGAGGATCGTCTCCGGCGGATAATCATATTGCTGGTGATAAAGGCCATCTGTACTGCGGAAATCCGGGATACCGCTCTCTGTACTAACACCTGCACCACCGAAGAAAACGATATGATCGCTTTCCTTCACCCATTTGCGCAACGTCATTATCTCATCAGTCACCATATATCCCTCCCATCCATATTATAAAAGGAGAATACCATGAACGTACAGATTTTCGGCTCGTCCAAATGTTTTGACACCAAAAAAGCACAGCGCTGGTTCAAGGAGCGCCGAATCAATTTTCAGTATATCGACCTGCCGAAAAAGGGCTTTTCCCCTGGTGAATACCGTGCTGTCCGGCAGCGTCTCACCTTTGAACAGCTGGTCAACACCAAGTGCAAGGCCTATCAGGACCTATATATGGCCTATATCACACCAGATGCTGCGGAAGAGAAGCTGTTTGATAACCCCCAGCTTTTCAATACTCCTATTGTCCGCAACGGGAAAGCCGTTACTGTAGGGTATCATCCGGAGATCTGGGAGACCTGGGAGTAAACACTACTCCGTGAAATGAACGTGGTTGAAGATGTGCTCCTCACAGAAACAGTGATACCCCGCACATTTGGAGCAGTACCGGAACTGCATATCAGGGTAGTCCGTATCAGTCTTTCCGCAGATGCAGCACTTATGGTTGTATCCCCGCTCTTTCTGCTGAGTCTGTACTGCCTTGCGGAACTGTACTGCCTGAGGACGATTCCTGGCCCGCACCTCGTCCGCCTTGCGATGAAAGTCAGGAGAGAAAAATACGAAAAAGTTCAGGAGCGCCACTACAGGGATGATAGCACTAGCCCATTGCCCAGCGAAGAGGCTGCTGATAACGCCCAGTGCAAAGAAGGCTCCCTCCAGCCAGGCCAGCCATTTCATCTTTATTGGGATGATATACATAACGCGTACAATGGTATCCGGATATGTCATGGCATAAGCAAACAGCAGAGATTGACTGACATAATCTCCGCCTGCCATTCTGTAATTGACACCGCTGATCACCCCGGCCAGCAGAACCGCAATCGCAGTAAGCAACGTGCCGCTGAGGTAATAGATCGTAAATTTGGCGCTACCCCATTGCCGTTCCATAGTCTCTCCCAGCCAGAAATAAAACAGCAGGAAAAAGAACAAGGCTATTCCACTATAACTCGGGATCAATACGTAGGTAAAAACGCGCCAGATTTCGCCACGAAGCACCGCAGCTGTTTCCATAGCCAAGAAATCCAAAGTGCCTGCCCCAGCGAACTGGCTTAGCAAATAGATTACCAGGTTGGCACCGACAATGTAACGCATAAGGCCAGGAATGCCAAACCGCGGATGGAGCGCACAAAAACGATCAATGGCTTTGTTCAGTTTTCTCAAAGGGATGACCCTCCTATGTGTTTGTTGATTAGGTGTATTGTACTCCCTCAGCAAGAAAAAGTCATTACTAATATTTGAACATTTGACATTTGCCAAAAATGAGGTATAATATGGGATGTTGTGTCCTCAAGATTTACGCTGAGGACAGATGAAATAATTCCATATCCGGGTGTAGCGCAGTTGGTAGCGCGCCTGCTTTGGGAGCGCACGGGCCTCATCCATGAGGGAAAAAGCGCAACCCCACAACCCGCTGGGACACTACCAGAAGCGGGGATCATTTCCGCAAAGCCGTTGATCAAAGAACGGCCTTGACCACATGTTAGACCACAGATAAAACAAATTCCATAACCGGGTGTAGCGCAGTTGGTAGCGCGCTTGCTTTGGGAGCAAGATGCCGGGAGTTCGAGTCTCCCCACTCGGACCAAAAACCGCCTCAAAACATCGGTTTTGAGGCGGTTTTTATAACTTTTCAGGCAATAATTTATCTGGCGTTTTATATAAATAGAGTCTCAAATGTGGGCAAAGCACTTCTGCTGATTTGTTTTGCATTTTCTCCGTAAAGGAATTTTTGGGCCATCAATCACCATTATTTATTCAAAAAAGAGGCAAAGACAAACTACACAATTTTTGAAATGTGGGGTCATGACCACCTATTCACAATCAGTTCATGCGGCCACAGCTTTATCTTTGAATCTTGCGTCGCAAAATCTGATGGGCCAGTCTGCGCCTCCCAGCCTTGTTCCTCTCAGCGGAGCCGTGTATAATGACAGTTAAAAGCAGTGAAATAAACGAGTAAGGAGCAGCACCATGCGGATCCTCATGCTGGGCAACAGCTTTATCTTCACCAATCATATGCCACAGATGCTGGCCGACCTGACCGGGGCGGAGGTGGTCCACCACACCCGAGGCGGGGCGCGGCTGTCGGAACAGCTGAACCCCAGCACCAGGCTGGGCGGACAGACCCAGGCGGCGCTCCAAAAGGAGAAGTGGGACTATGTGGTGCTCCAGGAGATGAGCCACGGCCCTATCACCGCCCCTAAGAATTTCTTTTCCAGCGTGGGGCAGCTCTGCCGGCAGATCCGGGCAAACGGAGCGGCTCCCATTTTGTTTGCTACATGGGCCTATCAGAGGGGCGGAGCCAAGCTGACGGATAGGGGCTGGGACTACGACGAGATGGCCCAAAAGCTGTCCGAGGCCTACCACAAAGCGGCACTGGAAAATAACGCCCTGATCGCCGATGTGGGCCGACGGTTTTACGAGTGGTCCGATCCCCAGGACCTCTATGCTGCCGATGGCGTTCATCCCAGTGAGCTGGGCTCTCATATTGCGGCGGAGACCATTGCGGCAGTGATCCAGCAGCACGAAAAGGAGGCGCAGTAATATGCCAAACACCACAAAGCAGGCTCTGGAGGAATCCCTGAAGCATATGCTGCTGAAAAAGCCCCTGGACAAGATTACCATCCGGGACATCACCGAGGACTGCGGCATCAGCCGCATGGCCTTCTACTACCACTTCCAGGACATCTACGACCTGGTGGAGTGGGCCTGCATCGAGGACGCGTCCAAGGCCCTCCAGGGGAAGAAGACCTACGAGACCTGGCAGGAGGGGCTTTTGCAGATCTTTGAGGCGGTGCTGGAAAACAAGCCCTTCATCCTCAACGCCTACCGCTGTATCAGCCGGGAGCAGATGGAGCGGTTCCTCTACCAGCTGACCTATGGCCTGATCCGGGGCGTGGTGGAGGAGCAGAGCCGGGGGACGGCCGTCTCTGAGGAGGACAAGTCCTTTATCGCCGAATTTTACAAGTACAGCTTTGTGGGGGTTATGCTGGACTGGATCCGCCAGGGGATGACCGCCGATCCCCGGGTGTTGACGGGAAAGATCAGCGCCGCCATGCGGGGCAGTATCGCCAACGCCATCCGAAATTTTTCGGAAACAGAATAAGAGCCGCTTTACAATCCGGGCCCGATGATTAGTTTTTGATCATCGGGCCCGGATTGTAAATAGAAGAAATGCTTTGCAGGGAGTAAAATCAAGCCATCAAAATGAATCCGGCCCGCAGAAGCGGCAGGATCGGAAAGGCGGTATCTGACATGGATAAGAAATTGGGAGCACTGACTGCAGCGGCGGCTGTAGCTGGAGCGGGCGCGGCGGTAGTCCTGGCAAAGAAGGGGGCGGGCGGCCAAAAGGCGGTGGAGAAGTCCGGGCCTGAAACCTGCGCTTCGGCCTCCTATCGGAATACGGAGCTGGGGAAACATGAGAAAAACCGCAAGGGCATCTATTATACCAACGGCAACTATGAGGCCTTTGCCCGGCCGGAGAAGCCGGAGGGCGTGGAGAACAAGAGCGCCTACATTGTGGGCAGCGGCCTGGCGGCCCTGGCGGCGGCCTGCTTCCTGGTGCGGGACGGGCAGATGCCCGGGGACCACATCCACATCCTGGAGGCCATGGACGTGGCCGGCGGTGCCTGCGACGGCATCTTCGACCCCAGCCGGGGCTATGTGATGCGGGGCGGCCGGGAGATGGAGGACCACTTTGAGTGCCTGTGGGACCTGTTCCGCTCCATCCCCTCTTTGGAGAAGCCGGGGGCCTCGGTGTTGGATGAGTTCTACTGGCTCAACAAGCACGACCCCAACTACTCCCTGTGCCGGGCAACGGTGGACCGGGGCCGGGACGCCCGCACCGACGGGAAGTTCAACCTGAGCCAGAAGGGCTGCATGGAGATCATGAAGCTCTTCATGACCCCGGACGAGGACCTGTACGACAAGACCATCGAGGACGTCTTTGACGACGAGGTGTTCTCCTCCACCTTCTGGCTGTACTGGCGGACCATGTTCGCCTTTGAGAACTGGCACAGCGCCCTGGAGATGAAGCTCTACTTCCAGCGCTTCATTCACCACATCGCGGGACTCCCCGACTTCAGCGCCTTGAAATTTACCCGGTACAACCAGTACGAGTCCCTGATCCTGCCCATGCAGAAGTACCTGGAGGAGGCCGGGGTGGACTTCCGTTTCGGCACCGAGGTCACCAACGTGATCTTCGACATCCGGGACGGCAGAAAGACGGCCACCGCCATCGAGTGCCGGGTCAACGGCGCGGAGCAGGGCATTGTCCTCACGGAGAACGACCTGGTGTTTGTCACCAACGGCTCCTGCACCGAGGGGACCATCTACGGCGACCAGGACCACGCCCCCAACGGGGACGCGGAGGTGCGCACCAGCGGCTGCTGGAGCTTGTGGAAGAACATCGCCAAGCAGGATTCCGCCTTTGGACGGCCGGAGAAGTTCTGCTCCGACATCTCCAAGACCAACTGGGAGTCGGCCACCATCACCACTTTGGACGACAAGATCCTCCCCTATATCACCAACATCTGCAAGCGGGACCCCCGCACCGGGAAGGTGGTCACCGGCGGTATCGTCAGCTGTCAGGACTCCAAGTGGCTGCTGAGCTGGACCATCAACCGCCAGGGGCAGTTCAAGGAGCAGGAGCCGGAGCGAGTGTGCGTCTGGGTGTACGGCCTCTTTACCGACGTACCCGGCGACTATGTGAAAAAGCCCATGAAGGAGTGTACCGGAAAGGAGATCACCCAGGAGTGGCTCTACCACATCGGCGTGCCGGTGGAGCAGATCCCGGACCTGGCTGCCCACAGCGCCGTGTGCGTGCCCACCATGATGCCCTACATCACCGCCTTTTTCATGCCCCGGACCAGGGGAGACCGGCCCGATGTGATCCCCGACGGCTGCGTGAACTTCGCCTTCCTGGGCCAGTTCGCCGACACCCCCCGGGACACCGTGTTCACCACCGAGTACTCCGTGCGCACCGCCATGGAGGCCGTCTACGGCCTGCTGGGGGTGGACCGGGGCGTGCCCGAGGTGTGGGGCAGCGTGTACGACATCCGGGAGCTGCTGCACAGCACCGTCTGCCTGATGGACGGCAGGTCCCCGCTGGAGGTTTCGCTGCCCGGTCCTCTGGAGCTGCTGAAAAAGCCCCTGCTGAAGGCGGTCCGGGGCACCGTCATCGAGAAGGTCCTGCGGGATCAGGACGTGCTCCGGGACGGCATGTGACCGTTGGTTTCTGCCCTTCTGCGTCCTGAAAACCGAGGAGACGACCGTTACTCGGAACACTTTCATCCTTGGCCGGAGACTCCTTCTCAAAGATTATTGCCCGTCATGAGATTGAAAACATTGATATAATGACAAATGAAAGAGGATCGTATCGAGTTATGATACGATCCTCCTCTATTTCAGATTTCCCGCCCCAGCATCCCCCATATCATCTCATACCACTTCGCCGCCGTATGCCTTGTTACCCCGGCGCCTCGGGCGATGGCCCGGAAGCTGGTCACGTCGGGGTGGAACTTCATGTACGTCCCAAATTGCAAACCTCCGCACAAATCACTTGCCACAGCGCGCAAGCAGTTGTATAATTTTCATTGAAAAGTAGTATGATAAATCTGTAAAGTTTTCAGTGAGGTGTGGCGCTATGGAGATCAAACGGGACCGCTATCTGAACAAGCTCATATCCTTCATGTGGGATGGACAAGTGAAGGTCATCACTGGCATCCGCCGCTGCGGAAAGTCCTACCTCCTCCGCAATCTGTTCCGCACTTATCTGTTGGGGGAGGGCGTTCCGGCAGATCACATTCTCTCCTTTGAGTTGGATCTGACCCGTGATATCCGGTATCGGAATCCGTTAGAGCTTGCAAATCGTGTCCGGGAGATCGTTGAAAATCAGAAGGAGCAATTCTATCTTTTCGTAGACGAGATCCAGATGTCGGACGAAGTGCCGAATCCCTATAACCCGGACGGGAAGAAGATCACCTTCTACGACGCCCTCAACGATTTGAAGTCCCTGCCCAATCTGGACATCTATGTGACCGGAAGCAACTCCCGGATGCTGTCCTCAGACATCCTCACCGAGTTCCGGGGGCGCAGCGACGAGATCCGGGTGCATCCGCTCAGCTTTGCGGAGTATTACTCCGCCGTGGGCGGGGACAAGGAGGACGCTTTTGAAAATTACGCCTTCTACGGCGGAATGCCGCTGATCTTGTCCCGCCCCACTGACGCGGCGAAAATGCAGTACCTGCGTTCTCTCTTTTCCGAAGTTTATTTGAAGGACATTGTGGAGCGCAAGAAAGTCAAACGGGAGGATGTGCTTTCGGATATTCTGGACCTGCTCTGCTCCTCAGTGGGGTCGCTGACCAACCCCACCAGGGTGGCGGACACCATCAACTCCAAGCAGAAGCGGAGCGGCGAGAATACGGTTTCCCCCAACACTGTGAAAGCGTATATGGATCACTTGGCGGACGCGTTCCTCTTTACTGAGTGCAAGCGCTGGGATGTCAAGGGGAAAAACTATTTCGATTACCCCAACAAATATTACTGTGAGGACATCGGCCTGCGGAATGCCCGCATCGGCTTCCGCCAGCAGGAGATGACCCACATCATGGAGAACATCATTTTCAATGAGCTGATGGTGCGGGAGTGCGCGGTGGACATTGGGGTCGTGTACAGCAACGAGCGAAATGCCAAAGGAAAACTGACCCCGGTAGCACGGGAGATCGACTTCATTGCTGCTTCCGGCGGAAAAAAGACTTATATCCAATCCGCCTATGCTCTTGGGACGGAGGAAAAGTCTGTCACGGAAAACAAACCGCTCTCCCTGACCGGGGACTCTTTTCCGAAGATCATCGTCCGGCACGACATCCGGAAACGTTGGTACGATGACAACGGCGTTCTTAATATTGGAGTCTTGGACTTCCTGCTGGACGATACATTGGTCTGAGCAGCGGATCATCTGGATCACAGGAAGAGGCTGGTATCAAAGTGTGATACCAGCCTCTTCCACATTTTACGCCGCCCGCCTCAGCATTCCCTGCATCATCGCATACCACTTCGCCGCCGTGTGCCTCGTCACCCCGGCGCCTTTGGCGATGGCCCGATAACTGGTCACGTTGGGGTGGAACTTCATGTACATCCAAACCTTCTTCTGCGTTTTGGTGAGCTTATCCGGCGGAGTAATGCCCCGTGCCTGGTCCCGCAAGGCCTGCCGCTCCGCATTCATCTGCTGGATCAGCACCTTCAGTTTCGCCTCGCACTCCTCCCGAGTGTGGGCGTAGACGCATTTGGAGTGTTTGGTGCCGTCCGGCCAGGTGGGGGAGTAACGGCCCTCAAACAGGTGGTCATTGATCTGGGTGATACACCCGGTGCCGGGCTTTCGCTTTCGTCCCAGCACTGGCTGGAAGTTCGCGGTTGGGTCCTGCGCTGCCTGCTCAGGGCTCTCCAACACCTCGTTGCCCAGCCCCCGGTCGATCTTGGCCGCCGCCTCGGTCTGCATATCCCCGGTGACGTGGGTGTAGATGTCCAGGGTGGTGGCCGCCGACACATGGCCCAGCATGGCGGAGAGGGTCTTCACATCCATGCCGTTTTCCAGGGATAATGTGGCAAAAGTATGCCGTAAATCATGAAATCTGATCCTCTTACACCCGGCCCGCTCCAGAATGATCTGGAGCCGCCGGCGCACCGCTCCCGGTGTTATGGGTATGTCCTCTTTGACCGGCGAGGGGAACATCCACCGGGAGTCTACCGTCTTCTGATACTGCCGCAGCACCTCCACCACGCCGGGCGGCAGGACCAGCCTGCGGATGGAGGCGCGGGTCTTCGGGACGCTCACCTGGAGCTGTCCCTTCACCTCGTAGACCTGCTTGTTCACGGTCAGGGTCCCGGTCTTGAAGTCCAGGTCGTCCCACTGGAGGGCCAGCAATTCGCCCCGCCGCAGGCCGGTGCACAGATCCAGGAGAAACAGCTCGAAATAACTTTCCGCCTGGGCCTGGATGAGGAACCGCTGGAGCTCCTCCCGGCCCAGCACCTGCATCTCCCGGCCCCGCTTGGGCGGCAGCTTGCAGCCCACCGCCGGGTTGGTGCGGATCAGATCCTCCTGCACGGCCTTCTCCAGAGCGGACCGGCAGGCGGCGTGGAGACCGCGCACCATGGAGTCGGACAGCCCTTTGCCGAACTGCTCCGTGCGGATGAGCCGCCCGCCCGTTTTCATTCGGGCATAGAACTGCTGGAGGTCCTTCTGGGCCAGCTGGTTCAGGGGGATCTTCCCCAGCTCCGGGATGATGTGCTGATAGATCTTCGCCTCGTAGTTGGCCTGGGTGGTGGGGCGGATCTGGGGCTTGACGTAGTTCTGATACCAGAAGTCCAGCCACTCCCCGAAGGGCATCTCCGGCCGGACCTTCTCCGTCTTGGAGCCGGTCACCGTTTCACGGAGCTGCTTCAGCTTCTCCTGGCACTCCCGTTTCGTTTTGGCCAGGACGTTTTTCGTTCTGGGCAGTCCCTTTTCGTCGTAGCCGATGACCACCCGGCCCTCCCAGCGGCCGTCCTTCCGCTGGCGGACGGAGCCTTCGCCCTTTTTCCGCCGCTTACCCATGGCGTGCACCTCCTTCCGGCCGGTCTCTCTGCCACGGTTTCAGGTCCTTCCCCAGGAGATCTTCCAGAAAGCCGCCCACGATGTGGCTGGCCTCCTGCTGCATATCCGGCGTCACATGGGTGTAGGTGTCCAGGGTGAAGCTGGCGTTGGTGTGGCCCAGGATGCCGGACAGGGTCTTGGCGTCCACGCCGCTGGTGAGGGCGTGGGTGGCAAAAGTGTGCCTTAAATCGTGGAATCGGATCGCAGGCAGCCCCGCCTCTCTTAAGATTCGCTTCATCCAGTAGTAGGCGGCACTGGGGCGTACCGGCTTCTCCGGAGCCAGAGGTTCCGGGAAAATCCACTGACTGACGGCGTGCTTTTTCCGCTCCTTCAGCCGCTGGACGGTGCTGGGCGGCAGACGAATGGTCCGCCGGCCCTGGCTGGTCTTCGTCTCGCCGATCTCCAGCTCTCCGGCCTTGGGGACATTTACCGACCGAAGGACCCTCAGCGTTCCGGCCTTCTCGTCGAAGTCCTGCCACATGAGACCGCAGATCTCGCCCCGCCGCAGGCCGGTGGTCAGCTCCGTGTAGAAGAAGTCACGCCAGATCTCGCTGCGGTCTACCGCCGCCAGGAAGATGTCCATCTGCTCCTTTGTGAGGATCTGTTTGGGACGATGGTTGGCCTTGGGCACCACGGCCCCGTCGGTGGGGTTCCGGGCGATCACATGGGCCGCCTCCGCATCTTTCAGGCACCGGTGGAGCATGGCGTGGATGCGGAGCACCATGGTGTCCGACAGCTCATGGCCGTGTTCCGGGTGCTCGCGGACGCGGCCCTCGTGTTTCAGCTTTCGGTACAGCTTCTGGATGTCCATGCGGGTCACTCGGGAGACGATCTTATCCCCCAGATAGGGCTTGATGTAGCACCGGATGAACTGCTCGTAGCTGCGCAGGGTGTTGGGCCGCAGGGTGGCGGCGCCGTAGTCCTCCATCCACCGGTCCAGCCATTCCCCCAGGGTCATGCGGCTGTCCTCGGTGAGCTCCACATCCTGAAAGGCCTCCAGGTCCCGGTGGAGCTTGTCCAGCAGTTCTTTCTGGGTCTTTGCCAGGACATACCGGAAGATGGGCTCGCCGTTTTGTTTGTGGCCCACCACGATGCGGCCCTCCCAGCGGCCGTCCTCCCGCTTTCGGACCATGCCGTCGCCGGACGGCCTGCGTTTTGCCATAGGCTATTCCTCCTTATTTGGGTCGAGCAGGCTGCCGTCGTCCTCGTCCAGGGCCTCCAGGATCATGCGGACTCCCAGACGGAACCCCAGGATGAAGTTCTCCAGGGCCATGGTGCTGCCGATCTCATTCTCCGCGTTGATGAGCCGGAGCAGCAATGTTTTTTCCTTGTCCTCCAGCAGAGCGGTGAGTTTCTCCTCGCACTCCGCCGACTGTTCCATAGCTTTTTTCAGGGCAGTCCCCGATTTGACGATTTGATCGTTGGGGGTGATGTTTCCGAAGTATAGATTTTCCAGTGTGTCTCTCATGTGTGCCGCCTCCTTTGTCAGCAACACACAATACCTGAACTGCATCCAAATAGCCACCCCAAACTTCAACTATTTTCAGAAAGTTATCATCTGCGGGCAGGATTTTATCTTTGTATTGCGGTCCAGATTTTGATATGCCTGCCATAGAAAAAACCGCCTGCATCTCTGCAGACGGTTCCGGTGACAAATCGTTTCTCCCTATGGAGAAGATTGTCTCTATTCGTTTGTTTCGTCGTCCTGCACATCTCCAAAGAGGATGCGAAGATAATCCCGGCGGCCGTAGAGCACACGATCCACATAGACATCGTTGTCAAGAACTCGGTAAAAAGTGAGGTAACTGCCGGTCACCAGGAAACGATAGTCACTCTCGACATCGGCAATCGAGGACAGGGACGCACCAATCAGACTGTGCTCCCGCAATCTGCGGATGTCCTTTGTGATGTTCCGTACCGTGGAGATCGCCGCGCTGGGATTTTCCAAATTCTTTGCGATATAGGACTTGATCCCGGCCAAATCAGCCTGCGCCTCGTCGGATAAATGCAGGTTATTCATCTGCGATTCCGAGATGTTTTTCTACGGCCTCCAGCGTCAACCAGCCCTTTTCCTCCCCGGACTTGCGGCCCTTGGCCAGCTCGTTCATCAGCCGGAGGGTGGCCTGTGTCCGCTCATAGTCCTGTATGTCCACGATGGCGTAGCGTCCCCGGCCATTCTTCGTCAGAAAAACCGGAGCGCCAACTGCCACATCACGCAGGACCTCCGTGTAATTACGCAGATCAGAGATGGGTTTGATGTTCGGCATGGTATTCAGCCCCTTTCTTGCCCTTAGTATACCTCGATCTGCTGTAAAATTCAACAGCATTTTTTACTGCGGTTTCGTTGGCGATTGCTACCACCCCATGGTCATGCCGCCCATGTCCTGCCGGGGAGTTTCCTCATGATCGTCCGGCTTGTGGCCCATGGCGATCTTCTTTTTCTGGATTTTCCGCCGCAGCTTTCGGTCCACCTGCTGTCCCACCGGGGCGGCGGGCGGCACCGAGTTGTCACGAAAGATCTGACTCAGATGGTGGAGCAGCCGGGTGGCCGCCAGGAACACATTGGGCCTGCACGTCTGATCGAAGTGCTCCAGAAAGAAGTCGGCGTACTCGTTTCCCTGTTCCGCCGATTCATAGAAATACGCCCAGGCCTGTTCTCGGTCCTGTTTGACGCCCTGCCCAGTGAGGTAAAGCTTTCCCAGCGTGTACTGGGCGTATTGGTTGCCCTGTTCGGCGGAGAACGTCAGGTAGTCTACCGCTTTGGGCACGTCTTTCGGGATATCTCTCCCCTCCAGATACAGCTTTCCCAGGCGGTAGGCGGCCCAGGAGTTCCCCTGCGCCGCCGCTTTTCCATACCAGGATACCGCCTCATTCGTTCGATTTTGGCCTTGCAGGAACTTTCCCAGCGCGTATTGGGCGAAGTCATATCCTGCGTCCGCCGCCCGCCGGAACCACAGTTCCGCCTGCTCATCATCGGGGAGAACGCCTCGTCCGTCCCGCCAGCACTTGCCCAGTTGGTAGGCGGCCAGGGGGAAGCCTCTCTGCCAGAGCTGCTCCAGCACCTGCACCTGTTTCGCCTTTTCACTCTCCGGATTTTCGTACTCCTCCAGCACTTCCTTGGCGCTCTGGTAGATTTCGGCCATCCGCCAGTTGGAGTTCCAGGTGAAGTACACCGCATCCTGGTCCTCATCCACTTCATCTCTCATGCGGGCGTCCTCGAAGGTAAATGTACTGAGCCGGAGCCGCTCCGCCTCCCGGATGACCATGTTCTTGATGGCTTTGAACTCCTTCTGCTGTGAGAGCAGCAGGTGTTCTCTGGGGGCGTCCTTGTAGTAACGCTCCAGTTCATCTCGGAGTTGATTCCACTGTTCGTAGCACTCCGCCACCTCGGGAACTTTGGCCAGTTCGTCCACGATAGCGTCCACCTGCGCCTTCACCTGCTTCTTCAGGTAGCCATATGCCTTTTTGCCCCTGTGGTCCTCCAGCATTTCGGCCAGCGTCTCCATCTGCTCCGCGATGACCGGATTGTGGCACAGACCTGTCTCCATCTCCCGGATGAGCCGCCCCATGGCCTCTATCGCCGCGTCCCGCACTTGGCTGTAGGACAGATCTTTTTTCTGGTAGAGAGACAGCAGATCGTCTCGGAAGATCTCATTGGACAGCTGGGAGCGCATGTTCTCGATACCCTTTTCCGTTAGAAATCCCTGCTTGGGGTCCGCTGACCAGACCATCATGTGGATGTGGGGATGGTGTTTCTCATCGTGGAAGGCGGCACACCAACGAAAACTGCTTGGCGAAATTTTCATGGCCTGAGCCAGTTCCGTCTGGTGGGCCAGCAATAACCTGCGCCAGCTCTCGCTGTTCTCATAGCCCAGCCGGTGAGCGTCCTCCCGTTTCAGGGAGTAGACGAAGGTCCACACCGGCCCGGTGTGCCCGGTGATCTCCTCCATGGTGTTCTCCAGATCGGCAGGACCGTCGGCGGAGAACAGACCGTGAGAGCGGGGACGTTGGGCCATGTATTCCAGGTAGCCGCCGCCGTCATGGGAGGGGGATGGAGCCTCGATCAGCTCCACGCCCTCCCGGGTGGCGATGTATTCGGCGTAGTGTCCGCCGCCGTTTCCCGGCTTGATGTAGCCCGACTTCTGGATCAACCCCGGCATCACTCAGCCTCCTGTTGATAGCGGACAGCGTCCTCGAAACTGATTTCACCGTTGGTTTCCTTCACCTCTTTGACGCACCGGACCCGGGCTTTTCGCAGCTGATCCGGGTCGATCTCTATGTCGGCAGCCAGGATATTCCCCATGAGGTTTTGATCCACCGACAGCTTGAACAGCAGGTGTCCCATCCGTTTACCGAATGCATTCAGCTTGCCTTCCAGCACATCGGACAGGACGCGGGGCAGGTAAGCATCGGCAGATTCCGCATCCAGATAGCCGGAGTAGAAACGAATGGCCTTTTCGATAAATTCATTTCTGGTGGAGCAGTTATCTCGCCGGTAGCGCGATTCCACCTCGGTCCAGGCGGATTCACTGAGCCAGACGGAATGTTTCTTATTTTCCTTTTTCAAATTCAAAATCCTCTCCTTATTGCATCAGCGCCGCCCGAAAGCCTGTCACAGCGGGGATTCAGGCGGCTTTTGAGAAAAAACAGCGCCAATCTCAAATCGGGTTGGTCGGAACAGCGCCAATTCCAGCCCCGGAAACCGCCCGCACTGCGGGCGGAAGTGACCGCCCAGGCGCCATAAAAGCGCCAGGGCTTTCTCCTGCTTTTTCTTTCGTCCCCCGTAAATCAGTTATGGGGCGGCAAATTCCCCGGATAGGCCTCTTCCGCAGCGGTGGAACAACGGGCCAAATCCGCCCCGAAACCGCCAGGAGGGGCAGAGTCTTTGCCCCTCCCGAAATCGAGGCACACAGCCCCTCATAGGCCGTTACACGGGGAGAGTTGCTTGCTGCAGGGGACGGCGCACTGCGGCAGGAAAATCCGGAAGTATTCCGCCGGACCGGACACCAGATGCTGGCGCATCATCTCGCCGCATTGAAACAGACGGTACACAGTAATTTGATTGCAGAATTCAAATTCCGCACAGCGCTCTTTCGCAAAGGCTCTCTGCTCATCCGTGAGATTGCCGCGGTTCTCATCACAGAGAAACAGTGCCACGGCGTCTTCGTCGATGGGCTCACTATGACTGGCGTTCCACTTGCTGATGATGTACTTTCGCTTGTCCACCATAGTCATGGCACACAGGTTGGGATCTTCCTTGATCATACGGCCCAGTTCCTGCATCAGCATCCGGATGCACACTCCTTTCTCTCCAGCGCGGCCAGGCGTTGCTTTGCCTTGTGCTGTTCCAGTGCCAGGTCGGCCATATCCATCTGCCGCTCATAGTACTGATCGATGGCCAACTGGATAGGCAGGATATGATAGAGCAGACGGCCGTTGCGCTTGCGACCATCTTTGGTGGTAACGGTCGTGCGCTCGGTGCGGATGAGCGACCACTCCTCCAGTTCCGCCACATACTTGCGTACCGTGGTCACGCACATGCCCACGCCCTCGCCGATCTCCCGGTAGCTGAGCAGGCACTGATAGGTCTTGCGAT
The DNA here is from genome assembly GCA_900549475.1 of uncultured Eubacteriales bacterium. GTDB lineage: Bacteria > Bacillota > Clostridia > Oscillospirales > Oscillospiraceae > Pelethomonas. The sequence goes on from UROF01000004.1 coordinate 15,326, forward strand.
CCTCCCGGCGGAGCAGGAAACTGTACACCGAGATTGCGCCGCGGGACAGCCCCAGATCGTAGATCTCGTTGGGCAGTGGGAAATAGTTTTTGATGGGATCCCGCTTGGTCCAGCTCTGCTTTCTCATTTCGCACCTCCGGACTGTTCTTCCACCCACCGAATGAACTTTTCTTTCGGTACCACCATGCGGCTGCCCACATGGAGTGTCGGGAAACCGGGTTCGTGCATTACCTCGTAGGCGGTGGAGATGGACACGCCCAGCACCTGTGCCACCAGTTTTGCATTGAGAAACAGCGGCAGGTCGCCGTAGCTTTTACAGACTGACATCTTCATTTCAATACCTCCGATCATTTTCAAATACAGAGAAAAATTGTTCTTGCGTTTCGGAGGTCTCTCTGATAAACTGAACACAGATTGGGCTGTGTTTTCCGAAACGCAGCGGGCCGTTGAACTGTTGCAGCAGTTCAGCGGTCTTTTTTTACGGTGACTGTCTTTTGCCTGTGTTTGGCCATCACCATACCTGTTCCAGCCCTGCGGCCTTGTTTGACACGCACGGCGTTTGCTTCCCCTTGGTATGCTCGGCTGCTTCGCCCACAACAGCGTCATGGCAATACTTCTCCGGGGAGTATCATCTCTGGTGATGGGTATTCTATTTTCAAGGTGCAGTACCAGGAGGACAACGAAAGTTTCCATTGACAAATTGTCTTCCCAATGTTAGACTGATAATAAATTCAATTAGACAGTCATCGTTGTGGGAGTATCTTAACACACCAAAATATATTTGTCAAGTCTATCGAAACTCTAATTTAGTATTAGTCTATTTTTGAGGAGCCGACTATGTGGTATGTGAAAATGTATTTCTCTGAAAAACGGGAGCTTTTTCAGTGTGACGCCTCTGGCATACAGGGAGTACCGTCCGTTGATCGGGAGTTTCCATTCCTGGAGAGCCTGCTTACCTTTCTGGAGATGGATTGTGGGGAACTGACACCCATTCTCCAGCGGATTGCAGATCGTTGGGGTCGGCTGATTACAGAGTTTGACCGGGATGCCGGTACAGAGGCCATGGTGGAACTGGGCCAGCTGAAAAGTCGTCATATCTATCTGGAGCTTCTGTATGTGCGTTGGTATGACCGTTTCTCCAGAATGGGGATCTATGGTGACTGGGGCAGCGCGGAGGATGAGCAGATGTTGGCGGAACTGCGAGATCTCCCGGAGCAGCTTCTCCTCTATCAGAAGCAGGTGCAGCGATTCTTTGATTTGGTTCTGGATGTGGACAGCGCAGGGCGCGACCCACAGCAGCAGGCGGCTAAGAATTATCTTCACGATAGTCCGAGGGATCCCAGCCTGTTTCGTTTCCGCCCCATTCCGCTCAGCTTTGAGCCGGTGGAGCCGGGGCGGTGTTCGCCGGTTTTGTACTCCGCCAGCATTCTGGACATGATCGACTACTCTCTGCGCAGTTGCGTGGAGAGGGGTATTACGGTGCGGCGCTGCAAGAACTGCGGCCGCTACTTCCCCCAGACCGGACGGGTCAGCGCGGAGTACTGTGAGCGTCCGGTGCCCAGAGGACAGCAGACCTGCCGTGAGGCTGGCGCCTTCCAGCAGTGGACCAAGAAGCAGTCTGACGATCCGGTATTCAAGGCCTACCGCAAGGAGTATAAGAAGCGGTTTGCCTGGATTAAGGCTGGACGCATCTCCGATACGGATTTCTACGCCTGGAGTGAGCGTGCCAGAGAAATGAAGAAGAAATGTGACCGCGATGTCATTACCCTGGAGGAATATGTGGAGTGGTTGAAGAACTCCTGAACCAGTGACAAAAGAATACGGGACCGGCTTTCGTCAAGCCGGTCCCGTATTCTTTGTATAGGCGATATAGATTTTGTGCTGCTTACAGACTTCCGTCCCCCTTGTTGCCACCAAATTCACAGCCGTACTGATGGCCCTTCCCGTAGTACCAGCGACCATAGCGATACCCATAGTGGGGCGGGCAATTGGCGCAGTCGCCGTCGCAGTGTCCATCATGCTTCTTATTGAGATGACTGGCGACTGCCGCTCCGGCTGCGAAGGCTGCCACCGCCGACAGCAGACCGCCTTTCTTTTTCGGACGGGCAGCAGAGGAAGCCGCTGCCTGCCGCCGGAGTTCTTTCACATCATCAAACACATCAATGCGTGACCGCTTGGAGATTTTGTGGAAGGAAGAATCATCAATCATCAGGTAGATCTCTTCCAATTGCTCCCGGTTGAAGGGAACCGTTGTCTGCTCCGCCATTTTGCTCAGGAGGGACTGGTCCACCATGGCCACCATTTCCAGCACCTGTTCCGGGGTGAAACGGACACCGGCAGAAAAGGCCCTTTCCAAAAATTTGGCGGCGAAGGCACTGTCCTCAAAATCAAGCTCCTCTGCGATCTCCCATACCTCGTCTGCCGAACCATAATCGGACAGACGATAGGCGTAGCTCTTCTGGGTGCTGGGCACCCAGTCATAAAATCCGTCGTAGTATTCTTCCCAGGTCAGTTGCTTCATGTGGAGCACTCCATCCTACATTTCCCCAGTTCTAAAATGTGGGGGGATGTATTGATTGATAGGCAAGGGCGGTTTACAAGGCTCTCTTACCCAGCTGATAACAGATCTTGATGGTAGAACTCTTCCCGCTTGGCGTCGTGTGCAGCACTACATCACCGGCTTCCATGGTCTGGTACATAGCACTGCAGACGGATGGCATTTTATTGGACAGTCCCATGGCTTTATGGATCTCACCAGACACAAGGGTGCAGTTCTGTTTCCCGCACTGCTGGTGCTGCAGCAGGATTTCCAAAATAAAATGGCGGATGTCCGCCGTCCTCACCTTGTTTCCTGACGGCTCTGTATGTACTGCTGTTTCTGTTTTGGGAATTCGCATTGCTTTCTCCGGAGCCTTTGGCGCACCTTTCAACAGGGCATCCAGCCCGCCCAGTTCTTTTTCTGTCAGCGGCATGGCGTCCAGGCCCTGTTTGAGCCACATTCCGCTCTGCCGGATCTCCCACTCCGGATAGGACAATCCCAGCCAGGATTCACTCGGGCCAAAATCCGGTGCACGGTGCAGGGAAGCAATCATGCCTGCCTCCAGACGGAGCCGCTGTTCCGGTGTGTCCACCTGAAACACGGAAAAAGTGAAACGGCTTCTGAGATAGCTGCTGACGGCCTGCTCGATTTCTCGCTCCCGAATGGGATCTTCCTGCCCAAGATAGGGCGGCTTTGAGGTATCCAAAGACCATGTAGAGAGATAGGGATCGTGCGCCTGATTCAAAAGCGCTTTTCCGATGTTTTTGCGGAAAATACTTCCGTTGTGGTTTTCTCGGACAAAGTGATCCCGCAATCTTTGCCGCAGGCGGTTGGGCGAAGTGTGGGTGCCGACCCGCACGATGCGGGGAAGACCGTGATACATCTCACCCTGCTCAAAGACGATATAGATGCCTTTACGGAATGGGACAGAGGAAATTTCTTCCCAGGTGTATCGCGGTAACTCCGACATCATCTGATGCAGGCGCACACACAACGCACGGCCACTGTCAAATCCGTTTGTACAGGCAGACGGCCCCCCTCGGCTCAGCCGAGCCAACTCCTGTTCCAGGAAGGAAAGCCGCGGGCCGATACGCAGATTCCCCAAAGGCAGAGTGGTATGAACAAGGTGCGGCAGGAGATTCTTATAATAGTTTCGCCCGGCCAGGATCACAAACACATCCCGGTTCAAATCAAAGCGCTCTCCCATCTGGCGGAGCACATAGTTGGCCCAGTCCCGCTGACGATGTTCCGGGAGATCTGTCAGGGTCAGATCGTAGGGGGCAACTACATCTTCTTCTGCCAGCAGACCATACCTGGCAGAGAGGACATACACCTCGTCAGCGACCTTCTTGGCATACTGATATGACAAAGAAAACAGTTGGCTGGGCGCATATAGTTCTCGGGCAGGACAGGGGTAGTTCTGTTTGGATTTGCTGCAGGAAATCAATGCGATCCTTCTCATAGAATCACCTCATGGTCCGGAGAACTTTTTTATGGTGTGTAGGTCAGATGCTTGCAAATTGGTGAATTGGGTAAGAATGATTTATGATTTCGTCTCATAACCGGAGACAAAATCACCCTGGAATATTACATGGATATCCTGGGCAACGAGAGCGCCAAAGTCCTGGATCTCGCCTATTTAAACAGCCTTTATCACACCGGCGTCAGCAATCCTCTGGACAGCGCCCTTCTGCAATCCCGCCATATGCCAGGCCGCGAGCTCTATTTTCAGGAATTAGCTGCCCAATACCCAAAACTGGACGAGCTGCCCTTTGACTATGAGCGGCGGTTTGCCAGCGTTCTGGTCAGGAACGGCGAAGAAAATCTGCTGATCATCAAGGGCAGTATTGACGAAGTATACTTACGGTGCAGCAGCGTGGAATACAAAGGCGAGCGCCACGCTATATCTGGTGAAGGAATGGCAAGCGTCCGCGCTATTGTGGATGAAATGCTGGAAGACGGGATGAAAGTGCTGGCAGTGGCCTATCGGCCGCTGAAAGCGGCGACACTGTCACAAGATGACGAGCATGACTTTATCCTGCTGGGATATCTGGCGTTTTTTGATGCCCCCAAGGAAAGTGCCGCCGGGGCGATTCAAAAATTACAGAAGCTCCATGTAGGGGTACGGGTACTGACCGGAGATCACCGAGATATCGCGATCTCTGTCTGCCGGAGACTGGGTATCGACACCACACAAACGCTGACCGGCAGAGAACTGGAGCAGTTGGACAAGGATGAACTTCCGATAAAGATAGAACATACCACCCCGTTTGCAGAGTTGTCTCCCAAGCAAAAAGTGCAGGTCGTGCAGCTTTTACGTTCCAACGGACACACCGTGGGCTTTCTGGGGGACGGCATGAACGACCTGCCGGCCATTGTAGAGGCGGATGTAGGCATATCCGTGGACACTGCAGCAGAGGCCGTCAAGGAAGGGGCGGATGTGATCCTGTTGAAAAAGGATCTGAATGTGCTGGAGGCAGGAATCCAGGAGGGCCGGAGGGCCTTTGCCAATGTGTCCAAGTACATCAAAATCACCGCCTCCTCTAATTTCGGCAACATCCTTTCGATTGTGATTGCCAGTGTATTTTTACCCTTTTTCCCCATGACCTCGTTGCAGCTTTTGCTGCTGAATCTCCTCTATGACATTCTGTGTCTGGTTTTGCCTTGGGACCATGTGGATGTGGAAACTGGTTCCCAGCCCCTGGAGTGGTCCGGCAGAACTTTGGGCCGCTTTATGCGCTTTTTTGGCCCGATCAGCTCCTTCTTTGACATTCTGACCTTTTCTTATTTGTTTTTTGTCCTGTGCCCCGCAGTCTGCGGCGGGAGCTTTTCTTCCCTGATCGGGAGCGGAGAAGAGCTGCACTTCATTGCCCTTTTCCAAACCGGATGGTTCCTGGAATCCATGTGGACCCAGGTGCTGATCCTGCATCTGCTGCGCACACCCAAAGTGCCCTTGCTGCAAAGCAGGCCCTCTCGTCCGGTGATGCTGGTCACCCTGTTGGGGACCCTGTTCTTTACTGTCCTGACCTTCACCCCTGCCGGAACCCCACTGGGGCTTACCACGCTGCCCCCCATCTATTTTGCTTTCCTGGCCATTGCTGTTTTATTGTATCTGCTCTGGGTCACAATGGCCAAGAACTGGTATATCCGCCGCTATCATGAGCTGCTGTAAGGAAGGAGGAATCTGTGATGAAAAAACATATTGGATTTATCGCACTGGATTTTTCCCTTGCACGCTGGCTTTCCGATACGCTTCGCACCGCTCCCCAGACCCACTCCGCCCAGGAACTGTTGGAAGGGCTGGGGGATCTGATGAACGGCAGCACGGAGTCTCTGATGCTGGAGCTGGGAGAGAGTGCACATGAGGCCGTGACAGAAGATACCCTTCGCTGCGGTGGTCTCTCTATCGACCTAAGGCTGCGCAGAGTCAGCCGGGACGGAGCAGAGATTTCATTAACGCCAAAGGAGTTCGATATCCTGTATTTTCTGGCTCGCAACCGGGGAGAAGTATTTACCAAAGAACAGATTTACCAGGCCGTATGGGAGAGTGATTACTTATTGGATGACAGCAACATTATGGCTTTTATCCGGAAGCTGCGAAAGAAAATCGAGCCCAACCCCGATGCGCCGCAGTATATCCTGACCATCTGGGGCATCGGATACAAATTCAGCGACAAACTATAAGTTTTAATTCTTACCAAATCGCAAGAAAAACGCAAGGTTTTGGCCCTGTGATTTTTCTTGCGGTTTTTTTATACTCATCCAGGACGCAAGAAGGGAGGGAACAACATGGATTCTGACGGCAGTCCTCAAAGGTCGGTGCAGTATAAAACACATGGAGTTCCATCTCCCTATGGACTGTATCGCCTTGAACACACGCAAGGAGGTAAGAAATGATGAAGAAAAAAGAAAATCGCCTTTTGGCTCGCCAGGCCGTACAGCAGGCTGTCCTCCGCGACGAGCAAAATCGCCGCATCCAAGAAGCCGCCTCTACCCCAGTCAATGTACTTTTGAATGAGCTGCACGCTCCGCTGAGCGGACTTGCCCCGGAGGCCGTGGATGCCAACCGTGCAAAATACGGCAGCAATAAGGTGACCCACGAAAAAAGAAATCTTTGCCCCGGCGGCTGGCAGGTGCATTTGTCAATCCTTTTACTGCCATTCTGCTCTGTCTGGCTCTGGTGTCCACCATGACAGACATGGTATTCCCCTATCTCTCTCTGTTCGGCAGTACGCCAAAGGACTTTGATTGTTTAACGGTAGTCATTATCCTGACCATGGTTATTATCTCCGGTACCCTTCGTTTTGTCCAGGAATCCAGAAGCGGCAACGCCGCGGAGAAGCTGCTGGCCATGATCACAACCACCTGCACAGTCACCCGCAAGGGTCAGGAAAAAGCGGAAATCCCCATGGATGAGCTTGTGGTGGGTGATATTGTCCATCTGTCCGCCGGAGATATGATTCCCGCCGATGTACGCATTCTGGAGGCAAAAGACCTGTTTATCAGCCAGGCCAGCCTCACCGGAGAAAGTGAACCTGTGGAGAAGCTGCCTCAGACAAACCAGGAAAAAGAAAGTATAACCGACTATACCAACATAGCTTTTATGGGCAGCAGCGTGGTTTCCGGCAGCGCCCTCGCCGTGGCCATCTGCGTGGGAGATGATACTCTTTTTGGTTCCATGGCCTCCTCGGTGGCGGGAGAGGCCACAGAGACCAGTTTTACCAAGGGAGTAAACGCCGTCTCCTGGGTTCTCATCCGCTTTATGCTGGTAATGGTTCCTCTGGTATTTTTCATCAATGGCATTACCAAGGGGGACTGGTTGGATGCCTTTCTCTTCGGTATCTCCATCGCCGTGGGACTGACCCCTGAAATGCTGCCCATGATTGTGACCACCTGTCTTGCTAAGGGCGCGGTTTCCATGAGCAAAAAGCAGACCATCGTCAAAAATCTCAACTCCATCCAGAATTTCGGGGCCATCGACATTCTGTGCACCGATAAGACCGGTACTTTGACCCAGGACAAGGTGGTCCTGGAATATCACCTCAACGTAAACGGTGAGGATGATACCCGGGTCCTGCGTCACGCCTATCTCAACAGCTATTTCCAGACCGGCTACAAAAATCTCATGGACCTGGCCATTATCCGCAAAACGGAGGAGGCCGAGGCGGAGGACCCCCGGCTGGTGGACCTGTCGGAGCACTATGTGAAGGTGGACGAGATCCCCTTTGACTTCGCCCGCCGCCGCCTGAGCACCGTGGTACAGGACAAGGCCGGGAAAACTCAGATGGTGACCAAAGGCGCTGTGGAGGAGATGCTCTCTATCTGCTCCTTTGCCGAGTGTGATGGCAAGGTCCAGCCTTTGACGGGCAATGTGCGTCAGCAGATCCTTCAGACGGTGGACAGCCTTAACGACAAGGGTTTCCGGATGCTGGTCATTGCTCAGAAGAGCAACCCCTCTCCTGTGGGGGCGTTTGGAGTAAAGGATGAATGTGACATGGTGCTCATTGGCTATCTGGCCTTCCTTGACCCGCCCAAAGAGTCCACTGCGGACGCCATCCGGGCCCTCAAGCACCATGGCGTGACCACCAAGATCCTTACTGGTGACAACGACAAGGTGACCCGCACTATCTGCAAGCAGGTGGGGTTGAAAGTACGCAACATGCTGCTTGGCTCCGACCTGGAGGCTATGAACGACGCTGAGCTGGCAAAAGCGGCAGAGTCTACCGACGTGTTTGCCAAGCTCACTCCGGACCAGAAGGCCCGGGTCGTATCGGTGCTGCGGGAAAGCGGTCACACCGTCGGCTTTATGGGTGATGGCATCAATGATGCCGCCGCTATGAAGGCTGCCGACATCGGTATATCCGTAGATACTGCGGTAGATGTAGCGAAAGAGTCGGCGGATATCATTCTGCTGGAGAAGGATTTAATGGTCCTGGAGCAGGGCATCATCGAGGGCCGTAAGACCTATGCCAACATGATCAAATACATCAAGATGACGGCCTCCTCAAATTTCGGCAATATGTTCTCCGTTCTGGCCGCCTCTGCCCTGCTGCCCTTCCTGCCCATGATGAGCGTACACCTCATTTTCCTCAATCTAATTTATGACCTGTCCTGCACTGCCATTCCCTGGGACAACGTGGACGAGGAATTCATCGCCAAACCCCGGAAGTGGGACGCCTCCAGCGTGGGTAATTTTATGCTTTGGATCGGGCCTACCAGTTCCATCTTTGACTTTACCACCTATCTCTTTATGTACTTCGTTTTCTGCCCCATGTTTGTCTCCGGAGGCGTACTTTTTCACGACCTGGCCTCCCATTTCAGCGGTGCAGAACTGGCCCTGATGCAGGCGAAGTATATCGGCCTCTTTCAGGCGGGGTGGTTTGTAGAATCTATGTGGAGCCAGACGCTGGTCATCCACATGATCCGCACGCCCAAACTGCCCTTCCTCCAGAGCCGAGCCTCCGCGCCTTTGACCCTGCTCACAATAACCGGCATCACCGTGCTGACGGTGATCCCCTTTACGCCCTTTGGTGCTGTGCTTGGATTTGTTGCCCTGCCTGCTGCCTACTTTGCTTACCTGATTCCTTGTATCCTACTCTACATGGTATTGGCAACCAGTCTGAAAAAAGCTTATGTACGCCATTACGGTGAATTACTTTGATGACAGGAGGAATTTATATGACCTGGACCAATCTGTGGATGGATTTATTTGGACGCACGTCCTTTTGCGGAATTGACATGGGCTTCTGGGTTGCCTTGTCTGCCGTTTTGTTCATTGTAATCTTGATGAATGCAGTGTTTTGGGGGATAAAGCCTAAAGAAAAACCTGGAGAAGCGGAAAAATAAATATTCTCTTTATGGTTACAGCCGCTGTTCTTCCGGCTCCCCCACGTACATCTAAAAAAGAATACGCCCCTGAATTTTCTTGATTTCAGGGGCGTATTCTTTGCCTATTGCGTATTAAATGCTGGTATACCTGATGAACAGAAATTGGTTTGTCACAAATCATTTCCCCAGAAGTCTCCACTTCCAGTTGTTCTTTGGGCTGGCCGATGTACTGCCGGGACTCCTGGAGCCGCTGCTCCTTTTCTGCAATTTCCTTCTGGATCTGTTGGCGGCTTTTTGCCCGGTTCATCTGCAGGAAGAGATGGTACCGCTCCTGCAGTGTCTCCACCTTAGGCGGGAACATAAGGACCTCCGCTCCGATCTGGTTGCCTTCCAGTTCATTCCGGCAGATCTCATCATCCATGACCGCCATATAGAGGGCATATCGTGTAAACTCCTTGAGCGGCATCCGGATCATCCAGCGCCAGCAGGCAGCAGAGCCAGCGACAACCGCCAAGCCGCCCAAGATTGCAATTTTGTTACCTGTCTTCATATCTTTTATCCTCTTTAACGCCGCCGCAGCAGTCTTTACCAGGATGTGGGCACTACTATACCAGGTAAACATACATTTTAGATATATTCTTTCTTAATGATCTTTAAGATTGCACCATTCTCTCTTGATATGTGAAGGAGCAGAAGCAAAGAAGTCAGCACAGTAAACACTCGCTTTACCCCTCCTTCCCTCTCTGTGCCTTTCGAATCTCATGGCGCAGATAGTCCAGCCGCTGAAGCTGGCGCTCCTTAAAGTGGATCTCCTCCAAAGCGGCACTGCGCTTTTTCTCCAGCATGTTTAGGCGTTGTGCTGCCGTATGATCCCCCTCCAGCAGAAGGCGCATATAGGTCTCCACTTCCTCCACGGCAAATCCAATGTCATGGAGGGTCATGATGGTACTCAGCCGCTCCAGGTCGGCATCGTCATACTGCCAATCGCCCATCACTTTTTTCACCGCGCCGCACAGGCCCCAACTCTCGTATTCCCGCAGAATGTGCATGGGGATGTGATAGCGCTCGCTTGCCTCCTGTATGGTCATATCAAAGCCTCCAAACAAAAATGTGGGCGTCCTTCCTGGGACACCCACATTTTAAAACGGTTCCGACACGATGTCTAATGCTTATTTTCTTTCCCTTAATATGCCTATTGAACATTTTTGATATGTTGATGAAAAGCCTCTACAACAGGAGTCAGCGCCTGATCCTTTTTCCAGACCAGCACTGTCCCCGTCTCCATGGCCGGAGATAACGGCAGAAACCGAAGATCATCAAAGGCCAGGTTCAGGTCAAATCCCAGCGCCGCTCCCACACCGCAGCGCACCATATTGGCAGCGTTGAGGATCAGGTTGAAGGTAGCGGCGATCTGCAGACGATCCCAACAATCGCCAAACCAACTGGCCAGCTCGTGCTGTACGCTCTCCCGCCCACTGACCAGCAGAGGGACTGATTCCAAGTCCTGCGGCGTGACCGCATCCAATCCAGCCAAGGACGAGTCTGCCCGCACCAGCACGCCCCATCGGTCCTTCTCCTGCATCCGGCAGAAAGCATATTTGCCCACATCCACCGGCTCCGTCAGCAGCCCCATGTCCAGAAGTCCCATATCCAGCCGCTCCTTCACATCGTCGGCGTTGGCACTAAAAATGCGAAAAGTGACCTTGGGGTAGCGTTCCCGGAAGGTACGGATAGCCTGAGAGAGAAAGGTCATGCTCCGGGTCTCCCCCGCACCAATAGCGATCTCACCCATCAGTTCCGTCTCCCGGGCAGCAAATTCCCGGGCTGTTTTGTCTGCCAGATCAACTAGTTCCTGAGCCCGGCGGCGCAGCAGCATCCCCTCATCCGTCAGAACAATGTGGTAGCGGCTGCGTTGAAAGAGCTGCACCCCCAGCTCCTCCTCCAGCTGCATCAGCTGCCGGGACAAGGTGGGTTGGGTCAGATGGAGCAGGGCCGCGGCCTTAGTGATGTTCTCCTCCCGGGCCACCGCCAGAAAATATCTTAAAACACGAAGTTCCATGAGCATCCCTCCTTCCTCCATCCTACCATCCCCGTCTCGCCCCCGCAAGATAAAAATGCTTTTGCAGAATAGCTGCAAATAGAAAATGAGTATTTTACATTTTTGGGCATTAGATTTACAATAACCCCAGAAGATGCGTAAGGAGGTTATGCATATGAACGCATTGGTCGCTTATTTTTCCGCTACCGGCACCACCGCCAAGGCAGCGAAGGCTCTGGCAAACGCTGTGGGCGGGGAGCTCTATGAGATCAAACCGGCCGTTCCCTACACTAACGCCGATCTGAACTGGATGGACAAAGCCTCCCGCTCCAGCGTGGAGATGAAGGATGCCCACTCCCGCCCCGCCCTGGCTGACACCGACGCCCCGGTGGCCGGACACGATGTGATCTTCCTGGGTTTTCCTGTGTGGTGGTATGTGGCTCCCACCATCATTAATACCTTTCTGGAGGCCTATGACTTTACCGGCAAGACCATTGTCCTCTTCGCCACCTCAGGCGGCAGCGGGCTGGGCAAGTCGGCCTCTGGGCTGCGCTCCAGCGCCCCTGGCGCCAAGATCATGGATGGCCGGATGCTCAATGGCCGTCTGAATGAGGCAGAGCTAAAGGCCTGGGCAGAAGGGCTGAAGCTGTAAAACATTCCGGATATTGAAAAAATGTGGAGTGTCGATTAGGACACTCCACATTTTTATATCTCCCTTTGCAGGTACACCATATCTACCAGCTGCACTCCGCACTCAAAGATAGGATGGTCGTAGTGGTCGGTGAAAAAGTTCTTGACCAGATGATGCCTGCGAAAGCCGCAGGATTCATAAAACGGGATGGTGGAGGGACTGTCCCCGGTACCCACCTGCAGCACCGTATATTGTCCTGTGTAGGTTCGGATAAGGAAGTCCACCAGGGCTTTGCCATATCCTCTGCCCTGAAAATCCGGCTCCACAGCAATGTTCTTCAGTTCCAGAACGCCGTCACCCTCGTCGGTCACTACACATTCGGCTTTGACTCCGTCATCCTCCAGCACATACATAGTCCCCCGCTCCAGATAGCGGTCCAGCATGTCCTCCTGCTCATCCGCCAGCAACAGCAAATCCATATATCTCTTTTTATCCGTTTCCACTTTTCTGATTTCCATAGGGCGCCCACCTCTGCCTGACAGTCTTGATGGAACATATGATACCACAACTATACGAGTCTCTGCAATTCACTGAGAAACATGACAGACAGTTGTCCGCTTTCTGTGCTATAATATAGGCAAAAATCAAGGAAGGCGGTGCGGCTCATGAAGATGGAGCGGCTCATCGGCATATTGTCCATCCTGCTCCAGCGGGAGAAGGTCACCGCCCCGGAGCTGGCAGAGCAGTTTGAGGTGTCCCGGCGAACCATCCAGAGGGACATTGAATCCCTGTGCCGGGCAGGCATCCCCATCTCCACCGCCCAGGGCACGGGCGGCGGCATCTCCATCATGGAGGGCTACCGGGTAGACCGCACGGTGCTCACTGATCCCGAGATGCAGGCCATCCTGGCGGGGCTGCGGAGCCTGGACAGTGTCAGCGGCACACGGCGCTATGCCCAGCTGATGGAGAAGCTGTCCGCCGGGACAGGCGGACTGGTCCCCGGCGGCGCCCATATGCTCATCGACCTATCTTCCTGGTACAAGACCAGCCTGCCGCCGAAAATCGAGCTCATTCAAGGGGCCATCGAGCAGCACCGCACTATCCGCTTTACCTATTTTTCCCCCAGGGAGGAGTCTGTGCGCACCGTCGAGCCCTATTACCTGGTGTTCCACTGGTCCACCTGGTATGTGTGGGGCTGGTGCCAAATACGGAAGGATTTCCGCCTGTTTAAATTGAACCGCATAACGGAGCTTACCACCGGCGAACCCTTTGTCCCTCGCTGCGCACCGCTGCCCGATCTGGAGCCGGAAAGAATCTTCCCGGTGAAATATCAGGTCACCGTTCTCTTTGATCCTACCTGCCGCTGGCGGCTGGTGGAGGAGTACGGGGCGGACCGCTTCACCGTGGAACCGGACGGCAGGCTGCGTTTTACCGGCGGCTTTCCTGACGTGGACAGCGTGCTCAGCTGGGTTCTGACCTTTGGAGACAAAGCAGAGCTGCTGGAGCCGGAAGAATTGCGGCAGCAGCTTGGGGATCTGGCCGCAGCCTTGGCCGGCCGATACAGGAGGAATTGATATGGCGTCTCATCCGGATTTTGTGAACTACGTGGCCGAGCAGCTGCAGGAAGCCGGAGCCATCCGCAGCCGGAAGATGTTCGGCGAATACGGCCTTTACTGCGACGACGTATTTTTCGCCGTCATTTGTGACGACCAGTTTTTCGTAAAGGTCACCCCCCAGGGCGAAGCGGCGTTCCCCGATCTGCCCAAGGCTCCCCCCTATGAGGGGGCCAAGGATTCCTTCCTGGTGGAGGATGTGGAGAACCGGGAACAGATGACAAAACTTGCGCGCATCACCTGCGAGGCGCTGAGAAGCAAGCCGCAAAAGAATCGGAGGAAATGACCATGGCCTTTGACTACAAGAAAGAGTACAAAGAGTTCTATCTGCCGCCCAAGACACCCGGCATCGTCACTGTGCCCGCTATGAAATTTCTGGCCGTGCGGGGCCAGGGCAACCCCAACGAGGAAAACGGCGCTTACAAGCAGGCCCTGGGCATGCTCTATGCCGTAGCTTTCACCATTAAAATGAGTAAGCTGGGCAAGCACAAACTGGAGGGCTACTTTGACTATGTGGTGCCGCCCCTGGAGGGCCTATGGTGGCAGGAGGGCATCCACGGGGTGGACTACGCCCACAAAGAAGATTTTCAGTGGATCTCCCTCATCCGCCTGCCGGAGTTTGTGACAAAAGAGGTCTTTGACTGGGCCATTCAAGAAGCCACGGAAAAGAAACAACAGGACTTCTCGACCGTGGAGTTCTTCCCCTGGGAGGAGGGTCTGTCCGTCCAGTGCATGCACATCGGCCCCTATGACGACGAGCCCGCCACCGTGGCCGCCATGGCGGAATACGTCAGGGCCCAGGGCTACCAGGAGGATTTCGGGGACGGTCGGTTCCACCATGAGATCTATTTGAGCGATGTGCGGCGGTGCAAGCCGGAGCGGCTGAAAACTGTCATCCGGCATCCCATCAGGAGGGTACTATGAAAGGTTTTACCCGTACGGAGACCCGCTTCTCTCTATGCGGTCTAAACTGCGCCCTATGTAGTATGCATCTGGGCGGCTACTGCCCCGGCTGCGGCGGCGGAGCAGGCAACCAGAGCTGCACGATCGCAAAGTGCTCTTTGGAGCACGGCGGCGTTCCGTTTTGCTGGGAGTGCACGGAGTACCCCTGTTCCCACTACGATGGCTTTGACGATGGGGATTCCTTTGTTCCCCACCGGAACCGGCAGCAGGACATCGCCCAGGCCAAGGAACTGGGGCTGGACGTCTACCTTATGCAGCTAGAAGAAAAACGGAATATTTTAGCAGAACTTCTGGTCCATTACAACGATGGCCGCCGCAAGACCTTTTTCAACACGGCGGTTTATCTCCTGCCTCTGGAGGATTTGCGCTCCGTGATGGCCGCTCTGAACAACCGGCCGGAGCTGGACGAACAGGCAGGCAAGGAGCGGGCACTTGCCGCCGTGAAGCTGCTTCAGGAGGCGGCTGACTGCCGGAGCATCAGCCTGAAGCTCAACAAGAAAGCAAAGAAGGGGTGATCTCATGGCGACGTCCAAGGTGACAGTCCATTTCCCCTGCCCGGTGAAGCAGGTATGGCATACGGTGACTGACCTCACCCACACTGCCTGGCGCAGTGATTTGGCTCGGGTGGAAGTTTTGGATGAGGCTCACTTCGTGGAGTACACCAAAAGCGGCTATGCCACCAATTTTACGGTCACGGCCTGTGAGCCGCTCCGATTCTGGGCCTTTACTATGGAAAACGGCAATATGTCCGGCTCCTGGGAAGGCATCTTTGAGGCGGCAGAGGGCGGCTCTCGGCTGACCTGCACCGAGACCGTCAACGCCAAGCATTGGTGGATGCGCCCCTTTGTCCCCGGCTATCTGAAGCGGCAGCAAAAGCTGTATTGTGACGATTTGCGGAGGGAATTGCTGAAATAAACCGCGTGTTAATCTGCGTTGCTTGCTGCAACGGGCCATTCTTCCTACAATGGCGATAACACCTGTATGAAAGGAGTTATCCCTTATGTTAAGTGAAAACATCAAGGCAATCCGAAAATCAAAGGGACTTTCCCAACAAGAGCTTGCCATTAAGTTGAATGTGGTACGGCAAACCGTCTCCAAATGGGAGCAGGGATTGTCTGTCCCGGATTCTGATCTGTTGATCTCCCTGTCGGAAGCGCTTGAGACACCCGTGAGCACACTGCTGGGAGAGACGGTGGAAGAGACGGAGGCAGATACCGTCAAAGCCCTCTCCGAAAAACTGGAGATCATCAACCTACAGTTTGCACGGAGAAAGGCTTTTCGAAGAACAGCCCTACACTGGTCACTGATTGCATTCTGCGTACTCATTGTGGCTGTCTTCGCGGCCTTGGCAGTTGTCAACAGCCCTTACCTGGGTTGGGATTACAGCGCCCCGGAAACCGCCGTCATGGGTGTGGCCATCCACGCCTTTGAATGGGGCTTTGTCCGTCTGGCGCCCTTTGCGCTGATCGCAGCACTGGTGGGCGCTTTCTTGACACGGAAAAGAGCATAGGGCATGTTTCCGGAGCACATGCCACTGAACAAGAAGAGCAGTACCATCGGACAAATATGAGCACGGAAAATCGGGCAGAGTCCGTTGCTTTCCGATATGCTGAATCCAGAAGGACGGTGTAACCAATGGATTGGGTAACAAGTATTCATCAGGCGATCCAGTATATCGAGGAACATCTCCGGGAGGAGCTGACCATCCGGGAGATCGCACAGCAGGCAGCCCTGTCCCCCTTTTACTTTCAGAAGGGCTTTGCCATGCTGTGCGGCATGACGGTGGGCGACTACATCCGCCAGCGCCGGCTCTCCGCCGCCGGGCTGGAGGTCCTCACGACGGACCGGAAGATCATCGACATTGCGCTGGAGTTCGGCTACGACTCTCCGGACAGCTTTACCAAGGCTTTTACCCGATTCCATGGCCTTACACCTGCCGCACTGCGAAAAAGCGGGGGTGCGGTCCGTTCCTTTGCCCCGCTTCGAATCAAAGTAACATTGGAAGGTGGTCAAAATATGGATTGCAAGATTATCAAAAAAGAGGCGTTTACGGTGCTCTGCCGGGCAAAGACTTTCAAGTATGAGGACGCATTGGCCCAGGTGCCCCAGTTCTGGGCGGAGCATTTCGCCGCAGGCGGCGGCAAGGTGGTGTGCGGCATGTACGGCATCAACCTGGATGAGAGCATGGGCGGCAATGAGTTCGAATATCTCATTGCCGACAACTACGATCCTGCCAAGGAGATCCCCGACGGTTTCACCACCCGCACCATCCCGGCTCACACCTGGGCGGTGTTTCCCTGCACCGGCCGGATGCCCCAGGCTCTTCAGGGCTTGAACCAGCAGATTTTCTCCCAGTGGCTGCCCACGAACCCCGACTACAAGATCGCCGCGGGCATCAATGTGGAGATGTACAGCGACGCCAGCAAGTTTGAAAGCGGTACCCAGGATCAGAACTATTACTGCGAGATCTGGATCCCGGTGGAAAAGAAGTAAGACGTATCGTTCTTAAAAAATGCTCCTGAAGGAGAGAAACACACAAAGGGCTTGATGGACAGCCGCCTCACTATAGGAGGAATTTGATAGAGAAACTCATGCCCATACAGCAGAGTGGCAAAATAATTCTGACGATTGAGGAGGCGGCTGTCATGCTTGATATGGTACCGAGCACAGAGCAGTTGACAACTTTGGTGGGGGCCCCCTTATATGAGATCTGGACCCAGTTATGTGCCTTGATTGACGAAAAATATGATATGGAGCGCCTGTGGGGCAGCGGCGGGAAAGCCTGGACCTATGAGTATAAATACCGCCGGGGCGGCAAAACCCTGTGCGCACTGTATGCGAGAGAAAACTGCGTCGGCTTTATGGTCATTCTGGGCAAGGAGGAGCGCGTGAAATTTGAATGCGCCAGGGAGAATTATTCCACAGAAGTTCAAAAAATTTATGATGAAACGCCAACTTACCATGACGGTAAGTGGCTGATGTTTACGCCAGTGGATATCTCGTTATTTGAGGATTTCCTCAGGTTGTTGACCATTAAAAGGAAACCAAACAAGAAATAAAGGGAAATTCATAATTGTTTCAAATCATCACAAAGAGCTAAAGGTGTCGTTCTCTTTTCACTCTGTATCCCCTATGATCGTATCAGCAGCTGCAGAGAATCAATCGATCATAAGAGGAGACAACACCATGAACACGGATAAAATTTTTGCAGAAGCCATTGCCAATGAATACGCCCCTAAGGATACTTCCAAGGTCGTCGCACTAAGAAAGCTGGACCAGAAAGCAAAAGGCCCCGCCAACATCTTTGCCTATAGCTTCGGCGTCCTGATGACCCTGATTCTGGGCCTGGGGATGTGCCTTTCCATGCAGGTGATCGGAGGAGGTGGCATCCTGATGACAGGGGCCGGGATCCTTCTGGGAATTCTGGGTATTGTCGGCGTAGGCCTCAACTACCCCATCTACAAAAAGCTTCTCCGGACCGGCAAGGAAAAGTATGCCTTTGAGATCATGCAGCTGGCCCGGGAGATCAGTGAATCAGCAGAGTAAACCGAGAGGAGGGCGGCAGATGAATAAATCCGAAAGCAAATACTTCAATACCGCCCTGCGTATGGACGAGGCGCTCATCGCGCTGCTGGAGGAGAAAGATCTGGAATATATCACAGTGAAAGAGATCTGTCACCAGGCCGGCGTAAATCGGTCCACCTTCTACCTGCACTATGAGACCATCGCCGACCTGGTGAATGAGACTTTGGAGATGATCAACCGGCGATTTCTCTCCTATTTCCCTCAACAGGAAGAAGATGTTCTAGGGAACATGGACAGCCGGGAGCGGAAAGACCTGGTGCTGGTCACCCGTGAATATCTTCTCCCCTATCTCCGCTTCATCCAGGACAACAAAAAGGTCTACCGGGCGGCATTCCGGAACCCAAGCAGCATGCAGGCCCATGTGCGATACGGGGAGCTAAAGCAGCATATCCTTGGCCCCATTCTGGAGCGGTTTGAGATCCCAGCTTCCCATCGTCCCTATTACATGGCCTATTATGTAGAGGGTATCATCGCTATTGTCAAGGAGTGGCTGCGGCAGGACTGCGCGGATGAGGTGGAGATGATTGCCGGCATCATCGAGTCCTGCGTGCAGCCCAGGGACGGAAGCTATGAGAAATAACGGCAGGGCCGCGCGCTTCCTCCAGACATGGCGGGAGGATTACATCTACCAGACCCTGATGAGTGCCGCTGTGTCCTTTGGCTGCACGGTTCTCTTTGCTCTGTACAACGGATATCTGGGACTTCGCTATGGGTCGATCTGGCATGGGAGTATCGGTATCTTTTACCTCCTGCTCATGGCTATCCGGGGCATTGTCCTTCTGACAGAGAGGAGAAATCAGGCACGGCCTGAGACGGAACAAAACCGCTGCCGTCGTCATACCTTTCTCATCAGCTCTGTACTGCTGCTGGTGCTGGATCTGGCGCTGATCCTGCCCATTTCCATGATGGTAGTACTGGACAAGCCCGTATCCATGGGACTGATCCCGTCCATCGCCATGGCGACCTATACCACCTGGAAGATCACCATGGCCTCCATTCATATTGCCCGACAGCGGCGCAGATCCGGAGGCAACATTCTGGTGGCGGAGCTGCGAACGGTCAATTTCATCGACGCACTGGTGGCGATCCTGACGCTGCAAAATACTTTGATTATGGTGAATCGGACAACGACGGATGAAAATGCCATGCTCCCGGTATCCGCCGCTTCCAGTGCCGTAATTTATGTGGTGATCGTGGCCATCACTCTGAGGATGCTGCAAAAGGGCTTGCAGCAGTCAAACCGACAGCAAACATAAATCCTCTCATGCTGAGCAGCTCTCTTAGCTGAGCACGGCATGAGAGGATTTTGCTTTTATTGCACCCTCACCAGATACGAACCAGGGCCTGTTCCATTCTTATTTGGCCCAACAAACCACAGCGTCCCACAGGAAGCGGGCGCAGCCGGGAAGGCTCTTATCATAGCAGGCGGTAAACCGCTGCTCTGATAGCGGCACTGTTCGGCATTTTTATGACGCTGAAAAAAGTATAAGATTAAGAAGGCCTGGCAAAAAGCCGAGGGCTTCTCTTGAGCCTCTCATTCGCCTTCGCTATTGTGCCGCCAGCCACCCTAACTCGATCAGGCTATTGACAACAGTTTGCGGGATATCGTCTGCACTGCCATTGCTAAGTTTCAAAATAACATATACTCCCGTCCGCCCCGGGTAAGATTGATCCATCCCATCGTGAATAACCAGGATCTTATCACCAGTCGCTAAACCGTCAAACAGATCCCAATTTGTCTGGTTGGACATCTGAACCGGTGAGTTCTCTAAAATGATCATACCGGCTCCGTTAGACGCTTCCAGATAGCGGCCGATGGAACAGCTGTACCCTCTCCTTACAGCCGCAAAAAATCCAATGATAAACAGCGCAGCAATCAAAATAGCAGCGATGATGGGAATGAACCGTTTTTTCTTTGCCACTTTTAGCCCCCCTTATATGGTTGTCTCTAATATCTCAGACGCAAAAAATCCCCAAACATTCCAAAAACAGTTCAAAAAAAACTGATATTGCAGACATCTTTCTGTGTAGTAGTGTGAATAGGAGGACTTCACAGGAGCAGCCCCCGGCGAAAAGCCGGGGGCTGCTCTTCTGTCTCATTTTACCCAGTGGATGACAGCGTCCCGCAGGAAGCGGGCGCAGCCGGGAAGGCGTTTATCATAGTAGGCGGTAAACCGCTCATCCATCACATACAGCTCCGCGATCCCCCGGTGCTTGGCCGGGTCGTACCGGTTCCCGGTGATGGTGAGCCACCGGCGGTGGAGGGCGCAGATTTCCTTCCCCTCCTCGCTCTCCGGGGACAGCCCCGCCTGGACGGCTTTCTCCAGCCGCTCCTGGATCTCCTGGCCCAGGCCGGTCCACTCCTGATACTGCTCTCTAGTCAGATTCATTACCGCAGCGTTGGCCTCGTCCACCTCTTTGTCGCCGTACTTGGCACGGATCTCCGCGCCGTAAACTTCCTCGTTATGGGCCACAGCGCGCTGCTTGAATGCCTCAAATTTCTGCTCGTCGCTCATACATTCCTTCCTTTCTTCCGCTCCAATGGTGTCTTTCACCGAACGGATCAGCCTCTCCAGCCGTTCCCGCTCTGCCTCCAAAGCGGCAAGATGGCTTTGCAGGGCGGCCAGACGGTCAAAGGAGGGATCGTCCAGACATTCCTTGATCCGGGCCAGCTCCACCCCGAGAGCCCGGTAATAGAGAATGTCCTGCAGCCGGTCTACCTCTGCCCTGCCGTAATAGCGGTAGCCGCTCTCCGCCACCCGGCTGGGCTTCAGCAGTCCGATCTGATCGTACCAGCGCAAGGTGCGGGTGGTCACCCCGGACAGGCGCGACAGTTCCTGAATGGAATATTCCATAAACATCCCTCCCTGGGGATACTGTATCAGTTAACGGAGCGTCAGAGTCAAGAGGAAATTTTAAATCCGCTTGCCAAAACCACTTCCGTCGGCAGCGGCAGGTAAATTTTATCACAGGTTCTCATGGCCGGCAACCGATTCCCATGTTCGAAAGCCGGAACTTGTGATATAATGAAAAACCATACTCCCTTGCACTATGAATGGAACCCAAAAACGATGAGGACCGAACATGAAACAGATTTTTCTTTTGGAGGATGATGAGACTCTGGGGCGTGGAATCGCCATGGCCCTGACGGGGCCGGAGACATCCGTAATTTGCCATCCAAGCTTAGCCATGGCCCGGGAAGCGCTGGCGGAAGAGCGGTTTGACCTGCTGATCCTGGATGTGAATCTCCCCGACGGCAGCGGTCTGGACCTGCTGCGTCAGGTGCGGGCAGCGGGCGACTCCACTCCGGTGATCCTGCTCACCGCCAATGATCTGGAACTGGACGAGGTCACCGGGCTGGAAGCCGGAGCGGACGACTACATCACCAAGCCCTTCTCTCTGGCAGTACTCCGGGCCAGGGTGAACACCCAGCTCCGACGGGGCACTTCCAAGGTCTCCCCTCCCCTATCTATGGGCCCCTTTGCCTTTGATTTTGAACAGATGGACTTTCGCCGGGACGGCAGGTTAGTGGAACTCTCCAAAACGGAGCAAAAGCTGCTGCGGGTGTTGGTGGAGAATCGGGGGCATGCCGTACCCCGGGCCACACTGGTAGATCGTGTGTGGACAGACGGCGCGGAATTTGTAGAGGAAAACGCCCTGTCCGTTACAGTAAAGCGACTGCGGAGCAAGCTGGAGGCTGATCCCTCCAGGCCGGAATATCTGAAAACAGTGTACGGCATCGGCTACACATGGGCGGTGAAGCCATGATCGGGTATCTTGTGATGGGCGCCGCCCTGTTGCTTGCACTGGCCGTGGTTGCCGTTGACCGCTGGCAGACTGCCCGCACCATCCGGCGTCTGGACGACATGCTCACTGCAGCCATGAACGGCAGCTTTTCCGAAGAGACCTTTGATGAGAGCCGCCTCTCCTCTCTGGAGAGCCGGCTGGGGCGGTACCTGGCAGCCAGCGCCCTGTCCGAGCGGAATGTTCGGCAGCAGAAGGACCAGATCAGCGCCCTGATCTCTGACATCTCCCACCAGACCAAGACCCCGGTTGCCAACCTCCAGCTTTATGCCCAGCTGCTCTCAGAGCAGCCGCTCACGCCCCAGGGGAAGGACTGTGCCGCAGCCATCTCCACCCAGGCGGAAAAGCTCCAGACGCTCATTGAAGCCCTGGTCAAAACCTCCCGGCTGGAGACAGGGATTCTGACCCTCCACCCCCAGCCCGGCGAGATTTCCCCGGTGGTGGAGCGCTCCTGTACCCAGTATGTCCCCAAAGCGGCGGAAAAGGGCATTGCCCTAACTGTTGGACTGACGGAAGGCTCCGCCGTCTTTGATTGCAAGTGGACGGAGGAAGCGGTGTGCAACCTGCTGGATAACGCCGTCAAATACACCCCGTCCGGTGGGACTGTGACGATAGAGGTTAAAAATTATGAGCTGTTCTCCGCTATCCGGGTGACCGATACCGGCCCGGGCATTTCCGAGGCGGAGCAGGCTAAAATTTTCGGACGGTTTTACCGTGCCAGCGGTACTTGGCAGACGGAGGGTGTGGGCATCGGCCTCTATCTCACCCGGCAGATCGCGGAAAAGCAGGGGGGCTATGTGAAGGTAGAAAGTATGCCCGGGATGGGGAGCACATTTTCACTCTATATTCCCCGGGAATGATCGGAAAGCAGTACACAGGAGGAACACGTTGTGAGAAACGAATATGATAACGAAGCTTTTTTTCAACAATACGCCCAGATGTCCCGCAGCCGGGAAGGCCTTTCCGCGGCGGGAGAGTGGCATCAGCTGAAACCCCTCTTCCCGCCGCTGGAGGGAAAGGCCGTACTGGATCTGGGCTGCGGCTATGGATGGCACTGCAAGTTTGCCGTAGAGCAGGGCGCCCGGCAGGTGCTGGGCATTGATCTAAGCCAGAAAATGATTGAGGAAGCCAAGCGGCGCAACAGTGGTGAAAACATTCTCTATCGGGTGTGCGGGATCGATGAATATGAATATCCGGAGAACACCTGGGACTGCGTAGTCTCCAACCTGGCACTGCACTACATCGAGGACCTGGCCTCCATTTTCGAAAAAGTCCATGGGACACTGAAGGAAAACGGAATTTTTCTATTCAACATCGAGCATCCTGTCTTTACCGCCGGTGTGGGACAGGATTGGGCCTACGGGAAAGATGGTACGCCGCTGTACTGGCCCATCGATCAGTATTTCACACCCGGGGAGCGCATCACTCACTTTCTGGGCTGCGAGGTCCACAAGCAGCACCATACCCTCACCCAGATCCTGATGGGACTGCTGCATAGCGGCTTTGTCCTGGAAGCGGTGGAAGAGGCGGAGCCTTCTGCGGAAATGCTGGACATTCCCGGCATGCGGGACGAGCTGCGCCGGCCCATGATGCTGCTGGTGCGGGCCAGAGCGGTCCGTTGACGCAGCCGGATCGGACTTCTTTCAAAACTGTCACATTCTCGAAAGTACCAGGACAGATTTCCATGCTAAAGTCTGTATTGTCAAAAGACGGTACAGACTTTTTTTATGGGAGGACAACGATTATGACGATTTTACAGACCAAGGATCTGAAAAAATACTATGGCTCCGGAGACACCCAGGTAAAAGCCCTGGACAGCGTGGATCTGAGCATCCAGCAAGGAGAGTTTGTGGCCATTGCCTTTCTTTTCAGAAAACCGTATAATGTCGACGAGAATATACGGGGGTGAGGTTCCGGTTATGGCGAGAGTATCTACAAAAGACAATAAGAATATTTACCATAAGACGCGGGAAGCGCTGCATCTCACGCGGGAAGCAGCCAGCGAGCTGCTGGAGTCCATTGCGCCTGAGCGCATTGAGAAAATCGAAAACGAGCGATGCCTGCCTCATCCGGATGAAGTCCTGATCATGGCAGAGAAATATAAGCAGCCCAGCCTTTGCAATTATTACTGTGCCAACCAGTGTCCTATTGGGCAGCAATATGTGCCGGAAGTAAAGATCAAGGATTTGTCCCAGATCATCCTGGAGATGCTGGCCTCCCTGAACTCCATGAACAAGCGCAAGGAGCGCTTGATTGAGATCACGGCGGACGGCGTGATCAGCGATGACGAGTTGACGGATTTTATTTTTATCCAAAAGGAACTGGAGCGCATTTCCATTACAGTTGAAACTCTGCAGCTCTGGGCAGAGCAGATGCTGGCCACCGGTGCCATTGATGCTGAGCAATACCGCGTCTGTAAGGAACGGCTGGACGCAGGAAAGAATTAACCGGGAATATTTGCTGCAGCAGCAGAAATAGACCGCTCTATTTTTCTGAATCTGTCATGGAGTCCTATCCGCCGGGATGGTAGAATATCCTCGTAAGCAGCAGAAAAAACACTCTGAAACAATTTACAGCGAGGTGATACCAATGGATGCAAAGGCCAGGATCCTGGCGATCCACCTGATGGAAACACTCCGGAAAGATCCCGTATATGCGCAGTCATTGGGGGTAGAAGTCGATTTGAAAAAACGGCTTGTATGATCAATATACTGATATCTCCATGCTGAGGGCCTCACAGAGTTGTGAAGCCCTTTTTACAACCTACAGAATCAGAAAAAGGAGCAAAAAGAATGGAAGACGACACAGAAACACAGGAGTCTCAACCCCTCTGGATCAACTGGGCAGACCAAATCATATCCTTTCATGCGGAGGCCGGATACCAGCAGTTGGGGTTTTCCTCCAAGGAGGAAAAAATGGAGTATGTCTTTGAAAAGACTTCCCAAGGCTTTCGTATCCAATAACTTGCCTGTTTTCCAGACTATATGAGAATGAGGAGAAGAGAATGAAATTTATTATCGAACACCTCGCTAAGCGCTACGAGCAGAAAGAGGTTTTAAAAGATATTGATTTTACCTTCCAGGAAGGGAAAATTTACGGTCTGTTAGGCCGAAACGGCGCCGGCAAAACGACGCTGTTCAACTGTCTGAACCGGGACATCAAAGCGGATGGCGGCACCTTCTCTCTGGAAGAGAACGGCGTACGCCGGGAAGTCGCATCAGAGGACATCGGATATGTGCTCTCCACCCCCACCGTGCCTGAATTCCTGACCGGCCGGGAGTTCTTAAAGTTCTTCCTGGATATCAACAAATCTTCCATCCAGAACCCTAAATCTCTGGACGAATACTTTGCCATGATGAGCATTGCACCGGAAGACAGGGATAAACTGCTAAAGGACTACTCCCACGGCATGAAAAACAAGATGCAGATGCTCATCAATATCATTGCCCAGCCTAAAATTCTGCTGCTGGATGAGCCGCTGACCTCTTTGGATGTGGTAGTGGCTGAGGAGATGAAGCAGCTGCTCCGTTCCCTGAAAGAGGGCAGGATCACCATCTTCTCCACCCACATCATGGATCTGGCCCTGGATCTCTGTGACGAGATCGTTCTGCTCAGCCACGGAGAATTGGAAGTGGTGGAAAAGTCCAACCTGGATAACCAGGAATTCAAGGAAAAAATCATTGCGGCACTGAAAGAGGAAGCCTATGTTTAAGACACTGTGCATCTCTTTTTCCCTGAAGAATACCTACCGGGTCAACGGTATTCTGTATTCCCTCAAGCAGATCCCGCTGCTGAAGCGTCTTCTGCCTGCCACCCTGTACCAGGTCAGAGGGTTCAAGATCTTTGCCAACGTCCTGTCGGTCCTCTGGGAAGTCGTGTCCATTTTCCTGTTTAAGCTCATCTACTTTATGACCATGGTCTGTGGTGTGGGAATCCTCTATCGAAATGCACCATCCCAGTTGGCCTTTCTGCACATCCTTCTGTTCCTGACCCTGATCGGCTCATATATGAATACCAGCCTTTTTGACCCTACCCGCGATAAGTATTACGCGATGATCCTTATGCGGATGAACGCCCGTTCCTACACGCTGGTCAATTATGGCTATGCATTGCTGAAGGTCTTGGTTGGGTTTCTCCCCTTCACCATTCTGTTCGGGCTGGATCGCGGGGTCCCCCTCTGGCTCTGCCTGCTGCTTCCCTTCTGCGTAGTGGGCGTAAAATTGTCGGTGGCTGCTTATTCCCTGCGGGATTATGAGAAAAACGGTTATGTGCGCAATGAAAACAACCTGCAGAAATTTGCCTGGTTGCTGACAGCTCTGCTGCTGGCCCTTGCCTATATCCCCCCCGCACTGGGATTTGTACTGCCTCTGGAGGTTTCTGCCGTCCTATGGCTGATATGGATCCCGGCAGGTCTCATCAGTCTTCGCCGGATCATAACATTCCGGTACTACCGGGAAATCAACCAAGAGCTGCTTTCCCAGATGCTCACCCAAATAGACACGGTCAAGGCGGCGACCAAAACCGCCAGTCAAAAGACGATCTCCACAGATACCTCCATCACCAGCCAGAAAAAAGGCTTCGAGTACCTCAACGAACTATTCATCAAACGGCATCGGAAAATTTTATGGAAATCCACCATCCGGATCGCCAATATCTGTGGGTTCCTCTGCTGCGGCATTTTACTGCTCATGGTACTGCTCCCGGAAACCAAAGCCGATATCAACGAGATGGTGATGACCTGGCTGCCCTACTTTGCATTCATCATGTATATGATCAACCGGGGCACCGGCTTTACCAGAGCACTGTTCATGAACTGCGACCACAGCTTGCTGACCTACTCCTTTTACAAGCAGCCAGGATTTGTACTCAAACTGTTTCAGATCCGCCTGCGGGAGATCATGAAGGTCAACGCCCTGCCTGCGCTGGTCATTGGCGTGGGGCTCTCCCTGATCCTCTATGTCTCCGGCGGAACGGACAATCTTCTCAACTATGTGGTCCTTCTGATCTCCATTCTGGCCATGAGCATGTTCTTTTCCATCCACTATTTGACGCTCTATTACCTGCTGCAGCCCTACACGGCGGGAACAGAGATGAAAAGCGGGACCTACCGTCTCGTGATGATCCTGACCTATATGGCCTGTTATGCCATGATGAATCTCCGGCTGCCGATCCTGGTATTCGGCGCGGCGTGCATCGCCTTTTGTGTGCTGTACTCCATTGTTGCCTGCATCCTGGTCTACAAATTTGCACCGCAAACTTTCCGGCTGCGTACATAACGCCATACACTGAGCAGGTCCCATCTCCGGGACCTGCTCTTGCTATTGACGAATGTCCCGCCACCGCCTATAATATATCTATTCGATATATTGGAGGGTGCTATGGAGAACCTGATTCTAGGCCTGCTGCTCCTCTCTCCTATGACAGGGTATGAACTACAGCAGTTTATCAAGAAAAACCTGGCCCTGATCTGTTCTCACAGTGCGGGCAGCGTACAGGCAGCTCTTTCCAAGCTGGAAAAGGACGGCAAGGTAACCGCCAGCGAAGCAGCAGCGGGCAAACGCCGCAAAAAGACATTCTTTATCACAGACGCCGGCCGCTCTGCCTTTTCCCATTGGGTCGCCCAGCCCATGCAGGTGGACAAGGTGAAGAACATGGAGCTGTCCCGGCTGTTCTTTGCGGGGCTGGCCAGGCCGGAAGAGCGCCTCGCTGCGATCCGGGACTACATCCGGCAGATGGAAGAGACCCACGGGGTCCTCTGTGCCATCCGGGAACATTTCCAGAAAATGGACCAGCGGGAACTGCCGCCGGGGACCGATTGGCCGCAGGTACTGCGCTTTCAGGAATATACCATCCAGTACGGCATTGCCGCTGCTGAATTTGAGATCGGCTGGTACAGCCGCCTGCTTCACGAATTGGAGAAACAACCATGAAGATCCTTGTTTTAAACGCCAGTCCCAAGGGCAAGAACTCTACCACCGTCCACACCGCCCTGTACTTACAGGCTCTGCACCCGGAACACACCTTCACTGTCCTTCCAGTGGGCCAACGCATCAAAAGTTACGAGAAAGACTTCGCCCCGCTGCGGTCAGAACTGGAGCAGGCAAATCTTCTGCTGTTCTGCTATCCGGTCTACACCTTTATTGCCCCTTACCAGCTCCACCGACTCATGGAACTCATCAAGGCTGACGGCGTAAATCTCTCCGGAAAATTTGCCTCCCAGATCACTACCTCCAAGCACTTCTATGACGTGACCGCTCACCGCTATGTGGAGGA
Organism: uncultured Eubacteriales bacterium; assembly: GCA_900549475.1. GTDB lineage: Bacteria > Bacillota > Clostridia > Oscillospirales > Oscillospiraceae > Pelethomonas. The sequence continues at coordinate 43,600 of UROF01000004.1, forward strand.
GAACTGCTTTGACCTGGGGATGAAGGTAGTACGGGGTCTGTCTGCCGACATGGATGACCTGCTCACCCAACAAGGCCAGCAGGAAGCCAGGAACTTTTTCGACCACCTGATGTTCTCCTGTGAACACAGCCTGTTCGTCACACCACCTGTCAGAGCGCCTCAGAAGGAAAAGGCGGCCTATCAGCCGGCGCTGCCTTCCGTTCCCAAAAGCAACAGCAAGGACGTTGTCATTGTCACCAACTATGCCTCTGAGGATGAAAATCTCCAAAACATGATCGCTGACTTCCGCGCCGCGCTGCCCTTCGAGAGCCGCGTAGTGAATCTGCGGGAATTTCCCTTTGCAGGCGGCTGCCTTGGGTGCTTTGGCTGTGCCATCACCGGAAAATGTGTCTACAAGGACGGATTTGACGAGTTCCTGCGCAGCACCATCCAAACCGCCGACGCCTTCGTCTATGCCTTTACTATCTCCGACCACTACACCCACTCCAGCTTCAAGTGCTATGACGACCGGCAGTTCTGTAACGGCCACCGCACCGTCACCCATGGCACCCCTATTGCCTACCTCATCAGCGGCGATTATCAGTATGAGAGCAACCTGCGCATGATCGTGGAGGGGCGCAGCGAAGTGGGCGGCAACTACCTGTGCGGCGTGGCCACTGACGAGGGAAACACCACAGCTGATATTCAGTCCTTGGCCGATTCCCTGGTATTTGCTCTGGAGAAAAAGCTGTCCCGCCCCGCTAATTTTTATGGCGTGGGAGGTATGAAGATCTTCCGGGACCTCATCTATATCATGCAGGGCATGATGAAAGCCGACCACAAATTTTATAAAGAGCATGGCATCTATGATTTTCCCCAGAAGCAGAAAAAGCGCATCCTGCAGATGAAGCTGGTAGGCGCTATGCTGGCCATCCCGTCTGTACAAAAAAAGATGAAGGGACAGATGAATCAGTACATCATCGGGCCTTATCAAAAAGTGGTGGATCAGGCCAAGGGGACATCCAGATAGCCGCAGAGCAAGTTTCCTGCCACGACAGGTATTGTGAGAGCATAAGGAGGTTTGTTATGATTCGAGAGATCTGTAAAGATGAGGTGTTTCTGTCCCAGAAGGCGGAGCCTGCCACCCTGGGCGATAGGCAGGTTGCCGCCGACCTGCTGGAAACCCTGGAGCACCACAAAGACGGCTGCGTAGGTATGGCGGCCAACATGATCGGTGTCAACAAGCGCATCATTGCCTTTGATAACGAAGGCACTTACATGGTCATGTTCAACCCGGAGATCATCAAACGGTCCGATCCCTACACGGTGGAGGAGGGTTGTCTCTCCCTCACCGGCACCCGCCCGGCCAAGCGATGGAAATCCATCAAGGTACGCTGGCAGAATGAGAAATTCCAGGAGCGGCTGAAAACTTTCACCGGTTGGACGGCCCAAATCATCCAGCATGAGATCGACCACTGTGAGGGCATCATCATATGAAAAAATGTAAGATTACCGTCATGCGCATCACGCAGTACAAGGACCTGATGGCCCAGTACGAAAACCCTATCTCCCACGCCTGTGATATGGCGATGGGACAAGTTTTCATTGCCAACGGCTGGGAAAAACCGGAGGGCTTCTGCCAGAGCGCCTGGGATACCCTCTCCCCCTTTGTGCTGGCCCTGAGCCACGGCGGAGAAAATTTCTACGACGGCTGGATGAAAAACCCCAAGTCCGCCATGCTCTCCTGTAACGACGGGTTTCGTCCGGTCAGTTTCCTGGTGGAGGCTCTGGACGAGGACGCAGACTGAGGAGGAAATACCATGTTTGAAAATAAAGTTGCCGTGGTCACTGGCGGCGCCAAAGGCATCGGCAAGACCATTGCCGAGGAATTTCGCAAGGCAGGAGCCACGGTGTGCAGTATCGACCTTCTGCCCAACGACTACTATGTGGGTGATCTGGCCGACCAGGCCGTCCTGGAGGACTTTGCCCGCAAGGTCATCACCGACTATGGCCGTGTGGATTATCTCATCAACAACGCCCTTCCTTTGATGAAAGGCATCGATGAATGCACCTACGAGGCCTTCAACTACGCCCTGCGGGTGGGGATCACCGCCCCCTTTTACCTCACAAAACTGTTTGCTCCCCACTTTGCTCCCGGCGCGGCCATCGTGAACATCTCCTCCTCCCGGGACAGGATGAGCCAGCCCCAGACTGAGAGCTATACGGCAGCCAAGGGCGGCATCTCCGCCCTGACCCACGCCCTGGCGGTGAGCCTTGCTGGCCGGGTGCGGGTAAACTCCATTTCTCCCGGCTGGATTGACACGGACTACACCGTCTATCACGGGCCGGATGCGGCCCAGCAGCCTGCCGGCCGGGTAGGCAACCCTATGGATATCGCCAATATGGTGCTCTACCTATGCTCAGACAAGGCGGGCTTCATTACGGGTGAGAACATCTGCATCGACGGCGGCATGACCCGCCAGATGATCTACCACAACGACTTTGGCTGGACCCTGGAGGGAGGCTGTACCACATGAAACTTGCCATTTTATCCGACACCCACGGTCTGCTGCGCCCCGAGGTAACAGAGCAACTGAAAACTGCCGATGTCATTCTCCACGGCGGCGATATCAACAAGCAAAGCATTGTAGATGAACTGCGGCAATACGCCCCGCTCTATGTCGTCCGGGGCAATAACGACAAGGGCTGGGCGGAAACCATTCCCCATGATCTCACCGTCACACTGGATGGCGTGACCTTTTATATGATTCACAACAAAAAGGAGCTCCCTGCCGATCTTGCCGGTGTGGATGTGGTGGTGTTCGGCCACTCCCACAAGTATGTGCAGGAGGAAAAGGACGGTATTCTCTGGCTCAATCCCGGCTCCTGCGGTCCCCGGCGATTCCAACAGGAGATTACCATGATGATGGCGGAACTCACGGATGGAAAACTCCAGATCGAAAAAATCTCCATCCCTCACGAGGTAAAGTAATGGAACTGGGACTGACCTTTCCCCTCCAGCGATTTCTGAAAGTAAAAACACCATCTTACGGCACAGAACCGGACCGGCACTTCTGCTGGGACCTGCATGTGATCGATCTGCGGGGCCACAAGTGCCTGCTGGCAGTCCACTGCCACAGCCGGTACACCTTTGTCCGCTGTGATGTGACGCCCTTCCAGTGGGCGGACATCCCCGGACTGTTCCGGGATGGATTGACCGATAGCCTCACTGCCGCTGGTTTCCCCCAAGAACAGACAGAGGCATACCTGCGGCAGGCAGGCGACATTGGGATCACCCGCACCCATGGCCGACGGGAGGTAGCTTTCCTCAACCGCGCTTGGGAGGATGTGCTGTCACTGGATTTATGTCTGGACACCTCCTGTCAGGCTCAGCCCCTGCTGGACCACGCCGTCAACACCCGGCCAGGGCGATGCGCAGGCTTTGCGGGACTTGGGACAGGGCTGGAGCGGATGAGAGAGACATGGAAGGAATGAAAGGCGCGTACATGAAAAGGGAACACCCGGTTCACCATTGGGCCTGCCCTACCCACATTCTCTATGGAAGTGCAGACAACATGACTTCCCGCCAGACTGTTGAAGCATATATCCGGCAGCACAACGCCGAACTCACCGTGATAGAGGGTGGAGAACACTGGTTCCACACACCCGAGCAACTGGCTGCACTGCGGGAATGGGAGGAGACGTCCTGTTGATGATGCCTCCGCCACATATCGCAGCAAAAAGCCCCCTGATTTCCGCTGGAGGCTGCAATAAACCACCCGGTACTTCTGAATATCATCAGAAGTACCGGGTGGTTCTTATTTTTTAATGCAACGTAAAGGCCTTGGTGCAGCCCTTGGCAAGAGTGATCTAGGATTTGCAGCAGGCGAAGTCCTCTATTTCGTCATAAAAGAACCCCAGCCAGTTTTTCCGCTGCCACTTTTACGGCTGCCACAGCAGCATCACCATCAGGCAGGTCCACCTGAACCGGCAAGCGCACCAGATAATCAGTGTGCTCCGGATCATCAGTGGCCTCCATCCCCATAGGCAGAAGATGATCCCTCATACGATCCGCCCAGCGGCACTGAGCACTGCGATTTGTGCCAGAGAGCCACACCTCCAACTGAAAACTCTTGTGGACAAACACGACTACCAACTTCAGATTGTTCTCTTTTAACATTTGACTGAAAAAGGAAAAATAGGCGTAGTCCATGGCATTCTCAGAAATACCATTCTGGAAACGAAAGTCTGGCATTTGCCGCTCCAGCTGACTGCGCAGATAGCGGAACCAGCGGATAAATTCCTGATAGGCCCTCTGCAGATCAGTAGACTGCAAAAGAGTACGATAGCTATCAAACAGGTTGTGGTCAAACATCATCCCTATTTCTCCTTCGAAAATGTTTGTCCGGCAGTAAAGAGGTATCACAAAGCGACTCGACTTGTTCTGCTCTGTTGGGCTACAAACACAGTGGACGTGGTTTTCACGCTCCTTTGACACGCAGCAATTACTTCCTCAAAATCTGCTCCATAGATTTTCCCTTGGCCAGCTCGTCCACCAGCTTGTCCAGATAGCGGATCTCCCGCATCAACGGGTCCTCGATCTCCTCCACCCGAATCCCACATACTTTACCTGTGATCAAAGTGCGATTGGGGTTCATAGCCGGGGCACTGCGGAAAAAGTCGCCATAGCTGGTATCGGACTGCTCCAACCGAGCAATATCTTCGGGGGTATATCCGGTGAGCCATGCGGTCACCTGGTCCACTTCTTCCCTGCTGCGGCCTTTTTTCTCAGCCTTATTTACCAGCAGAGGATATAGTTTTGCGAAAGGCATCTGTGTTACATCAGCACGGGGCATGGTATCATCCTCCCAATAAGCTCTGGCCAAAAATGACCAGATAGACTGTCATATCATGGATACGCAGGAAATCCTCGATGGTGTCCACCGCCACCTTGAGAGCCTCATCCTTGGGGTAGCCGTACGCCCCGGAGGAAATCAGCGGGAAGGCCACCGTCTCGCACTGATTGGCCAGGGCCAGCTCCAGAGAGGAGCGGTAGGCGGAGGCTAGCAGGCCCCGCTCCCCGTGGCTCCCACCCCGCCAGATCGGCCCTACAGTGTGAATCACAAACCTAGCGGGCAGGCGATATCCTTTTGTAATTTTGGCCTGTCCCGTTTTACAGCCGCCCAGCGTTCGGCATTCTTTCAGCAGGTCAGGCCCGGCAGCACGGTGGATCGCGCCATCCACGCCTCCTCCCCCTAACAGGCTCTCGTTAGCGGCATTGACGATGGCATCCACCTTCATGGCAGTGATGTCGTTTTGTACGATGTGCAGAGGCATGGAAGCACCTCCCGTCATTTTGTGATGCCATCATACCATGAATGGTCCCCTTTGACAATGCGGCAGGCTGCTCATTCCATAAGTGGCAGCCTATACAATCAGCCGCAGGCAGTTTGCCTGCGGCTGATTTCTTATTGCATAAAATAGTTTACCTGCGGCAGCTTCCCTTGCAGCCTGATCCAAATACGCCGGAGAGCAGCCAGCCGATCAGGCCCATGTACACCATGGAGTTGAGAGGACTGGAGGTAATGGCGCAGGTACCGGTGGCACACCCCACCAGAGAGTAATAGCCAAGCCCCACCAGGGCGCCACCCAGTATAAACAAAGCTGGCCGCAGCCATTTCTTCATGCGTTCTTTCATATCAGTTACCTCCTGCCAAGTATCCTTCCGCCGTGCAGCTGCACCAGGGCGCCCAGAAATTCATCAGAACAGATCCTGCTCCGTCCATCATCTGCCGGAGTTGGTCCTTGTTCCTACTGATAGCCGCCATACTGGTCAGCTCCTTGCTTTTGTTTGAACTCAGTATACCCAACAACTGCTTGCTCTTCCGTGACGAGGTCACGTAAGAACCGAATGGCCTATCGGTATAATTCCTTTCCGTTTTTTACCTTGCAGATCAACTGGGTCATGGTGCCCATGGGGCAATAGACACACCAGCTGCGAGGCTTGAACAGGATCATAGTGGCCAACCCCAGCACAGTAGATGTGAGCATGACGCTGTAAAATCCAAAGGCAAACTGGGCCACACCGGGATGGAACAGCGTGCCGTGGTATGCCCAGAGCCAGGGCAGCTTAAAGGTCCACAGCAGGGTGACCACCTGTTTCAGATCCTGCGCCCCAGCAAACACCAGGTATGTATTCCACAGCATCAGGAAGAACATAGCAAAGAAGAAAATCAAAAAGCCATACCGGAACGCTTTGCTTTTCATCCATCTGGGGATATCCTTTTTGCGGGACAAACCGAAGCGGCCACCCAGCAGGCCAAACAGCTGTCCCCGGCCACAGTATCGGTTGCAGTAGCCCTTGGTCCCGCCGACGATGGCAATGATAAGCGGAATAAAAAAGCACAGAAGCCCTAACCAGGCAAACAAAATATTTACAAAGCCTAGCAAAAGATACAGGAGAGATGCGATCCACAGATAATCGTACCAATGCTTTTTCATGCCTCCACCTCCCGGATCTCAATGACACTGGCCGGGCACTCTTTTGCACATTTACCGCAGCCCACACATGTTTCTTCCTTGACCCGGGCCATCATGCCGCGGACAATTTCAATGGCCTGCAGCGGACAAACCTTTGCACAACAGCCGCAGGCCACACAGTCGGAACCATCTACCACGGCCTTACGCCGCTTCTTACCTGAAGTCATACAATGCCTCCCTGATCTTGATAACGCATGATATCACAGAAGGAGGCAGATAATGAAAGTAAAACGGAATACCCTGCTGCTTCTGGCCTGCCTGGTGTGGAGCGCAGCAGGTTTCAACATCCTCCGCATCGGTTTGTTGGCCTATCCAGCTCACCTCACCGTGCTGAATTATCTTCTGTCTATACTGGTTTTCGCTGTGTTTCAGAAATTTATCTTCGGAAAACTGGTAAAAAAACATACTGCCAGGATTACCTCCTATGGGGAGGAGCGGCACTTTTTCCTGAAGTTCTTTGACGGAAAGGCCTTTGCCATCATGGCAGTAATGATGAGCGGCGGCATTGGCCTGCGGGCAAGCGGACTTGCGCCGGAACGGTTTATTGCCGTCTTTTATACCGGCCTGGGGGCTTCGCTTCTGCTGGCCGGACTGTTGTTTGGCCGCAACTATGGCAAGGCGGCTTTTGCCGCAGCAACTTTCCAAAATAAAATGGAGCAAAAAGGAGAATAAACAATGCAGGCTATCATGGAAACGGTATTTGACGCTGTCTATCTGATCTCTGTCATTACCATCGGCATCCTGATGATTCGAGGCAGCAAGGGAAACCGCCAATTCCGTTTGTTTGGTTTTATGGCGGTGGTCCTTGGCGCAGCGGATGCATTCCATCTGATTCCACGGGCTGTTGCCCTTTGTACTACGGGCCTTGAAAATTACACTGTCCCTTTGGGACTGGGAAAGTGGATCACCTCTGTGACCATGACGGTTTTCTATGTGCTGCTCTACTATGTGTGGCGGCAGCGGTACCGTATCAAAGGACAAAACGGCTTGACTGCCGCAGTGTATGTCCTGGCCGGACTGCGGGTCCTTCTGTGCATGATGCCGCAGAATCAGTGGCTCAGTGCTGACGCACCGCTCTCCTGGGGTATCTACCGCAACATCCCCTTCGCCCTGCTGGGGCTTCTGGTAATTGTGCTGTTTTACCGTAGCGCCAGAGCGTACAAGGATCAGGCGTTCCGCTGGATGTGGCTGACTATCGTACTGAGCTTTGGCTTTTACATCCCGGTGGTGCTGTGGGCAGACGCCATCCCCCTGATCGGGATGCTGATGATCCCCAAGACCTGCGCCTATGTCTGGACGGTGCTGATTGGCTATTTCGCCATGAAGCGAGAATGCAGATAGAAGCAGCTCACAAAATAGGGGCCTGCGGTAAAGTACCGCAGGCCCCTGATTTTTTCATTAAAACAGCTGTCCGGGCAGTTTTAATTTTTCCTTGGGGGAAACTTTTGGTCAAAGGCTTCTGCCGCCGCCTCGTCCACATAGTAGCCCTGGGGTGTATGGTAGATCCCAGTGACGCCCTCCAAAAAGCCGGGCCGCAGTTCTTTCAGCAAAAAATACGGCACGATCTCCTGCTCCGGCTCTCCGTGATACCGAATACCTCGGGTTCCGGCCACCACAAAGCCGGACTTGCCGTAAAAGTCAAGGTTCCCCTCAATACACAGAGCTCCCGCTCCCAATTCCGCAGCTTTCCCCATGGAGTAGTCCAGCAGCCGCTTACCCAGTCCCTGCCGCTGGAGATCAGGACGGATACTGATGGGACCGAAGGTCATAATCGGAATTTTCCTGCCATCGTCGGCTGTGATGGCTGCACGCATATACATGATATGGCCGATCAACTGCCCCTCCCGTTCCATGACCAGATCCAGTTCAGGTACAAAGGCAGGGTCCTTCCGCAGCACATGGATCACATAGTGCTCCAGGCAGCCGGGACGGTATACGTTCCAAAACGCCTCCCGGGTCAGGTGCTCCACAGCAGAATAGTCCGTCGGAACCTCTCTGCGAATCATGATGTTATCTTGTCTCATGTTTATTTCCTCCTGAATATTGTGTGTTCAATACCGGGAGGCCCGTTATCATGCCCCAGCCTCCCGCTCAAAGCACAATCTCCAAGGTGTTGTTTCGTTTCAAACAGCATTTCTCCTGATATAAAATTCCGGCTGCACCGGTGATATCATCATACCACCTGTTTTTCCCCTCGGCAAGTCTGGGTTCCGGAAAGCCGTCACAAATGGCCAAGCTACTTCTCAATAAGCTCCAAGCGCTTCATCAGCGTATCTTCCTGCTCCTTTACCACTCCCGCCAGAGGTGCACCGATGATATTTCCCTCACTGTCCACGATGTAGGTCGTGGGGAAACCGTTAATTTGGCAGATGAAGTCTTTATAGAAATCGCTCTCCGGATCCGGAATGATGTTCGTATAGGTTACCCCTTTTTCTCTCAGGATCCGCTCTGCTTCAGCACGCATTTCTTCAGAATCGCCTGCGCTGGCAGCTACGCCTATCAGGTTGATGTTCTGCTCCTTAAACTTTTGGTAGTACTCTTCCAGCTCCGGCATTTCCGCAATGCAGCTTCCGCAGCCATTGCTCCAGAAATTGATGATAGTGGCATCATAGTCTGCAAACATATCATTGCTGACTTTATTTCCTTCAAAATCCACTCCTTCGAACTCCGGAAAGGGTTTCTTGGATGCCTCGATCTCCCCACTTCCACAGGCACAAAGGGAGAGGATACATACCGACGCCAGCAGAAAACTAACTAACTTTTTCATGTTGATTTTCTCCTTTTTTAAACGAAATATTCTTACAGATCGCGCCATGCGGACAAGTACGCAGACAATCTCCGCAGCGGATGCATTCTGTGTGGTTCGGTGTCTTATAGACCTCCACGTCCATCTTGCAGACCTTGGCGCAGGCTCCGCAGGAGGTACACTTATCCCGTTCAATGCGGAACCGATACAACGATACTTTGTTGAACAGGGCATAGAACGCACCAAGAGGACATAGCCACTTACAGAACGGGCGGTAAAAAAAGATCGCTAACGTCACGATCCCCAGCAGGATACAACTCTTCCAGGTAAACAGAGTCCCCAGCGCTGCACGGATTCCGCTGTCGGCAGCAGCCAAAGGAATAGCGCCTTCCAATACGCCCGCGGGACACAGCCATTTGCAGAACCACGGGTCTCCCATCCCCACTTCATTGACGACCGTCATGGGGAGCACGATAACAAACAGAGCCAGAATTATATATTTCAGGCCGGTCAGAAACCGCAGTTTTTTCGTGCTGAATTTTTTGGTAGGTATCTTATACAGCAATTCCTGGAACCAGCCGAACGGACATAGAAAGCCGCAGACAACCCGGCCAAACAGTACAGCAAAAAAGATCAGGATTCCCACAACATAATAGGAAAACTGAAATTTGGAGGAACCGATCACCGCTTGCAGAGCACCGATCGGACAGGAGCCGACAGCTCCTGGACAGGAATAGCAGTTGAGCCCGGGCACGCAGGTTCCTTTCAAAGCTCCCTTGTATAGTTTTCCTGTAAAAAAGCCGGCAAGGTGCGCATTGGTCAGCAGCGCTGACAGCGCCTGGATCTTCCAGCGGTTTTTATTCTTAGCCAATCCCAACACACTCCAGGCAAAGATTTGTTCCCTTATCCAGCACCGTGGTTCCTTCTCCCCGTACTGCGCCGAAAATGATCAAGCATACTGCCGCTGCCAGAAAGAGCAGGGATATCTTATTTTTCACGAAGCAGATCCTCCGCACTGTCCAGAAGTTCGTCAGCGCTGCAATCGCTGTTCCAGGCTGAGTAAATGCCGCCATCTTTCGTAAATACAGAAACGACCGTGTCCTTAATCAGATCCTTATATAAATCCAAGGATTTCTGCATCTCCTCGTTATAAACGATGACCGGGAAATTCAGCTCAGGCAGTGTTTCCCGCGCCGCGTCCAGGTCGCTGTCTGTCATGATCCCCAGGACGGGGACTCCCAGTTCTTCCATTTGACCGGAGATCTTGCTGATCTCTGCCAGTGTATCCACGCTTCCCTCCATGGTGCTGTCAAAGAACACCAGGCACATGGTCCCCTCGATCAATTCAGAGGAGGCAGGCGTACCATCCAGATATGTGGTTTCAAAGGGATCAAACAGATGAATTTTTGAGTCGGCTTCAATTGGCTCAAAATGCTCCTCGATCCATTTGTCATCGATCCAGCCTTTGGATTTGGCATCTTCCACGGTAATCGTCCCGTTTTCCAGCGCGGACAGGATCTCGTCCTCGGAAGGGGCAGAGCTGCAGCCTGCCATTGCGACCACAAGTGCTCCAGCCACCAGGAAAGAAAGAAGTTTTTTGTGTTGCATAAATTGCCCTCACTTTCATTTGTGTGGAGGCAGTCTACCAAAGACCAGTTAAAATCCGTGTTAAGAACCATCTGCTCCTTAACACAAATTTTATCTTCCTATGTTACAATAGGGGCAACTATTGTAGTGGGAGGTGCATCATGCGGATCCTGATCGTTGAAGATGAAATAGATCTCTGCGATGCCATTGCGGAAGGCCTGGAATTGGACGGCTATGCGGTGGATCGCTGTTATACCGGTGAAGCCGGCTATGAAATGCTTATGGTAGAGACCTATGATCTGGTGGTACTGGATCTGAATCTGCCGGGTATGGATGGAATGGATGTACTGCGTGAGGTACGCAAGGTCAACAAGGAGCTCAAAGTACTGATCCTGTCTGCCCGGAGCAGCGTTTCCGACAAGGTGCAGGGGTTGGACAGCGGCGCCAACGACTATCTGGCAAAACCCTTTGCCTTTGAAGAGTTGGAAGCCCGTATCCGCAGCTTGCTTCGCCGCAGCTTCGTCCAGGAAAATATCGTGCTGGTCTGGAACTCCATCTCCCTGGATACGGCGGGAAGGACCGCTTCTGTAAACGGAGTACAGATCCCTCTGACCAGAAAAGAGCTGGCAATTTTAGAATATTTCATGCTCCATCCCACAAAAGTCATCAGTCAGGAGGAGCTCATCGAGCACATCTGGAATATGGAGGCAGACAGCTTCAGCAACGCAGTTCGCGTCCACATTGCCACGCTGCGGAAAAAACTGAAGCAGGCACTGTCCTACGACCCTATCGTCACCCGGATCGGCCAGGGATACTGCCTTAGTCAGGAGGAATCTCTTTGAATAAATTGTCTTTACAGACACGCCTGACGGTATTGAGCATTCTGCTGCTTACTGTCTGCTGCGTGGGGTTGACCTTTATCCTGAATTTTTACGCCAACAACATGGCAGATGTCATTGAAGCTACTGTGGTGGTCCCTGCTTCCCGGGTAGATGATCAGGACCTGTTTTCCGATTTGACAGACAGCAGTGTTGAAATGGAGCCATCCATCGAGTCACAACAGGCACGGACAGATTTCCGGCAGATCAGTATTCTGTACATGCTGCTCGTGATCGCTGCCGGCGGCGCTCTGACATGGTTTTTTGTAGGCGGAGCCCTTACACCTTTGAAGATCTTAAACAGTCGGATGAAATCCTGTACCGCCAACAACCTGTCCCAGCAGCTCCCCGTCCCCCAGACCCATGACGAGGTGGCAGAACTGACTGTCTCATTCAATCAGATGTCCTCCAAATTGGATCAGGCCTTTGCCATGCAGCGGCGATTTGCTCAGAGTGCCGCCCATGAACTGCGTACCCCTCTGACGGTTCTGCGGACGAAAGTAGATGTATTCAAAAAACGGGCTGACCACAGTCAGCAGGAATATGACAAACTGATCGACGGTGTTATCGCACAGACCAACCGCTTGTCCGGACTGGTACAAGAGCTGCTGGAGCTGACCAATCTCGACGGTGTCACAGAGCGGGAACGTATCCCTCTGCATGAGCTTTTGGAACAAATCGCCGCAGATCTTGCCCCGCTAGCGGAGGATAAACAGGTCAGTATCTCTCTCAGGGGAGGCGAAATATACACCGTTGGGAACAAGTTGCTGCTGAACAGAGTGTTCTTCAATTTGGTGGAAAACGCCATCAAATACAACCGTCCCGGCGGCAGTGTGTACATCACCTTGTCTCCAGGTCCTGTCGTAACCGTGTCAGATACGGGGATCGGCATCCCCAAGGAAGCATTGGAATTGATTTTTGAGCCCTTCTACCGGGTAGACAAATCTCGTTCCCGCCAGATGGGAGGAGCGGGACTGGGACTCGCTACGGCGAGGGCCATTGTGGAGCAGCACGGAGGGACAATTGAGGCAGGCCCAGTGCCGGAAGGCGGAAGCCGCTTTACCGTCCACCTGCCCTGAAGGAAAAGAGCCAGATTATTCTGTGAAATAATCTGGCTCTTTCTTTTTTTGCTTAACAGGGATTTTATATCCGTTTTGATAGAGTAGGGCTATCCCGAAAGAGCGATAAGGAGACAACAAATGTTTGAGATTCAGCATGTATCTAAGCAGTTTCACGGTGAGTACGCACTGCGCGATGTGTCGCTCCGTATAGGCAGCGGACTGAATTTTTTGGTCGGCGCATCAGGCAGCGGTAAGACCACTTTGCTCAAAATCCTGACCGGCATGGATCAGGAGTACGACGGAGGCGCATTTTACCGGGGACAGGATTTAAAAAAGCTGACAGAGGAAGAAAAAAGCCGCTGCTATAACGAACTGTTTGGCTTTATCTGGCAGGATTTTAATCTTCTGGAGGATCATACCGTTTTGGAAAATGTGATGCTGCCTCAGCATCTGAAAAGGCAGCCGGATAAGCAGGCAGCTTTAAAAGTCCTGCGGGAACTCCACATTGCAGAGCTGGCCAATCAGAAAGCCGGTAAATTATCCGGCGGCCAAAAGCAGCGGGTAGCCATTGCGCGGGAACTGGTCAAAAATCCCCAAGTCATCTTGGCCGATGAGCCCACCAGCGCTCTGGATGAAAGGTCCGCCAAAGCCATTATGGACCTTCTGCGAGTGATCGCAAAAAAGAGGACGGTCATTGTCGTCACCCACGACACATCGCTCATCCATACGGGTGACAAGGTGTATGAACTGGATAAAGGGGAACTGATCTCCGCTCCCCAGGCGCCGGCCCCTGTTTCCGGCGGCATGGAGACACTGAAGTCCCGCCGGATCTCCCCCATAAGTTCCTTGTCCCTGGCCTGGAGCAGTTTGAAAAGCAATGCAGGACGTACGGTATCATCCGTCCTGGCACTGATCGTCTCTGCTACGCTGCTTCTGGTGACAGTAAGCGGCGCCATTACCGGCAGCGGACAAGAAGCGTTTCAAAAATTGTTTGACACCTACGGGGAAAGTATTTTAGATGTCAGCGTGGTCGGAAGTTTTACCAGCGCAGGCGGGACCGACGGTCAAAGCAGCGACGAGCCTTCTGCTGATGTGGACCAGGACATCAATGGCCTCTATGACCGGTATCTGAACGACAGCCGCGTTTCCCACATCGTATTCACACAGGCCTATCAGGACATTGCACTCACCGTGGATGGTCAGACCTATACGGTAGAGAGCAGCGGCTCCGTTCCCCATGCGGACAAGTTGACAGCCGGTGTTATGCCCATGGGGGAAGGGTATGAAATCGTGATCCCCAAAAGCTTTGCCGATCAGCTGGGTCTTTCTCCCGAAGATACACTGGGAAAAACAGTAGACTTTTCAGGCAGCATCTATAACTGGGACAGTGGACAGCCGGTGGCCATGCCGGTATCTGTTCAAGCAAAAATTGTAGGAGTGATGGATACCACGGTCCGATACGACTATGGCGATCAGGTCCTGTCCTATACCGTGGATGACGCTTTCTTTTTCAGTAAAAGCGCCCTGGATGAAATGCGCAGCCAAGCGGAAATCACCAGCGGAGAAAGCAATTTCGTGATCCGGGCCAAGACACCTGCGGATATGATCGCCATCAAAGATGAACTCAATGCGGAAGGCATTGTCCCTCTGGGCCGGTTTGAACTGGTGGAGGATATGGTTCGTCTGAATCAGCAAACCACCCAGCAGTCCGGCTCCGCCGTCATGGTCATCAGTGTTCTGGCTGTCGTGGTGGACCTGGCAGTGGCCCTGGTAACCGCTCTGAGCCGCCGCAGAGAATTTGCCATCTTCCAGATCAGCGGATACGGAAAGTCTCATCTTATGAGCATAGCGTCCGCAGAATATTTGATGCTGGGCATCGGTTCCGCTGTCATTTTTCTTGGTATCTCACCGCTGCTGAATCTGGGCACCACTGCTTTTTGGAACGTCAATATCATGAATGGAAAGATGCTTGGTATCGGCGCCGCCCTCACCTTTTTGGCAGCACTGTTCGGTTGGGTGCTCACAGCGGCGGTTACCGCAAATAACAAGGCTTCGGCTGTTTTGAAAACAGGAGAACATTAAGCATGATTGAACTTCGTGATGTAACAAAACGATATGGCAATACCGTGATCCTGGAGAAAGCCAATTACACCTTTCCGGCGCGCGGTGTGGTGTGCCTGATGGGTCCATCCGGCGGCGGCAAAACCACCTTCCTCAATCTGCTGGCAGGATTTGACACCGATTATTCCGGTGGAATTACAGTAGGCGGCGTCCCACTGCACCAAATGGACGCTACTGCCTTATGCCGCTATCGCCGGGATAATGTTGGGTTTGTATTTCAAAATTACCACCTGCTCTCCGGATATACCGTGCTGGAAAATATCTGTCTGGCCGCCCCTGGTGATATGGCTCTGCCTGCAAAGAAACAAAAGGCAGTTTCCCTTTTAGAGCGGCTGGGACTGGCTTCCAAACAGGATCAGAAAGTTGAGACTCTGTCCGGAGGACAGAAACAGCGGGTAGCCATCGCACGGGCGCTAATGGGCGATCCTCAAATCATTCTGGCAGATGAACCTACCGGAGCGCTGGATCGGACCACATCTACTGAGATCATGGAACTTCTGCGGGAATTGTCTGCGGACAGGCTGGTAGTGGTCATTACCCACGACGCAAAAATCTGCACTTTTGCAGATGAGATCATCCATATTCAGGACCAGAGGATCGTATCGGAAGGTCCGACCCCCCAACGTACGGACCAAGGAACCCTTCGCATCGGCACAGCGAAGGAAGGTTCTCTTTCCCATCAGGCCAGGCGCAACCTTCGGGTGCACTTCGGGCAATATTTCGTGGCAGCACTTGCTGTTTCCATAGGATTGTTGTCGTTCTTATTTTCCTTGTCCTTCGACCATGTGATGGAGCGCTCTATCACACAATTCAAGGAAAAAAATACTGCCTTCAACAACGGATATATCAAGGGTTCTGACGACGGCGTCCTTCTGGAGTATTTACGCAGCGACGAACGGATCGTATCTTCCTATCGCCAGTACAAGCTGGAAGATATTACGCTGACGATCGAAGGCAAAGCGGAACACATGCAGGAGAAATATCCCATGCCCAAAGCCACCGAGAGTCTTTCCTATGGCGTAATGCCGCGCGACAGTCAAAACGAGATCACGCTAAGTCCCAGCCTTGCCAAGAAGTTTGATCCCCATATTCAAAATCTGCTGGGCAAAACTGCCACGCTGGAAGTAGGCGGGGTTTCCTGCACACTGACTGTCAGCGGAATCTGCAACGCCGGGTATGATGACTTTTTTGTGAGTTCCGACGTAGAGCAGCAGCTCTATCAAAACATACCCGAGGGAGAACCCAGCTATTCCCTCAGCTATGATGTCGGTGAATTCAGTGACGTTGTCGCTGTGAGCAATAGCCTGAAGCTGCGGGGAGTCGACGCGGAAACCGCAGCGGAAGAAGTAGCTGCTTTGCAAAGTACTTTTCAGCGTCTGAATCAACTGTTTTTTATCATTTCTGTTTTGGTACTAGCCATCGCCCTGTTTCTGGCAGCGGTACTTCTATTCAAGCTGCAGTCCTCCCGTTACCGGGAGGTCGGTCTGCTGTCCGCACTGGGCTATGGCCGCAGGCAGATCAGCAACATGCTCCGTATGGAAAATCTTTTGCTGGCAGCACTGGCCGCTGTACTTGACGCTGTCCTAGTACTTGTCAGCTTACTGGCAGCATCTGTTCTGGATTTTTCCCTCCTCTTCTCTCCAGGGTCTACCGTCATATCTCTGGCAGCAGCCTTTGCAGTCGTACTTTTCCTCAGCAGCTGCGCTAGTTATCGTTTGGTCCGCGCAGAACCTGCCGCCGCCCTAAGAAAATAGTGTCGTGACGGTCTGGCACGCCACGTTCCTGTCCCCTGCTGCCGGAGCGATTTTCTTCTGCACATTACCCACTGTGCAGCGGCAAAAACCACAGACCCCCGCAAAAGGAACAGCGGGCAGTGAAGAAATCTCCCTTCACTGCCCGCTATTTATTTTTCGCCGGTGTCTGGACCGGTCAGCGTCACCAAAAATGCCTGAGCGCTATGTCTGACCATCCATAATGAGTATTCGACATTTCTCATTCTTTGGTTTAAGATGAGGATATCTCACAGGATATCTTCATCTTCGCTCCTCACACGAGGGAATCAGCTGCTCCTGCAGCCGCTCCAGGAATAGCTCCGCCGCCTTAGAGAAAATCTGCGACTTTTTCCACACCAGGTACATCCCCAGTTCCAGCCTCGGCTGCAGGGGCCGGAAACAGAGGTCACTGCCGGTGGTATTCACCAGTTTGTCCAGGGTAAAGGCGTAGCCCATCCCCTCATCCACCATCAGCGAGGCATTATAAATGAGATTATAGGTGGCCACGGTGTGCAGCTCTGCGGACTCCTTTCGGAGCCACCGATACAGACCGCTTTTGTTGTCCACCTGTCGTGAGAGGATCAGCGGCTTGTCCCACAGATCCCGTGGTGAGACAGCGTCCTGCCCCGCCAGAGGACTGTCCCGCCGCATCAGGACTCCCCAGGTATCTTTCATAGGCAGTTCCAAGTAGTGGTACTTTGCTTTATCCATATCTCCCAGCAGTACACCGAAGTCTAAAAGGCCTTTGTCCAGGCGCTCGCACACATCCACCGCATCGCCGCTGACAATGTGAAAGTGGATGCCCGGATAACTCTGCTGGAGCTGATGGGCCGTCCTGGCGATCTGACGCACACCGTCAGTCTCGCCGGTCCCGATATAGATATCTCCGCTGACCGTATCGGCAGATTGCATGATCTCCTTTTCTGTCCGGTCTGCCAGCTCCAGGATCTCCTCCGCCCGCTTCCGCAGCAGCATTCCCTCCTCGGTGAGGGTGATCTTCCGGTTGCCCCGGATCATCAGCTGCTTGCCCAGCGCCTCCTCCAGCTCCCTGAGCTGCCGGGAGAGGGTAGGCTGGGTAAGATGCAGGGACTGGGCAGCCGCCGAGATATTTTGCTCCCGTGCCACTGCCAGAAAATATTGCAGCACTCTCAATTCCATAGGATCTCACCTCCGGATGATCTGATGATAGCACAAACCAAATATAGTTTTCAAGCATAGGAAAGTATTCTATATAGGTATTTGTTATCCTTCTTACTGAGTGCTACAATAGAAGTGGAAACTATATGTATCAGGAGTAGACAATGGATTTAGAAACATTTTTGGAGCATCTCAACAGCGGAAAGCCGGTGCGCGGAGGCAGCGAAGCTCATTTGTTCATGCACGGTGTCAGCCAGGAAGCCCTGCATCTCACAGCAGAAATCAACGGCAGCTACCACCCACCGGAGGAGCTGCGCGCCCTTTTCTCCCAACTGATCGGCAGGCCGGTGGATGAGTCCTTCGGGCTGTTCCCGCCATTTTACACCGACTGCGGAAAGAATATCCACATCGGTAAGAATGTCTTTATCAACATGGGCTGCAAGTTCCAGGACCAGGGCGGCATTTTTATCGGGGACGGCGCCCTGATCGGCCACAACGTGGTACTGGCCACCCTTAACCACGCCAAGTCCCCTCAGGATCGCAGCAGTATGCTCCCCGCCCCCATCCACATCGGCAAAAATGTCTGGATCGGCGCCAACGCTACTGTTCTGCCCGGCGTGACCATCGGCGACGGCGCTATTGTGGCAGCCGGGGCGGTCGTAACCAGGGACATCCCGGAAAACACCATTGTGGGCGGCGTGCCTGCAAAAGTTATACGAACCATCAGTGAGGAGGATATATTATGAGTAAAAATGTACTGGTTATCTCCACCAGCCTGCGCCCCAACAGCAATTCCCATATGCTGGCACAGCACTTCGCCCAGGGGGCCAGAGACGCTGGACACCAGGTTGAATGCATCTCCCTGCGGGGAAAGGACCTGCGCTTTTGCAACGGCTGCATGGCCTGCCTCAAGGCCCCCCGCTGTGTGATCCAGGACGATGCCAACGATATTGTGGAGAAAATGGGAACAGCAGACGTGATCTGTTTCGCCACTCCCGTCTATTACTACGAAATGTCCGGACAGATGAAAGTCTTGTTGGATCGAGCCAATCCGCTCTACTCCGCCGACTACCGGTTCCGGGACATCTATCTGCTCACTGCCTCCGCCGAGAGTGAGGACAGCGCGTCAGACGGCCCGGTGAACGGCCTCGGTGGATGGATCGCCTGTTTTGAAAAAGCCCGTTTGGCCGGTGTGGTCCGAGGCGGCGGTGCCAACGCTCCCGGTGAGATGCAGTCTGAAAAGCTCACAGAGGCCTATGAGATGGGCCGCAACATCTAAGGAGGGCAAAACATATGAATTCCAAATATAACGGATACTCCTTCCCCCTGCGGGACACCGTCAAGCGGGAAGCCGTACGCTTTCACAACCGCTATGGCATTGAGCTGGCGGGAGATCTGTACCTGCCCAGAGAGGTGGAGGGGAAACTTGCCGCTGTGGCGGTAGCCGGTCCCTTCGGAGCCGTGAAGGAGCAGTGCGCCGGGCTTTATGCCGAGGAACTGGCCAGCCGGGGCTTTGCCGCCCTGGCCTTTGATCCCTCTTTTATCGGGGAGAGCGGCGGCGAAGTGCGGAATGTGGCTTCCCCCGATATCAACACCGAGGACTTTTCCGCCGCGGTGGACTTCCTCTCCACCCGGGACTTTATTGATCCCGAGAAAGTGGGCATCCTGGGCATCTGCGGTTGGGGCGGCATGGCTCTCAACGCCGCCGCTATGGACACCCGCATCAAAGCCACTGTCACCGCCACCATGTACGACATGACCCGGGTGAACGCCAAGGGCTACTTTGACGCCGCTGACAGCGCCGACGCCCGGTATGAGACCAAAAAAGCCCTTAACGCCCAGCGGACGAAGGACTACCAAAGCGGCACCTACGCCCGGGCAGGCGGTGTAGTGGACCCGCTGCCGGAGGATGCTCCCTTCTTCGTAAAGGACTACTACGACTATTACAAGACTGAGCGGGGCTACACAGAGCGGTCCCTCAACTCCAATGACGGCTGGAACACCACCTCTTCCCTGTCCTTCCTCAATATGCCCATCCTGCGCTACAGCAATGAGATCCGCAGTGCTGTGCTGGTGATCCACGGGGAGAAGGCTCACTCCTGCTATTTCAGCCGCGATGCCTTTGCCGATATGGTGAAGGACAACCCTTACGCTGGCAACAAGGAGCTGCTTATTATTCCCGGTGCGGTCCACACCGATCTCTATGACCGGAAGGACATAATTCCCTTTGACAAGATCCAGCAGTTCTTCCAGTCCCATTTGAAGTAAGAAAACTGCGGGGAGGAGGGATATTTTTGAAATGGTTTTGCGTACTGCTCGCCATTCTGAGCCTTTCGGCCTGTGGGAGCAGCGAAGCTCTGACAGACTCCAGCCATTCTTCGTCCAAGCCGGTGATCTCGGAGCAGGAGCCTTCCCACCCCCAGCAGGACAACGGATCTGAGAACAGCCAGGAGGGATCTGCATTGAAAATCACTGTGGGAAACTATGAACTGCAGGCCACCTTTGCGGACAACAGCTCTGCCGAGGAATGGAAAGAACTGCTTTCCCAAGGTCCTATTACCGTGGAAATGGAGGACTACGGCGGCTTTGAGAAGGTGGGACCTCTGGGTACGACCCTGACACGGAATGACCAGCAGATCACCACGGAGCCCGGCGACGTGATCCTATATCAAGGCAACCAAATCACCATCTACTATGGCACCAACTCCTGGAGCTTTACCCGGCTGGCCAAGATCGATGATCCCACCGACTTGCAGGCAAAGCTTGGCGATGGTACGGTACAGGTAACATTTTCTCTTGCATAGGAGGTATTCGATATGGCAGTAAAACAGACAGCGGGCAGAGATGCTCTGGGGGAGTTTGCCCCCAAATTTGCCCAGCTCAATGACGATGTATTGTTCGGCGAGGTATGGAGCCGGGAGGACAAACTCTCTCTGCGTGACCGTTCCCTGGTGACAGTGGTGGCTCTGATGGCCCAGGGTCTGGTAGACAGCTCCTTCCAGTACCATCTTTCCACCGCCCGGCAAAACGGCATCACACGGCAGGAGATCGCTGAGATCCTGACCCACGCGGCCTTTTACGCCGGCTGGCCCAAGGCGTGGGCAGCTTTCCGCATGGCCAAGGAGGTATGGGCCGAGGACACCGCCCAGGACGGCAAAGCGCAGCATCAGCAGGAAATGGTTTTTCCCATCGGCGCTCCCAACGACGCTTTTGCCCAGTATTTTGTGGGGCAGAGCTATCTGCAGCCCCTTTCCACCAGCCAGGTAGGGGTATACAATGTGACCTTTGAGCCGGGCTGCCGCAACAACTGGCATATCCACCACGCCGATAAAGGCGGTGGTCAGATCCTGATCTGCGTAGCCGGACGGGGGTACTATCAGGAGTGGGGCAAGGAGGCTCAGGAGCTGCATCCGGGAGATGTTGTCAACATCCCCACTGGTGTAAAGCATTGGCATGGCGCCGCTCAGGACAGCTGGTTCTCCCACCTGGCTCTGGAGGTCCCCGGTGAAAATTGCGCCAATGAGTGGCTGGAGGCTGTCTCCGCGGAAACATATGGCAAGCTGGGTTAATTGCAGGGAAGGGCTGCAGCAGTACCGACATCTGTGCCTATAATAACCAATAGCATAAAAAAGCTCCCTGATGCGTTTTGTATACGCATCAGGGAGCTTTTTTCTTTCAAACTGATCTTCTTTTGTCTTAGAAGCTTTCGATCAGATCGCTGTCCATCCGCTGCAGGATCTCACAGGCCAGCTTGACGGCATTGTCAAAGTCAGCATAGGCGGACACACCATAGTGGGTGTGGGCATAGCGGACCGGTACGCCGATAACAATGGTAGGCACCCCTCTGCCAGTGAGGTGGATGGCGGCGCCATTGGTGGAACCTGCCGCACGCACAGCGTCCTGAACAGGAATGTTCAGCTTCTCCGCCAGATCCAGCGCGTAGCGCTGGTAGCGGGGATTGGTGATCATACGGGAGTCGATATGGCGCAGCATGGGACCTCTCTTAATAGCAGTCTGCACCATGTAGGGCTCCACGCAGGTATCGTCCGCCGGGCAGCCTTCAAATACGATGGCAATGTCAGGCTGGATCACCTGAGCCGTTACTGTGGCACCACGAACGCCCACTTCCTCCTGGGAGGCACAGGCACCCACGATATCCACTGCCAGTTCCTTTCCGGCCAGCTCATGCATGGTCTTGAGGATCGCCGCACAGCCCAGCCGGCAGTCGAAGCTCTTACCCACCATGAGGTCGGTGTCCTCAGCATAAGTGAACGTAACGTCAGGGGCCACCGGCTCGCCAATCCGGATACCGTAGACCTCAATGGCTTCCTCACGGGACACAGCACCCACATCCACGGTGATATCCTTGATATCCAGCGGAGCCTTGCGCTCCTGCTCCGTCATGAAGTGAGGGGGCTTGCTTGCCGTCAGGCCGGGGATATACTTGCCGTACCGGTTACGGACCCAGACCTTATGAGCGGGGATATTGTGGCTGACCCAACCGCCGATGGGGATGATCCGCAGGGTACCATTGGGGCAAATGGCCTGGACCATAAAGCCCACCTCGTCGCTGTGGGCGTCCAGCTGCACTACAGGCCGGCTGCCGGTATTCTCGTTACGGCGGATAAAGACGTTGCGCATCCGATCCACCTTTGTCTCGCCTACTTTTTCCGCATAGGGCACGATCGCCGCCACTACATCATCTTCAAAGCCGGATACACCGTTGGCATTGGAGATCTCAGCGATCATCTGCAGTGTGGTTTTCTTATCCATCAGACAGGCTCTCC
Organism: uncultured Eubacteriales bacterium; assembly: GCA_900549475.1. GTDB lineage: Bacteria > Bacillota > Clostridia > Oscillospirales > Oscillospiraceae > Pelethomonas. The sequence continues at coordinate 66,208 of UROF01000004.1, forward strand.
TTTCTTAGTCCAGGGATACCTTCTTGAACTCTTCGATAAAGTCAACGATATAATCAGCAGTGGTCTGGAGCATCTCACGGCCCCACTCCTCCGTGGCGGTGTTGGGATGGTCCGGCCCGATCCAGCCGCTGTCGGTAACATGAGTAATGCTTCTGGGGATCTCAACAGTAACACCCTTAAATTCCACAGAACGGAAGCCCGTGGCCTTCAGGTTGTCGGTGAAGTGATAGAACTTCAGATCGCCGCCGATCTCGCTCTTGTCCACCAGAGAGGGATCGATACCCAGAATGGCCGCCGTCTCCTCGCCGCCGCCATGGCCGCCCTTCCACGCAGGATTCATATCCCAGGCCATCAGCCACCAGTTCAGCATAGCAACCAGGCAGCCCTTCTTCTCATACTCAAGGGCCAGGCGCTCGATCATCTTCATGTTGCCGCCGTGGCCGTTCAGGAACACGAATTTCCGGGCACCGTGGTGATACAGGCTCTCAAATATCTGCTTGCAGAACAGATAGAGCACTTCGTTATCGATATCAATGGTGCCGGGGAAGTCAGCCAGGCTCTGGCAGGCGCCGTAGGGGATGGTGGGAGCGATGAGGATGTCGCTCTTCTGCTCGATCTTTTCGATCAGGAAATCAGGAATCAGGGTGTCTGTACCCAAAGGCATATGGCGGCCATGGCACTCGATGCTGCCGATGCTGATAAGCACCATGTCATTCTTGGCAAAATACTCCTGCACTTTGGGCCAGGTCATATTAGAAAGTTTCATGATAAAAGCCTCCTCGTTCAATTAATTATATCATTATTTCATCAATTTGGGCCGCCAACACAGAGCTGACGGCCCAAAAGTCACTTACTGAGCAACCTTTACGGTATCCAGATTATGATAGCCATTGGCGTCCATCACAAAACCTTCCACCTTCTGGCTGGCTCCCACGTTAATGGAGCTGTAGAAGACAGGAATGTTGTTGTTGATCTCGTCCAGCTTGATGGCTAACTCCTTGTAAAGCTCCGTCCGGGTCGCCTCGTCACTATTCGTCCGTGCCTCTTCGATCAGCGCATCCACCTCAGGATCAGCAATGAAGCTGCGGTTACCGGCAGCACCCTGCTGGGTGGAGTGCTCAAGGGAGTAATAGGAATAGTCAGCATCCGCACTGGAGGTAGTCCAGCCAAAATATGCCATATCGTGCTCACCATTGGTAGTTCTGGAGATATAGCTACCGAACTCCAGCACTTCCACAGCACACTCTACACCAATCTGCTGGAACATATTCTGAATAGCCTGGCACATTTCGATACGGGACTGGTTGTCGTTGACCCAGAGGGAAGTCTCAAAACCATCGGGATAACCAGCCTCAGCCAGGAGTTCCTTGGCCTTCTCAGGATCATACTCACGTACGCCGGTGGAATAGTAGCCAAATACGCCCGGAGCAATAATGGCATCAGCGGGCTGGCCGCTGCCGGCGTTGATGGTATCGATAATGAGCTGACGATCAATAGCGTAGCTCAGAGCCTCACGGACCAGGGGGTTGTTGAAGGGCTCCTTGTTCATGTTCATGGAGATGTACCAGCAGGTCAGAGAGGGGATCTCATACACGGTGAGCTCAGTAGAATCTTTCAGCTTAGCAACATCGTTTACCGCCATATCGTAGGCCAGGTCGATCTCGCCGGTCTCCAGAGCAATGGAGCGCTGGGAGGTCTCAGGAATGACCTTCATGATCAGATTCTCAGTGGCAGGCTTGCCGGCATAGTAGTCGTCAAAAGCCTTCAGGGTGACGTGGTCATTCTGCTTCCACTCCACAAACTGATAGGGGCCGGAACCTACGGGGTTCAGAATAAAGGCAGCCTCATCAGCCTCCACCACAGCCTTGGGAACGATGGCTGCGAAGGGGATGGCCAGGTTACGCAGAGCGGGGGCGTAAGGAGCCTTGGTCTTGACGGTCACCGTGTACTCATCATCAACCGTGACGGTATCGATAAAGTCAACGATGTAGGACACAGCCGCAGAATTGATGGCCCGATCCAGGGAGAACTTGACATCCTCAGCGGTCAGATCACTGCCGTCGTGGAACTTGATCCCCTGACGGATCTTGAAAACATAGGTCAGTTCATCCACCTGCTCCCAGCTCTCAGCGATCTGGGGCTCGATCTCGTTGGTCTCAGGATTGACCACGACCAGTGTATCAAAGATCTGGCAGGTAACTTCAACAGCGGGGGTCTCCTTGCCCTGGTGAGGGTCAAGAGAAGTGACGTCTGCGCCCTGGGCCCAAATCAGGGTGTCCTTATAGCCGGTGGCAGCACCGTCGCCGCTGCCAGCATCACTATTGCCGCTGTTGCTGCTGCCACCATTATTGGTGCCGCCGCAGGCCACCAGCGCGAGGATGGAAGTCATCGCAAGAACTGTCGCAAGAATACGCAAAAGACGCTTTTTCATGTTCTTTCCTCCTAAGTGTTGATATGGTGCTGGGTCACTTGGTACTTATTATTCAAAACCCTGGGTCCGCAGTTTGCAGGCACCCTGGTTATGAATCCGCGCAACATCAAATCTCGCCGTTTTGCACCCGACGGCAAGTCACGAAATGATCCGGCTCCTCCTCAGTAAGGACCATATCCGTACCCATGCACGCCTCTGTCGCATAGGGGCAGCGCTTGGCAAAACGGCAGCCCTTCTCCGGGTTGACCGGGGAGGTGAGCTCACCCTTCATAGTGATCCGCTGCATGGGCAGATCCGGATCGGGAATGGGGATGGCGGAGAGCAAGGCCTGGGTATAGGGATGCATGGGCTTTTTAAACAGCTTGTCCGCCGGTGCCTTCTCTACCATTTGTCCCAGGTACATGACAAGAATGTCATTGGAAACATACTTCACCACGCTCAGGTCGTGGGTGATGAAGAGATAGGTCAGATCCAGGTTATCCTGCAGATCCTGCATCAGGTTCAGGATCTGAGCCTGGATCGACACATCCAGAGCAGAGACCGGCTCATCGCAGACGATGAACTTGGGATTGAGGGCCAGAGCCCGGGCGATACCAATTCGCTGGCGACGGCCGCCGTCCAGCTCATGGGGATAGGTGTTGACCAGACGGTTGGCAAGGCCCACCATATCCATGATCTCGTGAACCTTCTTGTCAATGCCTGCCTTGTCCCTGCGGTCAAAGATCTTCTGCACCAGCAGGGGAGCTGCAATGGCCTCGCTGACCGTCATACGGGGGTTCAGAGAGGCAAAGGGGTCCTGAAAGACGATCTGCATATCCCGGCGCATGTGCTTCATTTTCTTCTTGTCGAAGGTGAGCACATCTTCACCCTGGAAATATACATGTCCGGACGTAGGCTCATGCAGGCGGAGGATGGCACGGCCCATAGTGGATTTTCCGCATCCGGATTCGCCTACCACGCCCAGGGTCTTGCCTGCATCAATGGAAAAACTGATGTCATCCACCGCGTGGAGCATGCCGTTAGGCACAGGGAAATATTTTTTCAGGTGTTCTACCCGCAGGATCTCAGCCATTATGCTGCACCTCCTCACTGTACCGGAAGCAGCGGACCTTGTGTCCGTCGCTCATCTCCACCAGTGCCGGCTCCTCTTTGCGGCAGCGCTCCGTGGCATATTTGCAGCGATCGGCAAACTTACAGCCTTCCGGCAGGGCGGTGGGGTCAGGCATCATACCGTCGATGGCCGCCAGCCGTTTGGCCGTAGTCTCCAGGCTGGGCACAGAATTGAACAATCCTTCGGTATACGGATGCAGGATCTGCTTGTAGACCTGCCGCAGTGTGCCGTACTCCACCACTTCGCCGGCATAGATGATCGCCACAGTGTCGCAGTTCTGGGCAACCACGCCCAGGTCATGGGTGATCAGCAGCATTGCCGTGTTGTTCTTCCGCTTCAGGCCGTGGATCATCTCCAGGACCTGAGCCTGGATGGTAACATCCAGAGCAGTGGTAGGCTCATCAGCGATCAGCATCTGAGGATTGCAGGCCAGAGCGATAGCGATGACCACACGCTGCTTCATACCACCGGAAAACTGGTGAGGATAATCATCGTAACGAGAGGCAGAGATACCTACCATCTCCAGCATCTCCTCTGCCTGCTTACGGGCTTCATCCTTGGAGAACTCCGGATGGTGAGTAACGATAACCTCCTGGATCTGATGGCCAACTGTCATGACCGGGTTGAGGGAAGTCATGGGGTCCTGGAAGATCATGGAGATCTGACGTCCGCGGAGCTGACGCATCTCCTTTTCCTGAAGCTTCAGCAGATCGGTCCCATCGTAGACCACCTCACCGGAAGTGATCTTTCCCGGCGGCTGGGGGATCAGCCGCATGATGCCGCGGGCCAGGGTAGTCTTACCTGCACCCGTTTCACCTACCAGGCCCAGCGTCTCGCCTCTGTGAAGCTGCAGGCAGGCCTTGTTCAGCGCCCGGACAACGCCGTCTTCTGTTTCATAGACAACGCTCAGGTCGCGAATATCCAATAAGATGTCAGACATATCTGTACTTGTCCCTCCTTTGTGACGCAGCGTATGATCAGTTCTTCAGACGGGGGTCGAGGGCATCCCGCAGGCCGTCGCCCATCAGGTTCAGGGAGAGGATCGTCAGCATGATCCCCAGGCCCGGGATAACCGTTACATGCCATGCATCGCGGATATACACGCGGGCATTGGACAGCATGGCGCCCCACTCCGGCGTGGGCGGCTGAATGCCCAGGCCCAGGAAGGACAATCCGGCGATGGAAAGGATGGCTCCCGCAAGACCGAGGGTCGCCTGTACGATGATAGGCGCCATGGCGTTGGGGATGATGTACTTGAAGATGATCTCCCGGTCATTACAGCCGATGGAGCGGGCTGCCTCGATATAGTCCTGATCCTTAACTGTCAGGACGGAAGCACGCACAGTCCGGGCGAATGTGGGGATATAAGCGATACCGATAGCGATCAGAACATTGACCAGGCTGGTACCCAGTGCAGCCACGATAGCGGTAGCCAGCAGCATGGAGGGGATTGCCAGCAGGATGTCCATAAAGCGCATGATAATGGAGTCGGTCAGCTTTCCATAGAATCCGGATATCGCGCCCAAAACACCGCCGATGCACAGAGAGAAGATAATAGCCAGGCTGCCCATGAACAGGGAGTAGCGGGTACCCCAGAGCATACGCAGAAGCATGTCTCTTCCGAATTCATCCTGTCCGAAGGGATGCTCCAGGCTGGGCCCTTTCAGGCGGTTGACCAGATCCTGGTTGATGACATAGTTGTTGTAAATCCCGTTCTGGGTGACAAGGTCAATCACCATCGTGCCGACGGCAATGATGACCAGGATGGACAGGAACACAAGGCCAACCATTGCCATACGGTTCTTACGGAACCGTCTCCACGCTTCCTGCCAAAGCGAACGCTGCTTCTTGTTGGCAACAACAGCTTTTCCTTCCAAGTTTCTCACCGACCCTTCTTGTAAAGAGATTTGATTCTGGGATCAACAAAGGCGTAAACAATATCCACCAGCAGGTTCACAATGGTAAACATGGTCGCCATAAAGATCACGCAGCCAAGGACCATGGGGATATCCTTTGACTTGATGGATTCCACCATCATACGGCCCAGACCAGGCCAGGAGAACACGGTCTCCGCCAGCATGGCGCCGCCCAGCAGGTTTCCGAACTGGAGGCCCACAGCAGTAATGATGGGGATGAGGGCATTGCGCAGCATGTGCTGGAAGGTGACCACCCGTTCACTGACGCCCTTAGCCCGGGCGGTGGATATGTAATCCTGCCGGATGACCTCCAGCATAGAGGAGCGGGTCATACGGGCCACCATGGCGGCAGAGTTGATACCCAGCGTCAGCGACGGAAGGACCAGACTCTTCAGCATGGGGATAAAGCCCGTTCCCATGCCTTGGGAGGGGAGAATTCCCAGCGTCAGGGAGAAAAGCATAACCAGCAGAAGGCCGGACCAGAAGTTCGGCATAGACACGCCGATCAGCGCCAGCACCATGCTGATATTGTCCAGCAGCGAATACTGTTTCTTTGCCGAGATGATACCGATGGGGATACCAATGATCAGTGCCACCAAAATACCGGCCACTGCCAGGATCGCCGTATTCGGGAATCGATCGATCACCTGATCCCATACCGGGATGCTGTTCTTATAGGACACACCCAGATCGCCCTGGAGCAGTCCGCCCATATAGCGCACATAGCGCACCAGAATGGGATCATTCAGTCCCAGTTCTTCCCGCTTCATGGCCAGAGCCTCTTCTGTGGCCTGGTCACCCAGAATGATTGCTGCGGGATCACCGGGCGACAGATTCAGGATGAAAAACACGATAAATGTTACACCCACAATGACCGGGATCAGCATCAGCAACCGCTTTAAGATGTACTTGTACATGTGGATTACCCCCGTTCCTCCTTGGTAAATATTTGCCGTGGATCGTCATCGCGCAGAGCTCTTTTTCTTGGAACGTAAAAATTATAATATGCAACGCATTAAATTGTCAACAATTTTTAAACAATCTAAATAATATAAAAACTATTTGAAATTTTGTTTACATTGCACTATAGCATTATACATATATTTTGTATTGACCTACATATTGCTATTATGTATAATAGATATCAAGATTGTTAAGGAGGTAATGCTTTATGAGCGTCATTGGCGGTATGTTTCCTTTTGAAACTGCACTTTCTGTAGATAATGGATATTTTCAGCAGATATGTCCTTCTGACGGCGACATTTCCTTTATGATGTCAGGCAGATGCGGTATTTTCCGCTGTCTCCAGGATATCTGTCAACACGATAACCGGAAAGTCGCTTATGTCCCGATCTATACTTGCGAAACCGTCTTGGCCCCTTTTGAAAAAGCAGGATATCAGCTGAAATTTTACGAGCTGGATGAAAACCTCCACAGCATTTTTGACGAGCGTGTCCTCGACGAGATCAGCGTTCTCTCCCTGTGTGGATACTATGGCTTCTGTTCCTATGACCACGACTTTGTCCGTGCGTGCAAAGACCGGGGGATCGTCATCTTTGAAGATGTGACCCACTCTCTCCTCTCCTCCGACGGGATCGATCCGCTGTGCGACTACGCAGCAGGAAGTTTCCGCAAGTGGATGGGTGTATCCTGCGGCGGCTTTGCCATGAAGCGGAAGGGAAAGTTCACGGCACCACTGCTTCCTGTGGACGCCCACCATCTGGAACTGCGGGATAAGGCCATCTCTCAGTCCAGCGGCGATGTATTCTGGGAGGGAGAACTGCTGCTGCGGAAAATGTTTGACAGTTTTGGCAGCGATGACCGGTCGGAGTTCATTCTCCGGCATGCCGACCTGAAAACCATCTGTTCCCGGCGGCGAGAAAACTTTGCCGCTATTCTTCAGGGGCTTCCTGGCAATCTGTCCGGCTTCCGGCCGGTGTTTCCCGTGCTAACCCCGGAGGCTGTTCCCAGTCACTTCACATTGTACGCAGATGACCGGGACGGCTTCCGTCAGTACCTGGACGAGAGAGGTGTACACTCCACTGTGTACTGGCCCGTAGGTCCGCTGGTGGATCTGACCGGCCACGACACAGCCAAGTACATCTACGACCACATTGTCGCTCTCCCCTGTGACCAGCGATACACTGCCAGCGACATGGCCCGTATCGCGGAGGTGCTGACAGACTATTCCGAACATAGGAGGAATGTATGAAAAAAGATTCAGCCGTTAACCGAAACAGTTACTCTGAAAAAGCGCTTTTATATTTAAGAGAGCAGATCATCAACGGGAACCTGCATCCCCAGGAAAAGCTCATCGAAAGTGATATTGCCCAAGCTTTGGGCATAAGCCGCGGTCCTGTCCGCGATGCACTGAAGCAGTTGGCTGTAGAGGGTCTGGTAGATTATCAGCCCAACAAAGGCTGTACCGTGGCGCTGATCTCTCCCCGGGACGCCTACGAGGTCTTTTTCCTCCGAGGCAATCTGGAAAAACTGGCCCTGGAAAAAAGCGGATGCCATATTAGTGATTATGGGATCTTTGTTATGGAAACGGCCCTGGATGAAATGCGGGCTGTCTCCGGAACAGAAAATACGATGGCGGAAGTCAATGCCGACGAGAAATTCCACCGCCAGATCGTCCTGGCCAGCCAGATGGACCGTCTCGTAAAGATGTGGGAGCTGCTCAGTCCTTTGAACGGCGCCATGTTCCTTTCCCTCAAAAACGCCAACAACTCCCCTCTTGCCAAGGTTTTGGAGCCTACACGCCGCAGAGATCTGGTAACTCCTCATGAGATGATCCTCAATGCCATTAAAAAGGGTGATCTGGCAGAGGCTTACAACCAGCTGGATACCCACTATACCAAAAACGGCGAACGGGTATACCGTTTGTCTCTGATGAGCGAGTCCAGTACACTGGACCCCACCACAGGAGAAGTTCTCTCTTCCTCCGGCAAGGCTGGAGCCTGACCCTTCTTCTTACTCATCACCGAAGGCAAAAGGTGATTCCCCCTATTTTCACAAAAAAGGAGCGCAGACACATGATCTCTGCGCTCCTTTTATTGCCAAAAGCTAAGCGTTCCATATACCGCCCATTCAGATCTGCGGTGCCTGGGCAAAGCAGTGCATATGCAGCGGCCCCAGAACCTTCAGGCCCTCCCCTAATGCAAATCCCTTATCCTTTGCCAGCTGCTGACCCTGCATGGTAAAGTAGACCCGATACAGCCCCAACAGCTCCTCGCTCATCTGGGTCCGGTGCAGCGCCATTGCGGCAAATTTAGCCTCAAAGGTGTCCGTGATATCCACCACCGTATTGGGTGCCTGTGTGAAATAAAAACCAATAGCGGGGCATTGCCACGGAGTGGTGTCCGTGTCCCGCGGATACTTGGCTAGGGAGGATGAGATAAATGCCTGAGCGGCAGCGCGACCGGTGACCACGTGATCCTGGTGGGCCTCGTATAGAGCCCAGGGGTCCGGACAGAACATCACATCAGGCTGGATCGTCCGCACCAGCTCCGCGATCTTCCCTGCCAGGGCCGGCACATCCGACAGGGAGCCGTCAGGCTCATCAAAAAAGTGGAACACCTTCGCTCCCAGGGCTTCTCCGGCAGCAACGGTCTCCTGCCGGCGCAGCACTGCCAGCTCTGCCGGATCGATGGGGCCTCCCTGGGCACCAAGGTCGCCGTTGGTCACGGTGAGATAGTGGATCTCGCAGCCCTTTGCAGCCAGGGCCGCCACGATCCCTCCCATACCGATCTCATTGTCATCGGGGTGGGGCTGGATGCACAGTGCACGTCTGGCGGACATGATCTCCGGCGGGGTCAGAAAAGCAGAAATATCCATGGTCAGTCTCCTCTCATTTCTCCGCCGGACGGCGGGCAGCTAATTCGGTACGGATGGCAGCGATCTGTGCCGGTCTCAGCCGGTAGAACAGCAGCGGCACAATAGCCAGCAGGAAACACAAGGCGGGCACTACATATACAACTGCACTGAACCCTATACGCACCGTGTCGTTGGGCGCCATGTTTTCCACATAGTTCATAGCACCCAGCGCCAGGCCCAACAGGCCCTTGGAGATGGTGGCGCTGAGCTTATTAAGGAAGGTATTCATGGAGAACACCACTCCCTCTCCCCGAAAGCCCAGCTTATGCTCTGCATAGTCAATGGCGTCCATCAGCATGGAGGTGCTGGTAATGGTAGTCACACCGGTGAAGGCAAAGCTGATCCCCAACAGGATCAGGCTGAACACCACACCGCCATCCACCACAAAGGGGATCACACTGGCGACAGCGCCGGCGGCACAGGAGATGATAAACATATATTTCTTGTCAAACCGGCTGATCAGTGCCGGAGATACCGCCATACCCAAAACCATGCCCACCACCAGGCTCAGCCCGATATAGGTGACATATCCCGAATCGCCCCACACATACACGGCAAAATACATCTGGGCCACCTGCCGGATATTGTTTACCATATTCACGATCAGCAGGGATACCATCAGGGCTTTCAGAGGGCCGTTATCCAGAATCGTATGGATGTTGCGGCGGAAGGGCACGCCCTTAGGCGGCGGCTCGATCCGTTCCCGGAGGAAAAATCCGCTCAGCAGCATCAGCGCCGCACCGATCCCCGCCACTACACAGGCCGCCGCCGTATAGGCGCCGGCGCTGCGCTCGCCGCCAAAGGCATTGAGCAGGGACACGCTGCCCACAGAGATGATCACCGTACCCAGAGTGCCGCCGATCTTGCCAAGGGTCACCATACGGTTTTTCTCGTTGGCATCCTGGGAGGCCACCGAGGAGATGGCCCAGATGGGGATATCATACACGGTGTAGGACATCCCCCACAGCACATAGCACACCGCAGCCACAGCTACTGTCCCGGCGGCAGAGCCGCCGAAGCTGACAAAACATAATACGGTAGCCACCGCAATGACGAAGGGCCCTGCCAACAGATAGGGACGGAACTTGCCCCAGCGGGTCTTGGTCCGGTCCGCCAGCATCCCCATAAGGATGTCGTTGACCGCGTCCCACAAACTGGCCGCTACCATAATAATAGTAACGCTCTGGTAGGGGATCTTCAAAAGGTCTGTAAAAAAGAACATGACATACATGGACACAAAGCTGTAGATCATGTTCTGACCCAAAAGGCTCCCGGTATATGTCAGCTTTTCACCGGCAGATATCTTCTGCATAGACTTCTCTCCTCCTTATCTCTCACCGTGCAGCGGTTTTCTCCGCAGCCCGCTTTGCCAGGCGGATACCCCCCTGGACAGGCTCACACACCTCCGCCGTCAGGCCATCCCGCAGCCGGGCAGGCAGGCGGCGGGTCACCATATCGGCATAGCGGGCACTGCCCATACAACCGCCAGCCAGCACCAGATGGGGCGTCCCCCCCGGCATATGAGCCATTTTCTGATCGCAGGCCACCAAAAGCTCTGCCAGAAAACGGCTGCCCTGCTCCAATATGTCATTCCCCAGGGAATCCGGCTCCGGCCATGTCAAAAGTACCTTTGCCAAAGCCGCCACCTGATCACATTGGTTGATATCGGCAGCTGCTTCTGTCAGGCGGTCAAGGCTCTCCGCCCCCAGCACTTTCGCCACCTCCGGAAACCAGGGTGCCCAGGGACCACAGCCATCACAGTACCGTAAAGCCTCCTGCAAAGCCCGGCAGCCCAGCCAGTAGCCGCTGCCCAGATCGCTGAAGCCATACCCCCAGCCGCCGGCTCGGGTAAAGTTCCCCCTGCTGTCCACTCCCACTACAATAGAGCCGGTCCCGGCAATGAGCACCATCCCCGGCGGCTCCGCAGCGGCATAAAACGCCAATACCGCGTCATTGCATAGGGTATACTGTCCTGCCGGAAATCCCAGCGTTTCGATCACATTGGCAAGTGTCCTCTCATCATTGACACTGTCACAGCCGGATAGCCCGAATACACTGTGGGCCACCCCCTCCGGACCAAAGCCCGCCTGCCGCCAAAGCTCCTCAAGGCCTGCTGCCAGATTTTCCCGGGCAGCAGTTTCCCCCACAGATTTTATGCTGGCCGGACCGCTCCTTGCCCGGATCGTCCGGGTACCGTCTCCGCTCTGCAGCAGGAAGGCAGTCTTTGTCCCGCCGCCGTCCACCGACAGATAATACTCTGGCATATTCACCCCTTCTCCTTCTCTCCACGTTTCTTATTACCATTACCATACACAGGCACACCGCCCCTGTCAATATGTTCCGCTTTTTTCTCTCTGGAGACAAAGGTCACATATTATAACCTGCTTCTCCTTGGTACTTGTCCGTCTGAGGAAAACATTTTATCGATGGAACCCTTCCAATATTTATAGATTTCTCTTGCCTTTTGATAGGCGACCATGTAGAATCTTGCATACGGTATCTTACACACCACACCCTTTTACTGATTCGGAGTGATCACTGATGCGTATATCTCGTCAAGCCGGCGACATTACCCAGGGCGTGATTTGGAAGCAGCTGCTGGCCTTCTTCTTCCCCCTGTGGTTCGGCACGTTTTTTCAACAACTCTATAATACAGTAGATACCATCGTGGTGGGCCGCTACGTGGGTACCACTGCCTTAGCCGCCGTGGGTTCTACCGGCGTTGTCGTCAACCTGACCGTGGGTATTTTTACAGGCCTTTCCAGCGGCGCCGTGGTGGCGATCGCCCAACGGTACGGCGCACGGATGGATGAGGACGTCCGTAAAAGCGTCCACACCGCCATGCTTCTCTCCGTGATCATCGGCGCATTCTTCACGGTGGTGGGCTATTTCCTCACCCCTTGGGCTCTGCAGGCCATGGACACCACAGAGGACGCCCTTCCCGGCGCTATTTTGTATCTGCAGATCTATTTCCTGGGCATGATCCCCAACGTGATTTACAACATGGGCACCGGCGTGCTCCGCGCTGTGGGAGATGCCAAGCGTCCGCTGTATTTCCTGATCGCTGCCTCTCTGTGCAATATCGTACTGGATCTTCTGCTGGTGGTGGTTTTCCACCTGGGCATCCTGGGCGTGGCTATCGCTACCGTCTGCTCCCAGATCCTCTCTGCTGTTCTGGTGGTGTTGTCCCTGATGTCTGTGAAGGGCGAGTGCTTCCGTCTGGTGCCTCGCCAGCTTCGTTTCCACTTTGAGCCCTTCAAAGCCATTATGATCATCGGAATTCCCACCGCCCTCCAATCCGTGATGTACAGCTTTTCCAATATCGTGATCCAGGCCGCTATCAACTCCTTTGGTACCAATGCTGTGGCCGCCTGGACCGCTTACGGCAAGATGGATATCCTCTTCTGGATGACCCTCACCGCCATGTCCCAGGCCCTCACCACCTTTACCGGCCAAAACTACGGCGCCGGAAAATATGACCGGCTCAAGCAGGGCGTACGGGTATCCATGGCTATGACAGCCGGATTCACAGTGGTTATCTCCGCGGTCATGGTACTGCTGGCACGGCCCATCCTCTCCTTCTTTACCCCGGACCCGGACGTTCTGGAGATCGGTGTAGGGATGGTACAGTTTCTGGCGCCCTGCTACATAACCTACATCCTGGTGGAACTGCTGCCCGGCGCTATCCGAGGCGCAGGAAAGTCTATGGTACCTATGCTGATCTCTGTATTCGGCGTATGCGGCCTGCGTCTGCTGTGGCTCTTTACGGCGGTACCTGCTTACCACACCATTGAAATGGTGGAAGCCAGCTATCCCATCACCTGGGTGGTCACATCCGTGTCTATTTTTATTTACTACCGCTTTGGTCACTGGCTGAAACCTGCACAGGAACGCTCATAATCACTACAAAAGAAAGCACCCCCGTCGGGGTGCTTTCTCTTATCGATACGGCATCACATGCCAAACGCCTTTCTGCTATACGATTGGTGCCTGAATGTGTTGACAATCCTCGAAAAAGCCGCTATACTTGCGCTGTACAGGATGCTCCGGCTGCAACTGCGTTCCAGTCGCCAGCATCCGATAGCTCTGTTTTCCTATACAAATAACACCTCAGTGCTTACTCCTCCCGGGGAGCAAGGTAAAAGGGAATTCGGGTGAAACTCCCGGGCGATCCGGTCACTGTAACTGGGGAGCAAACCGCAACGCCATTGCGTAAGTGAGAAGGCGCGGCAAGCTATGATCCACAAGTCAGGAAACCTGCTGAGGCGTTCAGCTGCGATAGCTGCTTCCGAAGAAAGCTGCCTGTTGCTATGCGCAAGGAGCCGTCTGCCCCTAAAAGGGTGGCTGCTCCCTGTTCCCGTGCGTATGCAGCACCCCGCTTTCAAAAAAGCGGGGTGTTTTTTTACAGAGGTTCCTCAGTGGGATACAGGCGCCTCTGCTCCCGCAGATGCCCCTTCAACACCTCTGCCAGGAATGTCTCCAGTGCCTCCACGGGGTCATCCATCTGTGCCGCACCAATGGGATACTGATAATGCTCGGCGGCAAGTGTCAGGAGGCGGGCATACCAATCTCCCGTCTCTCCGCGGGTGAGCATACCGCTGCGCTCCTGATCCAGGAGATGCACATACAGCGCCGCGGCAGACACCAGGAAACCGTCCTGATCAATGTGCTCTATCGCCCGCCGGATAGCAGATTCCCCATTGGGAAATTCAGAAAGGCATTGCTCCAACAGGCTCCGCTCTGTAATGCCAAAGCGCTTGAGCCGCCGCAGCGTCCGGTGCTGGCCCTGCGGGCAAAGCCCCGTCTGACGGAACAGTGCTTCCGCCGCTGCCGCCTTCACCGCTGAGGCGATCAGCTCCCCCAGTTTGAAATGCTTGCCTGCATTATACAGGCACTCTCCGTCACTCCCATCGCAGATCAGGATCGCCCCATCAGTACCTGTTCCGGTGGCCAGCTCCGCGGAGACACTGCTGCCCTGCATCAGATCCCGCAGCAGCGCTGTTTTGGCCTCTGTTGCGGTGAGAAGCGCCTCTGTGAGCGCTCCCGGCGACAGCCGGGCACCGATCACCAGAAGAATATTGATCGTACCGGCAGGCACCAGGCAGGGCTCGCCCAGCCGCTCTGTCAGGTGGGCCGGGTCTCCCGCGCACAGGGCATTGACGTCCGCCCCGCCGGAAACAATGGCTGTTACCCACAGCTCTTCCCATTCCCGTGTCACCACAGCCAGATTATCCAAATTCGCTGCGGTATCCAACCCCGCTGTGTGGCAGGGGTCCAGTCCCAGCCGCTTTGCCACAGCCACCTGATGCTCTCTCAGGTCATGCCCCTCCATAGGCTGACACACACCGGCTCTCCCACAGTCGCTGTAGTTGAATACCGCCGTCAGATCCCGGCGCAAGCCGCCTCCATTGGCACTGGTGGCCAGCACATTTCTCGGGGCGGCGAAACGGATCACGGCACTCTTCTCTGAACAGACAAGAGTATCCCCGTTCCGCAGTATGATCCTTCGTTCCATAGCGCCCTCCACATCGTTGTCCTAGCTGCCGCAGCTCCCTGCGGCAGGCATTTATTATACCACGCTCTCCCAGTCACTGGCAATCACCATCACTTCAGAATACCAGAAAGGAAAAAGAACATGAAAAAGACCATTCTTGCTCTGGGCCTGTCCCTGATCCTTCTGCTGTCCGCAGGCTGCGGCAGCCAAAACAGCAGCGCAGGCAACCAGTCCGGCGCCAACGATACCCCCTCCAACAATGTCTCTTCCAATCAGGATACGCAGCAGGATACACGTCCCACGGAAGACCGCAGTGGTAATCCTATCACCCTCCCCGATGAGATCAATGCCATCATCTCCATGGCCCCCTCCGCTACCCAGACCCTTCTGGATCTGGGGATGAAAGACAAGCTGGTAGCGGTAGACACCTATTCCGCCATGTATTTTGGTCTGGACTCCCTGCCCACCTTTGACATGATGGAGCCGGATACTGAGCAGATCGCCGTGCTGGAGCCCGACCTGATGTTCACCACCGGCATGAGCTCCTCCGGCGGTACGGACCCCTACAAGCCCCTGCGTGATGTTGGTGTATGCGTGGCCGATATTCCCTCCTCCTCCAGCATCGAGGCCGTAAAGGAGGACACCCGCTTTATCGCCGCCTGTGTAGGACAGGAGGAAAAGTGTGAGGAGCTGATCGCCGCCATGGAAGCAGAGCTGGAGGAGATCGCCGCCATCGGCAGCACCATTACCGAGCCCAAGACTGTGCTCTATGAAATCTCCTGCGCTCCCGATATATACACTGCTGGCCAGGGCACCTTTATTCAGGAGATGCTGGATATCGTCGGTGCTGAAAATATCTTTGCCGACCAGGAGAACTATATCTCCGTCACAGAGGAAGCCGCCGTCAGCGCCAACCCCGATGTGATCCTTACCTCTGTCAACTACATTGACGACCCTGTGGGTGAGATCATGGGCCGCAGCGGCTGGCAAAATGTCACCGCCATTGTCAACGGCGACGTCTACCAGGTGGATGCCAACGCCGTTTCCCTGCCCAACCTCCATGTGATCGATGGCATCAAGCAGATCGCCGTTCTGGTCTACCCGGAGGCCTATGCAGATATTGAGAACCCCTTTGCTGACAACGCCGCATGAAAACAGGTCTGAAGATCCTGCTGACCATTCTGGCGGCCATTGCCGTTCTGGTACTCAGTATCGGCGTCGGCTCCGTCTATGTGCCCCCGGATCAGGTGGTCAGCATTCTGCTCAGCAAGCTGCCCGGCGGTACACTGCCCGACAGTATTGACCCCAATCTGGTCTCCATCGTCTGGGGGATGCGGTTTCCCAGAGCGATCCTGGCCTTCCTGGCCGGAGGCGCCCTGGCGGTCAGCGGTACCGTGATGCAGTCCATTCTGAAAAATCCCCTGGCCTCCTCCTACACCCTGGGTGTATCCTCCGGCGCCAGCCTGGGCGCGGCTATGGTGATGGTCAGCGGCCTCACCATTCCCTTCCTGGGGATCTTTACCCTCCCGGTGGCCGGATTTATCGGAGGCCTTGCCACCGTATTTCTGGCCATGGCCTTCGCAGCCCGCATTGACCGCAAAATGGAAAATCAGACCGTGATCCTGGTGGGCATGGTGTTCTCCCTCTTCGTCAACGCCGTGCTCACCCTGGTGACAGCCCTCTCCCGGGAACACCTGCAGCAGATGGTATTCTGGCAGATGGGCGGTTTTTCCGGTCGGGATTGGTCCCATGTGGCGGCCCTGTTTCCTGTAACAGCCATCGGTATTTTTGTATTGATGCTCTACACCCACGAAATGGATATCATGAGCTTCGGCGAGGACCAAGCCCAGGCCATCGGCGTGGATATCAAAAAGACCAAGATCATCCTCATCGGCATCTCCGCCCTGCTCACCGGCACCACCGTCTCCTTTGTAGGAGTGATCGGCTTTGTGGATCTGATCGCTCCCCATGTGGTGCGGCGGATCTTCGGCGCCTCCCACCGGTATGTACTGCCCCTGTCGGCGGTATTCGGCGGGACCTTCATGGCTCTGGCGGAGCTGGTAAGCCGGACGGTACTGGCCCCCACTATTATCCCCGTAGGTGCCGTAACCGCCCTGGTGGGCGCCCCCTTCTTCGCCGTGGTATTCTTCCGCGGCCGAAAGACGGCGTAAGAAAGGAGGAACACTATGCTGCATCTTGATCATCTGTGTGCCGGCTATGGAGGCACGGAGGTCCTCCATCAGCTGAGCTTTGACCTTCCCGTAGGGGAAAACCTGTGTATCCTGGGGCCCAACGGCTGTGGAAAAAGTACCCTCCTCAAAGCCATTGCCGCCCTCATTGACAGTACCGGAGAGCTGACCCTCCGAGGAGAACCCATCCGTGCCATGAAGCGGCCTGAGGTGGCCTCCCATATCGCCGTCATGAGCCAGATGAGCACGGTCTATTTTTCCTTTACCGTCTATGAGACGGTGATGATGGGCCGCTATCAGAAAATGAAGCGGGGAATCTTTACCTCCCCCTCCTCCGAGGATCGGAAGTACGTGGACCGCTATCTGGCTGTAACTGGACTGGACAGCCTGCGGGACCGGCAGATCTCCCAGCTCTCCGGCGGACAGCTTCAGCGGGTATTCCTGGCACGGACGCTGGTCCAGGAACCGGACATCATCCTGCTGGACGAGCCTACCAACCATTTGGATCTCAAGCACCAGGCGGAGCTGGTGACCTACCTCAAGCAGTGGTCCATTGAAAACCAGCGGACTGTCATCGGTGTGCTTCATGACATCAATCTCTCCCTGATTCTGTCAGAAAAGCTGCTGTTTCTCAAGGATGGCAATATTGCGGGCTTTGGCTCTGCCTCGCAGCTTCTCAGCCGGGAATTTCTCAAAGATGTATACGACATGGATGTTGCCCAGTTCATGCTGGATTCCCTGAAAAAGTGGGAAAACATCAAAGAATAACAACGCAAAAAAGCCCGCGGGGTACGGAATGATTTCCGTACCCCGCGGGCTTTTTACTGTCTGCCGCTTACTGCTGCGGCAGGACGGCCTGATACTCGATGGAAGAGATATAACCATCCTCAAAGAGGACCACCAGCTGGCTGTCGCCACGGGTGTAGGTGTACTGGTCGTACTCCTCCGTATAATCCTCGCCATAGGCGGCGATCATGTCGTCTTTGGTACCGCCGATCTCCAGGCCCTCAGGGGTAGACACCGCATCACTGGTAAACACCACAGAGGACACATAGTTCACATCGTTCAGGGGATAGGTGTTCAGCTGGAAGCCGTCATAGGTATAGATATAATCCGTACCCTGGAAGGCGCAGCTGGGGGCGTCAAAGGTGGAAATAGGCTCTCCCAGCGCTTCCACGATGGGATCCGCCTCCGCGTTCATCTTCACCTCAACACCGTTGCTGGTAAAGACAAAGAGGTCGGCTGCCTGATTTTCGCCGCTGTCGGTATCCCCGCTGTTCTGGCTCTGATTGCCAGCGGCATTTCCATTATTCCCGGTCTGGCTGCTGTTATTGCCGCCGCAGCCTGCCAGCAGAGCAAGGCACAGGGCCAGGGCCAGCAGCAGTGAAAACAGCTTATGGTTGTGTTTCATGGTTGATTCTCCTTTACTCGGTCGCTTTTGGGTTGCTTTTATTCTTCAACAGGTACCTGACTGCCAGGTGTGGTGGCACGGGTCAGATATCCCTTCTCCGCCAGTTCCGCATACTGCGCCTCCGCCTGGGCATGGTAGGCTTCGCTCTTCTCCGCCCATACAGCAGAGAGCTCCGCATCATCCCGACGGTCGGGAACCCCGGCATCCCGAAGAATCTGGCCAAAGTAATCGGACAGCTTCTCCGCTCCGCTGAGATTCAGGTGCAGGCCCTGATCGTAGGTATCGGTGGAAAAATCCAGCCCGATCTCATCGATGTAGTCCAGGAAGTTGATATAGGTGAGGTCATACTGGGCTGCGTAGTCCTCCATCTGCTGATCCCACTCATCGTACCAGTGGGGATAGAGGCTGGGGGCCTTGATGAGGATCAGCTGTACTCCCTTCTCCTCGCAGAGAAGACGGATCTTGTCCAGATATTCATAGCAGATGTCGGAAAATTGGTAATTGGCCAGCTTCTTGGGTTCAGGAAGGGTCTCTACAGGCCGCACGTCTGCCCGCATAAGGAATCCGTTGTGGCTGAGAGTGTCCTGGTGGAACAGGTAACGGAAATCCGATGCCGTCAGCTCGCTCCAGCGGCTGTGATAGCGAAAGAAGGGGAAAATATAGCTGAGGAGGGTCTCGTCCTCCATCTTGGAGGCCATCACCGCCTGGATCTTGTTCACCGACAGGGGCAGATCGTCCAAAGCCATACGGTTATAGGCCTCGCTCTGGGGCTTGTCATACTGCATGGACAGTACGTTGAACACCACTACCTGAGGCGTTTCCCGCTCCAGAGTGTCCTTGAGGGTGTAGTAGGAGTGCCAGATCAGCTGTTGAGGGCTTCCCCGGATATAGCTGGTGACACCGTAGTTCTCCCAAAGGGTGATGGGAGAGAAATTCTCGTATACCTCACAGTCCCCCACAAAAATCACATCGTGATCTGTGGTCTCCCGGTAGTACTCCCGCACCAGGGCTCCATCGGGGATGCCGTCCATGTATTTTGGCACCAGCAGCGCCTGGAGGAGGAAAAAGGCCCCGATCCAGATCAGGGCGATCCCACCCCATTTGCAGATACGTTTCATGGATGCTCCTTGTCAGAATTGATTATAGATGAACTGGCTGGCATCATAGCCCACACCGTAGGCGCCAAACACCAGCACTGCAAAGGTGAGGCCAAAAGCCACCGCGTACCGTGCCGCCTCCGGAGCTCGCTCCAGCTGCTCCCGGACACTGCCCCGCCGCTGCCGAAGGCTCACGCCCAGCATCAGCAGGCACCCAAGGCCCGCCACGATCCAGTCACCCACGCCTAGGCCCAGCTCCAGCAGGGAGCCGTCCCACAGAGGCGTGAGAGAGAAGCGGGTAAAGATGGTCCCCACCATGGAGAAAGTGAGAGGCACATCCCGGTAGCAGTCCAGGGATCTAAGGGCGCTCATGAGCCAGAAGGTCCGTACCACCTGGAACAGCCGCCATCCAAAGGTTGCTCCCACCTTGGGGAAGCGCTCATGGAAGCGGTGATACAGCGGGGCACACTCCTGGGAGATAATGATGACCACACCATTGAGAAGGCCCCAGACGATGAAGTTCCAGCTGGCACCGTGCCAGATACCGGTGGCAAACCAGGTAAGCAGCGTGGCCAGATACACCGGCACCCTTTTACCAAGCTCCGGCCCCAGGAGAGCCCGGGACTTCTTGGAGATAGAGAGCATGGGCTTTGACACAGACACCGGGTAGAAGATATAATCCCGGAACCAGGTGCCCATGGTGATGTGCCAGCGCCGCCAGTATTCCTCAATGTTCTTGGAGAAGTATGGACGGATGAAGTTCTCCTTCACCGGCACCCCCAGGGTATTGGCAATACCGATGGTGATGTCGATACCACCGGTGAAATCGGCATACAGCTCCAGAGCGTAGAGGAACATACCGATGAGGACAAAAATGCCGTCATAGGTCTCCGGCGCGCCGATGATAGCCGTAACAGCGGTGAGAAGCCGGTCGGCCACCACCATTTTCTTGAAGTAGCCCCACAGGACCCGCTGGAGGCCAAAGGACACCGTCCGGCGGTCAAAGGGATGCTCCTCCAACAGATGGGGGGCCAGGTCATCATAGCGGCTGATAGGGCCCTGGACCAGCTGGGGGAAGAAGGATACGAACAGGGCGAACCGGGGCAGGCTCTCCTGGGGAGGATACTTACCCCGGTAGACATCGATCAGATAGCCGATGGTCTGGAAGGTGTAGAAGGAAATGCCCATGGGCAGCAGCAGATCCACCAGTTGGAGCTGTCCGCCGCCAAAGAGGGCGGAGATGGCGTTGATATTGACGATGGCAAAGTTGGTGTACTTGAGCACCGCCAGGATGCCGAAGTTCAAAAGCAGCGCCGCCAGGAACCATCCCAGCTTCTTCTTTTTCACCCGGGCCTTGTAGGCCTTCTTATCCTCAGAGGTGAGGGCTTCCTTCCGGGCCTTCAGATAGGTGCTCTGCCGTTTCTGGAGACGGTCCATCCGCAGGGACGCATACCAGCAGGTCACCGTGGTGACAGCGATAAAGATGAGACATCCCCATCCGGCAAAAGCATAGAAAATGTAACTGGCCGCCAGCAGCAGCATCCACTGGAACCGTTTGGGTACCAGGTAGTACAGCGGAAACAGGATGGCCAGAAACAGGATAAATCCAAATGAGGTAAACAGCATGTCGTTTCAGCAGTCCTTGTCAAGAATTCCGCCTCTCAGGCAGGGATTCAGTCCTCATCGGACAGGCGCTCCACCAGCTCAAAGAGAGCCTGGGCAGAGTTGAAATTCTCCGGAACGATCTCTCCGGCAGGGATGGATACGTCAAAATTGGCACTGATCTCAGTGACGATGCTGACAATATCGAAGGAATCCAGTACCTTGTTGTCGATCAGGCCCGTCTCAGAGGTAAAATCCACCTCGGGATGCAGATCATTCAGGATCTCCAGCAGCTCATCAAAAGTCATGGCGTTGCTCCTTTCTCATTCAGCGGGCAAGGGCCTGTTCCTTCAGGCTCTTGCGGTCAATTTTTCCGTTGGGGGTCTGAGGCAGCCGCTCCAGGCGGCGCACACTGTTGGGTACCATATACCGGGGCAGCTTCTCCTTGGTGTAGGCCACCACCTCCGCCGCCTCGGCCTCACCCACATAAAAGAGGGTGATCTTCTTTTTCACGTCGTCAAAGACGCAGCAGGACTGGCTCACTTTGGGCATCATGTTGGCGATCAGCTCGATCTCTCCCAGCTCGATGCGGTGGCCCATGTGCTTGATCTGGTAGTCTTTCCGGGAGAGGAAAATAAGCTCCCCTTCCTCGTTGTACCGGGCCAGATCCCCGGTGCGGTAGATGATCTCCGGGTAGGCCTTGTTCAGGGGGTTCTGAACAAATGCCTCCGCCGTCCGCTTGGGATCATTGTAGTAGCCAAGGGTCACGCCGGTACCCCGGATGCAGATCTCTCCCACTTCTCCGGGAGCTGCCTGCCGGTCATTCTCATCCAAAAGGAGGATCTCCGTATTCCGGAAGGGCCGGCCGATGGGAATGGCCTCATCCAGAGCAAAATCCCGCTTGACCTCGTAGTAGCAGCTCATGCCGGTGGCCTCAGTGGGGCCATAGAGATTGATAAAACGGGCATTGGGCAGCACCTCACGCCAGAGGCGGAACTGCTTGATGGGGAACACCTCGCTGCCGAAGGCCACCGTGTGCAGGTACTTGGGCTGCACCTGCTGGAAAGCCCCCAGGCCGGAAACGATGGTCATGGCGGACACTACCCAGCAGATGGTGTTGATCTGGTGGTCGTTGAGGTACTCCACCAGCTTCACCGGCAGCATAAACAGCTGCTTTGGCACCAGATAGGCTGTAGCGCCGAATTTCAGCGTGGGATAGATCTCCTTGAGGCAGGCGTCAAAGTACAGGGGCGTCTGATTGCCGAACACGGTGTTCTCATGAAAGCCCAGCACCTCTGAGAGATTTTCGATGTAGTCGATCACAGAGCGGTGGCAGGCCGCCACGCCCTTGGGCACTCCGGTGGAACCGGAGGTAAAAACGATATAGGCGGGATCGATGTCCAGTGCCTTGTCCCGGATCGAGGTCAGCGCCGCCTCGTCGATCTCCCCGGCGGCAGCCTCATCGTAGAGGAACACCTGGCCTGACCAGCCGAAGCCCTTCAGAAGCTCCGCCGTCTTGGCGTCACATACCGCGCAGCGGGGATTCAGGCTCTGGAAGATCAGCTCAATGCGGTGAGCCGGCATCTCCTCGTCCAGAGGGACATAGTGGCATCCGGCGTACAGAACGCCCAGAAATGCTGTTACCGTCTTGGGGTGGCGGCCCATAAACACCACCACCGGTTCCCGGTAATATCCTGCCCGGCTGAGGGCCGTGCCCAAAGCCCGGGCCTGGTCATACACCTGGCGGAAGGTCAAAGCGTCAGTACCGTCGGCATAGGCCACCTTGTCCGGCAGACGGACGACCGTATTTTCCAGGTAAGTGAGCAGATTTGTCATCATAGGCGGAGCCTCCTTCACATTCAGCATACCTATTTTAAATTACTTATCATTCTTCCGGTGTGGCCGGATAGAGGGAATGGTCAAACTCATGGCTGTTATTGTGGGCCTGGGAGTAGGCCTCCAGGAAGGCGTCGGTGACCATGAAGAAGTCGTCTCCCTCTCCTACCCGGGGCGTGGCATCAAAGTGATACCAGCCGCTGCCGCAGTCGATCAGGCTCCAGTAGTGCATGGCCCTTCCTTCCACATAAGTCTTTTCCACATCAATATTGGGGATGCCCGCCGCTTCAAACATGGCCTTGGCAGTGGCAAAGTAGACGTAGCAATCTCCGCTGCGCTGGGTAAAGCCCTGGACAGCTGCCTTCTGCCAATCTCCCTTGTCGGAATGGGCCGTATAGCTGATATTGGCACGGCACCAGTCGTAAATGGCCCTGGCTACCTCTGTCTGGGTCATATCATCAGTGGTGATCTTGTCCAGCACTTTCTGGGCCTCTTCCAAAGCCAGGTCCGTATACTCAGAGGGCTGCGTAAAAGAGAAGTAGGCGGTGGCTTCCGCCGTATTGCCGGAGCGATCCGTGGCCCGGTAGGTCACCAGATAGTCCCCGGCCACCGTGGGGTTGACCTGGCTGGAATCCACCTCCAGCTCCACATCCTCGTCGTAATCGTCCGTAACGGTCACGCCCTTTTTATATGCCACCGTCTCCCCCAACAGGACCTCCTGATCTGTAACGCCGGAGATCACCGGGGGCGTGGTATCCTGGATCACCGTCAAACCAGCTTTGATCTCCGTCTGGCTGCCGCTTTCATCTGTGAGGATAATGGTCACTTCCTGTGTGCCGGGGGAAGTAAAATCCGGCTCCTGGCCAAACGACACCGTCACCTGAGAGCTTCCGGTTATATTCGTCACAAATGACTCCGGAGAGAGGGTATCTACCGTCAGGCAGATCTGGTCCACCGGCGTACCGGAGGGCGGCACCGCAGGGACTTCCTCCCGTGAGGCCTCCCACAGGCGCGGCAGCATGATCCCCGCCGAAAAACCCAGGACCAGGCAAAAAACGATCAGCAGGAACGTCCTCCCGCCTCCCCGTTTTTTCCGGCGTCTGCGCTTTCCTCCCCCGGCTACACGACGGCCGCCAGAACGGGACACATACGTCTCTTCGTCATCTATATTTCTGTATACATGATTGGGCACAGAAATCACCGCCCTTTTCTTTTTATCATCGCGGCGGCTTCCGTCCGCGTACAGAGGCATTCTGTTACCCAAATTGCCTCCCCTGCGACATTTTCAGCACGTAGTATTATAGGCGCAAAATAGAAGAAAGTAAAGGTATATTCTGATTACAATTTAAACATTTCGGTTACAGGGATTAGACGTTTCTGGTCGTATTTTTGTTTCCATTTCTAAACATTTTGGAACTTTTATTCTCATGGTCATCAAATGCCGCATTTATGCATGCTCCCCTTGATTTTTCCCAAATACGAGATATAATTTACTAAAACAGCTCTGGCAGGTGATCCATACAATGGCCACATTGAAAGATATCGCGGCAGCCACAGGCGTATCCATTTCAACCATTTCCCGTATTCTTAACCGGGATGAAACCCTCAGCGTCCCTCCGCAGACCCAGCAGAAGGTTTTTGACGCGGCCCGGGAACTGGGCTATGTCGCCACTCGCAGCCGCAGTAAAAGCGACAGCAGCCGGTCCGGAGGACAGCGGATGGGCATCGCCCAGATGTTCGAGATGGAGCAGGTTCTCCAGGACCCCTACTATCTCTATATGAAAACTGCTCTGGAGCAGGTCTGCTTTTCCCGCGGTCTGGAGACGATCAGCATGTTTCGGGACAGCCAGGGAGATTTCGCTGTACAGGGAGAAAAAACACTGGACGGCATCTTCGCCATCGGCAGTTTTACGTCCCAGGAGATCCGCAGCTTCGAGCGGTATACCCACCAGATCGTGTTTGTGGATTCTACCCCTGATGATGAGCGCTACTTTGCCACCGTCCCCAACTTTCATTTGGGACTGCGGCAGGCCCTTACCCGGTTTCTGCAGGAGGGCCACCAGCGGATCGGCTTCATCGGCAGCCACTATACCCTTCAGGAGACGCGGGATCTGAAGCTGGACTCCCGCCTGTATTATTTCCGCAATTTCCTTCAGGATCGCGGGTTATACCAGGAAAAATATGTCCTGGACAGCCCTATGGATTCCCCCTCCGCCTTTCAGGTCCTTTCTCAGGCACTGGAGCAGTGGGACGCACCTCCTACCGCCCTGTTTATCTCCTCCGACGCCATGGCCAACGGCGTGATGCGGGCACTGTCCCAGGCCGGCCTGTCCGTCCCGAAGGATATCAGCCTTATTGCCTTCAACGACACGCCGCTCTCCCAGAACACCACGCCGCCCCTGTCCTCTATCCGTGTCCTTCAGCATGAGCTGGCGGTAGCCGCACTGGGAGCTATGGATCTGTGCCGTTCCGGTGTAGAGTATCCCTTCAAAACTGTGGTCCCCTGCGTCTATGTGGAGCGCGGCAGCGTTGCTGCTCCTTCCGCGGCAAACCAGCAAGTTCCTGTTTTGTAACCTCATGCCATTCTCTTCCCATTGCCTCCGGTATCTTTCCAGATACCGGAGGTTTTTTCGTAAAATCACACAAAAATTATTCGTAAAATTTTACTATATAATTTAGTAAAATTTCTTGTATTTTTGTAAAACAAATGGTACCATGAATCTGCAACCAGGCTGGCGGTAAAAATACATGAGGAGGAGAGATCATGAATCAAGCATTGACCTGGAAAACAAAACTCAGCTTCGGCATGGGTGCCTTCGGTAAAGATCTGGTTTACGCCATTGTCGGCACCTACTTTATGAAATACCTGACCGATGTACGCATGGTGGACCCGCTGTTTGTGGGCGTTCTGTTTATGGCAGCCCGGATCTGGGACGCCTTCAACGACCCCTTTATGGGTATGGTGGTGGACAATACCCGTTCCCGTTGGGGCAAATTCCGTCCCTGGATTTTGATCGGTACCATTCTCAACGCCATCGTCCTCGTCCTGCTGTATCTGGATGTGGATCTGCCTGCCTCGCAATATGCAATCTACATCGCCGTTATGTACATTCTCTGGGGAATGACGTATACTGTCATGGACATCCCTTACTGGAGCATGGTGCCTGCCCTCACTGACAATGAACAGGAGCGGGGCCAGATCAGCGCCATCCCCCGGTTCTTTGCCAGCACAGCCTGGCTGGTCGTTGGCAGCGGCGGACTGTATATCGTCAAATATCTGGGTAATGGGGATCAGATCCTGGGCTTCTCCCGCTTTTCCATTGCCATCGCCGTAGTGTTTGTGGGCACGATCCTTCTCACCGTGTGCAACGCCAAAGAAAAAGTGGTGGCTACCGCCGGCACCGGGGAAAAAACCAGCGTCAAGGGAATGATCCGGGTCCTCTTCAAAAATGATCAGGTTCTGGTCGTCCTCGGCATCGCTCTGTTCTTCAATATGGCCTATCAGCTCTCAAACAGTTTTGCACTCTATTATTTTGAGTATGTCTGCGGCGTAAAGGAAGCTCTTTTTGCCACCTATACCAGCATTGCCGGATTTGCTCAAATGGGCGCTCTGATCGGCTACCCCATCCTGTCCCGGAAGATCAGTAAAAAATATATCTTTATCGCGGCCAGCCTTCTGCCTGTAGCAGGCTTCGCCGCCCTGCTGGTGGTGGGTTATGCTGCACCTACCAGTATCCTTCTGGTTGGTCTGTGCAGCGCCATCGTCAACATCGGTATTGGCTTTATGCTGGTATTGGTAACTGTGATCCTCTCTGAGGCGGTGGACTACGGCGAGTTCAAATTGGGGACCCGCAATGAGAGCATCATCTTCTCCACCCAGACCTTTGTCGTAAAATTTGCCGGCGCTTTCAGCGGCTTCATTTCCGGCGCCGGACTCAAGCTGATCGGCTGGGAAGCCAACCAGGCCGCCTCTGAGGGGACCATTATGGGAATGCGTGTGATCATGATCGTGCTCCCCGCCATTCTCTCCCTGTTGTGCCTGGTGGTATACAAAAAGGGCTACAAGCTCAACGATCAGTTCTATAAGCACGTCCTCTCTGTCCTCCGGGGAGAGGAAAACTGAACCTTACATTTCCTATACCTGGCTTCTGAAAGGAGTAATATAGTATGCTGTTAGGTGTTGACTACTACCCCGAGCAATGGGACGCTTCCCTGATGGATGCGGATATGGACCGTATTCTGGAGCTGGGCGGCAATGTGATCCGCATCGGTGAGTTTGCCTGGCACCGGATGGAAAAAGCAGAGGGGGTCTATGACTTTTCTTTCTTTGACGGTGTTATTGCCAAAGCAAAAGAAAAGGGCCTCCGGGTGATCTTCGGCACTCCCACCGCCACGCCTCCCGCCTGGCTTATCAAAAAACACCCCGACATTCTCTCTCAGCATCCCGACGGCTCCCCCCGCTCCTACGGCGGCCGCCACGTCTACTGCTTCAGCAGCACCGTGTACCGCCAGTACTGCGAGAAGATCGTCACCGCTCTGGCCCGTCACTACAAGCATGAGGACGCTATCATCGCCTGGCAGGTGGACAACGAGCTGGGCCATGAGGGCAGCGACCTGTGTTGGTGCCCCCGGTGCAGGGCCGCATTCCAGCGATATCTCCATGAGATCTTCCACGGGGATATCGAAAAGCTGAATCAGGACTGGGGCACCGCCTTCTGGAGTCAGGAGTATAACGACTTTGATGAGATCCCTCTCCCCGCCCCCACCATCACCACCCACAATCCCGCCCTGCGGATGGATTGGGAACGGTTCTGCAGCCGCAACATCGAATCCTTTGCCGCCTTCCAGGCGGACATCCTCCGCCGTGAGATCCCCGGTGCGGTGGTGATGCACGACTTTCCCGGCGGAGGGCTGGACAAGCATGTGGACTACTCTTCCCTGGCCTCCTGTCTGGACAAGGTGGCCTACAACAACTACCCTGTCTGGGGCGGTCAGAAAGCCCCCCTCTCCGCCAGTGAGATCGCCTTTGGCCTGGATTACATACGGGGGCTGAAGCAGGAGAACTTCTGGATCACCGAGGCCATCATGGGGGCCCAGGGCCATGATATCACCGGCTTTCTCCCCCGGCCCAATCAGGCCAAAATGTGGAGCTGGCAAGGCGTGGCCCGGGGATGCGACGGTCTCCTCTACTTCCGCTACCGGGGCGCCACCAAGGGAGCCGAGCAGTTCTGCTACGGCATCCTGGATGCGGACAATACTCCTCGCCGCCGGTTCTATGAGGTCCAGGATTTCTTCCGCACAGTAAAGGACTACAAGGACTTCCTCGCCGCCCCGGTACAGAGCGACGTGGCCATTCTCTACGACTACGACGCCCTGGCCTCCTTCCGCATCCAACAGCAGAGCATCCTTTTGGACTGCGAAGCGGAGATGAAGCGTCTCCACAAGGTGTTCTTCCAGGCTGGGCAGATGGTGGACGTGATCCCCTCCCGGGCGGATTTCTCCCACTATAAGCTGGTGCTGGTGCCCAACATGATCGTTACGGATCAGGACTTTCTCCAGCGGCTCAAGGATTTTACCGCACAGGGCGGCATAGCCGTCGTCACCTACCGCACCGCAGTGAAAGACCGACAGAACAACCTTGTCTTCGGCAAGACGCTGCCGGTGGACTGCGGCGATCTGCTGGGCCTTACCGTGGAGGAGACCGAGAGCGTTCAGGAATACAACTGTATCCCCCTGGCAGGGCAGGGCCGAACAGCCCGTGCCGGGATCTTCCGGGATATGACCGCTCCTACCACTGCCGAGGTTCTCTACCGCTATGATGATCCCTTCTACCGCCAGTACGCCGCCATTACCCGCAACGCCTGGGGAAAGGGCTGGGCCTATTACCTGGGTACCACCCCCGACGGGGATACTTTGAAGGAGATTCTCGTCTCCGCCATGATCCAGGCTGGCCTTACCCCTCTGGAGCTGCCTGACGAGGTGGAGTCTGTGGTCCGCCGGAGCGGCAGCCGTACCCTCCGTTTCCTGATCAATCACAATGATTCTCCTATGGAAGCCCTGGGCGTGTCCCTGGAGCCCTTCGGCGTCAAAGTTCTTCCCCTGTAAATTCCCCCTGTATGCCAAAAAGATCACCCGGAAACAGGATTGTTTCCGGGTGATCTTTTTATCACACAACACACACTACCACAGTCAGCGCTTATTTCCCCATCAAAGGGCGGATCTCCCGACGGTAAACATAGCGGTGGAAGAAGATACAGAGGGTAAGGGAGAACAACTCCGCAAAGGGGAAGGCCCACCAGACGAGAGCCAGCTGCCCGCTCAGGGACAACAGCCATGCCACAGGCAGAAGAACCACCAGCTGACGCACCAGAGATATGATCAGGCTCAGCACACCGTGACCCAGCGCCTGGAAAAAGGACGAAGAAATAATACAGAAACCAGCCAGCAGGAAGCTGATGCTGATGATCCGCAGAGCCGGTACACCGATTTCCAGCATGTAGTCCGACGCCTCAAAGAAGCCCAGCAGTGTGGCAGCACCCACCTGGAAGATGGCAAATCCCAGAGCCATGATAGCCGTGGCATACAACACCCCCAGCTTCATGGCCCGCATCATCCGGTCCGGCTTTCTGGCGCCAAAGTTGTAGGCAACAATGGGCACCATACCGTTATTCAGACCGAATACCGGCATAAAGATGAAGCTCTGGAGCTTGAAATACACACCCAGTACGGCAGTAGCCGTGGTGGTAAAGCCAATCAGGATCTGATTCATACCGAAAGTCATCACGGAACTGATAGCCGCCATAATGATAGAAGGCACACCGACGGCATAAATCACACCAATGATAGCTCCGCTGGGCCGGAAACCACGGAAACGCAGGGAGATCTCATGGTTCTTTCTGCTGTTGAGGATGATCGCCAGAATCGCCGCCACGATCTGTCCCATGACGGTAGCCACCGCGGCACCGGCCACACCCATATCCAGCACAAAAATGAAGATGGGGTCGAAAATGATATTGATCACTGCACCCAATCCCTGGGTAAACATGGTATAGATGGTTTTACCCGTAGACTGCAGCAGGCGCTCGTAGGTGATCTGGAAGAACATACCGAAAGAACAGATGGTGCAGATGGCCACATACTGGGTACCACCCTCCACGATCTCCGCTACATCGGTCTGTACAGTGAAGAAAGTGCGGGAGAAAAAGACGCCCAGCAGGGCAAATACGATGTAGCTGCATGCCGCCAGAAATACACCGTTGGCCGCTGCCAGATTGGCCCGTTTAAAGTTTTTCTCTCCCAGACTCTTGGACAGCAGGGCGTTGATACCAACACCGGTACGGTAGCCACTGCGATCATCAGGTTCTGTACCGGAAAAGCCAGAGATACCGCATTGAGTGCGTTCTCACTGAGTTTGGCTACGAAAATGCTGTCCACCACATTGTACAATGCCTGGACCAGCATGGATACCATGATGGGCACCGACATAGAGATCAGCAGCCGGTTTACCGGCCATACACCCATCTTATTCTCCTGAACTTGTGTTTCCTGAACGTTTCTCTCTTCCATTCGTGCTCCTTATCCGGGTTCAACTTCCCTGTCTCATCATTCATGCTATCTATCACACAGCACACTCACCAAAACTCAAAAACGCCGTTTGCAGACCGGATATCCTTCCGGTCCACAAACGGACGGCTTATATGGTAACACAACGAAAAAATATTGTCAACTGCTATGTAAGCGCTTTTTTCAAAGTTTTTTACATTTCTTCCTTCGTTTCTTCTGAATCCGGCAGCGGGATCATCGTCCCCACACAGCGGTTGATGGGCAATCCTTCCGCATAGAACTTCGCCTCGTAGTCGGTCATAACACCCTGCGGGCCGTTTTCATGCAGATGATGGGTCACCTCGCTGAGCGTATAGCCCGCAGCAGGGAATTCCTCCAGAGAGAACTGGAACAGAGGACCATTGTCTGTCTTGAAATGGATCTCTCCACCCATTTTCAACACCTTCCGGTAGGTGGTCAGGAATCCCCGGTGGGTCAGACGCCGCTTGGCCTGTCCCTTGGGAGGCCAGGGGTCACAGAAATTGATATAGATCAGGTCCACCTCTCCGTGGGCAAAGTAATCCGGCATCAGTGCCGCATCCCCTACCACAAAAAACACGTTCTTCAGCTCCAATGCCGCAGCCCGCTCCATAGCGATGACCATGGCATCAGGCACCTTCTCAATGGCAATAAACAGGATCTCCGGATTCTGCCGGGCCGTCTCCACAGTAAAGCGCCCCTTACCGCAGCCCAGCTCTACCCGAAGCTCCGCTGCCTCCGGCATCAGGGTCTCCCGCCACTTTCCTTTCAGTGCAAAACCGTCACGCACATGGACACAAGCACATTTTTCCATCCGGGGGATCAGATTTTTCTTCTTCCGCATCCGCATAAATAAGGATACCTCCCGATTTTTCTCGGCACATCATATCATACCGGGGCCAAAAAGGCAAGGGTACGGCATGCCGCACCCTTGCCTTCCGCAGGTTCTCATTCCATGCAGCCCTCCGATAGGCTCAGACCGGACGATCATAAACAGCCTTCACATCCGCCCGGCCCCGCCACATGACCCACCAGCACACCGCTACCAGTACCAGATTCAGAATGGTCATCGCCGCCCGGTAATCCACTACCTCCCCCAGAGCGCCCACTCCCAGGGAAAATACCAGGGAGGATAGCGACATCAGGGCGTTGAACACAGCGTTGACCTTTGCCCGCATATTGTCCGGAAGGTAATTTTGAACGCTGCTCTCCCGCAAGGTAGCACTGTTGATCCCCAGAAAGCCGCACAGCGCCCGGTTGGCCAGCATCAGAGGATAGGGCAGCCACAGCAGCAGCGCATCCATAACGCTGTAGATCTGGTAAACCAGATAGGCCAGGGAGAACCGCCGCTTTGGGGGGATGGTGAAACGGTAGTGGACCAGTCCCCCCAGGGTCCGGCCAATGAATTCCACCGTGGTGAAAAAGGCGTACATGGTCATATCCAGCCCCGGAGTGGTACGGAAATAGGCAGTGACCAAGTTGGAGGTGCCGGTGGACAGGCCCTGAGTCAGCGGCATATAGGTATAAATCCGGAGAAGGCCCTTTTCCCGGCTCAGGTAGTGGAATCCCTCCCGGAAATCCGCCAGATAATCCCGAAAAGAGAAGCGTCCGCCCCGGCCCACCGTCTCTTCCACCCGGATCTGTGTCTCCACCGTGGCCGCCAGCAGGAGCAATACCCCCTCTCCCATACAGATCACCGGCAGTCCCACGCCGGTGTACAGCACACTGGCCACCGGCGTCATCACCATGATGACCGTAGGATAGAGCATACCGGAAACTGTATAGCCCTTTTGTGCAAATCCCGGAGGGATCAAATTGGGGTAAAGACTGTTGTACGCCAGCTGGTAAATGGCTCCGGTGGTATTGACCAACAGGGAAAAAGCCAGATACAATCCCATCTGGAAGCTGTGAGACAGCAGGTAGACGCCCATCAGGAGATAGACGCAGCCATTGAAATAATCCAGCCCCACGATCACCGGCTTACGCCGGAAGTTATCCAGATAAGGGGCCGCCAACACCGGGATCAGGGTGTGGGGCAGCAGGGACACAGCGCTGAATATTCCCATCAGCAGGGTACTGCCGGTATTGTCAAAGACCACAAAACTCAGAGCAAAGCTCATGGCCACACCGCCGATGGCGCTGATGACCGTTCCCAGTGTGATGATCGTAAAATTTCTTGTCCATAGTGTGCGGGGCATGGTTTTTCCTCCTTTTTTCTCTGCCCCACCAGTATAGCACTAACCATTTAATATTCACAATTCGGTTGTTTTGAGAAAATTTCTCCAGACTCTATTGCTTAAAGCTATATTTTACGTTCCTTGTAGGAAAACTCCTTCATCAACAGGTAGGCCTCCTTGTACCGGCGCTGTGCCTCCAGCGCCTCTAACAAAAACGGCAGATGGAACCTGGCATAGCCCTCCCCCAGCTCTTTCTCCGCCTGGGTATAGATCTCACGCGCCATAGCGGCATAGCTCTCCTGTCTGACATAGTCCGGATGATCCAGACGGTACGCTACCAGATCCAGGATCGTTCCCACCGCCGGGCTGCTGTCACGATCTTCGTTGCTTCCATACGCTTTATCCAAAGCTTTCCTGGCTTCCTCCAGCCGGCCCGCCCGCTCCAGGGCAATGGCCAGCTTATGCCAATACCACAGGTCCTCCCGGGGAGAGGCCTCCAGCAATGCCAGGGCCTCCTGGTCCATCCCCCACTCCAGATAGGTGGCGGCAATGTTGTAGTCGATGGTAGCCAGCAGCTCCGTCTGGCCCAACTCTTTCCCCAAACGCCTGGCGATCTGGTAGCTCTCCTCCATCAAACGTGGATGGCCAATGGCACTGTAGCTGTTCCCCAGAAACAGCTGGGCCAGCAGCATGAGATTGGGCCGCCCTTCCTCAGCGGCCTGGTCATACCCCCGCTGCAGCACCGCAATAGCCTCTGTGTACCGCCCCCGCTGGATATAGTGGCTGCCTACCGCCACGGTGTAGAAGGCACCTGCCCCCAGCCGCAGGAGAGGCTGCGCATCCTGGTCACGGCCGCAGGCCAGACGGCAAAGGAGGTAAAGAGGGTACTGCCGCCGGTCCATTACCGCAGAAAAGGGCTCCACCTGCTCCAGCAGTTCCGCCTTGACTTCCTCCCCAGTCCCCGCTTTCAGCAGCAGAAGATCCAGCATCCAAGGGGAGCGCAGGCACCGCTCCTCCTTCTCTTCCAGCTCCGCCAGGGTCTGTCGGAACAGCTCCTCTCTCTCCCGGCCTGCCAGCAGCTCCTGATAGAGAACGTCTATCCGGGCCCCGGCCCAAGCGAGAAAAGCCTCATCTATCTCAAAATCCACGCCCAGCCGATGCAGCAGGGGAAGCACCACATCCTCCCCTGCCTCAGCCTTGCCCTGTTCGATCTTACTGAGGTAGCTCACCGCACAGATCCCCCGGCACAGCCCCTCCTGGGAGTAGTTCTGCCGCAGCCGTTCCCTGCGGATCAATACGCCAACAAACGCCTCCATACGCTCTCCCCTCCTTTTTCCTTATTGTACCGCCGGGAAAGACGCAAGACAAGAGCGCTCCCCAGTCCTCCCGGTCGTCTGTTATAAAATTTCTTTACCAACCACAAGTTTTGTGTTACAATTCGTCTATCTATACAACAGCGCGAATATTGTTAATCGAATACCACAGCGCGTAAGAAAAGGAGGATAAGCTATGGCGAACTGTATCATCACCATCGGCCGCCAGTGCGGCAGCGGCGGCCACACCATCGGCAAACTGGTAGCCCAGCGGTTGGAACTGGCTTTTTACGACAAGGAGATCGTAGAGCTGGTGGCAGCCAAAACCAAGCTGTCGCCAGAGTTTATCCGTTCCCATGGCGAGTACTTTAATGGCGGCGCTCTGGGCCACATTATCGGCTATGGCACCCGGTTCGATTCCAACGCCAAAACCGGCAGCTCCCTGACCGACCATCTTCACAATGTACAATCGGAGATCATTCTGGAAGAGGCGGCCAAAGGGCCCTGCGTCATTGTAGGCCGCTGCGCTGACCATGTGCTGGCAGGTAAATTCCCTACCCTGAATATTTTTATCCACTCTGACATGCCCTACAAGGTAGAGCGCTCCATTGCAGAGCACGGCCTGGACCGGGAAAAAGCCGCCGCGATCCTCACCCGCCGGGACAAGGCCAGAGCCCATCACTACCGGTTCTATACCGACCAGAAGTGGGGCGATGTCCGCAATTACGATCTGTGTCTGGACAGCGGCAAACTGGGAGTGGAGACCTGTGTCTCCATCATTGTTGACACCTACCGCCTGCTCCAACATAAAGCATAACAAAACCACCCCGCCGGAATTTCACGTTTCCGGCGGGGTGGTTCTTAATTTACCAATAGCAAATATGGGATCGGAACATCAGCGTGCGGACAGCTCCTCCTCCGCCAGCTTGCGGCCCATGAGCACACCCATGACGGAAGCCATCATCAGGCCACGGGTCCAGCCGCTGGAATCGCCCAGGCAGTGGAGTCCCTTCACATTGGTGTTGAAATCTTCATCCATCTTCACCCGGTTGGAGTAGAACTTCAGCTCCGGGGAGTAGAGCAGGGTCTCCGTGGCGGCAAAGCCGGGGACTACCTGGTCCATAGCCTGGATGAAATTGATGATGTTGATCATGGCTCGATAGGGCATAGCAGCGGTGATATCTCCCGCCACCGCATCGGGCAGGGTGGGCCGCAGATTGGAAAACGCCAGCTCCTTGGGCCATGTCCGCTTGCCGTCCAAGATATCGCCGAAGCGCTGGACGAGAATATGACCGGCTCCCAGCATGTTGGTCAGCTCTCCCACCTTCTGCGCATAGGCAATAGGCTGATTGAAGGGATAGGAGAAGTTGTGGCTGCAGAGGATGGCCAGGTTGGTGTTGTCGCTCTTGAGCTCTTTATAGCTGTGGCCGTTGACCACTGCCAGATCGTTGTCATAGTTCTCCTGGCTGACAAAGCCGCCGGGATTCTGGCAGAAAGTGCGGACCTTGTTCTTGAAGGGCTTGGGATAACCCACCAGCTTGGACTCGTAGAGCACCCGGTTCACCGTCTCCATGACCTCGTTGCGGACCTCCACCCGGACACCGATATCCACCGTGCCGGGCTGATGGGCGATGTTGTGCTCGGCGCAGAGACTCTCCAGCCAATCCGCTCCGCGGCGGCCGGTGGCAATGATGGTGTGCTCCGCCAGGATCTCCTGTTCCTCCCTGCCATTGGTGATGCATACGCCCTTGCAGACATCCCCATCCAAAATCAGATTGGTGCACTCATAGCCGAACATCAGCTCCACACCATTGCGGATAAGGTACTGCTCGATGGCGTAGTACAGATCCTGAGCCTTCTCTGTCCCCAAGTGGCGAATGGGGCAGTCCACCAGTTTCAGTCCTGCCTGAATGGCCCGCTTGCGAATGGCCTTGACCTCCTCGGTATTGCCCAGGCCTTCCACATGGGTATCCGCGCCGAACTCCAGGTAGATCTGATCGGTATAGTCGATGGTCTCCTGGGCCAGGTCCGCACCGATCAGCGTGGGCAGATCGCCGCCCACCTCATAGCTCAGGGACAGCTTGCCGTCGGAAAAGGCACCAGCACCGGAAAAACCAGTGGTGATATGGCAGTAGGGCTTGCAGTTGACACACTGCTTGGTCTTGCTCTTGGGGCAGTGGCGATCCTCCACCGCCTTTCCCTTCTCTACGATCAGGATGTTCTGCTTGCTGCCCTTTTTCAGCATCTCAATGGCGGTAAAAATACCGGCAGGACCGGCACCGATGATGACAATGTCCTTCTTCATAGTGGAACCTCCTCATAGTCTGTTGGGTAAGGCTGGATTCAGACCGCAAAAAAACCACCCAGCACAATCTGCGGCAGACATCCTCACAGGATAAAAACTGCCGCGGGGTCAGGCGGTCGGTGGATCATCTCCTCTTATCATGTCATATCTCATGGCAGATTGACACATTCTGTAGTATATCTGTTTTCCTTTCCGTTGTCAAGTCTTTACGCAAAAAAACCTGCCGCAAATAGATTGCGGCAGGTTTTTCATTCTTTCAGGTCCACAGAGCCAGCATGGCCACGATCAGCAGCACAGCAGCCAGGATATAGATTCCGCCAATCAACAGGCCAGCCCGCAGGGCGGCAAAAATATAAACTTTCCGGTCCTCAGAGGACATCTCATCCCTTGAAGGTTCCCAGGGACGGGACACAGGCTCCTCCTGTTCCGGCTCCGGAGACGGAGTGACAGCCGGTTTATGAACCGTATCCCAGTGCCGGGGCAGGATCAGGCGCGGCCGCTCCAGACCGCTCATGTCGGCGATGGTACGTCCATCGTCGTCGTCATAGACACGTTTGCGCCCCATAGCTTACTTGTCGTAGAGGTGGCAGACCACATAGTGGCCCGGCTCGATCTCCTTCTGCTCCGGCGCCTCCACCTTGCAGCGCTCCATGCAGTTGGCGCAGCGGGTGTGGAACTTACAGCCGGAGGGCGGATTTGCCGGGGAAGGAATGGAGCCTTCCAGCACGATGCGGTTCATCTTCGCATCAGGATCGGGGATGGGAATGGCGGAGAACAGGGCCTTGGTATAGGGGTGGAGAGGATTGCGGAAGATGTCTGCCGTAGCACCGTACTCCACCAGGTTGCCCAGGTACATAACACCCACTGTGTCGGAGATGTGCTCCACCACGCTCAGGTCGTGGGAGATGAAGAGATAGGTCAGGTTGTATTTCTCCTGGAGCTCCCGGAGAAGGTTGATGATCTGGGCCTGGATAGATACATCCAGAGCGGACACAGGTTCATCGCAGACCACGAACTCGGGGTTCAGGGCCAGAGCCCGGGCAATACAGATACGCTGACGCTGGCCGCCGGAGAACTCATGGGGATAGCGGTCCTTGTGGAAAGGCTGGAGGCCGCAGTTGTCCATGACCTGGTCGATATAGTCATTGAACTCCTCCTTGGGCACCAGATTGTGCTCCCGGACCGCCTCGCCGATGATCTCGCCTACCGGCAGACGGGGAGACAAAGAGGAGAAGGGGTCCTGGAAGATGATCTGCATCTTGGTCCGCAGGGAGCGCATCTCCTTGGGGCTGAGGTCATAGACCTCCTGCCCGTTGAACAGCACCTGACCGCCGGTCTTGTCACCGGACAGGCGCAGGATGGTCCGTCCAGCAGTGGTCTTGCCGCAGCCGGACTCACCTACCAGACCCATCGTGGTACCCCGCTTGAGGTTGAAGGTGATACCGTCAACAGCCCGGACATAGCCCACTGTCTTGGACACCATGCCGCCCTTGATGGGGAAGTACTTCTTCAGCTTGTTGACCATGAGGATATACTGGGGATCATAGGTCACCGGGGTAAAGGTGTTATCAATTACCAGATTTCCGGTTTTCTTTTCCTCGGATACCTTATTTCCTGCCTTCGCCATTAACGCTCACCTCCCTTGTCGGTCATATTCTTGTCATAGTAGCGGTAGCAGCTCACCTTGTGGGTGGGGCTGAGACTGATCTCATGGGGATATTCCCCTTCGCAGCCCGCCACGCACATCTCGCAGCGGTCTTTGAAATAGCAGTAGTTAGGCATATTGATGGGGTTAGGCACCTTGCCGGGGATAGAGTAGAGCTTATCCACCTGCTTGCCCACCACAGGCTTGGAGGCCATCAAGCCAATGGTGTAGGGGTGAGAGGGGTTGTGGAAGATCTCCTCCACGGTACCCTTCTCCACCACGCGGCCAGCGTACATGACCACCACGTAGTCAGCCATCTCCGCAATAACGCCCAGGTCGTGGGTGATGAACATAATGGAGGAGTTGATCTTATCCTTCAGGCTCCGCAGCAGATCCAGCACCTGGGCCTGGATGGTCACATCCAGAGCGGTGGTAGGTTCGTCAGCAATGATCAGGCGGGGACTGCAGGCCAGAGCCATAGCGATCATGACACGCTGGCGCATACCACCGGAGAGCTCATGGGGATACATTCTGTAGACGCCCTCACTGTTCGCGATGCCCACCATCTCCAAAAGCTCAATGGTGCGCTCCTTGATCTGCTCCTTGGTCTTTCCCTCGCCGTGGTGGAGCTCAATCACCTCGTCCACCTGGTCACCGATGCGGAACACCGGGTTCAGGCTGGTCATAGGCTCCTGGAAAATCATGGACATAAAATTGCCCCGGAGATGCTGCATCTTCTCGTTGGGCATCTTGGTGACGTCGTAGGCCTTATCGCCCAGATTCAGACGAATCGCGCCCTCCACCACCTGACCCTGAGGCCGCTGGAGCAGCTGCATCAGAGAGAGGCTGGTGACGGACTTTCCACATCCGGACTCGCCCACCACGCCCACGGTCTTGCCAATAGGTACGTCGAAGGACACACCGTCCACCGCCTTTACCGTACCGGCATCGGTGAAAAAGTAGGTGTGGAGATTATCAAACTCCACCGCGTTGTTGGGGTCCCGCATCTCGGTAAGATACTCGGACTCCGGAACATTCTTACGCTTGCGCTGTTTTTCAAATTCATTGGTGATCTTGCGGTTCTCCTTAGAGATCCGCCGCGCCTCCCGGCCAGAGAGGTAGCCTTCCGCTTTTTTCTTTGCCATATGTCTCTCTCCTCCCTTAGCGCTTCATCTTCGGGTCAAAGGCATCCCGGAGACCGTCGCCCACGAAGTTGAATCCCAGGACCGCCACCAACAGGCAGATACCGGCGGGGATCCACACATACCAGTAGGTCGTCATAACATAGGAGTTGTTTACATCGCTGATGATATTACCCCAGGAAGCGAAGGGGAACTTAACGCCCAGGCCCAGGAAGGACAAGGTCGCCTCTGTAATAATGGTAGAACCAAGTCCCATGGTGCACAGCACGATCATCTGAGGGATCACGTTGGGGATCAGGTGGCGGAAAATACGGCGGGATACACTGATGCCGCAGGCCTCTGTGGCAGTCATAAACTCCTGCTCACGGAGAGACAGGATCTGACCGCGGATCATACGGGCAAAGCCAGGCCATCCCAGGAAGCCAAGTATCAGCATCAGATACATCATTCGAATCTGTGGGTCTACCTGCATGCCGTCCATAGCGGAACCGATGATAATGATGATGGGCATGGAGGGGATGCAGTAGAACACATCTACGATACGCATAATGAGGTTATCCACCCACTTGCCAAAGTAACCAGCAATACCGCCCAGGACAATACCGATAGCTGTCTCAATAAACACGACCACAAAGCCGATCACCAGGGACACACGGCCGCCGTACATCAGACGGGTGAGCATGTCCATACCGTTGGTGTCACAGCCCAAGGGATGTGCCAGGGAGGGTCTTGCGTAGGAGTCATAGACATAGGTCAGGGTCTCCTGCTTGACGGACCATACTTTGGCAGCAGCATCATAGACGATCTCATAGGTGTGCTCCTCACCGTCCTCGCCGGTATAGACGAACTCGGACACGTCATCATTGATGGCAGCTTCCAGTTCCTCCTTGAAATCCCGGGTGATGGTGGTGCCGCTGACCTTGGACTGAACCACGAAGCGGCTGATATAACCCACGATCTCGCCGCCCAGCAGGATGTTTCCATCCTCATCCAGCTCATAGCTCTGGCCGTCGGCAGTAAAGCTGCTCTCGCCGTTGCTGTACGCCTTCAGCGCCGCATACTTCACCGCAAAGGTGGGTTCCGCACCGTTATCGGCGGGGTTGACAATATCCTTGTAGGCAATAGCCAGCAGGGTACCGCCAGAGGAGATGGAGTAGAAGTCCTCCCCTTCCTCTGTAAGGGTGTAGGAGACATCTTTATAGTCGAATTCCGTTTTGCCGGTCATCTGGGCCAGCAGGAACTGAGCCTGAGCGGCAGTACCGAACTCCTGGCCATCCGCCACAGCGTAACGGAAATCTCCATTCTGCGTCACAGCCACATATTCCTTGGCCATATAGGTATAGGTATAGAACTGCTCATCCTGTCCATAGGGGGAGATCAGTCCGCCCACAAAGGAGAAGATAAACATGACAGCCAGCATGATCAATCCCAAAACTGCCAGCCGGTTGCGGAAAAACCGCTTGGCTACCAGTGCACCGGGAGAAAGAACCTTAACACGGCGGTCATCGTTCAGAGAGAGGTGCTCCTGAGAGCCGCCCTCCTGCTGAGGATTCATCTTTTTTTCTTCAGACATGAAAGCACCTCCTCTTACGCGATACGTACGCGGGGATCAACCACCGCATACAGAATATCCGAGATCAAATTGCCCAGCAGCGTCAGGATTGCCAGGAAGGACAGATAAAACATGGAGAAGGGGATATCGCCTGCGGTCATGGCCTGGTAAGACGTCCAGCCGATACCGGGGATGGCGAACAGGGTCTCTGTAATCAGGGCACCGGAAAAGAGTCCCGGCAGAGAACCGCCCACGATGGTCACCAGAGGGATCAGGGTGTTGCGGAAAGCGTGATGATAAATGACCTTCTTCTCACTCAGGCCCTTGGCCCGGGCAGTGCGGATATAGTCAGCGTTGAGGACTTCCAGCATATTGGTGCGGGTATAACGCATGAGGGAACCCACGGAGACGATGGTCAGCGTGACAATGGGCAGAACCAGGTGGTGCGCCATGTCCAGTACCTTCCCCATCGCATCCAGCTGGGCATAGTTGCGGCCCATGAGGCCGGAAACGTCAAACCACTTCAGCTGCACCGCAAAGATCAGCTTCAGAATGGTAGCGAAAAAGAAGGTAGGCAGAGAAATACCCACCAGAGCGCTGGCCGTGATGGCATAGTCCGCCTTGGAGTACTGCTTGGTAGCAGCCACGATACCCAGAGGGATCGCAATGATCAGCTGCAGGATCAGGGAGATGCCGCCCATGATCACAGAGATCCAGATGACCTCGCTGAACTTCTCAAGCACCGGCACCGTGAAGCGCCAGCTGTCGCCGAAATTGCCGGTGAGCATATTCTTCATCTGCACCAGATAGCCAGGGATGATACCCATATCCAGGGCGTACTGGGCGTTGAGCTGAGCCACCCACTCCTCATAGGGCTTTGAACCCGGGGCCGTGGACAGCTTCATGGCCATGGTCTCCACGTAGGAGGCCGGCAGGCACCGCAGCAGCGCGTAGATGATAAACGTCACGCAAAACAGGATCAGCACGGAAAGCAAAAGACGCTTGATGATAAAATTTCGCAAAACGATCCCTCCAGTTTTCTAGTTTCTCAAGAGTAAACGTACGGGCATGGAAACACCCGCTGTGCATCAAGCAGCCGCCCCTCCCCCCTGGCGGGAAGCTCCTTGACACCCATCGAAAAAGGAACGGGGTTCCCCTGCCCCCTCCAGGAGGGCAGGGGAACCGATTTTACTCTGTTTTCATGCCGCACAGCATCCTTTTCAGGACACAAGCATTACTTCAGGGCCAGCTTCTCGATCTCGTTGAGAGCGTTCCAGTAAGGCGTCATGTCGGTGGGCAGCGTGGAGATATCCACGTGCTCAGTGGAGAACAGGTAGCACTCGGAACGCTGATAGATGGGGATCTCAACGCCCCAGTCCATGATGATCTCCATGGCAGCCTTGTACAGGCCCTTGCGGTAGGTCTGATCGGTGGACATACGGCCAGCCTCGATCAGCTCATCCAGCTCGGGATCAGAGATCTGATAGTAGTTGGTGGAACCCTCGGAGTGATAGAGCTGGAACATATCGGGGTCAGTAGCAGCACCCCAGGCAGCGCACCACATCTCGGAAGCGCCGGTCTGGTAAGCAGCGTACAGGTCGTTGGCGTTAGCAAAGTCGTTGACGTACAGCTCCATGCCGATCTCAGCGAAGGCAGCAGCGGCGTTCTTCAGGATCAGGAAGGTGGGGTGGTCACCATTGCCGTTACCGCCGATATCGACCTGGTACTTCAGCTTGGCACCCTCGGGAGCAGCGGTCACCTTGCCGTTCTCCACAGTGTAGCCGGCAGCTTCCAGATAACCCAGAGCGGCCTCCTTGGCAGCGGCATACTTCTCATCGGTGCTCATGCCCTCGGTGTAGATGGGCTCGCCGTTGACATCAACGGAATAGGCAACCTGATAGCCGTCGTCAGTGACCTGAGGAGCAGCCCAGGAGGTGTTGGAGATGGGGTAGTTGATGACGGAAGCGGTCTCGCCGTAGTAGGAGTCAATGCCCTCGTCACGATAGACGGAGATGATGGTGCCCAGGGCCTTACGCAGGTTCCGGGAAGCCTCGGAAGCAGGATCATCGCCCACCTTCACGTTGTTGGGGTTGATACCCACATAGCCGTAGCCCAGGAAGTCATACATACGGGTGGTGATCACAGGACCATCCAGAGAATCGTCGCCGCCGTTGATGTCAGTGACCTGGTTGGCCACA
This sequence comes from uncultured Eubacteriales bacterium, assembly GCA_900549475.1. Classification (GTDB taxonomy): domain Bacteria; phylum Bacillota; class Clostridia; order Oscillospirales; family Oscillospiraceae; genus Pelethomonas. The sequence goes on from UROF01000004.1 coordinate 109,084, forward strand.
TCGGTGCTGTAGCTGGGCTCGGCGATATCCAGAGTACCGGCCTGGAGACCGGTGATCATGTTGGCCTCAGAGGTCTCCATGTAGTTGAAGTACTTGATCTTGGGGGCGCCCAGGTAGTAGCCGTCATAGGACTCGTAGTACACAACGCCGTTGGTGTACTCCTTGAACTGGTAGGGGCCGGCGCCCATGGGGGTGCTGGTCTTCTCCTTCACGATGGACAGATCGCCCTTGGGGAAGCCGAAGGAGTTGTTCTCATAGTCGTACAGGGACTCATCGCCGTAGTAGTGCATGGGGGCGATGGGCAGCTGCAGCTTATAGATCATGGTAGCGTCGACCTTAGTGGTGGTGATCCGCATGGAGTAGTCGCCGGTACGCTCGATACCGGAGATGTTGGGAGCGGAATCGCCAGTGGTGATACCGACGGTGTAAGCGGGATCCAGATAGCTCCACAGAGAGCCGCTGGCAATCTCAGTGCTGGAAGCGAGGTCATAGTCACCCTCGTATTTGGCCACCATGGCGTTGAAGAAGTCGGTCAGAGTAGCGTCCTCAGCCAGCTCATAGCCCCAGTTGGCAGCTTTGGCGGCAACGGAGTCGTCCTCGGCGTTGTAGCCGGCGTTCACCACGTAGTCACAGATGGACTGGGCAAAAGCCTCGCCGGCGGCGGGCAGACCCTCGGTCCAGAAAGCGGTCTGAGTGGCCTCATCCCAGTTGGTGAAGTCGGTGTTGTCCTGACCGGCGGCCATCAGCAGCTTGTAGAGGGGCTCCATACCGGAACGGTACTCCTTCAGGCCCTTGATAGGCAGGGAGTACATGGTGGCGTTACCGTCATAAGTAGGATCCAGGTAGACATACAGGCCGAAGATCACGTCGTCGATGTTGGCGGTCTCACCGTCGGAGAAGACGATGTCGTCCCGCATGGTCACATCGTAAGTAACGGTGCCATCCTCATTCTTGGTGACAACGATGTCGGCAGGTCCATAATAGGTATAGTCGGTGCCGTTGTAGGAACGAGTCTCACCCTCGATGCCGTTGAGAACGGGGTTGCCCACACGGTCGATGGTCAGCAGAGACACCTGGGTCAGGCTGACGATCTTGTTATCGGCGTTGCTCAGGTAGAAGTAGGGGGAGAACTTACCCTCCAGGCCCTGCTCAACAGAAACCACCAGCGGGGTGGTATTGGTATCCTCCGCAGTATCGTCAGTGGTGTCGTTGGCGCTGTTATTGGCCGTATTGTTCCCGCCGCAGCCGGCCAGAACGCCAATGCACATCACCAGTGCCAGAAACAGTGCAAGTGCTTTTTTGCTTCTTTTCATGGTTTGCATTCCTCCTTAAAGATTTTGAACTATATCAATGGGTATTGCCCATAGTCCAACAGAAATATTCCTTCTTGCCATGGCAAGAAGGGCAAAAAGGGACCCCTTTTTGCCGCGTGATTCAGAATAACCTTATTCAGTTGTTCCCGGCCCAGCCGGCGCCGTCGAAGCGCTCCCAGGACATCTCCCGGCCCAAAGGCCTCCACAAGAGAGCACAGACAAGCATAGCTGCCTGAGAAACGAGAAAAACGATCATTCCAACAAGCAGGCCCTGGACCCCATTGAGGATCACATAGATCAGTTCGCCCAGGATCGCTCCGCCGCCGCCGACAGCCGTAAGGATCGTACGCAGCGGAAAGTGAGGCACCGTGGCCTCATACACATAGGCCCGCAGCGGGTCTCCGCCCTTTGCCATACGGGCATATCCCCAGAGCACAGAAAAAGCCGCCAGGATCCCCACCGCATAGGGGATGAGCACATAGGCACAGTTCACTGTACCCGGAGCCCGGATACATCCGCCTACAATCGCACAGGCAACCATCCCCACCGCCAGGATCCCCCAGCGGAGCAGCCCCCGTTTGCGGGTGCTCTGTTCGCCCTGAAAGGCATAGGTCGCACCAATGTAAATATATTCACCATCCACCGTCCGGCGGAAGTCATCCAAATAGGCACGGCGGCCTTTTCGTTCCTTCTTTTCCATCTGATAAATTCTCCGGCAAACGCATGCGTTTGTCATAAAAAATTTTTCTATGTGAAAATCCTGTCAAAGTCAAATATGCAAGATTTGCACTACAGCGTCTTCATTATTATATTCTATCACCAGGCAATTTTCAAGTAAAACAGGCCTCACACAAATGTAAAATTCTATTTTTTTAATAACTGACAAAGTATGCCGTGGATACAACCCAAAAAATTGTTTTTTTAGGCAAAACTTTTTGGATATTTGGTAATAATGACCAAACATCCCCGGAGCAAATGACACAATATAGCCAAATCCCTCCTGTCGAAAAAACGAGAGATCCCCTCCCCATCTCCCCCCTCTTCAGAAGGTGATATCCAGTGGTATCCAGGAACCCCATTTTGCTCCGCCTACTCCGCCCCGGTTTCATTTTTCAGAAAATGGTACAAAATCGTTAAAATGTGAAAATGAAACTCCTTGGCGCATATACTGCATAATCTTCAAAAAATTTTTTTATTTAAAAACGCCATGGAGCCGGACATGCCGACTCCATGGCGTAAAAATCGGGATAAAGCTTACAGGGGGTTGGCGACGATCCAATTGGAGATGGCCTCACCGATCTCCCGAATGCAGCCGGGTGCGTAGGGAACCTTCAGGCCTGCTTCCTCTACCAAGCCCTCAAAAGTCCTGGTACCGCCGGCATCAGCAAAGCACAGATACCGTGCCCACGCATCGGCCCGATCCTTCATGGAGGCGATCCAGAACTGGAAGGCCACCGTCTGAGCCATGCAGTAGTCGATATAGTAGAGGGGATAGAGATAGATGTGGAGCTGCCGCTGCCAACCGGCACCCCGGCTGTAGAAGGGCAGGTCCTCAAAGTCGATCCAGGGACGGTACTTCTTCTCCAGATCCAGCCACAGCTGGTTGCGCTGGGCAGGCGTCAGTTCCGGATTTTCGTACATCCGGTGCTGGAACTCATCCACCATGCAGCCGTAAGGGATAAAGATAAGGGCATCCTCACAGTGACCAAGCTCATATTTCTGGGTCAGGGGCCCAAAGAACTTCTCATGCCAGGGGGCGGTGAGGAACTCCATGGACATGGAGTGGACCTCGCAGGCCTCGATGGTGGGGCTGGTCATGTTGCCCAGGTATCCCTTGCGCATGGCACGGAAACCGGCAAAGGCGTGGCCCGCCTCGTGGGTCAGCACATCCACGTCGCCGCTGGTACCGTTGAAGTTGGAGAAAATGAAGGGTGCCTTATAGCTGCGGAATTCCGTGCAGTACCCGCCAGGGGCCTTGCCCTCCTTGCTGAGAACGTCCAGCAGCTCATTGCCCCACAGGAAATCAGCAAACTCCGCCGTCTCCGGGCTCAGCTCGTGGTACATCTGCTTGCCGGCCGCCAGGATCTCGTCGGCGGTGCCCTGGGGATCGGCGTTGCCGTCGGGGAACAGCAGCACATCGTCCCAGAACTTCAGCTTCTCCACCCCCAGGCGCTTCTCCTGGTCCTTCTTCACCTTGGCCACGATGGGCACCATATCCTGGGCAATCTGATCCCGGAAGGCCGCCACCTGGGCAGGCCCGTAGCAGTTGCGGCCCAGGCGGTCATAGCCCAGCTTCAGGTAGTTGTCATAGCCCATGTTCTTCGCCTGGGCGGTACGGTTCTTCACCAGCTTGTCGTAGAGCTCGTCCAGCTCAGCCTGATGGCTGTCAAACCACTTGCCCTCCGCCTCATAGGCCGCCTTGCGGACAGCACGATCCGGGCTCTGCTTATAGGGGCCCAGCTTGGGGAGAGGCAGCTTCTCTCCGTTCCACTCCACCAGAGCGGAGGCGTAGAGCTTCTGATACTCGCTTTGGAGCTTGTTCTCCTCCTGCATCAGCGCCATGTTCTTGGGGTCAAAGGTGCGCACAGCGATCTCCAGATTGGTGAACAGCAGCTTTCCAAAGCGATCCTCCAGCTCAGCGCGGAAGGGGGATGCCAGAAGGGCCTTCGTCACCTTCTGCTCCGCCTCCTGAACCGCCGGGGCGATCTCATCGGCGTAGTCGTTCTCCTTATCATAGAACGCATCCCGGGTATCGATGGTGTGGCGGACATAAGCGAGGCTGGTAGCCGTACTCATCTCCGCCTGGACCTGGTCAAAGGCCAAAACAGCATCGATCTGCTCCTGGGCAGAAGCCGCCCCGGCGATCTTTTGGGCGATCTCCTCTGCCTTGGCCTGAAAAGCGGCCAGATCAGGGCGCACATAAGGCATCTCACTGAATTTCATACCGTAACTCCTTTATGCAAAGCTTTCAGGGATTCACAGGGCTATAGGGTGCCCTGTCCTCCCCTTCTTATAGCCCGCGCCCGGCCCAAAAGGGTCGGGCGCGGCAAACACAATGGGATTTTTATAATCACAGAGCAGCCAGCACGCCCAGCAGGAAACGCCAGGTGCGCTCCACGGAAGCAATGCTCATACGCTCCCGGGTGCTGTGGATCTCTACCAGGTCAGGACCAAAGGACACAGCGTCCAGACCGGGGACCTTGTCCGTCAGGATGCCGCACTCCAGGCCGGCGTGGACCGTCTCCACCACCGGGTCCTCCCCGTACTGCTCCTTGAACACCCGGACCATGATATCCCGCAGCTGGGACTCCTTGCGGTACTCCCAGGGGGGATAGCTGCTCTCCACAGCAAAGGCGGCGCCGAACTCCGTAGCAACGCCCTGTACCTTCTGCTCCAGCTGGGCCAGCTCAGCAGCCACAGAGCTGCGCAGCAGGAACGCCATACGGAACTTGCCCTCCTCCAGGCGCAGAATGCCCAGATTCAGAGAGGTCTGCACCTGGCCGGGAAGATCCGGGTTCATGGCCTGGATGCCGTTGGGAACAGCCAGAATCAGGTCCACAGCCTTGCGGCTGTCCTCTGCGGAGAGGGCAACAGCGGCGCCAGCCTTGTCGGACCAGGTGAAGGTGAAGTTGGGGTCATTGGGACAAGCGGCCTTGGCCTCGGCGGCCCAAGCCTCAGCAGCGGCCTTCACCGCTGCCGCCTGATCGGCAGGTACTACGAACTCTGCCTTAGCGGCATTGGGAATAGCATTGTCCTGAAGGCCACCGAAAAGAGACACCAGACGGGGATAACCGATCTTGGCTAACCCCTCCGCCAACAGCTTGTCGGCATTGGCAAAGCCCATATGGATAGCAGTGCCGGAGTGGCCGCCGCTGAGATTCTCCAGGCTGATGGCGCACACCACGCCCTCCATCTTCTCGCCGGCCATAGCAGCATCAATGTGGCAGGCAGTGCCGCCGGCGCAGCCCACAGTCAGCACCTTCTCCACCTCGGAGTCAATGTTCAGAAGGTACCGGCTCTTGAGATCAGAGCCGTCCAGGCCGATAGCACCGGGCATACCTACCTCCTCATCCACGGTGAATACCGCCTCAATGGGGGGATGGGGGATCGCGTCGTCATCCAGCACTGCCATAGCCATAGCCACAGCAATACCGTCGTCGCTGCCCAGGGAGGTGCCCCGGGCCTTGACCCAGTCACCGTCAATGTAGAGATCCAGAGGCTCCTTCTCAAAGTCGTGCTCCACGCCGTTGTCCTTTACACACACCATGTCCAGATGGCCCTGGAGCATAGCGGTGGGATGATCCTCGTAGCCGGGAGAAGCGGCCTTCCAGATCACCACATTGCCCATGGCATCCTGCCGGTAAGCAAGGCCCCGCTCCTTGGCAAAATTTGCCGCCCAGTCACTGGCAGCCTTGGTGTTTCCAGAGCCGTGGGGAATGCGGCACAGCTCCTCAAAAAAGCGGTACACACTCTTGGGCTCCAGATCCTTCAGTACGCGGTTATCCATAGCAAAACACTCCTTTTCTATATATTTTTACTTTTAACTGCCTGTTACAGCAGATGGATGCCGGCTTCCTCACAGGTTTCCACGGTGGCCTGATCCCACAGGCTCACCTGGACCTCGCCGATATGGCAGCAGCCGATCATCAGCATACACAGCCGGCTCTGGCCGATACCGCCGCCGATGGTCAGGGGCAGCTGCCCCTTGAGGAGCATCTGGTGGTAGGGCAGCTCCCGACGGTCCTCACAGCCGGAGAGCTTCAGCTGCCGGTCCAGGCTCTCCTCATCCACTCGGATACCCATGGAGGAGATCTCAAAGGCCCGGCCCAGCACATCGTTCCACATGAGGATGTCGCCGTTGAGGAACCAATCGTCGTAGTCCGGGGCCCGGCCGTCATGGGGCTTGCCGGAGCGGAGCTTTCCGCCGATCTGCATGAGGAACACGGTCTTATGGAGCTTCAAAAACTCCGTCTCCCGCTGGGAGGCCGTCAGCTCCGGGTACAGATCCTCCAGCTCCTGGGTGGTGATAAAGGTCACCTCCCGCTGGAGCTTCACGTTCAGCTGGGGGAAAGCCCGGCGCAGGGCATCACAGGTATCGCACACTGCCCCCACAATGGAACGGACCGTATACTTGAGATAGTCCACATTCCGGTCCTCCCGGGTGATGACCTTCTCCCAGTCCCACTGGTCCACGTAGATGGAGTGGATGTTGTCCAGCTGCTCATCCCGGCGGATAGCGTTCATGTCGGTATACAGGCCGTTGCCGGGGTAGAAACCATACCGCTTGAGGGCCAGCCGCTTCCACTTGGCCAAGGAGTGGACCACCTCGCCTACAGCGCCTTCCACCGCGGGAATATCAAAGGATACAGGCCGCTCCACGCCGTTGAGGTTGTCGTTCAGGCCGGAGTTCCGGTCTACAAAGAGGGGTGCGGATACCCGCCGGAGATTCAGCGCCAGCTTCAGGTTCTCCTGGAAGCTGCTCTTGACGAATTCAATGGCTCGCTGCATATCGTAGCCGTACAGCGGGCAGCGGTAGCCCGCGGGGATGTAGCAGTTGCTCATAGGGTACCTCCTCGGTAGTTTGTAGTCTCGTGGTCTTTATCATACACCAAGCGGTAAAAAATTGCACTAGGAAAATGGGAAATACTGCAACAAAATTGCAGGGAGCGCCCAAAGGCGCCCCCTGCGGTATCTGCTAACGGTCTTCACTGCCTTCATGGGCCCAGCATTCCGCCAGGGCCTGCAGGGCCAGCTCCAGGGTCTCCTCTGTCTCCTGACCCGAGCCCAGCACCGTTACATAGGCGGCAAGGTCCCCCTTTACTGCGATACACTCCAGACCGCCGGAGGCCCAGGCCCCCTCCAGGCCCTCCACAGCCACCTCGTGGTAGCTTTCCACACTGCGGGCAAAGGTGGAGTTCTCCATGAGGCTGCGGACAAACATCTCCCGGTCCACCCGTGGGCTCAGGCGGTAGACATCCTGATACATCCAGTTGGTACCGCCCTCTCCCACCACCTCAAAGACGTCGTAGTGGGTGGCCAGAAGGGAGCGCTCCACAGTGATCTTGCTGGTCCGGTCATCGTAAAAGAGGGCGCTCCGCTCTCCTTCTATCCCCAGGTCCGAAAGGAGCACATAGGGTCCGTCTGCCGCCTCCGGCAGATCCCGGGTGTCCTTACTCACCCACTGCCAGAAGGTGAGCAGCCCGAACACCGCCACAAAGCCCAGCAGCACGCCGCTGACGATCCGGTGGGGGAGCATCCGGCCCTTGGGACTGTGATCCAGGGGGATCCCCTTTTTCATTCGCCGGTAGAGCCGGCCCATCCGCCAGGCGGCGTGGAAAAACATATAAAAGGCCCACACCAGCAGCGCCCCAGCAAACAGGAAAAGCGCCGTTGCAGCTACCCAGCCCAGCCGACACTCCGCCCCCCACTTGCTCAGGAGTTTCCCTGTCCCGCCGGACATAGCCGCGGCCATGAAAAAGTTGAACAAGAGCATCACCGTTACCGGCACCCAGGCCCAGATGTAACCCCGCCGGAGGGCCCGAAGGGTAGCGGCCTGCTGGGCGGGATCAGCGTAGAACTCCGGGGCGTCGCTGCCCGCTGGGGAGGAGAACACATGGATCATTCCCCGGCTGGTCACGTACTTCCAGCCGCAATCCTCATACACTGCCACCTGTTCCTCGGGAAGGTCCGTCTCCTCCAGAAATCCAGGGGCAGATACCTCGATACGGTAGCGCATATCCGCCGGCTCGCCCTGGCGGAAGCGGCTGAGATAGGCTCCTCGCTTCTCCAGAAACCACCCCCGGGCGGCCATATCGCTGTATAGCTTCTCATTCTCGCCAATGGCGTAGTCGTCATAGTGCCGCCGATAGCGCCGTTTCATGTTTCCCCCTCCTCCATGATCTTCCCGTCCTCCACCATGTGCCGCAGCCGGTCGTATTCCCGACGAAGAGCCTCCCGGCCCTGGTCGGTGATGGCATAGGTCTTGCGCCGGTCCGCCTCCCCGGTAAGGACAATGAGGCCCTCCCGGCTCATGCGGCTGAGGACGCCGTAAAGGGTACCGGGGCCCATGACCAGCCGCCCGCCGGACAGTTCCCGGATGCGCTGCATCATACCGTAGCCGTGGCCCGGGTGCAGCAGGGACAACAAAATATAATAGGCCGCCTCCGTCATGGGCTGCTGCTCCGCCATGGTCCTCCCCCTCTCACTATTATGTGTCTCGATATATCGCGTGGCATAATAGTAGCACAGGCCACATCGGCTGTCAAGTTCTCCCTTCTCTTGCATCCCCGGCCAAAACCGGGTAAAATGAAAAAAATATCCGTTTTTCTCTGGAGGAACCGGCCGTTGCCCAAAAGCAACCAGCCGTTGACAAAGCGACTACCAGAGGCGGTAGCCTGTTGCGCAGGAGGCGTGGTACGCTGGGAGCGAGGAGGGAAGGTCCATGACACTGGCAGAAAAGATCTATCAGGCCCGGAAGAAGGCAGGGCTCTCCCAGGAGGCTCTGGCGGACGCCCTGGGCGTCACCCGGCAGGCGGTGAGCAAGTGGGAGACCGGAAAATCCGTACCGGACACGGAGAACATCCGGCGGATGGCCCTGATCCTGGCCGTATCGGCGGACTATTTTCTGGGAGACACCGCCGAACCCCCGGCAGATACCCCTTCCGGGGCGGTCCCGCTGGAAAAGCCGGACACTTTGCCGGAGAAGCTGGGACTGCTTTTGTTCCTGGCCGGGGTGGCAGCCATCGCCCTTTGCAGCGTGGTGTTCCTGGTCCGGTCCCTGATGGGAGAGAGCCATGTCTATGCCACCATCCAGGTGACGGATTTCACCATCGCCGCCGTCATGTTCCTGTTGTCCCTCATCGGCGGGTGCAGCGCCTTCCTCCTCACAAGAAAACAAAAGTGAGGTGGATCACCATGAAAAGAAGGACACATTGGTTATTTGCCCTGGCCTTCCCGGTGTGTGCGGGACTGCCGGGCCTGGTGCTGGCCTGGGCCTTTCTCTATTTCCAGATGGGCCGCTGGGATCTGCTGGGAGAGATCACCGGTATCTTCTGGTTTGTCCTGGCTCTGCAGCTGCTCTATGAACTGGCGGGGCAGCGGCAGGGCAGGCTCTTCTCCTTTGCCCGGTATTTCACCCTGGCCCTGAAGCTGCTGACAGCTCTGCTGGGCCATGTCTTTTTCTTCTTCAGCGTGGCATTTTCCCAAATGCAGGGCCCCAAAGCGGTCCTCTGCATCACCGTACTGGTCCTGTGCGCGTTGGGAAATCTGGCGCTGGCTGTCCGGGAACTGAAGCTGAGCCGACATCCCACCGCCTGACCACAACATTCTCCGCCGGGCGGCTGATTGCCGCCCGGTAAAATTTTTTGTTGCTGCCGTCAACACTTGCCGCATGCCATTCGTTCTATAGATGAACACAGCGGAAAGGAGGCGCAGCTATGGCAGCGAGAGATCCCTATACGGAAATCCTGTATGAGTTGGCCTGGAGAGGCCGGTGGGACCGTTGAACACTGATGAGAGGAGGGGCCGGCGGTGATCGAAGCGCTCTATACAAAATTCCACAGCCAGCTCCTGGCCCGCTGCACCGCCATGTGCCGGGACACTGCGATGGCAGAGGACCTGGTCCAGGAAACCTTTCTGCGGGCTCTGACGCACATAGGAGACATACAGGATCTGAACCGTAAGCAGTGTCAGGCCTGGCTGTACAAAACCGCCCAGCGGCTGTATATCGATCATGTCCGCAAGGCGGCCCGGGAGACTGCCGCAGACCCGGCGGATCTGGAATCTGCCGCCTTCCAGGAGGACTTTTCCGCCCCGGCAGTAGGCCAGCTGGTAGGCCGTCTGCCGCCGGAGGAGCAAGCCATTTTTATCCTGCGGTACTTTGAAGGCTACAACGCCACGGAGCTGGGGGAGGTCTTTTCCCTCCCCCCTGCCACCATCCGCTCCCGACTGGCTGCCGCCCGGCGGCGGCTGCGGATCTGGCTGGCAGAAGAAAGTGCCGAATGATTTGTATCGGCACAGGAAACAAAAACAGGAGGTAACCACTATGGAACATACCAATACCGCTAAAACACTGAAGATCAACACCGCCGTGTGTGATGCCCGTCATGTAAAAGAGAGTACTCTGGCCGCCTATGACGCCATTGAGATCAACGCCGCCTTCTTATTGGCCGATTCCGCCAGTCAGGAACTGCTGCACAAATATCCGGTGACTTGCAACGCTGTCCAGACCCTGGACATTTCCGGTGACGTGCAGGTCTCTCAGATCAACGGCCGCAAGGAGCTGGGACCCGGTACCCCCGCCCCCCAATCTCCCACCTTCCTGATAGTCAACGGCGTATTGGACATCGCCCCCGGAGCGGAGGAAGCTCTGTCGGCATACGTTGGCATACAGGTCAACGGCCAGATCATCTGCCCGGAGAGCCTCAGCGGCCTGCTGTCTGCCGTCTCCGTCAATGGTCAGATTGAGACTTACCCCGACGACTGCATTCGGCTCAAGCGCACCGTGGTGCTGGACCGGACCTTTATCCTGCGGGTCCGGCAGGGCGCCCGCTACTTTGCCGGGCGGCGGGTGGTGGCCCTGGCCAAGGACATTGACTTTGGCAAACTGGCAGACAAGCAGGTAAGCTTTGTTACCCGGGAGCTGCTGGTGGCGGAGAGTCTGGCAGAGGCCGCTGTCCCCCTCTTTTCTCCGGACACGGAAATCACCGTCCTTCCCGACGACTGCGCCTATGTTGCGGACAACGTCAAGCTGGATGGCTCCCTGGTCCGCCGCTATGGCGGAAAGCTGTACATCAACGGCGACCTCATACTGGATCAGAGCAGTGCCCCCTGGCTGGAGCAGGTGTCCTCCCTGTATGTCAACGGCGATATTCTGACCCCCAAATCCCTCTCCGAGGCGGTATGTGCCGTTGCCCGCAGCTACCATAAGCTGCAGATCATAGGCGGGCTTCTGATCCGGGATAAAATCTCCGTCACTGTGGACCGTGCCATGCTGGAGTCCGCTGCCGACGGCGTGTCGCTGACGGACTGTGTGACGGTACAGCTCCAGCCGGATGTAGATGCGGAACTGATCCGCCAGCGGCTGGTGAGTGTAGTGGACTGCGTCAATGTGCTGTGTACCGATGAACAGCGCTCCGCCGTGGAATTGACAGCAGAAAATGTGGTACACATCGGCGAGGACAAGGAAAACCACAATTTCTCTCTTCTCCGGGGAAAAAGCGGCGGCAAAACTGTCAACGCCGTCAACTATAAACTGTGACTCCTTATTTATCCCAAGGCAGCCCACAGCGAGGATAAACAGGAATAAAAGCGCCGCCGGTACCGTGCCTCAAGAGGCAGGTACCGGCGGCGCTTTTCCGTTACAGGATTTATTTCACAGAGAACAGCAGGTCGGTGTAGGTGGGATAGGGCCAGTACTTACTGTCCGTAATGGTCTCCAGCTCATCCACAGCGGCACGGAGGGCCTCCATGGTGGCAAAGACCGTGTACTTGTAGTAATGAGAAGCCACATAGGCACTCTCCATGGGCGCCACATCCAAGGCCGCTTCCAGGGCCTTGCACTGGCGGACCATCTCAGCAGAGAGGGTGGACAGGCGGCGCAGGAGATCCTCCTCACCGGAGCAATCCAGGTCAGGCATGGCCGCCTTCTTGGAGGTGATCACCCCAGCCACTTCGCCGGAATACCGGGAAACTGCAGGGAAAATATCCCGCTTGACCATATCGATCATGGTCCGGGCCTCAATGCCGATAACGGAGCAGTAGTTCTCCAGATGGATCTCATTACGGGCGGTGAGCTCCTCCTCCGTAAACACGCCGTGCTTGCGGAAAAGCTCCACATGCTTGGGCTGGAGATACCGGGTAAGGGCGTCGGCAGTGCAGGTGAGGTTGCTGAGGCCCCGGCGGTGGGCCTCCTGGACCCAGGCATCCTCATAGCCGTTTCCGTTGAAGATGATACGCTGATGATCCCGGAGGGTAGTACGGATCAGGTCGTGGAGAGCGGTGTTGAAATCGTCCGCCTTCTCCAGAATGTCGGCGAACTGCTCCAGCTCCTCGGCCATGATGGTGTTCAGGGCGATGTTGGGGCCGGAGATGGACTGGCTGGAGCCCAGCATACGGAATTCAAACTTGTTTCCGGTAAAGGCCAGGGGGCTGGTACGGTTGCGGTCGGTGTTGTCCTGGGGAATATGGGGCAGCACGTCCACACCGATGGACAAGGTCCGCTTGCCCTGCTCCACATATTCGGTACCCTGGATAATGGCGTCTACGATCGCGGTCAGTTCATCCCCCAGGAAGATGGAGATGATGGCCGGAGGAGCCTCCTGGGCACCCAGGCGGTGATCGTTGCCCGGGTTGGCCACGGTGCACCGCAGCAGCTCCTGGTACTCATCCACACCCTTGATGAAGGCGGTGAGGAACAGCAGGAACCGGGCGTTCTGGCTGGGGGTGGAACCGGGCTTGAAGAGGTTCAGGCCCGTATCCGTGCTGATGGACCAGTTGTTGTGCTTACCGGAGCCGTTGACACCGGCAAAAGGCTTCTCGTGGAGGAGGCAGACCATGCCGTGGCGGCCAGCCACCTTCTTCATGATCTCCATGGTCAGCTGGTTGTGGTCGCATGCGGTGTTGGCATCGGTGTAGATGGGCGCCATCTCATGCTGGGCAGGGGCCACTTCGTTATGCTTGGTCTTGGAGAGGATTCCCAACTTCCACAGTTCTTCATCCAGCTCCTTCATATAAGCGGCTACCCGGGGCTTGATGGAACCAAAGTAGTGATCCTCCAGCTCCTGGCCCTTGGGGGGCTTGGCGCCGAACAGGGTCCGTCCGGTGAGGATCAGGTCCTCCCGCTTGTCATAGACACTCTTGTCAATGAGGAAATACTCCTGCTCAGGTCCCACCTGACTGGTAACTTTCTTTACATCCGTGTTGCCGAACAGGCGCATGATCCGCACCGCCTGACGGCTCAGCTCATCCAGGGAACGAAGCAGCGGCGTCTTTTTATCCAGAGACTGCCCGCTATAGGAACAGAAGATGGTGGGGATGCACAGGCTGTCATCCTTGATAAAGGCAAAGGCGGTGGGGTCCCAGGCGGTATAGCCACGGGCCTCAAAGGTGGCACGCAGTCCGCCGGAGGGGAAGGAGGAGGCATCGGGCTCGCCCCGGACCAGCTCCTTGCCGGAAAACTGCATCAGCACCCGGCTGGGGCTCTCCGGCGTAATAAAGCTGTCATGCTTTTCAGCGGTAACACCGGTCATGGGCTGGAACCAGTGGGTATAGTGGGTAGCCCCCTTCTCCAGCGCCCAGTCCTTCATGGCGTTGGCCACCTCATGGGCGGTGGACAGCTCCAGAGTGGTGCCGTCGGTCACACACTTTTTCCACTCCTTATAACATTGGGCGGAGAGGCGCTGGCGCATCACGTCCTCGTTAAACACCATGCTGGCAAACATTTCTGTCACTTTCTCTTCACTCATCCCTTTATCTCCTTTCGCTGCCGCAGCAGCTGAAATATACATAACATCTATCAAATCCTCCGGTCTCATTGTCCGGAGGCACCGTAGTTGCTGAGTACCCGGGCACTGGGATCGTTCACATCGCACCCCGCCCAGGATTTGTTGGGCATCCAGAAATCTGTCACCATTTCCGCCTGACCAGGGTAGTACTTCTCAAAGATCTCCCGGTACAGCAGGGATTCCTTGGTAAAAGGCATGGCGTGATAGCGGTACTTCCCGGCGATCTCCTGCCAGTCATCGCCATAGCAGCGCTCCGCATAGGCTTTCAGGTCGTCCACCAGGCTGTGGCCCACCGCGTCGGAGAAAGCCGCCTTCTCCCGCTGGAGGATGGACTCCGGCAGGTAGTTACCCACAAAAGCCTGCCGCAGCAGGTACTTGCCCTTGCCATAGACGTTCATCTTCTTCGCCGGGTCCACGCTCATCACATACCGGACAAAATCCAGGTCACCGAAGGGCACCCGAGCTTCCAGGCTGTTGACGGAAATACACCGGTCCGCCCGGAGGACGTCGTACATATGCAGCTCCCGCACCCGTTTCTCGCTCTCCCGCTGGAATGCCTCCGGCGAGGGGGCAAAGTCGGTATACTTGTACCCGAAAAGCTCATCGCTGACCTCACCGGTGAGAAGGACCCGGACGTCGGAGCTCTCATGGATGGCCTTGCACATCAGGTACATCCCCATACTGGCCCGGATGGTGGTGATATCATAGGTCCCCAGAGCACAGATCACTTCCTCCAGGGCTCGGAGCACATCCTGCTCGGTGATATAGATCTCATGGTGATGGCTGCCGATATGCTCCGCCACCTGGCGGGCATATTTGAGGTCAATGGCATCGGTGGACATGCCCACAGCAAAGGTCTCGATGGGTTTCCCCAGCAGCCGGGCGGCAATGGCGCACACCAGGGAGCTGTCCAATCCGCCGGAGAGAAGGAATCCCACCGGCACATCAGCGTCCAGCCGTTTTTCCACCGCAAGGATCAGTTTCTCGTGGATATTGGCACAGATGGTATCCACATCATCGTAGCACACCGCATCCACCTTGGCAATATCGCAAAAACACTCAAATTTTCCATCTTTATAGTAGTATCCCGGGGGAAATGGCATAATTTTGTCTGTCAGATCCAGCAGGTTCTTGGGCTCGCTGGCAAACAGGATATGTCCCGAGGCGCTGTAGCCGTAGTACAGCGGCCGGATCCCGATGGGATCACGGGCAGCTATAAAGCTGTCGCTGGAGGCATCGTACAGGATCATGGCAAACTCCGCATCCAGTTTGGCAAACATCTCCGTACCGTACTCCCGCCACAGGGGCAGCAGCAGCTCGCAGTCGCTGCCGCTCTGAAATACATACCCTTTCGCCTCCAGCTGCCGTTTCAGCTTACGGAAGCCATAGAGCTCCCCGTTGCAGACCACTGCGCTGCCGTCCGCCGCGGTAAAAGGCTGCATCCCCGCCGGCTCCGGCCCCATGATGGCCAGCCGGTGGAACAGCAGTACCCCGCCGGGGACCTCCTGTACTCTGCTGTCATCGGGGCCACGGGACTTGGTCCGTCCAAAACCTTCCAGCAGTTTCTCCATGGGGATGTCTGTTCCGGTATAACCCATGATCGCACACATAAAAAGCACCTCCGAATGAACCGGCGTCTCTAAAAATAAAATTTTAGGACGAATCGCCGGAATCCGTGGTGCCACCTAATTTACCGCAGTGCGGTCACTTCAGCTCTAACAAGCCTGACGGCGGTAACGGGCCGTTCCCGTCTTCCCTACTGTGCCGAAGCCTTTCGGGTCGAGGCTACGGAGTGTTATTCACACAGGATCCGCCGCAGGGTTCCCACTGTCTCCTGCTCACTGAAGGTGATCGCCTGTATTACTTCTCTCCATCATTGCCTTTGGCTATTTGAAATATGGGCGTATCGTAACGCCACACTGCCCATTTGTCAATAAAAAATTATTTCGATTTCGCTTTTCCCTGTTTTTTGCCGCTGTAACACCAGAAAATATGACGGGTCCCGCTCTTTTTTGTCTCCATTTCGAGTACGCCGCACCAAACAATTGTCTTTTTTTCAGGGACACTTGTCGCCATAAAACAAAAGCACCGGCAACTGCGCCGGTGCTTTTGTTCAGCTATACAATTTTATCCCTGCTGCCTGTATCAGTCCTCAGCAGAGGCACTCTTCAGACTGTAGCAGGCGCGGTAGTGGTCAAAGGACTGCTGGAAGTCCTCGTTACCGGCATTCTTCACGCCATTGAGGTACTCATGGGCCTGGTAGGCGTTCTGCTCCGTCTCGATCTGGGCCACCGCAATGTTGGAGCAGTGGTCGGATACACGTTCACAGTTGGTCAGGATATCGGAGAGAACAAAGCCCATCTCGATGGTGCAGTGTCCATTCTGAAGGCGGACGATATGATTGGACTTGATATCCGCGATCAGGCAGTCAATCACCTGCTCCAAAGGCTCCACCTGCTTGGCCAGGCGTATATCATCCCGGGAAAAGGCTTCCGTCGTGATGTCCAGAATCTCCTTGAGCGCAGCGGTAAGGGTACGCAGCTCCTCCTCCGCCTGGGAAGAGAAGTGGATGCCCTTGACATGGATCTCCTCCGCTGCCTTCCACAGATTCACCGCATGGTCACCAATACGCTCAAAATCACCAATGGTGTGCAGCTGCTTGGATACCTTGCGGCTGTCGGTATCCGACAGCGCCTTGCTGCTCAGCTGGACCAGCGTGGTGCCCAGCTTGTCCTCATAGAGGTCCAGCTTGTCCTCATTTACCTTTACTTCTCCCGCTACCTTTTCATCATAGCGGTCCAGCAGGGACAACGCCTTGACAATGGTCTCCTCAGCGATCTTCGCCATCTCCACCGTCTTGTTGTTGCACTCAGCAATGGCAACAGAAGGGGTTGCCAGCAGACGGGAGTCCACGAAGGTGAACTTCTGCTCGCCAGCCACATCGGGAATGACCATATTGGCAATCCGCACCAGCTGCTTGGAAAACGGCAGCAGCATGAGGGTGGTAGCAATATTGAAAATACTATGGACCATAGCGATGCCCACCGGGTCGATCTGGACATCCATAAACGGGAAGTGGAAAAACAGATCGGCGCCAAAGAGCAGCACCAGAAATACCACAGTACCGATCAGGTTAAAGGAGATGTGCACCACAGCCACCCGCCGGGCGTTGCGGTTAACGCCGATACTGGACAGCAGCGCAGTAACACAGGTACCGATATTCTGGCCCATGATAATAGGCAGCGCCATACCATAGGTAATGCCGCCTGTCAAAGACAACGCCTGCAGAATGGCCACGGAGGCAGCCGAACTCTGGATCACACCAGTAAACACCGCGCCTACCACCACGCCCAGGATCGGGTTGGTGAAAGCCGTGAGGATCGCAGAAAACTGAGGCATATCCGCCAAGGGGCTGACAGAATCGGACATCAGCTCCATGCCGTACATCAGCACCGCAAAACCTACCATGATAGAGCCTGCACTGCGCCGGCGGTCATCCTTGGACACCATGATCAAAATGATGCCGATAAAGGCCACGATCGGCGAGAAGGACTCCGGCTTGAGCATCCGCAGCCACACCGCGTCGCTTTCGATGCCTGCCAGGGACAGGATCCACGCTGTCAACGTGGTACCAATATTGGAACCCATGATCACGCCGACTGTCTGGCTCAATTCCATGATACCTGAGTTGACCAGACCCACCAGCATAACCGTCATTGCTGAAGAGGATTGGATCGCGATGGTGATGCCCGCGCCCAGCAGCAAACTCTTGAAGGGGTTTGCTGTCATTTTTTTCAGCATCTGCTCAAGTCGTCCGCCTGCCGCCTTTTCCAGTCCGGATGACATAACGGACATGCCATAGAGGAAAAAAGCCAGACCGCCACAAAGGGTGAACACAGAGAAAATGTCCATATCTGCTTCTCCTTACATATTCTTTACCAAAATCCCAAATTACCCCATATTACACTAAATAATACTATAGCTTTGTAAAAATTAATAGATGGTTAATGTTAAATCTATGTAAAATAATCGACAATTTTTTTACATTCCCCTCTGTACCTCACAGACGGTGAGGGTCTCGCCCGCAACGGTAAACCTGACCTCCAGGCCGGCAAACGTCAAGCCATACACCCGCTGCGGGTCTCTCTGGTAAGCCGGCCGGGGATCCTCCGCCAATATGCCCAGCAGCGCCTCCCGTTTGTCCTCCGGCACGACAGCCAGCAGCTGCGGAGGGCAGTCCACAGTGAGGCGGCGGCGCTCCACCTGGTCGGTAAAACCGCCCTTCGCCTCCGGGTGGGCGTCGGAATAGGGGGCATAGGGCTTGATATCATAGATAGGGGTACCGTCCAGAAGATCCGCCCCCGCCACATGGAGCACCGGCCCCAGGACCGGGTCCAGCTCCACCTGTTCCAGGCGCACCGAGGACAAGCCCAGCGCATTGGGACGGTATGGCGAACGGGTGGCAAAAACACCCCGGCGCTCATTCCCTCCCAGTCTGGGAGGCCGCACCGTGGGCGACCAGCCTTCCCGTACCGACTGAGAGAACTGCCAGATCAGCCAGATATACGAAAATCCTTCCAACCCTCTTACCGCCTCCGGAATGCGGAATTCCGGCTCAAAAACAATCTTCGCCCGCAGCTCAGGCACCAGGCCGCTCTGCCGCGGGATACCGAATTTACTCTGAAAATCACTGTGGATCCGAGCAATGACCTTGATGCTGTGTTCTTCCGCCATAGTATTTGCTCTCCTTCCCGGGCCAATTCTCCAGCCCCGCCGCAAAAACAGGGAGACATGGTCAGATGCCTCCCCGGATGGTCTCAACTTACACTATTTTACTTGCTTTCGCTCTATTCGTCAATTTTCTCCCAAAATCCCGCAAAATCTCCCTTATCCAGCTGATGTCGCCGGTCTATATCCCATCTTACTTCCAGCATACATCGGAAGATCTCCTCTTCGGGGAAAGGGCTGATGCTCCGGATATTCTCCAAATCCAGATTGGGGTTGGCCTCCCGCAGAAGCCGTTCCATCGTGGGAGACATCTTGTCCACCACCATTTCCTCAAAACGGCGTTGCGCACTTCCTCGCTGATCCTGTCAAAGCATGCGTAGTATTCATCTATGTACTGAATGAACCTGTCCATTTCTTCCGGATGATCGATCAGGTAAAAAATGCTGGTCTCTTCGCTCTTTTCCCCACTCCGCTTTACGGCGACGGCAATTTTCCGGATCACCTGCTTGATGGCGTCGTAGGCCAATCCGCCGATAATACCGCTGGCAGCGGCCAAAGCGGCAAACTGGAGAGCTTCCTCGCACTCCGGCAAGCAGTAATAGCGCTCTATCCGGCCATACTCCGCTATATCCGCCTCATAGCATCTGCGGTACTGCCAGCCGAATTTCACCGCTCCCTGAGCGGCGGACAGAAGCGCCTTGTATTCCTTGGAACTGATCCGCCAACCGCAGTGGGGACACTGGAGTTCAGGCCCGTCAGCCGCTTCAAAAACCGCCCCGCAGGAACAGCATAGTTTCGTATGGCTCATCGCTTTTTCTCCGTTAATGTTTTACCATACGGTAAAACATCCCCTTGCCAATCCCCGTTGTAAGCTCATAGGGCGCGCCGTCAATCTGAAATCCGGCGCTCTCATAGCACCGGATTGCCCTTGTATTCCAGGTGCGCACCTCCAGATACAGAGGCTTACCGGGATACCGCTCCCTGGAAATCTCGTAGGCGCATATCAGCATCCTGCGGCCATAGTGCCTGCCGCAGAGGTGAGGATTTACCCCTATGCCGATAAAAACCTCCGTAGGTTCCTCCAAAATGTTAACGAACCCTACCAACATGTCGTGGTCTAGAAAAGCCAGAAAATTTTTCTCCGCCTTCTCATTCATAAACCCGATCTGCTTCGCCCGCATCTCCTCATAAGGTGGAAGATTGTAAATGGCATATTCGCCCTCGTATTGCCAGGCGCAGATCTGCCGCTTGTCCTCCTCCGTCAACCGCCGGTATGACAACTGTTCCATAATCCCCTTCCTCAGCTATCCTTCAGAATCCAAACCGGACAGCAGAGCCGCTGTGCCGGAAAGGTATTTTTCTCCTCCGGCACTCCTGTCTGGCCCGATTAGCAGGGGAACACCCGGGCCAACTCCTTTTCCGCTTCCTCTACCGCATCCGGATCACTGCTCTCCATGGCTTTCCTGAGCCAGTATTCCGCCTGAACGCGGTCCCGCTTTACATAGATGCCCTGATTATAAAACCGGCCTACCAGCTCCATGCCTTTGCCATAACCGCCGTTTGCGGATTCCAGGTACAGTTCATAGGCTTTTGCCAGATCTACACCGGCACCGAAGCCGTAGTGGTAGCAGATGCCCAGGTTGTAGGTGGCCTCCACGTGACCCGTGTCACGAGCCTGGGTCAATAGCTGCAGAGCCAGCTCATTGTCCTCCGGAACACCATCGCCATAGATATGCCGCATCGCGAGTTCAAATAATTCCTGCCCGCTCATGTCCGCCATCGTTTCATATCTCCCATGTTTCCAATCTATTCCTTCGACAGCAACGCCGCGGTTTCAGCGGTTGTTTCAGTTTCCAAGGGAAGTTCTTTCACTTCCTCGCCATCAACAGGCACAGGGAAGTTGAACACAATCTTCCTTATCCAGCTTCCGTCTTTTCTCTTTTCCGGGAACATCTCAATTCGCTCGATAAAGGCTTTCATAAACTCTTTCTGTTCCGCTTCTGTTGCGGAATGGTAGACTTCATCAAATGCCAGTAAGAGTCGATAAATGTTATCACCAGAGATTTTCTCCTGCTGGATGCTGCGGATCTGCCCTTGCAACTCACCAATCTGAACTTCGATTTCCTCTATCGTATCATACTGCTCATCATAACGACGCTGCAAGTCCAAAATTTTTCTGTCATAGTGGGCATCATTGATGTCCAGGGTATCCATCTGGCGCTCCAGGCGGCTTTTCGTTCCAAAGGCTTGCTTTAGCTGCCCTTGCAGGACGGCGATCTGCTTTTCCATATCCTCTGTATCAACCGCTGTTCCGATTTTCGCTTGAATTGCTTCTACAAATCGGGGATTGTTGACCATAGCGGAAATAATCTTCGCCACAAATTTGTTGATCTCTGTCTGTTCGATATTCAGCCGGAAACTGCACTCATGCCCTGTCGGCGTAACTGTATTTTTGCAGTAGTAATAATACCGTGTTTTCTTGTCTTTGCTGTGTGCCTTGGCGATATTGCCGTACATACTCTTGCCGCAGCATGGGCATTTCAAGATACCGGACAGGATGTGTGCATGGGCTGGATTGTTGACCTTTTCCCGCTTGAAAGAATTGATCTTGCGCTTTTCCTGTGCCAGATACCAATCTTCTTCGGAAATAATGGCTTCGTGCTGCCCATCGTAAACAGGGAACTCCGACTGCTCAACCACGTGCATCTCATTTCTTGTACCCTGCTTCTTTTCGGTTCTCCGTCTGCCATAAGCAATTTTGCCCATGTAAACGGGATTGTCCAGTACATCCTGCACGAAATTCCTTGAAAATCCGGGAATAGTATTGTTCTGACGCAGCTTCTTGATAAACCCGTTGCGGTTCAGATATTTTGCAACTCCGGCAACGCCCTCATTGGTGTGAATGTAACGGTCATAAATGACACGGATTACTTCCACTTCATCCTCTGCAATGACAAGGTTTCCGTTTTCCAGTTTGTATCCATAGGGAGCGAAACCGCCGTTCCATTTGCCCTCACGAGCCTTTTGCTCCCGTCCTGCCATTGTCTGTGTGCGGATATTTTCTCGCTCAATCTCTGCCACCGCAGACAGCACAGAGATCATCAGCTTTCCGGCATCCTTGGAGCTGTCAATGCCATCCTCTACGCAGATCAGGTTGACACCAAAATCCTGCATGAGCTGCAAAGAGTTCAGAACATCGGCTGCATTTCTGCCAAATCGGGAGAGCTTAAAGACAAGCACATAGGAAACGCCGTCTTTACCGTCCTGGATGTCGTTCAGCATCCGTTGGAACTCCTGCCGCCCTTGGATGTTCTTGCCGGAAAATCCTTCGTCAGAATACTCCCCGGCAACGATCATATCTTCGTATGCCGCATACTTCCGCAGCTTGTCTCTCTGTGCATCCAAGCTGTACCCGTCAACCTGCATAGAGGTGGACACTCTTGTATAAAGATAGCATTTAAGTTGTTTCTTTTTCAGAATCGCCACCTCCTTCGTACATTTCTTTTACCATCAATCCCTCGTTGCGGATATAATACTCCAAAAGTCTAAGCACATAATCCGGTGCATGGCGGTTGTCCAGTTCCCATTCGGTCATTGTCCGGTATGGGATATTGACGAGCTTGCAAAAGTCCTTCCGGTTCAATCCTGTGCTTTCCCGCAACTTTATAATTCTGTTTTTACAATCCATCTGATTATCTCCCTAAAAGCAAAAATACACGTTGCGTAATCATTATAGCACAGCTACATCGAATACGCAACGTGTAAATCGTAAATTTTTACGCAGCCTTATCCGTTAATGGCTGCGCTTGCTTATCATCCTTGGAGCAATCCGCCGTTTGTGGAGCGTCCTGCTCTAATTTATCCAAAACCTGATGCCCGTATTTCTGGAGCAACTGAGTCATAACATCCACACAGCGGTCAAATGCCGCATTATATTTCGCTTCCTCATAGTATTTCTTCAATAGGCAATCCCTCCATCAAAGTTCCATGTCCTGTCCACGCTTGCGGGCGGGTGTTTTAAGTTCCCTTGTTTCCTTTTCTCTGGCGAGGACGGCAGAAATAAAAGCCCGAACTCTTTCGGATGCGATTTCCAGTGCATCCAGAAAGGGTTGGGCTTTCTGTTTGAGTTCCATATATTTTTCGTTTACCGCTTCATACCGCTGCTTCCAGATGGAAACCGTCTTTTCTGCGGAAGCCAGTTTTTCTTTCAGACGCTTATTGTCGGCATTGGCGATAATGCCGTTGACCGCATAGCGTTTGAGTGTGTCGCATTCATCCGGTGTCAGCGTGATATTGTTTCCGAATGTGGCTTTCTTGCCCATAGCTTCAATATCTTGCACTGTCAGAGCAATTGCCCTTGCTGCCTTGGTTTCCTTTTGCAGAGCTTCCAGTTTCTTTTTCTGCTTTGCTGTGGCAACCTTGGTATCCTCCAAACTCTGCTCAGCCTGTGCCACCTGTCCGGTCACAGCTTCCAGACGCTGCCGTTCAGCCTGTACCTTGAACTGTGTTACCGTCAGATGTTCCTCGGTGCTGCCACGCTCTCCACGCTCCACATCGGTGTAACCGACATTTCGCATAAAATTGAAAAAGTCATCCTGCAACACACTGTAGGACGACTTCAAAATCTTTTTCCCTTTTCCGTTCAACATTGGACTGCCGTCCTCATTAAGAACGGGTTTGGATTCCCATTTCTTACTGCGGCTGACCTGTGTAATGGTTTCCTTTACCGTCCCACGGAGGGATTCATCTTTACACCGCTTCGACCAAAGGATCTGCTTTTCCACCACTGGGATATAAACCACATGGAGGTGATAGTGGTACACATCCTCGCCCAGTGCTTCGGACATTGCCCGGTTACGCTCATCGGCGTGCATCACAGCGGAGAGGATATACTGCTCACCGCCCACGATCTCCACGGCGGCTTTATAGGCATCAGCATAAAACTGCTTTGCAAATTCATAGCCGCCGTGGTTGTAGAAATAAGCGGAGTTCACATCAAACACCAACTCGCCGTATTTGATGGCATCCGGTTTCAGACCTCTGGTGGAGATCACGCCGTCCTGTTCCATCTGCTCAAACATTTTTACATAATCGTCCGTGGGTGCTTTGAAATGAACGTTCAGAGAAGTACGCTCTGGTACGATGTCCTGATTGCTGTAGCTGTCCTTTTCACGCTCATTGTGTTCCTGTACCTTTGCCACATCAGCCGGGGTTTCCAAGTCCTGATTCCGGGCTACGGTACGATCTATTCCATCATTTCTTGCCATTGGCGTATTCCTTTCTTTGAGATTTGCAGACAGCGGAGGGCTGGGGAACGGCACTTTTTCAAAGTGTAATAACCCACTATGACACTTTCATCCATACTGGCTGCAAAGTGCCGTGGGCTCTCCGAGGGCTCCTCCGGAGGGGGTATGCGGTCACTGCGGTGACCTCTGCTGACCAAGGCAAAATGTCTGCGCCTTTTCCCATGGTCAGCCCGTCTGCATGAAGCTGTTCTTCGTTAACTTCCTTTTGCAGCCGGTGTCCACAGACACTTTTTTCAAAAGCCTGTGGACATAGAAACAGCCCGAACGAGAGGATGTGTGCTGTTTCTATAACGAGCGTTTTACGCTCTTTTGCTGCGTACATACGTACCAGCAATGGGATTTACTCGACCTGCCGCCATTCCTCCGGAATGTCCTCCGGTACGTACGTACACGGCGAATCTCCGTAAAACCCATTTATATGAGGTCGTGCAATGGCTTCCACTCCCATGAATCCCCACACCCGCCGTCCGGCAGAGTTGGTGATGTTGTTGCAATGCTCCAGATTGTATTTCTGTGTATTGGCAACCATGGTGTCGCTGAAGCTACGGGCTTTCAGCGGAGCAAGGGAATTTTCCTCGCACCACATCCGATAAATTTCATAGAAATCCTTGGAGCTGATGGACGCATCCGCTTTGCGCCGGATATATCCCTCCGATTCCATGAAATCAAAGATATTGTTGTTGTCACGTTTGACCGCTTCACGGTTTTCACGGATACGGTCACTCTCCGTAAACTTAAAGTTGTTGGCAACGAGCCGCTGCAATCCTTCTAATGCCCACAGGAAGATGCCCTCGGCTTCGTCCTTCATCTTTTCAGCGAGGTCGGGATCGTCGGCTCTGCCAACGGGCTTTTCCTTGGTAGTCAGCACAAGCTGTCTGCGGTAAAAACCGTCGCTGCGGTCATACAGGGCTTGCAGATCGCCGTTGCTGAATGCCAGCAGCCGGGCAAACATCCAGCCCTGATAACTCTGCTTGCCTTTACGTTCCAAATCCATCTTGCCCTGTGCCGTCACGATGGATTTTACATAGTTGGTCTGGCGCAGAGCTTCCATCCGCATATCATCATCCACGCACAGCAGGATGTGTTCCAGATCGGCACGGGCAAAGCGGTTTTCAGAAATCTTGCCGATGCTGCCGTCTTTCATATTCGTACCAAAGACAGCAGAAAGCACAGCTCCAATTTGAGATTTTCCCTCGCCGCCGTTGCCCTTAATGACCATCATGCGCTGTCCCTTGTTGGAGGGAATCAGGCAGTAGCCGATGAACTCCTGCAAGGTGGGGATGTCCTCCGCATGGAGCAGCCCATCCAGAAAGTTCAGCCAGATCACGGGTGCGGGCGCATCGGGATTGTAGGCAACAGGCAGACGGCTCCGCACGATAGCCGGTCTGCCCTCGGTAAATGTCCCGTTCAGCGTTAATGTGCCGTTGGACACATGAATCCGATCCTGCTCCGGTGGGAAGTCAGGCACCTGCGCTTCCAGTTTCAACACTTCCAGAATGTTGGCGATCTTCCGGGGGATATTGTTCACGGCACAGAATTTCAGCTTGTCGTAAATCTCCCCACGCAGAGGGAGATCGTCCGTCACCCGACCATCAGGTGTGAAAAAAGCTCCGTTTGCAAAGATGATTCTGCGCTCATGCAGAAATTCTTCACAAAACAGAGCTTCGTTGATGTTCTGTCCATCAAACCAGACAGGCAGATTCATATCCGGTGTTTTACCTTTCTTCCCCATGGGACAACCCTTCCTTTCGTTTCCGTGCCACATAATCTCGAAGGAAAGCAATCTTGCCCTCCTTCATCAGCTCGTCCACCACGGCAACCCGTTCTTCCAGATCGCCCACTGTCAAAACGTCTGCCAGATATTCGATATAATCAAGCATCTGGCAGGCTTCCACAAAACGGTCATCCAGGGCATCGTCCGGTGTTTTCGGTGCATATCGCACTTTCCAATCTTCCAGCAGATGCAGATAATCCATCAGCACCCGGAAGCACAGCATTTCGTCCTCCCGGAACTGACGGATATAGGGACGTTTGGGCTTGACCATAGCTGCGGCAGTGGGCGGTTTCGGGTCAAGCCCAAAATCCGAAGCCAGCTTTTGTGCTGCTTCATGGCTGCTCAGATCGAACAACCTTGCCACGAAGTCGATCACGTCCCCCTTGGCTCCGCAGCCAAAGCAGAAGAAATATTCCTCGTTCAGCTTCATGCTGGGATGCCTGTCGTTGTGGAACGGGCAGCAAGCCATGCCGTTGCGATTGACTTTCAGCCCGTAGTGTTCGGCGGCTTGCTTTACGCTGATTGCCGCCTTGATGGTTTCATAGATTGTCATAGAAAAACCTCCGTTCATAGTATTCAGAAAGCACGAAACACCCGCCGTGATTGGCAGGTGTTTCGCTCTTTCTACTATGGTTATGCCGGATTTTTCAAAAAACAGGCTAATCGGAGGACAACCCCATTTCAAAAAACAGGACAACTTTCCGCGGGATGTAGATTTCTTCATATTTGCATGGTATAATGAAAGAAATGAAAAAACAGGACAGGAGGGCGAGTATGAATCAAGAACTGATGACATTGGATTTTTGGCAGGATACGGTCATATATGAGGGCAAAACATTTCCTGTCGGCACTCTTGCCTGTGATGCGCTGAATGTTTCGGCAGATACTCTTGCCCAGATGAACGAGCAATGCCAGAAAATCAATCTGCTGCTTGGTATGCTGAACGCAGGACAGGATGCTTCTGCGCTCTTTCCTATGGCAAGGGACGCTGCTCTGGAAATGCTGGATATTCTCAGCAAAACTTCTCCTTTTTCCTACATGGACATTCCAAAACACAGAAAACGGATTGAAAAAGTCTTTACTGCCGACAATGTGCTGAAATATGTGGAGTTTGCTATAAAAGCCGCAGCCAACTCCTTGCAGCTTGAAGAAGTTCCAAAATATGCGGATGCGATGATGCTCCAACGCTATACCGCTGTATTCGGGCATCTGGCATACTCCCTTGGGGAATACCAACAAGCAATGCTTGATTTTGCGGAAAAATCAGACGGCAACGAAGCTGACCGCACCGCAGAGGGCTTTGCAAAGATGTTTGGCAGTTATTTCCCACCGGAGTTCTCTATCATGGAGGGCAATGCTTGGATGTCTGTTGCGAACAACTCTGTTCAGTATGTGGCTACCATCCGTCCCGGCGAGGATGTGGCAAAGCTCGTCAAACGGATGCACTATGTATCGTTCGTGGGAATGTTCCGGTCTGATTTCTTTGAGGGCTTGTGTGTCGGTCATGCTCCAAAGAAGTGCCGGATCTGCGGCAAATGGTTTTTGACTACCAACGCAAGACACACCAAATACTGCGGCGGCTATGCGCCGGGAGATAAGCTGCACCGCACCTGTCGGCAGATCGGCAATCTGAAAGGGCGAGAACAACGGGAGCTTGCGGACGATCATCCACTGAAACAGATTTACGAGAAGCGGCTAAATACCATAAACCGCTATGTGAAGCGTGGTACTCTGGACGCTGATCTTGCAGAGGTTATGAAGAAACTGGCAAAAGATAAGATGCTCCGGGCACTCAGCAATGTTGCCTATGCCAAGGGTGATTATGAAAAAGAGATGGAGCAGGCTGCTTTGAAGAAAGAAGCCAAGACCACAAAACAGACTTATATCGGGGGAATGTGAGATGGGAGAATTTGATTTTACATACAGTGTACCTGCAAATTTTAATAAACGTGTTGTTCAATTTCTTCAGCAATTCGGAAAAGCTCATGTAGCCCAAGCCTTTCAACGGTGCGAATATGAGTATGAAGATCTTGGTCTGGCTTATTATGCAGGGATGAAAGGTGATAACTGGAATAAAAATGCTCTGGATTTCACATTTGAAGGTGCAGAATCTGACATAGCATTACTACAGTCTTTCGATTCCGTACTGCAAGATGCGATAGGGAAGGCGCTCAAGGCAAGCGAATCGGGACTTCTCGTTCGAAAGGTCTACTATTTTGCTTCTGACAGTACAGCCGAATCCACAATGATTCCGCCATCAAACGAGGAACGATTAAATGCTGATATGGCAGCAGCTCAGAGTGTACTCGATGATTTGATACAGGTGGGCGAACGCGTTTGCTTGAACGCTTCGTTCACCGCATCAAGTTCTGAGAACAGCATAAACGACTACTTTAGAGATATGCTTTCTTTTAAGGGATATAACGAAGTAAAAGACCAGACAAGGCATGGCATATCAGCAAGCGGAATGGATGCAGCAGAGGTTGATATACTCTTGACCAAAGCTGGGCGGGAAATTGCTATATTTGAAGGTTTGAAGCTGGACAGTGTATCAACAGTGTACATTGACGCTCATATTGACAAAGCCATTGTCAATTATAATGCACTCGGGACAGCTACTTTCCTTGTTGCATATGTAAACTCTGCGGATTTTGAATCCTTCTGGAAGAGATATTCCGATCATGTGCGGCAGTACGATTTTCCACTCCAGATAAAGCGTCCATTCAATGTGCTACCTTATCCAAATGCGGCTGCTCGGGTTGCGACCCTGATTCTTACACGAGATGGATTTGATTTCCCTGTGTATTTCATCGCTTTTAAGATTAGTTAATGGTTACCATCTGATTCACTTGAAGGGAGGTGCGCTATGCTGAATGATTTTACATGGAATATGACCGGATACATACTGAAACACCCTGTCAATCCGTCTGTTAGCGGCATCATCCCCTATGTGGCAGAGCGCATCTTCCAGTTGGAACCGGAGCCGCCAGCGGTGGACAGTCTGAATGAATATATCCTGTCTGCTCTACACGAAAAGGACTTGAAATATTTTTCGTTCTTCCTCCACTATTATGAACCGCAGCTTAATAAGCGCATCAAAGATTTTCTTGGTGTGGATGGCGGCGATCTGTACGGCACAGAGCGATTTATAGATATAAAGCTGTCCTGCCGGGAGCAAATGCTCCAAAAGCTGATGGACTACGATCCCGCCAAGGGTGCAGAGTATGCTACCTACATTTTCCCGTTTATCCGGGATGCTATGCTCCGTTTCCGCATGGGCGAAGAAAAATGGTCGGTGTCCTCTTTGACCAATTACAAAATGGTGCGGTCAATGGCATGGCTGTACCATAACACCAAGGATGCGGTCAGCGAGTTTTCCAAGAAGTACAACTGCGAGCTTGCCCTTGCGGAAGAATATCTGAAAGTTGTCCGTGGCATCCGCAATCAGCAACCGTTCTATGTAACAGACGAGGATGGCGAGGAAACAGGCGAAGATGTTGCCCTTGACGATAGCTGGAACTATACCGACATCCTCTGGAACGGCATACAAGCAGAAAAGGTGCAGCGGGCATTTGAGAAACTGAATTACCGGGAACAGACCTTGCTTGAAAAGCGTCTTGCGATCTGCATGACCTGTGGGCGTGTCGGCTCATGGAAAGACCGCCCCACCTTTGAAGAACTGGCGGTTTTGTTTGAGGGCAGCACAGCCAGCGGTGCAGAACGAGCCTATCGGAAAGCAGTAGACAAACTGACGGAACTTCTGGTTGCCGAGGATGCAATCCATGCTGTCCGGTTGAAACAGAAATCCAAAACTAAGCGCAAAAAGAAAATCGCCGCCGCAATCTACGAATACCAAGCAGACTGCGACGGCGAATGGGGCGAAATATCATTGGATTTTGAGAACGGCACAGCAGAGATCATCCGGCTTGCTGATTGGGATACCATGAAAACAAATCGCTTTGCGAACAAGGCGATAGCGTATCTTCTGAACTGTGAAAATGAGAAACTGCCAAAGGAAACAATGGTGGCATTTGAACCATAAAAAGAAAAACCGCTACAACATCCATCCCACTTTGGAATGAGAATTGCAGCGGTTTATTTGCTGGGAACTAATTATTCGATATTTGTGATTTCCCAATCATCATTTACCAGATGGGTAAATCCTTGGTTTTCATCTTCATTGGGAATTGATGCAGTCCAGATGATTTCTCCGTTTTCACCAAGGGCAGTTATTGTTAGTCCACGCAGATCAGTGTAACCATCGAGATTTTCGAGCCAGATGCGTTCGCCTTTCTTGAACAGGGAACCATCAGCGTTTTCACATCCACCACTTGAGTTAGGCATTGTAAGCTCGATGCTCTTAACACCTTCTGCACCGATGGTCAGATAATACTTGGCAGGTTCATCTACATTGGAAGAAAAACCTTCAACTTGGAGACAGTCATCTTTGAACACCAAGCGCCCCGATTGAACCAGTTCGTCAGTATTATATTTCCTTTTATCTACATAGAGGTATCCATCAGCTTCATTAAATCTGAGGGTAAAATCGAAATTTCCTCGATCAGACAGCTCATAGCTTGCTCCGTTTGCATAGTCATAGATGATGACACGGTTATCAATCATGCCAGAACCCCAGCTGATTGTAGAACACAATTCGGGCAGACCGTCACCGGAGAGGTCACAGAAGTATGTGTTCCAGATTGGCATCCCGGTATAAAGTGAAGTGCTTTTACTACCCTTAACAGCCAGCATCTCTCCGTAAGACCAACGGAAGGTCACATCCGGAAACTCGGTGAGGTTGATTTCAAGGCTACCGTCCCATTTCATTTCATCAGGGGTTTCAAGGTAATCAAACCATTTGGTTACGGCCGCAGTCGTATCGTTGGGTTTGAAAGCTTCTCCCGTGGAATGGAACCTTTCGCCGTCCTTAACTTTGACATAAACGAAGTTGTTGGAGTCCTGCTCAACAAACACGAGGTCATTACCGTCACATCGGAAATGGTTCACCAGCCCATAGCCGCCGTGCCCATCATCGGTCAGGATAATGCTGTCTCCATTCTGTTCCCAAGCGCCAATTCCAATATAGCTGCTGGCCATTCCTTCGTAATAGGTGAAGGTGCCATCATTATAGAGGGTGATCGTAAAGTTGCCCATGAATCCTTCGCCTTCGTAGAGATAGGTTTTTCCTGCAACCGCATTATCAGCAGAAGAAACATCTCCTCCTGCACAGATTCTACTTAAATAATCTTGGAATTCCTCATCGGATACCACATATCGTTCTTCGTTCCACTCGATATCTACCATATCATTGTCGGAGAGAGAATAACCGTTTATCCGGATATACGTGCCATCCTCCAGGAGTGCGCTGATTTGATATCCCGGTGTGAATCCACCATATTCATCGCTCTTCTTCGTGTTCTTGACCCCGGCCAGCCGAGAACTCAACTCACTAATCTGTGCGGGATTCATTTCAATAGCCACCGCGTCATCCGCATTTCGCATATCAAAATGATTTGCGGAAACGATGGTGTGTGTTGCTTCATCGAATTGGAATCCCATCGGGTTGGTCAAAAAGCAGACCGCAACGATCACACAGGCAATGACTGCCAGAATAATAATCCAGAACGCAGGTTTCTTATAATTCATCACAGACTTCACACGATCTTTAACACCAACTTCACCAAAGGCAAGTGGGCAGGCCGCAATCATGCGACGGTTGACGCTGCAGACCACAAGAGCCTGTGCATAGTCGGCTCTCTGTTCGTTGTCGAGTTCCTTGATAACCTTTTCGTCACAGGCAAGTTCAATATCTCTACACAGCAGCACATAGGCAAGCCACATCAGCGGATTAAACCAATGGATTGTCAGTAGGAGGAAACCCAGCGGCTTCCACCAGTGGTCTCTGCGGCGAATGTGCGCCTGCTCATGGGAAACCACATGGCTCAGATCCTGCCCATCCATGTGGTAGGGCAAATAAATCTTCGGCTTAATGATACCCAGCACAAAGGGTGATGCGACATTCTCACTTTGATAGATGTTATCCCGGAGGATGACCGCTTCGCTGACTTTGCAGCGCAGACGCCAATAGCTGACTGCGGTATACAGGAGAAGTGCGGCAACACCGACCGCCCAGACGATACTCAAAATTGGAATCCAGATTTGAAGCGGATTTGCGCTGGCGCCCGGAGCAGAGGCAAGTGAACTGCCGATCACCGGATTGATAACGTTGTTGATGGCCGCAACTCCCGTCTGGACAGAAGGCACAGTATCCATCATGATACCCGGACTGATTGTCTCTGCGCTGGGGATCAGGCTCAGCGCACTCTCTATGGAGAACGGGAAAGCCAGCCGCACTGCTACGATGCCCCAGAGCAGAACATTGACCCACTTGGGAGCCTTCTTCAAAACAAGCCTGAGTATCAGCACAGCCAGGATAAGCCAGCTTGCAGATATGCTCATGTTGATAATTTTCAAAAAGAGTTCGTTCATTGTGAACCTCCTTTCCTGATGCGGTCGATCATGCGCTGTACCTCATCAAGCTCATCTTCGGACATAGCCTGATGCTTTGTAAAAGCAGCGATAAAGGCAGGCAGAGAACCCTCGAATTTCTTCTCAACCAGTTCATCGATCTCACACGCCTGGGCTTCATCTTTGGAAACGAGAGAAGTAACAGTGCCATTGTCATTCTTCAGCACACCACGCTCTCCAAGACGCTTGATAACGGTATAAGTCGTAGTCCTTTTCCATCCGAGTTGATCCTGACACAGCTTTACAAGCTTGACAGCAGTAACCGGCTCATGCTCCCACATAATCAAACAAAAACGATATTCACTTTCGTGAATCTTCGGAAAATCCATATTCACGCCCTCCTTGTCTACACTATTAGACTTCACACATAGTCTACCACATTAGACAGCCAAAATCAATAGAGTTCACAGAAAAGATACAAAAAAATTGCCCGCAGAATTTCTCCCACGGGCAAAGTGTTGGTTAGCTATCAAGCGGTTTGTATTCAGTTACAGTTTTCAAATAGGTTTCGGGATCACCGTTCAGTATCAAATCAGCATATCCAATCGGATCATTGTAGATCAGATAGTCCAGTTCTGACCGCTGATACATGTTGTCAGCAACTTCATTCTCCACGGCGATGGTATCAATGGCAATCATGCTGCCACTTGCAAATTTCAGTTCCACACAAGCGGTATCCATGTTGAACTCACAAGAAATCAATCTATCCATAAGAAACCTCCATACTGCGGGATGTTAGATCATCCCAAAATATTTGAACGCTTCTCGGATTGCTTTCTCTTTTTCCGGCGGACACTGTGGCTGTCTGGAATCCTCGGATTTCGGCAGATTGTAATTCTTGCCAACTTCAATCCCACATTTCCGCTTAATCTGTGAGATATAAAGATTGGATACCTTTAACCCGCTATGCTCCAACACATAGTCTTTGATCTGGGTGTAGGTTGCCCCATCCTGAAATTCGGACATATCCATATCTTCCAAAGAGAACTCAACCCGAATCTTTTTCGAGTCGACCTCGCCCTTGGAAAGCAAGACAACCGTCTCAACTTGCTGTTCATTGTCCAAACTGATATTCATATCTTCCTCTATGATAGGCAGCCGAAACTTGATAGATTTCAGCCACTGCCCATTGGGCTGACGCTCCGGGTAAATCTGAATTTCAGAGATCAGTTCCTCAATCAACTGCCGTTTCTCTCTGTCGTTCATCTTTCCATAGAGATGATCGAAGTAGATCAGGACCTTGTAGATATTATCGCCGGTCAGCTTTTCTGCCTCAATGGTCTGTTTCTTGGCTCTGGCTGCAATCAGCAGGGATTCTAATTCTTCAATCTTATCATACATCCCATAGAGCCGATCATCAAGGTCTGATTTCCGCCTGCTGTAATGCCGGTCGTCTGGGTCAAGAGAGTCGATTTCTTCAATCAGCTTGGATTTGGTGGAATAAGCCTGACGAAGCTGCTTTTCATAGTTGCTGATTTCCTGCTCAATCGCCGTGGTATCGACTTTCATGTTGATCTTTTCCTGCATCATCGCTGCAAATTTGGGATTGCTGACCAGCTTGCAGATTACCTCCGCCACAGCATCGTCCAACAGCTCTTTCCGAATTTGCTTCTTGTAATCGCATTTATGCCCACGGGTCATAGAGCGATGTTTGCAGCCATAGTAGTAGAAATCCTTGTATTTGCTGCCGTCTGCTTTCCGTTTTACGCACTTATTACCGTACATTCCAACACCGCATATGGGACATTTTACAATGCCGGACAACAGGTGCGTGCATTCGTTTTTACCTTTGTTGACGTGTTCATACCGTTTGGCTTGAGCAGCCAACTTGACCTGCGCTGCCTGCCATACATCCTCCGGGATAATGGCCTCATGCAGACCATCCACCAACAAAAAGTTTTCTTGTTCTACCAAACGGTACTCGTTTCTGGTTCCATGCACCTTTTCGGTTTTTCGCCTGCCATAGGCAATCTTGCCGCAGTAAACCGGATTTTTCAGAATCATGCGGATCAGACGAGCATCAAAAAGAGGATTTTTCCCGTTCTGGCGCTGGACTTTGCTGATCCCATGATTTTCAAGATATTTTGCGATCCCATTTGCGCCAGAATCGGTTGTAACATACTGCTCATAGATGGTGCGAATCGCCGGAGCTTCCTCCTCGTTGATTTCCAGCTTGCCATCCACCAGTTTATAGCCGTAGGGGGCAAAGCCGCCGTTCCACTTGCCCTCTCTGGCCTTTTGGATACGACCTTCCATGGTTTGGACACGGATGTTTTCACGCTCAATTTCCGCCACTGCCGATAGGACGGAAATCATCAGCTTTCCCGCATCTTTGGAGGAATCAATACCATCCTCCACGCAGATCAGGTTAACGCCAAAATCCTGCATGACCTGTAAGGTGGAAAGGACATCCGCCGCATTTCTGCCAAAACGGGACAGCTTGAAGACCAGAACAAAGGAAACGCTATCCTTGCCGGTTTTGATGTCCTCCATCATCTGGTTAAATTGCGTACGGCCTTCAATCGATTTACCAGATTTTCCTGCATCCTCATATTCGTGAGCAATCTCATAATCATTAAATTCTGCAAAGGCTTTCATGCGGGATTTCTGGGCATCCAGCGAGTAGCCGTCAATCTGCATGGCGGTAGACACTCGTGTATAGGTATAAACTTTTATCTTTTCTTTTGCCATGGCTCTTCCTCGCTTATACTGCTCAACAATTTCTTATGTATTTTCCAAGGGAAGCATTTTTTCCCTTGGAAAATTAGTTTGGACACATTTCTCACGATTATTGTATCATGCTGCTTTTGGCGTTTCAATATTTTCTTTGTAAACATTTTTATTTGTGTCGTGGTTTGTGATTTTATCCTCGGGGAACACCGGATCAGGAAAAGCATCCAAGTCCAGCTCCCCAGCATATTTTTCAATCATATCTGCCAGTAAAACGGCAAGGCCGTTCCACTCATCTATCATAGGCATTTATCCTCCGTCTGTCCGGTTTGTGCATGTACTCCGCCAGCACTTCTTTCGGAATACGATCCAGTACAGCCACAGCATCCTCATAATCCCGTTGTAGTTTGGCATCGGCCAGCTGCTTCAAAGTGCTTTCTTGGGTTGCTTTCTCTAGGGATTGCTCCAGCTGGGCGTTCTCCTGTTTCAGCTTTTTGTTCTCCACGGTGGTTTCCGTAAATGCCACCTGATACTTCTTCAGGGTGCTGTGCATTTGTTCCACAGCCGGAATATACTTATCCAGCAGAGCCGCAATCTCGGCAGCTCTGCTTTTTGCGTTAAAGGCTCCAATACCAGCTAGCAATTCCTCCAGTTTGGCTTTTTGCTTGGTCAGACGGGTCATCTCTTTGAACACTCTGGGCGGGATGTGGTCACGTCCGGTCTGGCTGGCACTTTCACCACGTTCCAGGTCCGGGTATTTGAGCACCATGTGTTCCCAGAACTTGTCCTGCCACTGGGTTAGCTTTTTCTTATTTCCTACGATTTCTTTGGCGCTGAGTCTTCCATCCGCAGTCAGCGGGACAAAAGAAAGGTGCATATGGGGCGTTTTCTCGTCCATAT
>UROF01000005.1 GCA_900549475.1 uncultured Eubacteriales bacterium
AGCCAGACAAGGAGAAGGTCGGCAACGAAGTCCGGCAACGGGCTTCAAAAAACCTCAAAACCATCTCTGTCTGGCGGTTTGGTTACAATTTATATTTTCTTTTATTTTTCTGTTGCTTTGGTTGCTGATAGGAAAAAAGCCCGCAGTTATGGGGTTTTTCCCGGCAACCAGCCCGGCAACGGGAGTGCAATAAAGTCGGCAACGGGGTGGGATTTTCAGAAAGGAAGCTCCATCTGCTCTGTGACCTCCACAAATCCTTCCGGGATTTTTTTGGCTCCGTTGCTGGTATCCGTTGCCGGGGCTTCACGTTCCCAGCCCTTCTGCCTGCCGTATTCCGGGAACATCCGGGGATTGGAAAAGTAGTGCCAGCCTGTGACACAATGGTTCATAATGTCGTTGACCTCCCGGATTTCCCATTGCTTCGGCTCATCAAAGGGGTGGTTCAGGGCTTCCCGGAAAAGCTGCTTGGAACACACCATGCTGCCGGTGTAGCGGTCAAGGTAGGCTTGGATCATCCCGGCCTTGGTGTCCTCCGGCATGAAATCCCGCTGGTGTTCTTTGAGATAGCGCACCATTTCGGGGCTGAAAGACAGCTTAAAATCCCCGCTGCGGTAAATGGTCATGGCTTCCGCCCATAGCTGCTCGATGTAGGCTCTGGAAGCGGCTTCATCGTCCAGAATGTGAACTTCCGCCTGTTCCGGGTACACCATGACCGGCAGAAAGCGCCGGTTGCCGGAACGGTCAAGGGGCAGGAAGTCCAGGGCATTGGAAGTGCCGCCGAACACGCATTGCCGCAGCCTGTCCTCCGGGTGGGTTTCGTATGGGATTTTATAGACCTCCTTCTGTCGGCTCAAAAAGGACTTGATTTCCTCAATGCTCTTGGCGTTTGCAGTGGCGATCATCTCCGACATCTCAATAATCCAGTGGCCTTGCAGCTTGCGGTACACATTGTCATCGTCCAGCTTGCGAAGGTCATCGGAAAACCACTCGTCTTTCACGGCCAGCAGCCGGAAAAAGGTGGATTTTCCGGCACCCTGACCGCCCACCAGACAGAGCATGACCTCAAACTTGCAGCCGGGATAAAATGCCCGGTGGATGGCTCCCAGCAGGAACAGCCTCAGGGCTTCATAGGTGTACTGGTCGCTGTCGGCTCCTAAAAAGTGGTGCAGACAGGTACGGATACGCTCGGTTCCATCCCATGAAAGGCCGTTTAGGTAGTCCCGGATGGGGTGATAGCCATTTTCGTTGGCAATGATCCCGATGGCGGCTGCAATCTTCTTTTCGCTGGTCAGCCCATAGGTTTCTTCCAGATACAGGAGCAGATAATTCATGTCCGTGTCCGTGATGGCGGTGCCGGTACGGTGGTAGCCGATGGGCTTGATGATGTCGGTTCGCTCGGTCAGCAGATTTTTTGCGATTGCCCCGGAAAGCAGCGGGTCATTCTGAAAGACGGTCAGGCAGTTGCGGATACTGTTGCGGACGCCGCCTTTCTCGGTGCTTTCCAGCATAGCTTTGACTTCCTCAACGCTCCGGGGCGGCGGTGCTTCTTGCATGGTCTGTTCTGCGGCTTGCCGTATCTCCGGCGGTAAGCTCTGCCATTCGTCTTTCAAGATTGCTCACTTCCTTTCCACAGTCAATGATAAGGGCTGCCCGTTCCTCCATGTCCGGGGAGAGCAGCACATCCAGCAGATAGTCCACATAGTCCTGCTTTTGCAGGGCTTCCACAAACAAAGGGTGGAAATCCTCATCCGGCGTCTTTGGGGCATAGTCCCGTTTCCAGCGGCACAGCAGGTTTCGATAATCGCACAGTACCCGGAAACAGTAACGCTCCATCCGGCGGAACCGCTGTTCCGAGGTTTCCTGCCGGGGCTTCCTCTGGCTCCTGTGGGGCGGCTCTTTGTCCTCATAGGGGATGGAAAACGCCTGTGCCAGCATGAGGGCGGCTTCCTTGGGGCTGACAGCTTCCAGACGGGAAACAAAGTCAATCACATCCCCGTCTGCCTGACAGCCGAAGCAGTGAAAGCGCCGGTCAACCTTCATGCTTGGGTTTTTGTCGGCATGGAAGGGGCAGACGCACATCCCGTTCCGTCCCACCCGGATTCCGAAATGCTCGGCAGCCTGCCGGGTGGTAACAGACTGCTTGACAGCTTCAAATACATTCAACTAAATCCTCCTGAAAATAAGAAAAGCGCCTGTCATTCTCGAAAAGAAAATGGCAAGCGCCTGTTAAAGTTCCATATCCTGTTTTTTCTCTGTGCGGGGCTGCTGGCGTTTCTCGGCCTGTTCCTCCCGGATACGCTGTGCCCGGCCTTTGACTGCCTGCTGGATGGACGGTTTCTTGCCCGGCTCGGCGGTCTGGCGGTACTGCTCGGACGGAAGCACCTGATTGAGCCAGTGACGCACATCCCGGAGAATCTTCACATCCTCCTGCACCGCCGACAAGCGTTCCCTGTACTCGGCCACTTCTCCGGCAAGCTGCGTCCGTTCCTCATTCAGCTTTTTGGTGCTGTACTTGGTTCCCTCCAAATGCACCTTGAAATAGCGGACAGCGGCATTGTAGGCGTCCAGCTCGTCCCGATGGGCGGCGGCAAACTGTTCCTTTGGCTTCTTAAACCGGATGGTGGCATATTCCGCATGAACCGGCTTGTGGGCTTCAAAGTTGGCGATATGGGAAAGCAGGGTGTCGATCTCCTTCATGCGCTTTTCTTTCGGCTTCATCTCTGCCCGGATGGAAACGGCCTGCCCGCTGACGGTATCCAGATAGGCGTCCAAACTCTCCACGGTGGACAGCTCCTTTTCCCGCAGATAGCGGATAGCGTCCATAACCTTGTTGAAGTCATTTACAGTGCCTTTGAGCTGGCCTTTGCTCGTCCAGCCGGTGCGCTCCTCCCGGCGCAAATCCAGATATTTGCCCAGCAGCTCCGGCAGGGTGGGTTCCTTCGCTTCCTGCAAGGCTTCCAGCAGGGCGGCCTTTTTCTCCTTCAGGTCTGCGATCCAGCCTTTCAGGTGCCGCACCATCTGACGGATAGACTGCATGAGTCGGTTGGCGGCGGTAATGTCCCGGTTCAGGTTGCCAATGTTGGTCTGTATCCCTCGTTTCTCCATCTGGCTGACCGCTGGCCCCATGTGGACGGTGGGGATTTTATCAAGCCCCTGCCGTTCATAGGAACGAAGGTCAAGGCGTTCCGGGCGGTCATTGGCTTCCAGATAGCGGTTGGCGACAGCCGCCCAGCCCTGCCGCCATATCTCGCCGTATTTCTGGTCGTTCCAGTCCACGGTGTCCTCCTTGTGGCTTTTCCAGTTCCCAGACGGGAGCCGGATACGCTCGCCGTTCTCGTCAAGGTCATAGACCTTCCGGCTCTTGGGAAGCCATTTGCCTGTTTCGTCCATTGCCCGCATGGTCAGCAGGATGTGGGCGTGGGGATTCCCATCCCCCTTATCATGGATGGCAAAATCCGCAATCATGCCTTTGGAAACAAAAAACTCCCGGCAATAGTCCCGGATCAGGTCGGCGTGCTGCTCCGGGGGAATTTCCCTCGGTATGGCAAGTACGATCCTGCGGGCAAGCTGGGAGTTCCATTGTTTTTCTACGGCTTCGGCAGCGTTCCACAAGGTGTTGCGGTCTGCGTATGACCGCGGGGCGTGGGGCGGCAGCATGATTTCTGTGTGGACGATCCCCCGTTTCTCGGCATAGTATTTCTGCTTCTGGTCATACTCGGAAAACAGCCGTTCGCCGCTCTGGTAAGCTGCGGCGGCTACGGCAGACTGGCGGTTGCTGCGCTGGACGATTTTTACATCATGGTGGGGACATGGCATAGCGGATTCCTCCTTCCTGTGGTTGATTGGATGGGGTGGTGATTTGCCACCTGGCAAAAGAAAAGCAGGAAACCGTTTCTGATTTCCTGCTCGGTAGTGCCGCCGGTGGGCGGCAGGTATTCAATTTACATAGTGGGGCTGTTAGTCCTATAAATAGGACTGTAACTGCTACTATTCCGCATGTGAGATTGCATTATCCAGTTTTCCAAAGCGTTTCAAGGCACGAATATAATCTGCAACAACAACATAGTTTTCTAAATCCTTTTCATCGACACCTTGAAATGCACAAAGCTCATCCCAAAGCATTGTGCTTCCCTCTACCAAATAAAAACCACTGCACAAATCCAAACCGACAAAGATTTTTGTTACTTCACCGCCCCACAAATCCGGGTGATCCTTATTTTTGGAAAGATAAAACTTATGTCCGTTTCCAATATTCTCAAGGTAAAAAGCTTTCGGTAATGGTAATTGGCCGGCAGGCAGTTTTTCTGCATAAATCTTATTCTGGGAAACATTTTCAGAAATAACCGTCAGCACCTTTTTATCTGTTATCTCTGTTAAAGAATAGTTGCTTTGCAAGTATTCCAAAAGGTCAGTGCCACTTTTTCTGTTAGGTTGAAGTAAAGGTTTGTACTGCTCAAATGTGTTTTTCCATTCAGCCAGCATTTCTGGAGTTGGTTTCTGCGTGATCATTTTATTCCTCCTCAAACAATAGGCAAATATATCAAATTCCAGTTTGTCATTGTTTTCATTATACTTTATCCAACTGGGTAAGTATAGGATGATTTTGTAAACTTGCTGAACGGAAACAGCTTGCAGGGCAAGGTGTTCCCGGACAGCAAGTCCACAAAGGGGTAGCTGGCGCAGCCAGCGCAGGGGAAGCATAGCGTCCCCTATGATGATTGGAAGCAGCCGCAAGTGTGCTGGAAATCATCCGCTTTCCGCAGGAAGCCCCCGGCAGGGCGCAACGCACCGGCTCGACCGGTGTATAGTTGCGCCCTTACTCCGTAAGGGATTCCCCGGCTACCCTCCGTTTCACGCTTTTTTCAACAGTTTCTTTCATGCCAGTTTGGGAAAATGCTTGTTTCAGAATGTCCATCACATCATCGTCCGTCAGCACTTCCGGCCTTATCAGGAAACTATCCAGCATAGCCCCTCTGGTACAGAGCCGGTGCGTCCGTTCCTTCCGAGTAAGCTGTTTTATCTGGTGTTTCAGTATCTTTTCTTCGTGCTGCGCCCGCCGCAGTCTGGCTTCGCCTTTGGCAAGCTCCCGGTTGAGCTTTTCCAGCTTTTCATTCATCACGGCAGCTCTCCTTCTTGGGTAGCAGCGTGTAAATGTGGTTCGGTTCTCCCACACCCCGGCGCACCCGCAGGATCAGTCCGACCTCCTCCAATTCTTTCAGGGAACGCTTGACGGTCACAGTGCTGCGGGACAAGGCCGCCGCCAGTTCCACAATGGGGAAACGGA
The DNA here is from genome assembly GCA_900549475.1 of uncultured Eubacteriales bacterium. GTDB lineage: Bacteria > Bacillota > Clostridia > Oscillospirales > Oscillospiraceae > Pelethomonas. Next base: position 5,285 of record UROF01000005.1, read on the forward strand.
CAAACAGTATCCCGTTGGTATCCTCCGCACCTTCCGCAAGGGTGGCGTCCAGCAGGCGGGCATACATGACCTTTGCGGTGCTGCTGATCGGCAACCGCAGCATGGCGGTGGGAAGTGGCATACAGGGCGGCAGAACGGTGTCTGTGGTCATAAATTCAAATTCCATTTAGTCGGTTTTCTCCTTTCGCTTGGCTCGTTTGGACAGGTAATGGGGGCAGTCGATCACGACAGCCCGGAAGCTCTGCTTGCACTCATGCTGACACTTCCGGCACAGGTCGTTGTAGGCCACACGCCCCCGGTCATTGAGGAAGAAGGACAGCTCCAACTTCCGTTTCTTGCTCATTCTCGGCATGGTGCCTCCTATCATAGAAAATCCGCCCATTTCAGCCGTAACGGTAGAGATGGGCGGATAGCGGTTTCTGGTGTCATGTTTCGGGGCGATTTTCAAGGAAAATACGGCCATAGAGCCGCCCTAAAAAGCCCCATAGTATCACGGACAGGGCAGACTACGCCCCGCCGTTTTGTCATGTTTGGGTAGCGTTTTGGTGTCAGTTCTGCCGGGTTTCCCTGATGTCGTTCCTGCCCCTGAATCTCACAGCAGCGTTTCGTTCCCGTTGGTACGCTCGCTGCGGTCAAGGTTCCTCCAACTCCTTGCCGCAGGTCGTTGCGCTACATCGCCGGGGAGCATATCCCATCAGGCCGGTCATTCGATTGGAATAATCCATCGATGAACTGACTTAATCATAGCTCATTTTTGAACCCTTTCCCGTATGTCCAGAAAGTAGGAATACCGCCCCAAAATCGAAAATTTCCACGATTTCGGAACGGTATGGTATAATGATTATATATGCTCGAAAACTACATGGGAAGGGAGTGGCAAACCAATGAAAGACCATGTTTCCTTGCAGGAGCGCTTGAAAGATTTACGGGTGGAGAAAGGCTTGAAACTGGAAGAACTGGCGGAAAAGACCGGCATTTCAAAATCTGCTTTAGCCAGCTATGAAAATGAAGAAAACCGAAATAAGGAAATCAATCACGGCAACCTTATCACACTGGCAGACTTTTATGAGGTGTCCATTGACTATCTGTTCTGCCGGACAGAAAACCGGGAACAGATCAACACCCCGCTGTCTGAACTGCATTTGACCGATGAAGCCGTGGCACTTCTGAAAAGCGGACGGATCAATACCCGGCTGCTGTGCGAGATGATGTCCCACGAAAAATTTGCGGAGCTGATGGCTGACGCAGAAATCTATGTGGATGGAATGGCCACCATGCGGTTCCATGACATCAACAGTGCGCTGGCCGCTGTGCGGGCAATGATACTGGAAGAACATCCCGAAGCTGCCGCAGACCGTTCCCTGAAAATTCTGGAAGCCGGTCAGATAGAGGAAGAAGATTTTTTCTGCCATGTGACACACAAAACATGGGACGCAATCCTTCACGATATACGCAAAGCCCATGAGAATGACATGGAGAGTGCGCCGGATACCACGCCTGCCGATGAACTGATAAAGGAAGTCCGAAAGGCCATGCAATCCACCGGCGACAGAGTGCAGGAATTTCTGGAAATCTTCTGCAAGGCATTCCAGCTAAAATACAAGCGGCTCACAGACGAAGAAAGAACAACCCTGAAAAGGCTGTTCAAAAGATCGCCGCTGATTAAAAATTCCGGGATCAACTTCCGGCGCAGACCGTGGAAATAAACAATGCCGTTGTGGAAACGGGTGTTCCTGCAACGGCATTAGTTTTGGGGATGAAACTATTTTATCATCGTAGTATCTCTACAAACTGGGATTTATCTCTTACTTATAAAATAAAATGCCAAACCATAGGAATAAGTAGAATTAAAATTGCACCTATTACACATACAGCAATTACTTTTTGAAAACTTCGTTTTTCTTGTTCAGTCATGTCATTATACCATTTCATAAGCTGTTACCTCCATAACTTCACGGTTGTTCTTCAAATAATTCCATTTTTTCAATATCCGTAATTTTAATCACTTCGCAACTAACTAAAATAGAGATATCCTCATAAAATTCATCGTTGAATAAGCCAATACGCATAGAACCATCTTTCAAGTAAATTCTTACAAATTTATCATACATATCCGCATATTGCTTATGGAACGCTTCGCTAATTTCATACATAATCATATCTCCAAATTCCGATTTGTTTTATTCTTAGATTTGGTTATTTTCATTCTGCTCCAATTTAATCACATCTAAAATGCCACAATTTAGGGCTTCGCAGATACGCAGCAGCGTTTTCATACTGATATGCTCGCCCTTACCCATGTTGGCAATCATGTTGGTTGTCAGACCGGCGGCAAGACGCAAATCCTCTTTTCTCATGCCACGCTCTTTCAAGGTGTTCCATAATGGCTGATAGCTTATGTGCATAGGCTCACGCCTCTCTTTCCATCGTCAAGTGTTCTGCACCCATTATAGCAGAAATCTTGTGTTTCCACAATATTTCTTGACCGCACCGCCGGTTCCGTCTGGATTGTGCTTTTCCTTTCTTAGCTTTTGTTACATCTAATTAGCCATAAGCTGCTTCATGCCCTGGCTTTTTGCGCCCGGATTATCATTTCCGTAGCCCTCAAGCAAGTTGATTACGCCCCAGATACCAAGTCCGGCACCGAGCGCGATAACGAGGGTCTGCAAAACGGTAACTGCCTGATTAAAAAATTCCATATAACCTCACTTTCTGCCGCGTTTTGCGGCGGTAAAAAATTGTTTGTGTTAGATTTCGGGTAAAAAAATAGCGGTAGTCTTTTCGGCTACCGCAAGGGAAAGGGATATGCTGTTTACAGGTAGGGGCGCGTCCCCAATAGGGACAGGGATTTTTGCGTCTGATAAAAACCTCCTTTCTGCGCCGCCTTACAGGTCGGCGGCGTCTATGGCGTAGTAGTCAAATACTTCGTCCGGCTTGACGATTGCAGGGCGGCGTCGCAAATGCTTTTCCATGTCAAAGGCGTTTTTCTTGTCATAGTCGGAGAGGTATTTGTAGTTCGGGTGCTGCGTTATATCGTACTTGTCGGAAAAGAACGGGCGCACACCCCGTAGCTGCAAGATACATTTCCCGCCGTCCATGACGGCGATTTCGTCCTGCGTCATAAGCTCCTTGCCGAGCTTTTGGAAGTTCAGCCCGTGGGACAGCTCCCGCCCGCGTGTTTCCGAGGTATTGAAGCTGTCAATCGTTTCTTTTCCCAAGATTTCCGATATTTCTTTGAGGGTCGTTTTCTCCTTGCCGCCGAGGAAAAGCGTGGTGTCGCAGTTGCCGACTATGGTATCGGCGTTATCTTTGTAAATTGCCTTTAACTGCGATTGACTTTGCAGAATGATAGAAGCGGAAATTTCCCGGCTTCGTATGGTGGCGATCAGCTTTTCAAACTTCGGGATTTGTCCGATGTTCGCAAACTCGTCTAACAGACAGCGCACATGGACGGGCAGCCGCCCGCCGTACACATCATCTGCCTTGTCGCAAAGGAGATTGAAAAGCTGCGTGTAAAGGATTGATACGACAAAATTAAAGGTGTCGTCGGTGTCGGAAATGATAACGAACAACGCCGTTTTGCGGTCGCCCAGCGTGTCAAGCTCCATTTCGTCGGTTTCCATGAGTTCCCGCAGTTCCCGTATGTCAAAGGGGGCAAGCCGCGCCCCGCAGGAAATGAGGATTGAGGAACGTGTTTTGCCCGCCGAAAGCAGGAATTTCTTATACTGCCGGACAGCGAAATGTTCCGGGTCTTTTTCTTCCAGCCGTTCAAACATGAGGTCAACCGGGCTTTGAAACTCCGGGTCGTCCTCGCGGGCTTCGCTGGCGTTTATCATTTCAAGCAGCGTCGTAAAGTTCTTTTCCGCTTCCGGGGCTTCGTAGTAGATATAGCCAATCAGAGCGCAGTAAAAGAGCCGTTCCGATTTCACCCAAAAATCCTCGCCGGATTTTTCCCCGTCGCCTTTGGTGTTAGCGATAATGGTATTTACCAGCTTCAAAATGTCTTTCTCGCTGCGGATATACACAAAGGGGTTATATCGCATGGATTTCTTGAAGTTTATCGTATTCAGCACTTTTATCTTGTAACCGCCGCGCTGCAAGAGCTTTCCGCACTCGATTAAGACGGTGCCTTTCGGGTCGGTAACAACATAGCTTGAGTGCATTTGCATGAGGTTCGGCTTCACAAAAAACCTTGTCTTGCCGGAGCCGGAGCCGCCGATCACAAGGATATTTTTATTCCTTGCGTACTTCGGCTGCTTCGGGCGGCTGTTCATCGTCAGCCGTTCCGTCTGCGTAAGCAGCACATTGTTTTGAAAAACCGGGTCGATGTAGGGCTTTATATCTTCGGCTTTGCCCCAACGCGCAGAGCCGTATTCAATGCCTTTGCGGTATTTCTTCGCGTTCTTGCCCTTGATGTAGACGGCAAGCCGGACAATTACCGCGCCCGCAAGCCCGATCAACAGGTCGGCGGGGTGAACACTCGGAAAGGCATTTGAAAAAGCGGCGGAAAAACCGTCCCCGATAGACAGGAGCTTTGCGCTCATATCCGCGCCGGGGGCAAGGCGCACCGCCTGTCCGACTTTATCAAAGAGATACACAAAGAGCAGATACGGGGCGTTGAGGATAAGCAGTTTCTTGATTTCCGGCTTCATAGCTCAATCCCCCTATCCTTGTGTTTTGTCTTTTGGCGGTTTGCGTTGAGCTGCTTTGCCGCTTCCTTAAAGGACGCTAACGCTTTGAGGATAGAGGGCTTTTGCTCCCGTGAGAGCTTCTTTGCGGAAAACTCCCTAAATGCTTCGGTCATCACGTCAATATCCTTGCCCCGAAAGGAAACAAGGTAGGTCGGCGGCTTGCCGTTCTCTATCCGCTTGACGTTATAATCCAGCCCGTTTTTCTTTGCGATAGCGTCAAAGGCTTTGATATTCGCGTCGGTGATCTCAATATTCGTTACCTTTTCGCCCGGTTTCATAAGCTGCCGCATAGTGATTTTCCCATGCGGGGCTTTGGAAAGTTGCTGCTTGCCTTTGGCTAAAACCGCTTTCATGGCTTTTTGCAGCACTTCGGCGGTCAGCTTTGAGGTCTTAATGGATAGGGCAACAACTTTCTCGTTTACTTCATCTTGCATTTACCGTCCTCCTTTCGATGATTTTTAGGGTGGTACGCCGCTTTGCGGCATAAAAACAGGGCGTCCGTTTTTCACGTCGCCCCGCTTAAATCCGCACCCGCAGACCGTTCAAGTCCTCGGCGCGGATACCCACAAGATACCAATTCTCCCCGTACTCAATGCGGGTCGGCTTCCATTTGCCGCCCGCGAACACCTCCATGCACTCGCCGCAATGCAAGCCGCCGTAGTAGTCGGCAAGGTCAAAGCGAATGTCGTAACGGTCGGCGGTTTCATCAAAAATCAAAGCTCCCTGTTTCATAAAGCGTCCTCCTTTGGATTTACAGGCTTTCGCCCTCGTTGCATGAGTAATAGTCCGGGTCGCCAAACTTCGGCTTTCTCGGCGTAAGTGCGCCGCTCGCCATATCGTGAGCGACAAGGGAAGTGTAATAGTTGCCGATAGTGGACGGGGCATTGAACAGCACCGCCCGTAAATACTGCTTGATGTTGCGGATTTTGGTTGTATTCTCCCGCATACAGTCCAGGACAAAACGGATATGCTCGCTGTCCAGCTTCATAAACTTTGCCTTGACAAGCTCCGCCGGGTAGTCGTCCCCGGCAATACGGATTGTCTTTCTCCGGGTGCAGACTGTTTCCAGCATGAGATCGACGATTTCATCTAACCTGTCATAATCATAGGGCATATCCTGTTTGAGAATGTCGTAGCTGATATTCTCCTTGATGATTTCCTCGTAAATCTCAAATGCGCTCTGTGCTGCCGCTTCCTTTCGCTTCCGTTCCTGCGGCTCTGCCGCGTCGTCCCCCAAAGGAGAGGGGTTAGGGGAAAGGATAGGAATGGAATGGGTATTTGATAAATCCGCATTTGATTTTTCTTTTTTTGGTAAGTCAGTCCTTTGTTCTTCTTTATTTATTTGCGTTGGATTATCCGACGTCGGGTTTTCCGTTGTCGGATTTTCCAATACCGGCTTATCCGTTGTTGGATTTTCCAATATCGGGTTTTCCAATGACGGGGGCTGCGGCTGCTCGTAAATGGTGTACTCGATTGCCGCCATTTTACCTTTTTCGTCGCGTCCCTGCCGCCTTGTGATATATCCGGCTTTTTCAAGCTCCCATACGGCGGTGCGGATCGCGTCGATACTTTCCCGGTTGATATGGGACAGTCCCGCAAGGGTGTAGTCCCAATCTTCCGGCAAGGACAACATCTGCGACAAAAGCCCCTTTGCCTTTAAGGAAAGCTCCTTGTTGCGTAGGTGGTGGTTGCTCATTACGGTGTAGCCCCTGCTTTTCTCCACGCGGAAAACTGCCATAGCTTCATCACTCCTTTGCTGTGGATTTGTTACGCAGTAGAACAGCGATTTTGAGGGTTTAGGGATAAAGCCCTTACCGCGTGAGAAACGCGCCCGCAAAGCCGCTTGTATCAAGGCTTTTTCCGCCCCTACTGCGTAACATAAGGGCATAAAAAAGTCGCAGACTGTTTCAAAATCTGCGGTTTCGCCTAAAAGAAAAGGACACCGCTTGCACGATGTCCTTTTCAGTCAACTATTTAGTTTTTTGTGTTCCCACACTCCATATCAATAACTACCGAAACCGTGATATAGTCCTCAATACGCTTATTGCGGAATTTATCACCCTCTGCGTCAAACACCACATGGCGGGAAAAGTGCCTAAATCTAAGGATTTCTACAAGGTTCCTCTTTGTAGCAACACTATTGTCTCGACGTGGAGGTCCTGCGCAATCAGGTCTCCGTGGTGCTCCAGAAGAACACCCTTTTCTCCGGCACCATCCTGGAGAACCTGCGCTGGGGCGATCCTGACGCCACTGACGAGGCCTGTATTGAGGCCTGCAAGGCCGCCTGTGCCGACGAGTTCATCGAGCGGCTGCCCGACGGCTACAACACCCGTATCGAGCGGGGCGGCTCCAACGTTTCCGGCGGTCAGAAGCAGCGGCTGTGTATCGCCCGGGCCCTGCTGAAAAAGCCCAAGATCCTGATCCTGGACGATTCCACCTCCGCCGTTGACACCGCCACAGACGCCAAGATCCGTGCCGCCTTTGCACGGGAGATCCCCGGAACCACCAAGATCATTATTGCCCAGCGTATCTCCAGCGTGGAGCACGCTGACCGTATCCTGGTACTGGACAACGGCCGCATCGACGGCTTTGACACCCATGAGAATCTGGTCAAGAGCAACGCCATTTACCAGGAGATCTATGAATCCCAGGTCAAAGGCGGCGGCGACTTTGACCAGCCCGCGTGAAAGGAGGGGTTTCCTGTATGAATCAAAATAGTAAGAGAGTCGCCCCTACTGCCGTACTGCGCCGGGTCGTCTCCTATATGCTGCACTATTATCGCTGGGCCTTTATTCTGGTGATCCTCTGTATTCTGGTCTCCTCTGTGGCCACAGTCATCGGCGCCACCTTCCCCCAGACTCTGGTGGACGACTACATCACCCCCATGATCGCCAGTCATTCTACAGATTTCAGCGGCCTGGCCCAGGCGCTGGTCCGTCTGGTATGTCTGCTGGCCCTGGGCGTGGTAGCGGCTTTCTCCTATAACCGCATCATGGTCAATATCAGCCAGGGTACCATGCGCCGCCTCCGTGACGATCTGTTTCGCAAGATGGAGGCGCTGCCCATCAAATATTTCGACACCCACGCCCACGGCGACATCATGTCGGTATATACCAACGACGTGGACACCCTCCGTCAGCTTTTGAGCCAGAGTATCCCTCAGATCATCAACTCCAGCATAACCATGGTGGCTACCCTTATCACCATGCTGCTTCTCAACCCCTTCCTGACCATCATTTCCCTCATTACCGCAGCGGTAATGCTGCTGGTGACCAAGAACTTCTCCCGTCTGTCCGCAAAATACTATATCCGGCAGCAGCAGGATCTGGGTGCTGTGGACGGCTTCATCGAGGAGATGCTGGATGGCCAAAAGGTAGTTAAGGTATTCTGCCATGAGGATGCGGCTATTGCTGACTTCCACAAAGTAAACGACGCCCTGCACCAGAGCGCCAACATGGCCAACCGCTATGGCAACCTGCTTATGCCTATCAACGCCAACATCGGTTGGCTGAGCTACGCTCTGATGGCTATCGTAGGCGCTATCCTGGCCATCAACGGCCTGGCCGGAGTCACCTTAGGTACCGTCATCACCTTTGTGAGCTTAAACAAGAGCTTCACCCAGCCCATTACCCAGGTAAGCCAGCAGGTGAACTTTATCGTCAACGCCGCCGCCGGTGCCCAGCGGGTATTCGACCTTATGGACCAGGAGCCGGAAAAGGACGATGGCTATGTGGAGCTGGTCAACGCCAAAGAGAGCCGCGATGGCCAACTGACCGAGTCCAAGGAGCGCACCAACGTATGGGCCTGGCGGCATCCCCACAAGGCTGACGGCACGGTCACCTACACCAAGCTGGAAGGCGGCGTGGTTTTTGACGATGTAGACTTCGGCTATGACCCCGACAAGCTGGTGCTCCACAACATCAGTCTCTGGGCAAAGCCCGGCCAGAAGATCGCTTTCGTAGGCGCTACCGGTGCCGGCAAGACCACTATCACCAACCTCATCAACCGCTTTTATGACATCGCTGACGGCAAGATCCGCTATGACGGCATCAACATCAACAAGATCAAGAAGCCGGACCTGCGCCGCTCTCTGGGCATCGTGCTCCAGGATACCCACCTCTTTACCGGCACAGTGATGGAGAACATCCGCTACGGCAACCTGAATGCCAGCGACGAGGAGTGTATGGCCGCCGCCCAGCTGGCCAACGCCGACGGCTTTATCCGCCGCCTGCCTGACGGCTACAACACCATGCTCACCGGCGACGGTGCCAACCTCTCCCAGGGCCAGCGCCAGCTGCTGGCCATCGCCCGGGCGGCAGTGGCAGATCCCCCGGTACTGATCCTGGATGAGGCCACTTCCTCTATCGATACCCGTACGGAAAAACTGGTCCAGGACGGTATGGACGCTCTGATGAGTGGGCGCACCACCTTCGTCATCGCCCACCGGCTGTCCACCGTCCGCAACGCGGACTGCATCATGGTCCTGGAGCAGGGCCGCATCATCGAACGTGGCACCCATGACGATCTGATTGAAAAGAAAGGCAAGTATTATCAGCTTTACACCGGTAATTTTGCCGAGGAACCGGCGTAACAGCCTGGTTTTCTCCCCGTATCTCAGCACAAATGCAAGAGAGAGGCGCGGCACAATGCCGCGCCTCTCTCTTTCTCATTTTCCATATGCAGCGCTGAAAATTTTCTCCTCAGAAGCAGCTCAAAAGGAAAAAGCGGTTTGCCTGCAGCAAACCGCTTTTTCCTGGTACGCCCGGCTGGATTCGAACCAGTGGCCTACAGAGTCGGAGTCTGTCACTCTATCCAACTGAGCTACGGGCGCATATTCTGTTTTTCAACGCCAATATAGTGTAGCAGACTTTTCGTTATTTGTAAAGAATTTTTTTCACAAAAGATTGTTAAAAAAGGCAACAAGTTAATTGACAACTTATTGACAATGTAGTAAGATGATAAATATGTACATATCCTGTTATGGAGGCCGCACCACTCATGAAGAAACAAAATGTGTCGGACGCCGTCATTCGGCGTCTTCCCCGTTACTACCGCTATCTGGATGACCTGCATACAAAGGGCGTCGTGCGCATCTCATCCAGTTCTCTGGGTGCCAAAATGGGCATCACTGCTTCCCAGATCCGCCAGGATCTCAGCTGTTTCGGCGAATTCGGGCAGCAGGGATATGGTTATAATGTAGAGGAACTGCGCGCAGAGATCGGCCACATCCTGGGCGTGGACAACCACCATCGGATCATCGTCGTAGGCGTCGGTAACCTGGGCCATGCGCTGATGCAGAATTTCCGTTTCAGCGATATCGGCTTTACTCTGGAAGCCGCCTTTGACGTCTCGCCTCAGCTGATCGGCACAGAGGTAGCCGGCGTGCCCGTACTGGATATGGCTGAATTGGACCAGTATATCGCCCAGAAAAAACCCGACGTAGCGGTACTGACTGTTCCCCAGTGCGTTGCCCAATCCACCGCAGATCATCTGATCGCGCTGGGCGTGCGGGGATTCTGGAACTTTACCAATGTAGAACTTACCAGCAGCACTGACAATGTCCGTTTCGAAGACGTTCATTTCGCCGACAGTCTGCTGACCCTCAGCTACCGGATCACCGACCGCTGACAGAGCTGACGACCACAAAGGAGACCACATGAAAAAGATCTTTACCGCCGCAGCGCTGCTCCTTGCCCTGGCACTGTGTCTGACGGCGGCGTTTGCCGCAGGCGGCGACGCCGGCGATCCGCTGATTTCCCTGTCGTACCTGCAAAACATATTCACCTCCTCCGCGGACACCCAGATCTCCCAAAAGCTGGATCAGGCGGATACGGGTGTACGCGAAGAGATGGACCAGCAGATAAGCGGCATGAAGGCGGATATCCTGGCCGCCTCCGGGCTCAATACCGCCCTCTCCTATCAGGAAGCCATGCTCAATGAGGGCGACACCCTTTCCGGAGATACCGGCCTCACCGTGCTGCCGCTGGCAGGAGACATACAGCTTACCATCCTGGAAGGCGCAGTGGTGGATGCCACCGCCGGTTCGGAAGTTTCTTCCGGAACGATCCTGACAGCCAATCACCGTTACATCGTGGCAGAATCCTCCCTGGCCCGCTTTACAGCCACTTCTCCCACAGCCATTCTCTCCTATCAGGGCCCTTACGCCCTCTCTACATCGGAGACCAATCCCGATTACTTCGCCATCGCACGGGCTCTTCGTGACCTGGATCTGTTCCGGGGCACCGGCTCCGGTATGGGTGAGGGCTTTGACCTCCATCTGGCTCCTACCCGGGCTGAGAGCCTGGTCATGTTTATCCGTATCCTGGGAGAGGAGGACGATGCCCTCGCCTGCCAGTACACTCACCCCTATACGGATGTACCCAGCTGGGTGGATCGCTACGTAGCCTGGGCCTACCAAAAGGGCTATACCAATGGCGTAAGCCCCACCCTGTTCGGCTCCGCACAGACCATCACCTCTGCCGAGTACGAGGAATTTCTGCTTCGTGCTCTGGGCTACAGTACCGCCGGTGTAGACGACTACACTACCTCTCTCTCCCGTGCTCTGCAGCTGGGCGCTCTCACCCAGGGCGAGTACCAGATGCTGGCCAGTGAGCCGTTTCTCCGGGCACAGGTGGCCTATGTCTCCTACTATACCCTGGACATGATGGTCAACGGCAGCCAGCAGACGCTGGCCCAGAAACTGCAATCGGCCGGGCTGTTCAGTCAATACCAGCTGGACACAGCCCGTATTCAAGTGAATTCTCCCCGCTTGCGCTGACACCACTGGGGCCCTCCTGCATATGATGAACTGAGGCCTTTCCCAGCCTCGCATCTCACAGGAGGTATATGAATATGTGGAATAACAATGGCTTCGGTGGTTCTTGGATCATTATCCTGATCATCCTGTTCTGCTGCTGCGGTAACAGCGGCTGTGGCAATAGCAGCAATAGTTGCTGCTGCAACAGCGGCAATAATTGCTGCTGCGGCTGCTACAACAGCTGCTGCGGCTGCAACAACAACAGCAACAACTGCTGCTGCAACGATAACTGCGGCTGCTGATCTCTGGCACATAAAGCCCCTGCGCCTCTGGCGCAGGGGCTTTCTCTTTGCTCTTTGCCGCTAAGGCTTCTGTTAAGATGGCAAAACGTTGTGTTAAAAAAATGTCAAGAGCCTTTCCCTCCATCTTGCACAGGCGGCGACACCCCTATATGATATCATTAGATACATATGGGAGGTCAACCAAACATGCCTGAAGTTTCTAATGCGTTCGTCTGCCTCATGGGTATGGGCGTCACTTTTTTTGGACTGATCTGCCTGATCGTGCTTACCATGATCATGGGCAAGATCGTACGCTCCAAAAAAGATTCCGCACCGGCTGCACAGCCTGCGCCGGCCCCCGCTCCCGCAGCGAACACCATCCCTAACCGTCAGGAGCTTATCGCCGCTGTTTCCGCGGCTCTGGCTGAGGAACTGGGTACTGATGTCTCTGCTATCCGTATCCTCTCCTTCAAGAAGCTCTCCTGACAATCTTTCTTTGATAAAACAGCGCGGCAGGTTTCTCCATCTCCGGAGAGCAGCTGCGCTGTTTTCTTTTGCCGTTAAGAACTTAACAGTATCTTAACGAGTTTTTATGGTATAGTAATAATGTTTTAACTGTGGTCAGATGCAAAACGAAAGAGGAGGTGGTCGCTCTGTTCCTGTCATCATCATCGACAAAAAGCACCTTCCGTCATGTGCTGAAGGACTGGCTGATCACCGCAGGGCTCCTGTCCCTAGGCATCCTCCTCAGCTGGCTGCTGATGCTGGTGGACCCCTCCGGCGGCTTCGTATCCATGATCTTTGTGCTTATGGTGGCGTTGACTGCCCGGCTTACCAGCGGCTTTATCTACGGGGTTGCCGCCTCTTTTTTCAGTGTCATCTGCGTCAATTATATTTTTACCTACCCCTACTGGGAGTTCAACTTTACCATCTCCGGATATCCCCTGACCTTTCTGACGATGCTGTCTGTGTCTGTTATCATCAGCACTCTGACCACTCAGATCAAACGGCAGGAACAGCTGCGGGCAGAAAGTGAGCGGGAGGCTATGCGGGCCAACCTTCTTCGGGCTGTATCCCATGACCTGCGCACGCCCTTGACCTCCATTATGGGGTCCGCTTCCGCCATTCTGGAGAACGACGCGGTGCTCACTCCGCAGCAGAGGATCTCCCTTCTGCGCAACGTCCGAAACGAAGCACAGTGGCTGATCCGTATGGTGGAAAATCTGCTGTCCATCACCCGTATGGGGGATGCCGAAGCCCGTATCAACAAAGAACTGGAGGCCGCGGAGGAGGTACTGGGCAGCGTAGCTGCCAAATTCCAGCAGCGTTTTCCCGATATCCGGCTGTCACTCACCGCCCCCGATGATCCTCTCTTTGTCCCCATGGACGCGATCCTGATCGAGCAGGTCCTGATGAACCTGCTGGAAAATGCCGCCTATCACGGGAACAGTACCTGTATCCATCTTACCGCTGACCGCCACGGAGATGACGCCATATTTACCGTCTGCGACAATGGTTCCGGCATTGCCCCCGACCTTCTTCCCCACATCTTTTCCCCCACGATCCACGGGCAGTCCCACACTTCGGACAACCGACGGAACATGGGAATTGGGCTCTCGGTCTGCCGCTCCATTGTAAAGGCTCACGGCGGGACCATGTCCGCCGCCAACGCCCCCGATGGAGGCGCTATGTTCTGCTTCTCTCTTCCCCTGGAAAACCAATGCACGGAGGATTCTGACAATGAAAATCAAGGATAAGATCCTTATTATCGAGGATGAAACCAGTATCAGCGCTTTTATCGCCACGGTTCTGTCCGCTAACGACTACGACACCATGATCGCCCATACCGGCAGCGAGGCCATCACCATGATCACCTCTCACTGCCCGGATCTGATCCTGCTGGATCTGGGCCTTCCCGATATGGACGGCAGCAGTATCCTGAAATTTGTCCGGGAGTGGTCCACCTGTCCTATCATCGTGGTATCTGCCCGGAACCATGAGCGCGACAAAGTAGAAGCCCTGGATGCCGGGGCCGATGATTACATCGTCAAGCCCTTTGGCACTTCAGAGCTGCTGGCCCGGATCCGCACTGCGATCCGCCACACCCGCACCCACCTGCCCAACGGCGACATCGCCCAGTCCGGCCAGTTCAAGGCCATGGGACTGATCATCGACTACGACAAGCATCAGGTCCTGGTGGACGGTGAAAACGTCCACCTGACCCAGAACGAATACAAGCTGGTATCCCTGCTGGGCAAATACGCCGGCAGAGTGCTGACCTACGACTTCATCATCCGTCAGCTCTGGGGGCCAAAGGCCAAAAGCGATAACCAGATCCTTCGGGTCAATATGGCCAATATCCGCCGCAAAATCGAAAAAAATCCGGCGGAACCCAAGTACATTTTTACAGAAATCGGTGTGGGCTACCGCATGGTGGACCCGGACTGAATCACAGATAGGCAAGCAGCCGCCGGGCGTCAGGTTATTCCCCTGACGCCCGGCGGCTGCTTTGTCATAGAACGCCTTTCCGCAGTCGGTCTCTCAGCTCAGATCCACAGGTACAACACCATCTATCCTCAGAGAATCCGGCTCCACCCGGCAGTCCACAGCCAATACCTGTACACCGCCTGCCGCAGCCCGGCGCAGGGCCTCCCCAAAGGCAGGGTCCGTCCGGTCATTGGGCCGGAACACGGTTGGTCCCTTCATCTGGATCACAAAGCAGGCGGTAGCTCCGTACCCCTGCTCCACCGCCCGCAGAAGCCCCCGGAGATGTTTGCTCCCCCGCTCCGTAGGGGCATCCGGAAAACGGACTTCTCCGTTTTCCTCCAATGTTACCCCTTTGACCTCCACAAAGTGAACGCCCTCTTCCGTCTCCAGGCGGAAATCAAAGCGGGAATCTTCCCAGGTAAATTCCGGACGTACAGCCGTTACCCCCGGCAGGAACATCCCCTCCGCAGCCCATTCTCCAAACACCTTGTTGGGCGCCTGGGCATCCATATTGATCAGCAGCTCTCCCTTACGGACGGCGATCAGATCATACCCTGTTTTTCTGGCCGGGTTCTCTGCCCGTTCCAGATATACCGTGGCGCCGGGGATCAGCAATTCCCGGCATCGTCCGGTATTTTTCACATGACAGATCTCTACCCGGCCATCCACCTCTACGTGGGCAATAAACCGGTTGGGCCGCAGCAAGAACCGCCCCTCACAAACATTTCTGTATCGCATTGTCCGCCCCCCATGTGGTTTTTTTCATCATAACACGGGGAAGAACAAAAAGAAATACTGGACAATTCCGAAAATTTGCGGGAAACATGGGAAAGTATATTGAATTTTTCCCCCTCCTTTGCTATAATTTAGGTATCTTTGCGCAAGTGATATTTGTTAACATTTTCACTTGCATACCGCGGGCACAGTTTCGCTGTCCCCGCGCATTGAATAGAAGGAGGAAAGAACCACAATGCCGAACACGTTTGTAGTTGCCATGGGTATTGGGACCGTCTTCTTCGGCCTGATCTGCATCATCGTCCTCAGTTCCCTTATGAGTGTTATCTGCACCAAACTGGGAAAGAAGACGCCGGCAGCTCCCGCTGCTCCCGCAGTCCCCGCCGCACCGGCCGCCGATGTGATCCCCAATCGTCAGGCGTTGATCGCCGCCATCTCTGCCGCTATCGCGGAAGATATGGGAACTGATCTCGCCGGTATCCGTATTCTGTCTGTAAAAAATATTTAAATTATTAGGATTAGGAGAGGAAATTTGTTATGAAAAAGTACAAGGTCAATGTAAACGGCACAGTGTATGAGATCACCCTGGAAGTCATGGACGGCGCTCCCGCTGCTGCTCCTGCCGCTCCTGCTGCTGCCCCCGCTGCTCCTGTTGCCGCCGCTCCCGCTGGCGGTGAGAAGGTCAGCGCCCCCATGCCCGGCACCATCCTGTCCGTCAACGTCCAGAACGGCTCCGCTGTGAAGAAGGGTGATGTGCTCTTCATCCTGGAGGCCATGAAGATGGAGAACGAGATCATGGCCCCCTGTGACGGTACTGTGGCCTCTGTCAGCGTCACCAAGGGTGCTGCTGTGGAGTCCGGCTCCCTGCTGTGCGTGATCGGCTAAGGCCGGGTCACTGGGAGGAATAACATATGGAAGCTATCATGAATTTTATTCAGGATACCGGCTTCTATCGCATCGCCACCGGGGACTGGAAGGTCCTCATCATGATGGTCATTTCCTTTGCCCTCATGTATCTGGCGATCGTGAAGAAGTTCGAGCCCCTGCTGCTTGTCCCCATTTCCTTTGGTATGCTGATCACCAACCTGCCCGGCGCAGAGATGTACCACGAGATCCTCTTCGCTGGCGGCCATGTCAACTGGGAGATCTTCGGCGGCGCCCCTGTTACCGCTGAGTTCCTGGCTGAGCTGGAGGCCATGGGTGTCTCCGAAGCCGTCCGCAATACGGTAACCGTGGGACAGAGTATTTCTGTCGGTCTGATCGACGTCCTCTATCTGGGCGTAAAGCTGGGCATCTACCCCTGCCTCATCTTCATGGGCGTGGGCGCTATGACGGACTTTGGTCCCCTGATCGCCAACCCCAAGAGCCTGCTGCTGGGTGCTGCCGCTCAGCTGGGCATCTTCATTACCTTCGTTGGCTGCCGCCTGTCCGGTCTGTTTGATGAGCTGGAAGCCTCTTCCATCGGCATTATCGGCGGCGCTGACGGCCCCACCGCTATCTTCGTCACCAGCCGTCTGGCTCCCCACCTCCTTGGGCCTATCGCCGTGGCTGCCTACAGCTACATGGCCCTGGTGCCGGTGATCCAGCCCCCCATTATGCGTCTGCTCACCACCAAGGCTGAGCGTGAGATCGTCATGCGGCCTCTCCGTGAGGTGTCCAAGCGCGAGAAGATCGTGTTCCCCGTAGTGGTCACCATTTTCGTGGCCCTGCTGGTCCCCTCCGCCGGTCCCCTGATCGCCTGCCTCATGCTGGGTAACCTGTTCAAGGAGTGCGGCGTGGTGGAGCGTCTGACCAAGACCGCTTCCAATGAGCTGATGAACATCGTCACCATCTTCCTGGGCATCTCCGTGGGCGCCACCGCTACCGCTACCACCTTCCTGTCCCTGCAGACTATCGCCATCATGTGCATGGGCGTGGTAGCCTTCGGCTTCGGTACCGCCGGCGGCGTCCTGCTGGCCAAGATCATGAACCTCTTCCTGAAGGAGAAGATCAATCCCCTCATCGGCTCTGCCGGCGTGTCCGCCGTGCCTATGGCCGCCCGTGTCTCCCAGGTGGAGGGCCAGAAGGCCAACCCCGGCAACTTCCTGCTGATGCACGCTATGGGCCCCAACGTGGCCGGTGTTATCGGTTCCGCCATCGCCGCCGGTGTGCTGATGGCGCTGTTCGGTTAATCCTAAGGAGGATTCTGCTATGGAAAAAATGGAATTCCTGTCCAACAAGCCTTTGCTCATCACGGACACCATTCTCCGTGATGCTCACCAGTCCCAGGCGGCTACCCGCATGACCATCGACGACATGCTCCCCGCCTGCGAGATTCTGGATTCTATCGGCTACTACTCCCTGGAGTGCTGGGGCGGCGCCACCTTCGATGTGTGCATGCGCTTCCTCAACGAGGACCCCTGGGATCGTCTGCGCAAGCTGCGCAAGGCTCTGCCCAACACCAAGCTGCAGATGCTTTTCCGCGGCCAGAACATTCTGGGTTATAAGCACTACGCCGATGACGTGGTGGATGCCTTCTGCCGCAAGAGCATTGAGAACGGCATCGATATCATCCGTATCTTCGACGCCCTTAACGATGTGCGTAACCTGGAGCAGGCCATCAAGTCCACCAAGAAGTACGGCGGCATCGTAGAGGCCACCCTCAGCTACACCATCTCCCCCATCCACAACGAGGACTACTTCGTGAAGCTGGCCAAGGAGCTGGAGCAGATGGGTGCCGACACCCTGTGCATCAAGGATATGGCCAACCTCCTGCTGCCTCTGGACGCCTACTCCCTGGTCAAGCGGCTTAAGGAGAGCGTCAAGATGCCCATCCATCTCCACACCCACAACACCACCGGTACCGGCGACATGGTGTACCTCATGGCTGCCTACGCCGGCGTGGACATCGTGGATACCGCTCTGAGCCCCCTGGCCAACGGTACCTCCCAGCCCGCCACCGAGTCCCTGGTAGCTACCCTGAAGGGTTCCGCCCGGGATACCGGTCTGGACCTCAACAAGATGAGCGACGCTGCTGTCCACTTCCGCAAGGTTGCCAAGCGTCTCAAGGATACCGGCGCCCTGGACCCCAAGGTGCTGAACGTGGACACCAACACCCTGCTCTACCAGGTCCCCGGCGGCATGCTGTCCAACCTGATCAGCCAGCTCAAGCAGGCCGGCAAGGAGGACAAGTACTACGACGTGCTGGCGGAGATCCCCCGGGTCCGCGAGGACTTTGGTTATCCTCCTCTGGTTACTCCCTCCTCTCAGATCGTGGGTACCCAGGCCGTGATGAACATCATCATGGGCGAGCGCTACAAGACCTTCACCAAGGAGTCCCGTGCCGTCCTGAAGGGCGAGTACGGCGCTCTGCCCGGAAAGGTCAACGAGGAAGTCCGTGCCAAGGCCGGCATCAAGCCTGAGGACGTGATCACCTGCCGTCCCGCTGATCTGCTGGAGCCCGAGCTGGAGAAGTACAAGGCCGAGTTCAAGGATCTGGCCAAGAGCGAAGAGGATGTCCTGAGCCTGGCCCTGTTCCCCCAGGTGGCTCCCAAGTTCCTGGCCTGGCGGGATGGTCCCCACGACGCTCCCGCTGCTGCTCCTGCCGCCGCTGCGGCTCCCGCCGCAAAGCCCGCCGACCCCAACGCTGTCCGCGAGCTGTACGTGGAGGACAAGAGCATCTGATTTTTCCTGTCCTGATATAAAAAGCTCCCCGCTGCCAACCGGCAGCGGGGAGTTTCTTTCTTTGATTCGGTTCTGATGTGACTATCAGTGCAGCTTTACCGCTGTTCCGTAGGCAATGACCTCGGCGGCCCCCTGCATCACAGCCGCAGAGCCAAAGCGGATATTGATCACCGCGTCCGCTCCCAGAGCCTCCGCCTCGTCCACCATCCGCTTGGTGGCGATCTGCCGGGCCTCTACCAGCATCTCGGTATAGCCCACGATCTCGCCGCCCACCAATGTCTTCATACCGGCCATAAAGTCCCGGCCGATGTTCTTGGACTGGACCACGGTGCCCTTCACCATTCCAAGGGGCTCGATCTCCTTGCCCGGTACATAGTCGATATTCAGCAGCAGCATACTTCTTCCTCCTATTTTGTTATTTCACGCAGACTTCTTATCATCCACCGGCGGAAAGCTACTTTTCCTTCTCCACCATGGGGGAATCAATACTTTTTTGCTTCCTCCTCCTCGCCGCCTTTCAGCTCCCGCAGGCGCTGACGCAGTGCAGCGATCACTCCCAGGATCATGGCCAGGACTACCAAGGCATAGACCACCAGGAAAGCCGTGGCCAGATGGATACCGAATACCGCTGTCTCCTCCAGCGCAGTCAGAAGGGACAGCAATACCAGGCCCAAGATGACCACCATCACCAGCGCGGCAATAGCGGCCGCCAGACCTTTCCGCTTTTTCTCAGTACCGTTTTGCATCCTCAGCCTCTCCTTTCTCCATTTTCCGTATTCTCTGCACCAGTGCGATACCCATAATGGCGGCGGCCGGTACCGCCAACCGCAGCACAAACAGAGGCAGGGTCAGCGCCTCCTGGAGCTTCTCTTTCTCCTACTATATACTCTACCCCACGGGGAAGGTCAAGAAAAATTCAGAAATTACTCCTTTTTATTTGCATATTATTGGGACGGATTTGACAGAAAAACATGGGTGGGGTAAAATAACAGCAATATGATTGTCAAGGAAGTGATCCCTATTTCTCATTTCATGTACCCATGCAGTGTAACCTATGCCGACGTAGGGCTGGATGGACGGCTCTCCCACAAGGGTGTTCTGCGTCTGCTCCAGGAGGCCGCCGCTGTGGATTCCCAGAACTGTGGATACGGCCTTCTGAACGCCGAAGAGACCGGCGTATGCTGGATCCTCACCGGGTGGCGAATTCAGCTGCTGGAGCGTCCCCTCTGGCACACTCCCCTCACCGCCGAGACCTGGCCCCGGACTATGGAGGGCTTCTTCTCCGACCGTGACTTCCGCCTCTTGTCCGGGGACAAGCTGATTGCCAAAGCCACCTCCCGGTGGTGCTTGGTCAATGTCCACACCGGTCACGTCACCCGGGTGACAGAAACGATACGCTCCGCCTACACCCTGGACCCCCAGGCTATGTTCTCTGAAAATCTCCGCTCCAATGGAAGAAGCAGCGATACAGCGGCGGAGAGCTTTTCCACCGTGGTGGGCCGCCGGGACATTGACACCAACCACCATGTCAACAACCTCCACTATTTGGACTACGCCGTGGAGGCACTGCCTCAGGAAGTGTTTGAACACCTCCCTGCCACCCTGGAGATCGTCTACCGCAAGCAGATCCTCCTGGGGACCCCCATCACCTGCCTCTACCAGGTCACCGACGATGGCCGTCATCAGGTGGAGATCCGCAGCGGCCAGGGAAAGGATACCGTTCACCACGCCTTCCTTTGGTTCTATTAATTGCAGATAGGAGATCGATATGAACGACCTGCTCACCTTTATTGATCAAAGTCCCAGTCCCTTCCACGCCGTGGACACCTTGGCCAAAACCCTGTCCGCCGCCGGCTATACCCGTCTCTCGGAGAGCAGTCCCTGGCATCTGGCTCCCGGCGGGAAGTATTTTGTCACCCGTAATGGCTCCTCCCTGCTGGCCTTCCGCATCCCCAGAGCGGATTTCACCGGTTTTCTCTTCTCCGCCAGCCACAGCGACGCCCCTACCTTCCGGGTAAAGGAGAATGCGGAGATGGAGGGTCCTGACGGCTACCTCCGGCTGAACACCGAGGGCTATGGCGGCATGCTCTGCGCCCCCTGGCTGGACCGTCCCCTGACAGTGGCCGGCCGGGCACTGGTCCAAAAGGGCGATACCATCGAGACCCGACTGGTCTATGTGGATCGTGACCTGCTGATGATCCCCAATGTGGCTATCCACATGAACCGGGAGGCCAACAACGGCTATAAGTACGACCTCAAATGCGACATGGTGCCTCTGCTGGGCCTGGGCAAGAGCAAGGGCGCCTTCAAAGCGGCGGTGGCCCAGGCAGCAGCCTGTGCCCCGGCCGACATTCTGGGCTGGGACCTGGTACTGGCCCCCCGGCAGAAGGGCCTGATCTGGGGCATGGAGAATGAATTCATCTCCTCTCCCCGACTGGACGACCTCCAGTGCGCCTATGGCTGCTTCCAGGGCTTCCTGACCGCTGCAGACAGCGACAGCGTACCGGTATTCGCCCTTCTGGACAACGAGGAGGTGGGCAGCCGCACCAAGCAGGGCGCCGACAGCACCTTCCTCAGCGACCTGGTGGATCGGATCTGCGCCGCCCTGGGTCGGGATCGGGCTACCGCCGTGGCCAACAGCTTCCTGGTATCCGCGGACAATGCCCACGCCGTCCACCCCAACCATCCGGAGTACGCCGACCCCACCCACCGTCCGGCCATGAACAACGGTCTGGTCATCAAGCACGGCTCCCGCTACGCCACCGACGGCGCTGCTCAGGCGGTGTTTGCCGCCCTGTGCCGCAAGGCCGGTGTACCGGTACAGCAGTTCTTCAACCGCTCCGATCTGGCCGGCGGCGGCACCCTGGGCAACATCGCCAATGCCCATGTGTCCATGAACACGGTGGACATCGGCCTGCCTCAGCTGGCCATGCACTCCTGCTTTGAGACGGCAGGGGTGAAGGATACAGATTACCTGATCCAGGCTATGGCCGCCTACTACAGCGCCACCTTCTGGGAGGAGAACGGCACCTTCACTCTGTCCTGACCGGCAGTATTTCTTACACCTTCCACACCCCTTGGAGCTCCCGAAGGGCTTTCGCCCTCCTCCGGGTCCCCCAAGGGGTTCCTTATTGAGGGAGTTTTTCTTTCCGTAAATTTCCTTGTATCTTTTCGGCTCCTGACGGCTCTAACAAGCAGA
Source organism: uncultured Eubacteriales bacterium (assembly GCA_900549475.1). Lineage (GTDB taxonomy): Bacteria > Bacillota > Clostridia > Oscillospirales > Oscillospiraceae > Pelethomonas. The sequence continues at coordinate 27,098 of UROF01000005.1, forward strand.
ACGAGGTGATGGACGATGGACGATTTCCAGCAGATATTCCAAAATTTCACCCCCGTGGTCTACCGCTATCTCCTGTCTCTGTGCGGAGACGACGACCTGGCCCAGGAGCTGACGTCGGAGACCTTCTATCAGGCCTACCTGCACATGGGAAAATTCCGGGGAGACTGCAAGCCGGAGACCTGGCTGTGCCAGATTGCCAAACACGCCCTGTACAAGGAACAAAAGCGCCGGCGGCGGACAGTTCCCCCGGAGAGCCTGACAGACATCCCGGCAGCAGAGGAGCACCTGCTGGAGGCCCTGTCCGACAAGGAGCAGGCCCTCCGGCTCCACCGGCACCTCCACGCCCTCAGCGAGCCCTACCGCGAGGTGTTCATGCTGCGGGTCCTGGGGGAGCTGAGCTTCCGGGAGATCGGAGATATCTGCGGAAAAACGGAGTCCTGGGCCAAGGTGACCTTTTACCGGGCCAAAAACAAGCTGCTGGAGAAAATGGAGGACCAGATATGAACATGAACTGCCGCATTGCCGATGATCTGCTGCCCCTGTATGTGGACGGCGTATGTTCCCCGGACAGCCGCGCTCTTCTGGAGGAGCATCTGCGCACCTGCCCCGCCTGCCGGGAAAAGCTCAAACGGATGGGGCAGGACACCCCTCCTGCTCCCGTAGAGGAAATGGCAAGCGCCAATCCCCTTGCTGCCTGTGCCCGGAAAATACAGCGCCGCCGCCTGCGGACGGCGGTACTGGCCACGCTGGCCTGTGTCGTTGTGGCTTGTTTTCTGGCCCTGTGCCTGCTGGCCATTCACTCTATGCGCCTCCAGGCCAATCCCACCGTCTTTCCCGTGGAGGAGGGCGTCTACAATCTGACTGCCGGGGAACTGAAGACCACCGCTGGAGAGGCGGGAGAGTACATCCTGTTCACCAACTCTACCCGGATCGCCGTCACCGTTGCGGAGGGCAGCGGATTTTCCGGGGAGATCCTGCTGTGGGATGTAGGAAATGACAGCGCTCCCATTCTTTACGGCCATGTGGATGGCAGTGACAATACCTGCGTCTTTGAGAATCTCACCTCTGCCCGCTACTACCGGGTCACCTGCGAGGGGGAAGCGGACCTGCCTCTCACCATCAGCGAGGGCCGGATCGTCAGCTTCTGGTACAGTCTGGGTGAGATCGTAAATACGCTGTTGGGCCGCTGAGGGAAATATGACCGGAATAACAGCGGAAAATCCAAACAGGGCCTGTCCGGAATCCACCGGGCAGGCCCTGTTCTCTGTCTGCAGACAGCTTCTATCAGCTCCACGGGAACAGGTGGGAAATATCCTCCACCTGGCCAAAGGATGTATACAGGATAAAGATCATCAGGACATTGAAAACCAGTAGCCCGGCACACCCGATCAGCAGGCTGATCTTCTTCCAGTTCTTCCCCTCCAGATCCCCGGTAATGTTTGCCATAAACCGCAGAAAGAAGCCAAATAAAATCACACAGGGCGGCAGGATCAACACCTCAAACCGGCTGCCCCGCCGGGTCACCAGTCCTGCGGCGTCAAAATGGGCGGGAATCCGCTCCGGCAGGAAGGGCAGCGCTATCAGCGCCATGGCCAGGGGCAGGTACATGAGGACGGTGAACAGCTTCTCATACCATGCCTTAGCTCTCCATGTTTCCAGCCGTTCCTGCCAGCTCCTGTTGGTATGTTTTTTCACGGCACATCCCTCCTTTTCCTCCTCCTGATTATTTTATCTTACCATGGCTATGGCAAAAAATCGTAACAGTCCGGTGACAGTTTCCCGCCAAAAAGGCCGCAAAACACCTTGCGATAAGCTTCAGCCCCGGTGGCGGCATAATGCCGCCACCGGGGCTGTCTCTTGCTCAAAGCAGGATCGGCTGAATCTGACGCCCTTCCAGGGCCGCATCCACAGTCTCCCCGATCCGGGAGAAATCCGCCATCAGGGAGCAGGGCTTCTTCTCCGGGTCGTCCTGACCGAAGGGGACGAAATAGTAGTTCTTTCGGGTCAGCAGTTCCCCGATATTCCGGGCCGCCGCGCTGAGACCGTCGTTGGTAGCCATGGCGATGACCACCGGCCGGCCGTTGCGGAGATGGGCCTTGGCCGCCATTGTGACGGCGGTATCGGTGATGCCGTTTGCCAGCTTTGCCAGGGTATTGCCGGTGCAGGGAGCAATCACCAGTACATCCAGCAATTTCCTGGGCCCGATGGGCTCCGCCGCCGCCACACTGTCCATAGGGGCCTTCCCTGTCAGGCGCTTTACCTCCGCTGCCAGATCCGCCGCCGTGCCGAAACGGGTATCCGTCCGGCAGCAGTTCTCCGACAGGATAGGGATCACCGAAGTATACGTACCGCACAGCTTCTCCAGCTCCGAGAGCACCTGCCGGTGGGTACAAAAGGAGCCGCACATGGCAAAGCCTACGCGTATGTCTTTCACATGGGTTCACCTCGTTCCTCCAATATGTGCCGGATGCTCTCGCGGATAGCTCTGGCAGCGGCCCGGGGCGCTACGATCCCAGGCAACCCCGGCGCCCGGATCAGTCTCCGGCCCAGGCGCTGGGCTGCCCCTTCCTCGATCCCTCCGGGGGCAGACGCCAGTTCCATCAGCAGACAGTTCTCCTTTGTCTCCGTCAGACGGGGCGCATCCAGCAGGAGGGCAGGCACAGTATTGAAGATCAGGTCAAATTCCCCCAGGTGTCCCGACAGCTCACCAATGGGCAGACTGCAAAAGTCCAGAGCATCGATCCAGGCAAGGTCACGGTATTTCCGGGCCGCCACCGTCACCTGGGCGCCCAGGTTCCTCAGGCGGTAAGCCAGCAGTTTTCCTACCCGGCCAAAGCCCAGTACCAGACACCGGCTGCCATGCAGGGTACCGTCGGTTGCCTCCATGGCCCGCTGGATAGCGCCCTCGGCAGTAGGCACAGCATTGGCCACCTGGAGTTCCTCCCGGGCATAGTAGTCAATGACTGTCAGTCCAAAGTCCGCCATGAGCCGGGGCGCCAGCTCTCCCGTCATACCACCCAGCACCAGCTGGTCGTACCGGAGTCTGGGCCACAGCTGCTCCGGGTCCAATACGGTATCCGTCAGCGGCAGGTTCATACCTCCCGCCCGGCACACCGGCAGCGGCAGCACCAGAATATCAGCCTCCAGCGCCATGTGCAGCGGCACGGGCCTCTGCCCGCCGCCCTTTTCCAAGCCCCAGGTCACCACATCCTGTCCTTCGTCCAGGAACATCTGCGTCAAGTAGACCTGGCGCAGATCTCCGCCGATCACGGCAATACGCCGCTCCATACCCATCCCTCCTCTGCACCAGTGTATGCGCCGGGACAAAAAGAGGAACCGGCCGCCGCGGGATTCCTCCCGCGGCGGCCGGTTCCACCGATGCTCTTTATTCTCTCAGAGCCATCAATATTTCTGGATGTCGTCCAGATCTGCAACAAATACTACCACACCGCCTACGCTCATCTGCACCGGCATTACCGGGATGGCAGGATTGGGCCCGCCGGCGGACATGGACAAATCTGAATAGGTCATCTGCTGCCGGCGTCCGGCGCACTGCTTGAGGATATCCAGGGCACCCTGCAGCCGGGCCTCCTCCACACCGATCATCAGCGTCATGCTCTTCTTTTTCAGAAAGCCGCCGGTGGAGCTCAGGACAGTGGCAAAAAAGCCGCCTCGATTCAGCTCGTCCACAGTATCCGCATAGTCATCTCCCTGCAGAACCGCTAAAATCAGCTTTTTCTTTGTTGTCTCCTTGTCCATATGGTTCACCTCATTCCGTCAGGATCGATCCTGAGATCGTACTTCCATTATACCTGTAATTCCCATATTTGCAAGTGAAAATATGCAAACATTCATCACTTCTTCCTCGCCACCCCCTGTTGCACAACGGGAAAAAATGTGTTATTCTGTCTCAAATCCTTCTGAGGTGAACTGCTTATGCCCTATGAATACCTGCTTTTTGATGCAGACAATACCCTTTTTGACTTTGATGCCGCAGAGCGCAATGCCCATCTCCAGCTGTGCCGTGACTTTGGTCTGGCCTTCTCCGAGGAGGGCTATCAGCTCTATCACCAGTGCAACGCCCAGCTCTGGCACGAGTTCGATCTGGGGCACTGCACCAAGGAATTTCTCCTGGTAGAGCGCTTTCGCCGGTATCTGGCCATTACCGGTGAAACAGCCGACCCGGAAGCGCTCAATATCGCCCACCTCAAATCTCTGGGAGAGGGCGCCATCCTGCTGCCCGGTGCCCTGGAACTGTGCCGCCAGTTGGCCAAAAACCACCAGATGTACATCCTCACCAACGCGGTAGCCTCCGTACAGAGAGAGCGGTTTGCCCGCTCCCCTATCGCCCCTCTTTTCCAGGGGGTGTTCATCTCCGAGGAGATCGGCTGCGGCAAGCCCAGCCGCGCCTACTTTGACTATGTGTTTGCGGCCGTTCCCGGCCTGAACGCTGGAAACTCTCTGGTCATCGGCGACTCCCTCTCCAGCGACATCCAGGGGGCCAACAATGCAGGGCTCCCCTGCTGCTGGTTCAATCCCCGTGGGCTTCCCCGGCCGGAAGGCCTGCGGATCGATTACGAGATCCGGGCCCTTGAAGAGCTGCTGTCTATCACCGAATAACAAGGAGGCCGGTGGGGAAATCCCCGCCGGCCTCCTCCTTTTATTCCATCTTTTCCGCCAGGGAGCGCAGCAGAGCGATCTCCTCCCCGTGGCCCACATCATCGGTAGGGGTCTCCAGAAGAAAGGGCAGTCCTTTCAGAGCTGGGTGGGTAAGGAAATGGAGGATCGTTTCTGTACCCAGGGTACCTTCCCCGATGCAGGCATGCCGGTCCTTCCGGGAGCCTGGAGGATTCATGCTGTCGTTGATATGGACAGCGTGCAGACGGGAAAGTCCCACCACACGGTCAAACTCCTCCAGCACAGCGTCCAGATTCTCAATGATATCATAGCCTCCGTCAGATATATGGCAGGTATCCATGCAGACCCCCACCTTTTCCGGCCGCTCCACCTGGTCGAGAATCTGCCGCAGCTCCTCAAACCTGCCGCCGATCTCGCTGCCCTTTCCCGCCATGGTCTCCAACAGCACCATGGTCTGCTGCTCCGGTGTGAGGACACGATTGAGCATCCCGGCAATGAGGCGGCAGCCCTCCTCCAGCCCCTGGCCCACATGGCTGCCGGGATGGAAATTGTAGCAGTTGCCCGGCAAGTACTCCATAAGAGCCAGGTCCTCCCGCATCATCTTCTCCGCCAGACGGCGGATGCCGTCATCCCGGGAACAGGGGTTCATAATGTAGGGGGCATGGGCCACAATGGGGCCGAAGCCATTTTCCGCCATCAGAGTCCGCAGCCGCTCCAGATCCACCGGGTCCGCTGCCTTGGCCCGGGCCCCCCGGGGATTGCGGACAAAGCACTGGAAGGTATTGGCTCCTATGGCCAACGCCGTCTTTCCCATCTTCTCAAATCCTCTCGCTGAGGACAGGTGTGCGCCAATATACAGCATTATCCCAGTTTCTCCCTTGCGTATGTCAGTAAAATCTCCCGGTCATTGGGAAGCTCCTCCTCAATGACCTGCTCCAGCAGCTGCCGCAGCATCTCCCCTACTGCGGGGCCCCGATAGCCCATGGCGGTGAGATCGCCGCCACGGACCGCCAGCTGCCCCAGAGAAAAACAGCTGCCCTGGGCAATGACCAGGTTCAGCAGAGACTCCCACTGGTCAATGAGCTGCTGCCGGTCCCGGTAAGCCGGGGCCTGGGCCAGGTTGTCCCCCCGCTTCACTGCCAGCAGCAGACGCAGCGTCTCCTCCCCATACCGGGCCAGATTCCGCCGCACAGACCGCTCACTGAAAGCCAGCTCGCAGTCGTGGCGCTCTACCAGAGTGAGGATGGTCTTTTTACTGTGGTTGTCAAAGCGCAGCCGGTCCATGACGGCCTCCGCCTTTTTTACGCTCTCCCGCCAGTGGCCGTAGAAGTGGCCCCGACCGTCCTCTCCCAGGGAGAAGGTCTCCGGCTTACCCAGGTCATGGAGCAGCATGGCCCAGCGGAGCACCGGCTGGGCAGGCACCGCCGCTACAGACCGGGCGGTATGCTCCCACACGTCGTAGCAGTGGTAGGGACTGTGCTGGTCGAAGCCCACACAGGGGGCGATCTCCGGCAAAAACACTTCCAGAATCCGTGGATAAGTGAGCAGCACCTCTGCCGCCCAGGGGCCGCAGAGAAGGCCCGTCATCTCCACATGGAGCCGCTCCGGAGCAATGTTTTCCAGCAAATACCGGCAGCGGTCCATGGCGGCAGCAGTCTCCGCCTCAATGGCAAACCCCAGCTTGGCGGCAAAGCGGAGACCCCGCATGATCCGCAGGGCATCCTCCCGGAACCGCTGTTCCGGATCTCCCACTGCCCGCAGCACTCCGGCGGCCAGGTCCTCCCGTCCCCCGAAGGGGTCCCGAAGCTCACCCCGGAGATCCATGGCGATGGCGTTTACCGTGTAGTCCCGGCGGGAGAGGTCCTCCTCCAGAGAGGAGGTAAACTCCACATGGTCCGGATGGCGGTTGTCCAGGTAGTCCCCATCCCGGCGGAAGGTCGTGACCTCCACCCCGTGGCCGCCTCCTACTGTGACAGTACCATGCTTGAGGCCGGTGGGCAGGGCCTCTGAACCAAAGATGGCCATGACAGTCTCCGGTGTCGCACTGGTCGTTACATCCCAGTCCCCCGGTTCCCGTCCCAGCAGCATGTCCCGCACGCCGCCGCCTACGCACCAGGCCTCCCACCCCGCCGTTTCCAGCCGGGCCATCACACGTTGTACATTTTCCGGTATCTTCCCCACCGGCATCACCTCATCCATCATGGTATTCCCCGGACATGTCCGCCTCCTGTCTGAAAGGCGGTCCGCCTCCTGGGAAAACCAGGAACCTGTGATCCGGTGTTCATTTCCTTCCTCTTTGGCGTATAATGCTCTATAGAAAGCAGCCATACTAGGAAAAGGAATTCCTTATTGCATTAAAAAGGTGGATATAGTATAATACAATTCTGCGAAAAAGGCAAATACCGGCATCATGCCGTTCGGGAAGGAACCTGTTCCATGACCCATGTTGACACAAAAATCCAACATTTCATCACACCCGGCCGCCGGGTACACCTCTCCGGTATCGGCGGCGTCTCCATGTGCCCCCTGGCGGAAGTTCTCCATGGCATGGGCCTTGTGGTCCAGGGCAGCGATATGAGAGACAGCCCTATAGTGGAACATCTGCGGAGCCTGGGGATCTCTGTGGCTGTGGGCCACACCGCCCAGGACATCGAGGGGGCGGAATTTCTGATCCGCACCGCCGCCATCCATGATGACAACCCGGAGATCGCCGCTGCCCATCAGAAGGGCATCCCCGTTTTTGAGCGGGCGGAGGCCTGGGGGGCCATCATGCAGCGGTATGAAAACGCCATCTGCATTGCCGGTACCCACGGGAAAACCACCACCACCGCTATGACCACCCATATCTTCATGGCCGCTCAGGCGGACCCCACGGTGATGATCGGCGGAACTCTCCCTATGCTCCACAGCGGTTACCGGGTGGGCAAAGGGGACACCATTATCCTGGAGTCCTGCGAGTACTGCAACAGTTTTCTCTACTTCTTCCCCACTGTGGCGGTGGTACTGAATATCGACGCCGACCACCTGGACTTTTTCAAAGATCTGGACGACATCAAGCACTCCTTCCGCCGCTTTGCCCAGCTGGTCCCGGCGGATGGAAAAATCGTCGCCAATGCTGACGATGCCAACGCCATGGACGCCCTTAAGGGCCTGCCCCTCTTTACCTTTGGTCTGGATCATCCGGCCGACTGCCGGGGCGAAAACCTCACCTGGAACCACGGGCTCCCCTCCTTTGACATCGTCATTGATGGGAAGCTGTATACCTCCCTCTCTCTGCACACCGCCGGGCGGCACAACGTCCTTAACGCTCTGGCCGCTGCTGCTGCCGCCTATGTTCTGGGTATCCCCGGTGATGCGGTAAAGGCAGGTCTGGAGGCCTTTTCCGGTGCGGGACGCCGCTTTGAGTACAAAGGAGAGTACAACGGCGCCAAGATCTACGACGACTATGCCCATCATCCCGGCGAGCTCCACGCCCTGCTGACGGCCGCCAGAAGTATGGGATATCAGCGGGTGATCTGCGCCTTCCAGCCCCACACTTACAGCCGCACCAAGGCTCTCTTTGACGATTTTGTCCGAGAGCTGCGCACAGTGGACCAAGTCGTCCTGGCGGAGATCTTTGCCGCCAGAGAGACAAACACCATCGGCATCTCTTCCGCCGACCTGGCAGCGGAGATCCCCGGTTCCATCTTCTGCCCCACCCTGCAGGACGTCACTGCCCAGCTGAAAAAGCTGGCTCAGCCCGGTGATCTGATCCTTACCGTGGGCGCCGGTGATATCTATACCGCTGGCGAAGCCCTGATACAGAACAAATAACCACTGCCACGACAGAAAGAAAGAGGCACAGTATGACAGTTTCTCCCATCTACACCACCGCACCGACCCAGGATCTTGCCGAGGAGCAGAAGGCGGTTTTTGCCGCACTGGAGGAAATGCACATTCCCTTTGAGCGGGTAGAGCATGAGTACGCCAACACCATGGAGGACTGCAAGGCGGTCAGCGCCGTCCTGGGCGTGGATGTGTGCAAGAATCTGGTTCTCTGCAACCGGCAGAAAACCCAGTATTACCTTCTCACTATGCCCAGTGACAAGCCCTTTCACACCAAGGATCTGTCCCACCAGATCGGCTCTGCCCGGCTGAGCTTCGCCTCAGCGGAGGCTATGGAGGAACTGCTGCGGACGCCCCCTGGCTCCGCCTCCATCCTCTCCCTTCTTTTTGATAAGGACCACAAGGTACAGCTGGTCATGGACCGGGAGACAAAGGAGAACGAGTTCTTCTCCTGCCACCCCTGCAAGAGCACCGGAACCCTGAAGCTGCACACCAGCGATGTACTGAATGTATTCCTCCCTTACACCGGACACGAGCCCATAGTGGTGGACCTGCCCCGGTATGAGGAGGACCAGGCCTGAGCGCTGCCTGCTGAGCAGCAAACGGTGACAGGCTGCAAATAAGACCAGAGGCGCCGGCGATAAAATCGCCGGCGCCTCTGGTCTTATATTATGCAAGGGTCTGAAACTGCATTGGGGGAATCAGCCCTCCAGGCCGAACTTGGCAGCGGCGTCATCCAGGGCCTTGCGGCACTTCTGTACACCGGCGGCAATGCCATCGGGCTCCTTGAAGATGGCGGAGGAGAGGATCACCACGTCGGGGTTGCACTCCACCACAGGCTCCATGTTGTTCCAGCGCAGACCGCCGTCCACTGCCAGCTCACAGGAGGGGTTCTTCTCGTTGATCTCCGCCCGGGCCCGCTTGATGAGGTCGATGGAGCTGCGGCGCCAATCCCAGTTGTCCTTACCGTCGGTCTTGCTGACGCCGTGGATCACGATCTGCAGACGGTCGATGTCGTAGATGGACTCGTCCACAAAGCACAGCGGGGTGTAGCAGCCCAGGGTCAGACCGATCTTCATGTTGAACTCATGGCAGTAGTTCATGATGTAGGCCAGAGGCGCGCCGATAAAGTGCTCAGCGGGGAGGATCAGCATATTGCAGCCCGCAGCCGCGATCTTCTCAATGAACAGGCGGTCGCACTCACGGGTGTAGAAATGGCACTCGATGGGCTTGTCGGTGACGGGACGGATGCCCTCAATGATCTGATGACCGCCCATGAGCTGCATATTCTTCAGGTCATACATGTCGGCGGCATCGGAGTGGATGTAATCCGCGCCGGCATCGGCAGCGGCTTTCACCGCACCGGCAATGTTACCGTAGTTCACATGGGCCAGGCCTGCAGCAATTTTAATGTGTTTCATAGCGGTATACCTCCAAATTTATATATTGTATGGTTATTTGTGGGATTCCTCATACCGGTTGTAACGGATCTGGCCGTCAATAACCGTGGCGGCACAGTGGCACCACAGATCCCGGAGGGGATCACCGTCAAAGATGGCCACATCGGCATCCTTGCCGGGCTCCAGGGTACCCAGACGATCGTCCAGGCCCAGGATCTCTGCAGCGTTGCTGGTAATGGTACGGAAGCCTTCCATTTCGTCCAGGCCCGCGCCCACACACATACCTACCGCAATGGGCAGATACCACAGATGGTTGGCGGGCAGGTCGGTCATAACGGCCACCTTGACACCGGCTTTGTGGAGGATCGCTGCCGCCTCCAGGCTCTGCAGCGCCACCTCCGGCTTCTGGGGGAATCCACCCAGAGGCCCAAGGATAGCGGGACAGCCGCTGGCAGCGATATCGTCGGCAATGAGGTAGCCCTCGGTACAGTGATCCAGCGTGATGGCCACATCCAGCTCTTTGGCGATCCGGATGGCGGTCATGATATCATCTGCCCGGTGGCAGTGGGCCTTGATGGGGATCTGGCGGCGGACCACCAGTTCCAGCGCCTCCAGCTTCAGGTCAAAAGCAGGCATTTTTGCCGGGTCACCCTGGGCGCGGTCCTTTTTATCCGCATACTCCTTGGCCCGGTACAGCGACTCCCGAATCAGGGAGGAGGTGGCCATACGGGTCACCGGCTGACGATTGGCACGGCCAAAGGAGTTTTTGGGGTTCTCGCCGAAGGCCATCTTCATGGCCAGAGGCGCTTTCAGCACCATCTTTTCCATGGTGTTGCCCCAGGTCTTCATAGCGACGAACTGTCCGGCAATGGGGTTGGAGCTGCCCGGGCCGGTAGCCACTGTCGTTACACCGCCCCGGACCGCCACACCGTACTCCGGGTCCAGCGGATAAATGCCGTCAATCGCCCGGATCTGGGGCGTGACCGGGTCGGAGGTCTCGTTGCCGTCGTCTCCGGGGAAGCCGATGGCCGTCTCATAGATACCGACATGGCAGTGGGCATCAATGAGGCCGGGCAGTACATAGCCGCCCCGGGCGTCCAGTACCTGGGCATCTCCCGCGTCCAGGCCACAGCCCACCGCGGCGATCTTGCCGTCCCGGATCAGCACCTGACCGTTCTCTACCGTGCCCTGAGGCCCCATGGTCAGGATCTTACCGTTTGTAATGAGAAGCTCTTTCATGTTATCACCCGTTCTTCTCTAAAAATTCCATGGCCTGCTTCCCCACTTTAGCCACCACACCGGGAGCAAAGGGAGATTCCAGTCCCGCCAGGGCCAGGGTCTCATCAAAGGACTGGAAGCCGCTGCAACGCAGCAGACGCAGATAGCTGTCCCAGGCCTTCTCGTGGTCCGCCTCATCCATGAAATGGTACTGGAGGGCACAGACCTGGGCCAGAACATAGTCGATATAGTAGAAGGGCCACTTATAGATGTGGGTCTGGCGCTGCCATGTACGGCCCTGGGAGAGGAATCCCTCATGCTTGTACTTCCGCCAGGGCAGATACCGCCGCTCCAGATCACGCCACAGCGCCAGGCGCTGGTCAGGCGTCATCTCCGGATGATCATAGACCTCCGTCTGGAACTCGTCCACCGCCGCACCGTAAGGCAGGAAGGACAGCGCGTTTTTCATGTGGAAGAACTGGTACTTCTTCACGTCCTCGGGGCTGTAAAGTTTATTCAGGTAAGGCCAGACGAAAAACTCCATGGCCATGGAGTGGATCTCGCAGATATCGGAGGTGGCGGTACCACTCTCCACAAAGGGCTCTCCCCGCTTGAGATAGGAGTGAAGGCCGTGGCCGCACTCGTGGGCGAAGGTCTTTACCGCGCCGGGACTCCGATCGAAGGTCTCAAAGATAAAGGGCATCTCGTACAGAGGCACATAGTTGGAATAGGCCCCCCGGATCTTGCCCTTCCGGTCCCCCAGATCATAGAAGGCACAGCGGCGCAGATCCTGGTAGTACACCCGGCTCTCCGGGGACAGTTCCCCGAAGATGTCGTCAAACAGCTCCTGGACCTCCCCCTCCTTCAGCTGGGGGCCGTCTCCGGCAAAGCTGACGTCCTCGTCGAAGTCCCAAAGTTCCTCATAGCCCAGCTTCTGGCGCTGCTTTTCAAAGAGGGCCGTCACCACCGGGGTGATGCTCTCCTCGATCTCCCGGCGGAAAGCCGCCACCTGCTCACGCTGATAGCCGGTACGGCCCTGGCGGCAGTAGCCCATGTCGGTGTAGCTCTGGAAGCCCAGCTTCTTCGCCATCTTGTCCCGGACATGGACCAGATCGTCGTAGAGCTTGTCCAGTTCCTCGCTCTTCTCCTCAAAGGCTTTCTGGCGCAGCTGGCCGAACTTCTCCCGGTCATCCCGATCACCGGGCTTCTGAAGCTTGGACAGCTCTCCCATGGTATAGCGCTTGCCGTCCAGCTCCACAGAGAGGTTGCCGCTGATCTTGGAGTACTGAGCGGAGAGGACGCTCTCCTCTTCCAGCTCGGCAGTGATGGCCGTGGAAAAAGCCCGGCCTGTGGTCTCCGCCTGGCGGAAGATTTCTGTACCCAGGTGCTTTTCAAACTCCTGGCGGAAGGGGGTGGCGTTGAGGGCCTTGCCCAGATCCACGCACAGCGCGTCCCACCGGGGCCGGATCTGGTCGAACCAAGCCTGCTCCCCGGCCCAGAATTCATCATTGGTGTCCATGGTATTGTGGGCCTCTACCAGGGTAGCCAGGGTCATGAATTTACGGCGGGGGGCCTCCAGGGAGAGGAGGGCATAGTAAGCCTCCGGGAAGGTGCCGGCTGCCTCCAGTGCGGCAATGCCGGCCCGCATCTCCTTCTCCATGGCGTCCATATCAGGCCGCAGGTAAGGTACATCCTTAAACTGGATCATAGGGCACCTCCCTTAGAATTCATAGCTGTCATGGAGGATCCCCACCATGACCTCTTTCGGTGCAAAGGGCAGGAAGTTAAAGATGGGACTGGCTTCTGCCAGCTTCAGCTCCTCCTCCGTCAGGCCCAGCTGAGAGAAGCTGTAATAAAGGCCTACGGACTGCAGGAACTCTTTCATGAGAAGCGGCAGCTTGTCTGCCGCTTCTTTGTCAGACAAGTCTGACAAAGCGGGGTCAAACAGGCGTGCTACCGCTGCGCACTTTTCCACCGCCTGGGTGCACTGCCAGCGCAGATACTGGGGATACAGGGTAGCCAGGCACTGGCCATGGGCCAGCCGGGGCGCCACGCCGCCTACGATCTCACTGATGGGGTGGGGCAGCGTAGCCGCTGCGTTCCCCAGGGAAATCCCGGAGAACATAGCCGCCTGGGCCATCTTCTCCCGCAGCTCCATGTTGCCGGTGTCCTTCACCAGCTTGGGCAGCGTCTCAATGATCAGGGACATGGCCTTCATACCGATGGTCCGGGTATAGGGAGAAGCGCAATCCCTGAGATAGCTCTCAAAGGAGTGGGTAAAGGCGTCAAAGCCGGTGATGGCGGTCATCCGGGGAGGCAGCGTACGCATCAGCTCAGGATCGATAATGGCCTCTTTGGCAAAGGCCTTGTCGTGGAAGATGCACTCCTTGTCGTTGTGCTCGGGATCGGAGATGACCATCGCCTGGGTCAGTTCGCTGCCGGTACCGGCAGTAGTGGGCACCGCCACCAGGGGCAGAACCTCAGGAGAGGGAGACTCATACTCAGCAAAGGGATCCGTATAGGTGGAAAACACCTTGGGCCAGTCCACCTTACCCGCGCCGTTGAAAAGGGTGATGGATTTGGCGGTATCAATGGAGCTGCCGCCGCCCACCGCCAGCACTACTTCCACCTTCTCCTGATGAACCAGGGCAATGGCTTCCTCAATGCCGCTGATGGTGGGGTTGGGAACTACCTTATCAAAATGGACCACCTGGATCCCGGCCTCAGAAAGCAGAGCCTTCACCCGATCATACAGGGGACGCAGCACATCCTCTGTATTGGTGGTGGTGACCAGCATGCACTTCTTGCCGTATTTTCCTACGATACTGCCCACCTGATTGAGGCATCCCGCCCCGAAGTGGATCCGGGTGGGCTGATAAAAACGAAACTGTTCCATGTCTCTCTCCTCCTTCTTTTATCAGCAGAACGCTGTGACCTGCTTGCCGTTGAGATAGACCTGCTTTTCACCGGTGACGGCGTGGATATCCGCCAGAGGATCTCCGGCCAGCCAGCAGATGAAGGAGGCGTTCTTCCCAGCCTCCAGAGTGCCCAGGCTGTCGGAAAGGCCCATAAGATCAGCGGAACCTACGGTGGCGGCAGTAAAGGCCTGCAGCGGCGTAAGACCTGCCTCCACCATCAGCACCAGCTCAAAATAGGCCTTGTCATAGGGATCATAGGTATTGCCAGCATCGGTACCGAAGGCAATATTCACGCCCTTTTCGGCACACTTACGGAGCATATCCCGGTGGCGCTGGATCACGGACTTGCTGCGCAGGTGATCCGGGTTGCCCGGGTCTACCCGCAGGCCCTCCTCCACCGCATAGTAGGGAGCGGAGAGGGTGGGGACAATGTAGGTCCCCCGACGGACCATCTCATCCATGATATCCTCCGTCATAAACACGCCGTGTTCCACGGAGTCCACACCGGCCCAGACGCCCCGACGGATAGCGGTATTGCCATGGGCGTGGATGGCAACCTTGCGGCCCATACCGTGGGCAGCTTCCACACCAGCGGCAAACTCCTCCTCTGTCAGCTCACAGGGGCCGGGCTCCGGACCGGGGGAATTGACACCGCCGGAGGCCATGATCTTCACCACATCAGCGCTGTCCCGGATCACTGTCCGGACACCCTTAGTGACCTCCTGGGGTCCATCGCAGGCAATGGCGATATTGCCGCCATGTCCCGCAGTAACAGAAATGGAGAGGCCGGTAGTCAAAACCTTGGGGCCGGGAACAAGGCCCTGGTCAATGGCATCCCGGATACCCAGAGAATAGCCGAAGATACTGCCCAGATCCCGGCAGGCCACCACGCCCGCCGACAACAGCAGGTTGGCATTGCGCAGGCCCTCGCAGATCAGGCGGGCCGCCTCACGGGGCTTCAGCTCGTCACTGTCGGACATATCCGAACCCACCAGATGGACATGGCAGTCCAGAATACCCGGCGTTACCCAGCCGCTCAGTTCCTCCCGGCGGGCATCGTCGGGGCAGGCGACTTCCGCCTGAGGACCGGCAGCCAGAATCTTTCCATCCTCTACCAGCATGGCAAAGTTATCTACAGTCTTTTTGCCATCAAACATCTTCTTGCCGGTATAGTATACCTTGCTCATCGCGTTTTCCTCCTCGTCAGTGGTTCATTCAGCGCTTCCGTCCCCGGCAGCACAAAGCGGCCCTTCTCCAGAATGGCCGTACGGGCGCCGTCTGCCCGCACACCCTCCAGCCGCTCCAGCTCGTCGAAGGCCAGCGTAATATCCGTATGAATATTGGTATATACTTCACCGCCCTCATTCCGACGGGCAGTGCGCTCGTTCTCCCGGGCAGTCATCTCCTTGTGGTCGTACAGGTTATACACCGGTGCGTCCTCTCCCCGGGCAAAACAGGGGTCTCCTATAGCAATATGGGGTCCCATCTTCTCCGCCAGGAGGATGGGCATCCGGGGCACCAGATCCATGTCCCGGGCAATGGCGTAGGCCAGGGTATTGGTGCCGATGGCAAACTCACCCATAGGCAGGGTGTCACGGCCTTGGAGCAGATGCTCCTTTACATAAGCACAGCCTGCCTCCTGGCTGCCGCAGCCGCCGCAGCCATACGCTGTGATCATGCCATCCTGAAATGTCAAAATCAAATCTTCAAAATAAACGCCCTTGAGATAAATCTCGTGGACATGGAGGGTACCCTCCGTACCCTGAAGGCGGGGGGTGGTAAACAGCTCCCCGTGGGGAATATTCAGATCCCCGCCGCAGTTGAGAAAATTGGTATCTTTATTCGGGTCCTTCAGCGGAGCCAGACGCACCGTCAGCTTCGTCTGATTGCCCGCAGCGCCTGTCAGTTCCACCCGTTCACAGCAGTCCAGCGCGTCGATCAACGTCTGCTGGATCAGCTCATAGCGCTGGGAATCCATGGTGTTGAGCTGGTAAAAAGCATCAAACACCGCCGGGAAATTGTCCCCAACCAGCAGATTGGGGAAAGCTACCTTACAGAAAGAGAGGTCAGATGGGGCCAGATACCGGGCTTCCAGCTCCCGCTTGGCATTTTCCAGCGCCATCAGCCGTCTGCGGCGGTCAGCGCTGGGAACATAAGCATCTTTGGCAGGTTCCGGTACACCGGCCGCTTCCCCGAACTGGCCGATGCCGATCATACCGCAGGTATCCAGAAGCTCTGTGGCACGGTCTGCAAAGGCCGTCTCATAGGCCGCCTGCAGCGCGGCGAATGTCTCCTCACTCAGGCATGCGGCCCGATCGGCGCTGTGGGCCATGGCATAGGAACCGGACCAGGCCAGACACTGAGGCTGCTGGACAATGGCCCGCAGTCCCCGCTTTTCCAGAGAAGCCAGCACCGCCTGGGCCAGCGCCTCCTGCCCCACGCAGTAATTCAGCCGCACCAGCCGCCTGTCCCGGCGGTCCCGGCTCTGGCTGATAAAACCGTGGAGCAGCGCTTCCACAATGTGCTCGCCGATCTCTTCACACCGCTGAGGCGGGTAGCTGTAGAGAAACCGGGCCAGCTGCCGCTCCTCTTCACTGACAGGAAGTCCGTACTGCTCCAGCCAGGACCACTCCCGACCATTGGCCTGGCGCAAAACTGCCTCCCAGGGGTTTTCTTCGCCAAATACCGTCAGTGCCCGGACATCCGCCGCCGCGATGCGGCCGGCGTTTTCCGCCGCATATGTGGACAGCACTTGTTCCGTTTCCTCCAAGCTGCCGTCCGTCTCCTTCAGCCGCTGGACCAGAATGGGGTCCTCTCCCAGCCAGCTGCGCTGGAGATGGCTTGTCATCTCCAGCCAGGAATTGCTACTCATAAGCCGCCTCCTCTCCCCGGGTCCAGGCGCTCAGAGACCCCTGGAACCGCTTCGAATGATAGTACCACAAAATGAGAAAGAATTCAAAGATCCATCCTATGGGAACAGACAGCCAAACGCCGATATATCCCAGCGGGGCACTCAGCAGAATAGCAGCAGGCAGACGGATCAGCCAATAGCCGGAGATCGTACCGGCCATAGGTACCAGCGTATTGCCCGTACCACGGATCAGGCCTTCCACCACGGTAAAATATCCGGCGATAAAATATCCCAGGCTCAGGATCTGAACATACCGGGCCGCCATCGTGGCGGTCTCGCCCTCCGCGCCGAAAAAGCGGGCCATATCAGTGCCAAAGCCCCACAACAGGATCAGCAGGACGCCGCCTACGCAGAAAGCCCAGATCATGGAATACTTTTTTGCTTCCTTTACCCGCTCCGGCTTTCCGGCGCCCAGGTTCTGGCTGGTAAAAATACCAAGGGCCTGCCCGATATTGGTGATGGGCGCGGAGGCAAAGGAGTCGATCCGGCTGCCGATGGTGTAGGCAGTAACTGCGCTGGAACCCAGGTTATTGACGACCACCTGGAGCAGCAGCATGCCCACACTCACTGCACACTGCTGGATCGAGGCAGGAATGGCGCAGTAGGCGCCGCGGCGCAGCATTTTTGCAGACAGGTTCAGGTTCCGGACATCGTAACGGATAATGGGGTAATACCGATTCACATACACGACGCACATCACAAAGGATATGACCTGCGCCACCACAGTGGCAACAGCTGCGCCTTCCACACCCATACCCAGGCCCTGCACCGTCCACAGATCCAAACCAGCATTGATTATGGTACAGATCAGGAGAAAGACAAGGGGTGCCTTGGAGTTTCCCGAGGCACGGATCGCACCGGACATGGTATTATAGCCTGCGATTCCAGGGATACCCAGGAAAATAATGCGCAGATACGCAACGGCATCCTCCATCTGCTCCGGCTGTGTACGGATCATTTTCAGCAGCAGCGGCGTACCAAAAAAGCCCATGACCGCTACCACCACAGAGAGCAGCATGATGGCTGTAAAAAGCGTATCAAATACCTGCTTGACTCCTGTTTTATCCCTTCGGCCTATGTACTGTCCCAGCAGGATCTCCTCACCGATTCCCAGGCCGATTACCAGTGCCAGCACGACATTGATGATGGGTTGGCTTACGCCGATCGCCCCCAGGGCGTTTTCCCCAACAAACCTGCCGATGATCATGGCGTCGATGGAATTGTACAGCTGCTGAAGGATATTGCCGGCCAGTATAGGCAGTACAAACCGCAGCAGTCTGCTGCCGACGGGACCGTCGATCAACGCCGTCATCTATCTTCCTCCTTTTTCTCACCACAGGATGGCGGGTGGGCGCAGACTTGCATCTGCCCCGCCCGCCATCACAAGCATCAATATTTACTCGACGATGTATACGTTCTTGAAGTCGATCTCATAACCGTAGTTATAGATCTCCACACCGCGGACGTTCTGTGCGACCGCCCAGTTGTTCTCAGCGTAGAGCTGAGGGATGTAGATGAAGTTCTCCAGGACCATCTTCTCGATGTCCATCCAGGTCTGGATACGCTCATTGCCCACCTGGGTGTGAGCCAGCTCAACCAGGGAACGGAACTCCTCGTTGTCCCACTTGCCTTCATCATAGATGAACTGCATGAAGCCCTGAGGATCGCGGTAGTCGGAATCCTGACCGCCGCCGATTACGCAGTCAAAGGTACCTTCCATCAGCATGGGCAGCAGCACGTTCATATCCAGAACGCTGACGGGCATCTCCACGCCCAGGTTGGTCTTCCACATGTTCTGAATGGCCTGAGCCTGGGTCTGACCACCGGACAGGCACTGGATGGAGAAGCCGTTCTGCAGATCCTCCACGGTCTTGCCCAGCTCATCAAGTCCGGTCTGGAGCAGTTCCTGAGCATGCTCGATCTCAGCAGGATCGTTGGCATCGGTCACCACATTGCCGGCCTGCTCACGGAAGTCGCCGCCATCCAGGCCCAGAACTCCCGGAGGCACCAGACCATAAGCAGCCAGATCGCCGTTGCCCATGATCTGCTCAGCCATCAGAGTACGGTTGAAGGCGATGGAGAAAGCTTCACGGATATTCTTGTTGGACAGGAACTCGTTGTTGGGGTTGAACTCAATGAAGGTAACCTTCATGCGGCTGTTGGTGACAATATTCTCGCCAGCATAGACATCCAGCATGTCGTTGCTCACACGCATGACACCCAGCTCGCCGCTCTGGTACATACCGGTCAGGGTGTTGGTATCAGCGGTGATGGTAACATCCACCCGCTCCAGCTTTACGTTCTCAGCATCCCAGTAGTTCTCGTTCTTCTCGAGAACCATGGAGTTTTTGTGGGTCCACTCAGTCAGAACAAAGGGACCAGAGGAGACGACCTTGTCCACATCGGTACCGTAGAGGTCGCCGTACTTCTCACCGGCAGCCTTCTGGATAGGAGCAAAGCCGGCAGAGGTCATCATATCCACAAAGAAATCGCAGGGCTCAGCAGTGGTGATCTCAATGGTCTTGTCGTCCACAGCCTTTACACCCAGCTCATCAGCGCCCACTTCGCCCTTATAGAAGGCTTCGGCGTTGAGGATGGGGAAATAGCGGTAAGCAATGGCGGAACCCAGCTCGGGGTCCAGGGCACGCTGGTAGCTGTACACGATATCCTCTACCGTGATGTCAGTACCATCGGACCACTTGGCACCCTCACGCAGGGTCAGGGTATGTACCGTATGATCCTCATTGGTCTGATAGTCGGTCATCAAGCCGGGGATCCAACCGCCCTCGCTGTCACGGCGGAGCATGGGCTCATGGACAGCAGCAATGATCTGGCTGGCCTCACCGTTGTTGTTGACCCAAGGATCAAGATTCTCAGGCTCATTGTTCAGGAAAAAGCCGAACACCTGCTCAGCAGCCAGCTTCTCCTCTCCGCTGTCGGTATCATCAGTCTGATTACCAGTGTTGTTGTTGGTGGTGGTGTTGTTTGCGGGGTCACCACCGCAGGCCACCAGTGCGAGGATCATGATCAGCGCAAGTGCAAGGGACAGAAGCTTCTTAAAATTCGCTTTCATACGTTTCCTCCTAAAGTTTTTATTCTTTGCTTATGATCAGCGGTTTCCCGCAGGATCAACCATTTACCGCATGGCAGGCTACCATGTGGCCGGGAGCGCACTCCTTGAGTGCAGGGGCCTGCTCGGAGCAGATGGGCTTGGCGTAAGCGCAGCGGGTGCAGAACTTGCAGCCCTTAGGCGCATGGATGGGGCTGGGGATCTCACCCTTGAGCTCGATACGCTGACGCTGCTTCTCCTGACGGGGGTTGGCCACAGGGATGGCAGAGAAGAGCGCCTTTGTGTAGGGATGCTGGGGATGCTCATAGAGCTCCCGGTTGGAGGCATACTCCATCAGGCTGCCCAGGTACATGACCGCCACGGTATCGGAGATATAACGCACCATGGACAGATCGTGGGCAATGAAGATGTAGGAAAGCCCCTTCTCACCCTGAAGGTTCAGCAGCAGGTTCATCACCTGTGCCTGGATGGATACATCCAGAGCGGAAATAGGCTCGTCGCAGATGATCAGTTCCGGCTCCATGGAGAGGGCGCGGGCGATACCGATACGCTGACGCTGGCCGCCGGAAAACTCGTGGGGGAAGCGGTTGGCGTGCTCCTCATTGAGGCCCACGATCCGCAGCAGCTCCAGCACTTTCTCCTTGCGCTCCGCCGCTGAGAGGTGGATGGCCCGGTTCAGATCCCATCCCTCGGCGATCAGATCGCTGACCGTCATACGGGGATTGAGGCAGGCATAGGGGTCCTGGAAGATCATCTGGATGCTCCGGGCCAGCTCCTGGCGGAACGCCCGGGTGCTCTTGCCGGTAATATCCTTGCCGTTGAGGAGGATCTTACCGTCGGTAGGATCGTAGATCCGGATGAGGGTACGGCCCAGAGTACTCTTGCCGCAGCCGGATTCACCTACCAGGCCCAGGGTCTTGCCCCGTTCTACCTGGATGGAAACACCGTCTACTGCCTTGACCTCCTGGCCCCGGCGGATACGGAAATACTTCTTTAGATTTTCTGTTTGGAGAATAATATCCTTATCCATTTCTGACGACCTCCTGTCCGGTAATCGGGTTGACGGCCGGCATCGCCTTTTTGTGGTAAAGCCAGCAGGAAGCGTAATGCCCCTCACCCTCCTGAGCACAGGTGGGCGGATACAGCTGATTGCATACCTTCATGGCGTGGGGGCAGCGGGCCGCAAACGGGCAGCCCGCAGGCGGATTGAACAGGTCCGGAGGCGTACCCAGGATGGGATGCAGCGGCTTGCGGTCGCTGGTGTCCTCCGGGGGAATGGACTGCAGAACGCCCCAGGTATAGGGGTGGGCCGGATGCTCAAATATGTCCTCCGCCGCACCGTACTCCATGATCTTACCTGCGTACATGACCGCGATATTATCCGCGATGTTGGCTACCACGCCCAGGTCGTGGGTGATCATGATGATGGAAGTGTCGTATTTCTTCTGGATATCCTTGATCAGGTCCAGGATCTGGGCCTGGATCGTCACGTCCAGAGCGGTAGTGGGCTCATCGGCGATAAGCAGCTTGGGATTCACCGCCATAGCCAGAGCGATCATGGCACGCTGGCGCATACCGCCGGAAAACTCGTGGGGGTACTGCTTGAAGCGGTCCTCCGGGCTGGGGATACCGGCCAGAGCCAGCGTATCCAGCACGATCTTCTTCGCTTCTGCTTTGGACTTGCCGCCGCACTTGAGAACGCCCTCCATGATCTGCTTGCCGATGGTCATGGTGGGGTTGAGGCTGGTCATGGGGTCCTGGAAGATCATACGGATCTCCTGGGCCCGAACCTTCTCCATCTCCCGCTCGGAAGCGGTCATCAGGTCCCGGCCGTCAAAGAGGATCTGGCCCTTTTTATACATTCCCTTAGGCTTGTCGGGATTCAGCCGGATGATGGACTTGGCCGTCACGGATTTACCGCAGCCGGACTCACCCACCAGACCCAGGCTCTTGCCACGCTCCAGGGTAAAGCTGACACCTCGGACCGCCTGCACCTCACCGGCGTAGGTCTTGAAGGAAAAGGTGAGGTCTCTTACGTCCAGCAGGACGTTATTGTTCTTTTCTCCCATGATCGTCCCCTCCTTACTGTCTCATTCTGGGATCCAGCGCGTCCCGCAGGCCGTCGCCCATCAGGTTAAAGCAGAGCATGGTGATGCAGATCAGCAGTGCGGGGAAGAAAAGCTGATAGGGATAAGACAGCAGCATATTGGCGCCGTCGCTGGCCAGGGAGCCCCAGCTTGCCATCGGCAGAGGAATACCCAGACCGATATAGCTGAGGAAGGCCTCAGAGAAGATAGCGCCGGGGATGGCGTTGGCCATGCTGATGATGATGGGGCTCATGGCATTGGGCAGCAGGTGCTTCAAAATGACCCAGATGCTGCCTGCACCCATGGTGCGGCTGGCCATGACGAATTCAGATTCCTTGAGCTGGAACACCTGGCCGCGGAACAACCGGGCCATGCCGATCCAGCCGGTAACGGCAATGGCAATGATGATCGGCAGAACGCCGGGCTTCATAATGAGGATCAGCAGCACCACCCACAGCATCTGGGGGATGGAGGCGATCAATTCGCAAAAGCGCATCATCAGGTTATCTGCCAGACCACCGAAGTATCCGGCGATACCGCCGTAGAGGATGCCGATGGTACCGTTCAGGACAGCCACCACGAAGGCGATGGCAAGGCTGACACGGGCACCTTCCCAGCAGCGGGTAAAGATATCGCGGCCCAGGTTATCCGTACCGAAAATGTGCTCGGCGCTGGGTCCCTGGTTGATGGAGAACAGGTCCTGCGTATCATAATCATAAGGGCTGAACATGGGCTGCAGAATAGCCATCAGGATAATGATGGTCAGGATCACAGCGGAGACCATGGCCACCTTGTTGCTCCGGAAGCGCCGCCATGCGTCACTCCAATAGCTCAGAGAGGGACGGGTCATCCGGTCCGCATCCACATAGGCGGAGTCATCCTTGACAAACAGTTCGTCAGACAGCTCAGCCGGATCAATGGCCACAGCTTCAGTAAACTCTTTCATTGTGCTCCCCCCCTCCTTACTTGGCGATGCGGATCCGGGGATCCACCAGACCGTAAACGATGTCCACAATAAAGTAGCAGATAATAGAAATAAAGGAAAAGATAATGGTCAGACCCATGATCATGGTGTAGTCGGAGTTCTGGATGGCCAGGATCATAGACTGTCCGATGCCAGGGATGTTGAAGATCTTCTCAATGACGAAGTTACCTGTCAGCACACCGGCGCACATGGGGCCCAGAGAGGTAACCAGAGGCAGGAAGGAGTTACGCAGCATGTGCTTGCGAACGATCTCGCCCTGGGTCAGGCCCTTGCTCTTGGCCGTATAGATGTAATCCTGTCCCATGGTATCCAGCATACTGGTACGCAGCATACGGGCATAGAAAGCGATGTTGGTGAATGCGGCTGCGGCAATGGGCAGCACCGCATAGGTCCAGCCCCGCCAGCCCTGGATGGGGAAGAGGCCCCACTCCACCGCGAAATAGCGCTGGATCAGGGAACCAAAGACGAAGTTTGGCACCGAAACACCTAAAATTGCTAATATGATAACTATGTAGTCTACTGCGCCTTTATTTTTTAGTGCCGCTATCGATCCCAGGATAGAACCGATGATGCAGCCCACCAGCACACCGCCGAAGCCGACGATGGCGGATACCGGCATACCGGTAGCCACGTCGCCAGCCACGGTCTGCCCCTTGTACTTCATGGATGTACCAAAGTTACCATGGAGCAGATTGCCCATATAGGTCAGATACTGCTGCCACACCGGCTTATCCAGTCCGTACTCCTTTTCCAGCGCTTCCCTGACGCTATCCGGTGTTTCCCGGGAGATCTCAAAGGGCTGCCCGGGTATGGCGTGCATCAAGAAAAACGTCGCGGTGGCTACCAGGAATAGGGTCAACAGCATGGATAGGAATCTCTTTACTGTATATCGGAGCATAATATTCATTCCCCCTGTTTCTTTACTTTTTCTCCGAACCCTCAATGTTGCTTTTGTGCCTTAGTGATTTTCCCTGACCAGGCACGAATTGTTTCCCGCGCTTTTGTTTAAGAATACCATCTCCTCTCGCATATGTCAATAAATTTTTAGCGCAATAATATTTTTTTATTTATGTTGACAATTTATTATTGTGCTGATAAAATTGAATCATTCATAGTCAGCCACCGTAGCAGGCAACCGGCTGCAAGGACTTTACCTATAATAAAAAGAAATGGAGGAAAACAAATGGAATACATTCCCGAGCCTTTTAGAATCAAAATGGTTGAGCCCATCCGCAAAACCACCAAGGAAGAGCGGCAGCAGTACCTGAAAGAGGCTCAGTACAATGCCTTCCGACTCAGAGCCCGTGACGTCTACATCGACTGTATCACCGACAGTGGTACCAGCGCCATGAGCCAGAACCAGTGGAGCGCCATGTTCCTGGGCGATGAGTCCTATGCCGGCGCTGAGAGCTTTTACCGGCTGGAAGCCTCTGTTCAGGATGTCTTTGGTATGCCCTACGTGCAGCCCACCCACCAGGGACGGGCCGCCGACTACATCATGGCCAACATCTACGCCAAAAAGGGCAAATATGCCATCGGCAATATGCACTTTGACACCTTCCGCGGCAACGCCGAGGTCATGGGCGCCATTCCGGTGGACCTGTGCATTGATGAGGGCTTTGACGCTGCTTCCGATCCGCTCCCCTTCAAAGGCAACATCGATCTGAACAAGATGCAGCAGCTCATTGATGAGAAGGGCGCTGAGAACGTCTGCGTGGTCATCATCACTGTCACCTGCAACAATAACGGCGGTCAGCCTGTGTCCATGCAGAACATCCGCGAGGTCTCTGCCCTGGCTCACAAATACAACATCCCCGTGGTCATCGACTCCGCCCGTCTGGCGGAAAATGCCTGGTTCATCAAGCAGCGGGAGCCTGGCTATCAGAATAAAGAGATCAAGGAGATCACCCGCGAGATGTTCTCCTACTGCGAAACCGCCACTATGAGCTCCAAAAAGGACGGTCTCGTAAACATTGGTGGTCTGTTTGTCACCCGGAATCTGGATGTCTATCACCAGGCCAACCAGATGGCCATTCATCACGAGGGCTTCATCACTTACGGCGGTATGTCCGGCCGTGATATGGAAGCTCTGGCTGTAGGCCTGCAGGAAGCCTGCGAAGACTCCTACCTGGAGTATCGGGTAGGTCAGGTCAAGTTCCTGGGCGACCTGCTGATCGAGCGGGGCATCCCCATCATCCAGCCCACCGGCGGCCACGGCGTATATGTGGACGGCCGCCGCTTCTTCCCCCATATTCCTCAGTGTGAGTTCCCCAGCCAGCGTCTGGTCTGCGCCCTCTATGAGGAGGCCGGCGTCCGGGCTGTTGAGATCGGTGCCTGTGCCTTCGGCTCCAAAGACCCCGTCACCGGAGAGGATATCTTCCCCTCCCTGGAGACCATGCGCATCTGCATCAATCGCCGGGTATACACCAGCGATCATCTGCGGGTCATCGCCGACGCCCTGGGCCGTATCTACGAGAAGCGCGACACCTATCGCGGCATGAAGCTGGTATATGAGGGTCCCATCGTATCCCTGCGTCACTTTACGGCCGGCTTTGAGCTGCTGTAAGGCTTAAAGCATATGCCGCACATGAGAGACCATTTCTTTGATGTGCGGCATTGCTGTATGCCGACAGTGATGCACTTCTTATTTACGCCATAAATTTTCTATGGTATAATTCATTTATTGGGAAATTCGTGTGTTGTCCGCGCAGATTTTTTATCTAAAAGGAGGACGTGCCCTGTGTATGACTTTAAAAAGACCGCTGAACTCCTGCCCTTCTTAAGGGAAGCTTTCGGCCCGGATGCAGAAATTCTTCTGTGTGATACCGAGCACATCCTCTACGCTGAACACCCGATCACAGACCGCGTCAATCCTGGTAACCCTCTGGGGGATATGGAACGCTCCTTTATTGAGGAGGAAATCTATAAAACCAGAGATTCTGTTACAAATTATCGCGCACTTCTGCCTTCCCGCGAACGCTTGCGCGCATCCACACTTTTCTTACGCAACGAAGACGGCTCGCTGGCTGGTTTCCTCACCATTAACATTCGGGTGGAAAATATGCTGCAAGCCAGAGATATTATTGACACGCTGATCAATGGCGAGGCGCCATACTCGGCAGGCTTTCTGCAGAAACGGCAGCCATCTGCTCAACCGGAACTCTTCAGCCGCTATGAGGGCGTCACTATTATGGTGGGTGACATCATCCATGCAGTAATCGAAGAATTTCTGGGTGATTTCGGTGTTTCAGCTGACCGGCTCACTGCTACAGAGCGCCAGCAAATCGTCCACGAACTGGATAACCGTGGCGTTTTCCTGGTAAAAGGCTCCATCAGTGAGGTGGCCAAGCAGCTGGGCTGCTCCGAAGCCACCATCTACCGCTATCTGCAATAACGTCCGTCATGCGGCTTGGCCAAATGATCCGAAAGGGGTAATCTAAAAATGGATCTCACCGCGGTTCTCTCTGTCCTCCGGGATGCCGGTTATCCTGCCGTTTCCCTCTCCGCTATCCAGGAGGGCTCAAACCATTATGTATTTGATGTAACACTGGAAAACGGTAAACACGCTATCTGTAAATTTGCCAAGGTCCGTAAAACCGAACTTGGCCTTACAGCTGCCAACCTGGATACGCTCTTTGGCGGCCGGCTGTCTCTGGACCGGGAGTCCTATCTGCTCTCCCTGGCCCGCGAGAAGGGTGGCCTGCCTGTGCCAGAGGTATACGGTACCCACGATTCACCCTTAGGACGGTTTATCCTTCTGGAAAAATCTCCGGGGATCTCCTTTACCGAGTGGCAGGAGACCCAGGGATACCGCCTGGAGCCCTATCTCGCCAGCCTGCGGGCACTGGGCCGGGATTTCGGAAAGCTCCATAAAAATATCCGTTTCCCCTCCTTCGGCGATATTATCGGTCCCAATGAGATCGAACCTGGCTGCGACAACTTTGCCGACCGCTTCATGGGAGTAACCAAAATGCGGATCGAGCGCGGTGCCAAGAAGGGCGCTTTCTCCAAGGAGGAGTCCAGTTTCCTGATGGACTTCTTCCGCGGCCGCTTTGAATCCCTTCGACCCCACCTGTCTGCCGCCGCTACCCGTTCTGTCATGGTCTTTACCGACATGCACGGCCGCAACTACTTCGTGGATGAAAACGGAATTCCCAGCGGTTATTTTGACCTGGAGTCCGCCCAGGCCGCTCCCGCTGCCCTGGAATTCTATGGTTTCCGCTTCTTCCTCTTCAACTTCTATGATCAGGAGACCTTTGGGAAGGCGGAGGCCGCTTTCCTGGAGGGTTACCAGGAAGCGGGAGGACCCTGCCTGCCCAAGACCGCAGAGGACGAGGCTCTTATCCAGCTGCTGTCCGGCTGCCGCCTGCTGGAGCTGGCGGAGTCTTACTGGGGCGTTGTGGACGCTATCCGGGATACCTGGGGCCAGCGGATGAAGGCCCTGCTCTTCCAATATATCGACACCGGCTCCATCGACTATGTCGCTCTGGGAGCCATGTGGCGGGAGCGGGACGGACAGCCCCTCCATCCTGTCATCTGACACCAGAACGCCTCCCGCTTTGCCGGGAGGCGTTACTCTTCCCTGTGAAGCTCCACTTTTCATCTCAACACAACAAGGAGAGCTGTTATGGCTTACATTACTGGATATGTGGGAACCTACGCATCCCCAAACACCCCCGGAACGTTCCGTTTCCGTCTGGACGATCAGTCCGGCGCTCTGGATCAGCCGGAGCTGATCTACCCCCAGACCAACACCAAATATACCGCCTGGTCCAACGGGCTTCTGGCCACTGTGACCGAAGCGGAGGGTGCTGCCGGTCTGGCCCTGCTGGACACTGCCAGCGGAGATGCCCGTCTTTTGGACACCCAGCTGAATGAACATACCACCGCCTGCTTCCTTACATGGCATGAAGGCGTTCTATACTCCACCAATTATCACGACGGCCATGTCCTTGTTTACACAGTGGAGGACCGCCGCCTGCACCTGGCCCACCGTCTTTTCATGGGTGAGAAATCTGGCTGTCATCAGGTCATATTCCACGATCAGTGGATGCTTGTCCCCTGCCTGTGCCTGGATCAGATCCACATCTTTGACAGAACAAACCACTTCCAGGCGGTAGGGACGCTGCAGTTCCCCCAGGGGACCGGCCCTCGCCACGGTGTTTTTACCCGGGACCATCGCCGTTTCTACCTGGTAAGCGAAACCTCCAACGAGCTCTTTTACTACCGGGTAGACGGGCTTTCCTTTACACTGGAAGCGACGCTTCCCATCCTGCCGCCGGACTTCACCGGAAAAGGCGACACCGCCGCCATCCGGCTGAGCGAGGATGAGCAGACTCTCTATGTTTCTATCCGCGGAGCCGGAGCCATTGCTGTATTCCATGTAGGCGATGGCCATCCTGTCCTTATTCAGCACGCATCCTCCCTGGGCCGGGAGCCCTGGGATCTCCTGCTGGTCCCCGGCGGACATTTCCTGTTGGCCGCCAACCGGAAATCCGATGAGATCTCCTGCTTCTCCCTCCATGCCGACGGCACCATCGGTGAGCGCTGCGGTGTTCTGCCGGTACCCCAGTGCGTGGGAATGTCTCTGGCATATTAAACCATTCGCAAATTCATTACAGAAAGGATATATGGAAATGAGCAGATTTCATCAAGTTGCCGCTGTGCTGGAGCAGTACGGGCTGGACGCCATGCTGGTTACCAGTGAACCCAACCGTCAGTATGTGACCGGCTTCCCCGCCTCCGACGGCATGGCCCTTGTCACCAAGGACGGCTCCTACTTCTTTACCGACAGCAGATACATTGAAGCAGCCGGAAAAGCGATTTCTGACGCCGTTCTGGAGGAGTGTACCCGGGTAAAGCCCGCCATCTTCCTGGCCAAGGAGATCATCCGTCAGCAAGGCATCCAGCACCTCGGCTTTGAGGAGGAGCGGACGACAGTAAAGGAGTTCCAGTTCTGGCAGAAAACGCTGGATTGTGAACTGGTCCCTGCCTCCGCCCTTCTGACCAAGCTGCGTACCGTCAAGGACCAGGAGGAGATCCAGACTCTGATCGCCGCCCAGCGCATCGCGGAAAAAGCTTTGGAGGAAGTGCTGGACTTTATCCGCATCGGCCGCACAGAACAGGAGATCGCCGCCTTCCTGCAGTACCGCATGCTGTCCGCAGGAGCGGAAAAGATGTCCTTCGACCCCATTGTGGTCGGCGGTCCCAACAGCAGTATGCCCCACGGCGTCCCCACTGAGCGGCCGGTGGGAGAGGGTGAATTCCTCACCATGGATTTCGGGTGTGTATATCACGGCTACTGCTCTGATATGACCCGCACTGTCGCCCTGGGTCATGTTACCGAAGAAATGGACCGTGTCTATCACACGGTACTGAAGGCCCAGCTGGCCGGTATTGCCGCTGTGCGGCCCGGCGTGGCGGGAAAGGTTATCCACGAGGCCGGTGCAAAAGTCATCGCCGACGCCGGTTATGGCGCATATTTCGGCCACGGCTTTGGCCACGGACTGGGCGTGGAGCTCCATGAGCTGCCCGGCGCCGGTTCCAACAGTGAAGAATTTCTCCCCGCCGGAACTGTCCTGTCTGCTGAGCCGGGCATCTACCTCCCCGGCCGCTTCGGAGTGCGGATCGAGGATGTGGTCGTCATCACCGAAGATGGCTGTCTGGACATTACCAACGCCCCCAAGGAGCTTTTGATCCTGTAACGCAACGTATTATTTTCCCCTATAAAGCAAGTCCATGGTTAGCGCACAGAAACGGCCTAACCATGGACTTTTTTTGGCTCCTACCAAACTGGTTATTCGCTTTTGATAGCCTCCAGCGCCGGGATCTGTACCGCCTTATTGGCGGGGTAATATCCGGAACCCAGGCCGATAAAAACGGAGAACACCACGGCGAACAGCAGCAGCCACACCGGGATCACCGATACACGGCTCACCTCTTCGCCCCCCAGTACAGCCCCCGCCAGATTCTCCGGCGAGAATCCCCCCAGGGACACCAGGTTGATGATCACAGATGCCGCAAAACTGATGATACAGCCGATCACACCGCCGATGAGGCCGATAGCCCCCGCCTCTGCCAGGAACATCACCCGGATGTCACTGACATAGCAGCCCAGCGCCTTCATAATACCGATTTCCCGGGTCCGCTCGGAGATGGACATGATCATGGTATTGGTGATGCCCAGAGCCGCCACAAACAGGGAGATGGCTCCCAGGCCGCCCAGCATCATCTGTTTCTGCCGGGCCTCCTTCTCCATAGGCTTACGGATGCTCTCCATAGACTCCGTGTTATAGCCCATGGTCTTGATCTCTTTCTCCACCTCGGCCACCTGGGAGATATTTCCTACCTTTACCAGCACGGAGTCATAGGGCACCTGCTTTTTCCGGCTGCCCTGTACCTTGTCCAGCAGTTTGCGCAGGTTCTGAAGGCTCATGATGATCCCGTCGGAGGTCTCTGACCCCTTGGAATAATCCTCCTTGACCATTCCCACAGGAGAGACCACCTCTGTGACCTTGCCTGCCTGTGTCATGATCTCCATGGTGATCTTTCCGCTCATGGGATCAAAATAAGGGTCCGGTACATTGGTCAGATTGCCCTTGTCATCCCAGGTACCGCTCCAGCGATCCACTGTATTACGGCCCTCCGGGCGCATAGTATCCTTGAACTCATAGGCAATATTTTGTCCGACAATGACCTCGCCGCTCCGTTTGGCGGTGTCGCCTGCTGTCAGCCGGTAGCCCATCTTTTCCATGGCATCCACATCGAGGCCCACTACCGTGGTCCATTCCGCCACATAGCGGTTTCCGGTTCCAGTCATCAGACGGATAGACTCCACCTCCAGGGTCTGCTTGGGAGTGACAGCTTCCACCCCGGACAGTGCCCGCAGCCGCTTGACCAGCGCATCATCCAGCTTGACTTTTCCCCGTCCTCCCTGTGGGGCATTGACCGTTATGATGGTCAAATCCCCCATCTGGGCCAGGGTACGCTCCTGGGACTCCCGCATGCCGATTCCCAGGGACACCATAATGACAATGGAACAGCAGCCGATCAGAACACCCAGCACGGTGAGAAAGGTCCGGGACTTCCGGCGCATCAGGTTTTGCAGGCAGATCCGCAGCAGATCCTTCTTTCTCACGGCTCACGCCCCCCTGTCTCCCGGACATCCCCGGTATCCACCGGCTCGTCCCAGTCGTCCCAGCTGTCCTGGGCGGCCAACGCGGCGTTTTTGCGCCGCTTCAGAAGGATCGCCGTACCAACTCCTGCCACCAGAATGACCGCAGCTCCGCCGCCGGCCAGCCAGGGCCAGGGAATGGCCTGCTGGCTATCCTCTTCGATCCCCTCATCCATGAAGTCGTCCACAGGCACCGGCTCCTCCGCCCGCAGGGTGATGGGAAACAGCCGGGTCTGGATCTGCTGGTCAGCATTTTCATAGCTGATCTTCAGCGTGACCTCCACCTCGCCGGCAGAGGTGGGCGCCAGGGCAAAGCCGATGTTGCCGCTGCTGCCGGCGGTGATATTCCCCAGGTACTGGGTCCGGGCGGGGGTCTCCACACCGTCGCCCTCCACCGTGGCCTCCACGTTGGCGATATCATCCTTGCCCTTGTTCACATAGGCCAGGGAGATCTCCGCCTCCTCGCCCACAGTGGCGGTCTCCGGCACCACCGGCGCGTTGATCTGGAAACGGTCCGGCTGATAGACCGGGATGGAGAGCTTGATATCCGCGCTGGCCTGGGACCGCTTCCCACCGTCCACATACTCATACTTGAAACTCAGGGATACGCTCTGCGCGCCGCTCTTGCCGTTGGACACCGCTCGCATAGGCAGCTCCATGCTCTGGTTGCCGCCGGCAGCCAGGGACTTATAGTAAAAGGTGTTGGTACCGCCGTCCATAGTGAAGCTCTCACCGCCATCCACCAGAGCTACCACGTTTTCAATTTTCAGGGTACCGGTATTTTCAAAGGTGACGCCCAGGGTGAACTTGCTTCCCGCCGCCACAGAGCTGTCCCCATAGGTGAACTTGCGCACCACCACATTGGGCACCGGGGCATCCGTGCGGGCGGCCCCTGTACTTGTGGACGTGGGATTGGCGGAAATATTGACCCGGTCAGAGGCGGTAGCCTGGGTGAGGGCCTCCCCGTTATCATAGGAGTACTTCAGCTCCGTACTGAGGAACTGGCTGGAGGAGGCGATCTCTTTGGCGGCGCGGACCTTGACTGTCACGCTCTGGCTGCCGCCCGGACCAATGTCCTTGAGCAGGAAGGTGGATGTATCATTGAGTATGGTCAGGCTGTCAGAGGCCGCCACCGACACCACCGGGGACACCAGCTGTGTCGTACTGGTATTCTGAAAACTAATGGTGATGTCCGCCGTCTCATTGGCGGAGAGAGGCTTGCTCATAGGGGAGCGGCTCACCATGACCACCGGTTGGGGCACGCTCTCCCGGGGCTGTACCGGAATGGTCAGCCGCTCAGTGGCGGTACCCTGGGTCAGGGCCACATTATTGAAGTAATTGAATTTCAGCTCCACGCCAATGGATTGATTGGCGGCGGAAGCATTTTTGGTGGCGCTGACCCGCAGGCGCACCATGCTCTCCTGACCTCCGCCGATATCATTCAGCGGCAAAGAGGACGATCCGCCGGAGATCATCAAACCGTCAGAGGGAGTGAATACTGCCACCGGGGTGGTCAGGGCAATGTTGCTCATATTGTAAAAGGACACCTGGATCTCTGTCTCCTGCCCCGCCGCCAGCGGAGCAGGCAGCTCCCGCTGGGAAATCAGCACCACAGGCGCAGGAGCCGGTTCCGGGGCCGGTGGGGGCTGTACCTGGGGGGCCTCATAGACTACCGCCTCCGTGATGGTCAGCTCCACGCTCTGATAGGACTCCGGCTTGCCTGCCGTACCGATCTGGAGCTTCAGGCTCTGTCCCACGCCCTTGTACTGTAAATTCGTCAGCTGAACATCATAGGTGAGAGGCATACCCGGTGCTGAGGTCTGTACCACAGACTGCCAGCCGCCGGTAAAGCTGTCGTCCAGCTTGACGATATCCAGTGTTCCGGGATCACCCGGATCGGCGCCTACATCCTTGAGGGATACGGTGATATTGACTGTGGTGCCCTTGGTAACACTGCCCAGAGGATACCCGTAGGCATCTGTCACCGTATAGCCGGTGACATAGAGGCTGCTGCCTTCCGCCAGAGCAGCGGTGGGAAAGACCGCCGTCAAAAGCAAAACAGCTGCCAGCAGGGAAACAATTCTCTTGATGGCTCTATCCTTCATCTTATGTACACTCCTTTTTGTTGACTTGGTTGCTGACGATCTCTCCGTCGATCAGCGTAACGATCCGGTCCGCATAGGCGGCCATTTCCGGATCGTGAGTGACCAGAATAATGGTCTGATGGTAATCCCGGGCAAAGGTACAGATCATCTCCATGATCTCCACTGTGGTCTTGGAATCCAGGTTCCCGGTGGGCTCGTCGGCAAACACCACATCCGGCCGGGCAATAAATGCCCGGGCAATGCCTGCCCGCTGCTGCTGGCCGCCGGACATCTGGCGGGGAAAGTGGTCCAGGCGGTGAGATAATCCTACCCGACACAAGAGTTTCCGGGCCGCCGCCTCCCGCTCCTCCCGCGGGACTCCCCGGAACAGCAGAGGCATAGCCACGTTCTCTGTGGCCGTCAGGTTGGGCAGCAGATTATAGGACTGGAACACAAATCCCAGATGGCGCTGGCGGAACGAGGCCAGCTGGTTCTCACTGAGCCGGGAAATAGGGACACCGCCGATCCGCACTTCTCCCCGGGTGGGCTTTTCCATGCCCGCCAGCTGATTGAGCAGCGTACTTTTCCCGGAACCGGAAGTGCCGAAAATGCAGCACAGCTCTCCCCGCATCACATTAAGATTGATTCGCTTGAGAGCTACCACCGTTTCATCTCCTATGGGGTACTCCTTGCGGATATTTCTGACTTCGATCACAGGACGGCTTCGCAGGTCGGTCATTGTTCCCGCCCCCTTTCTGGACGCTATCATACCGCCCTTTCCTTCATTCCCCCTGTATGGTAAATTAAGATTTCTAAAGCAAAAGCAAAAACGCCCCGGACCTGATGGGTCCGGGGCGTTCTCCGCCTGCAGCTATATAAACAGTATACGGGAAAGTCATTTCGCCTTCCACATGTCAAGTCGCCAGAGGCAGCCGCACCACAAATTCTGTACTTCTGCCCGGGTCAGGATGGGCAGTAAGGGAAATCGTCCCTCCGTGGAGCTCCACAATGCGCCTGGTGATAGCCAGGCCCAGCCCACTGCCCTTACCGGAACGGGCGTCACTGCCCACCACAAAGGGCTCAAAGATCCGCTCTGCCCGATCCTTGGGGATCCCGCTGCCATTGTCTGCTACCCGCATCACCGCACTTCCGCCGTCAACAGCCAGGTCCACATACAGCACTGTCCCCAGCCGGTTATGGCGCAGAGAATTGGCCACCAGATTGTCCAGGACCCGGCGGAACTGCAGCTCATCCAACAGACACCAGACAGGGTGCTCCGGAATGGATATTTCCAGCACGAACCCCGCCAGGTCAATTTCATCGTACTTTCCCGCCAGATATTCCCGGGCAAACTCACACAGGTCTGTCCGCCGGGGATGGATGGTAAATTCCGGGTGCCCCACCTTGCTGTACTCGTGGAAGGCATTGACCAGCTCTGTCAGCGCCTCCGCTTTTCCCTGAATAGCCCGCAGATATCGCTGAAGCTCCTCCGGCGGCACCTTACCGTCACATATGGCATCAATATATCCCGCAATGACTGTGATAGGCGTTTTCAGATCGTGGGAAATGTCAGCGATCAGTTTCTGACGTCCCTCATCCAGCAGGCGGCGCTCCCGTTCACTCTCTGCCAGCTGCTCTGAAAAACGGTCAAAACTCTCCCCGATCCGGCGGATCTCCCGGGTACCGCCGCAGTTCCCCACCTTGACCAGCTTTCCCTGGGCCTGTGAGACCACTGCGTCATTGAGGCGGCGCAGGGGCCGCCCGATCTTCCGGCTGAGCCACCAGATAAACACGCCGGCCGCCGTCAGATACAGCGGGATGCACAGCAGCCATACCCGCCAGGTATCCTGATAACGGCGGGCATAGTCCTCCTCACTGACCCGCACATCCCGGATGATAAGCAGCATGGCGCTGCCATCCTCCGCCGTAAAGGGTGCACGGTAATAGAGTTCCTTCATACCGCCGGAGAGGAACTGATATTCCTGACGGGTGTACTCAGTCCTTCCATCACCGAAGCCGCCGAACACCACCTGATACGCCTCGTCCAGCGCCAGGATATCCATCATTTCCAAATCTCCATCCGGCTTGTAGGAACGGCGGATCAGCAGATAGCGGAGAGGACCGCCTTCCTTCGGCTCTTCATAGGCGTCAATGGTGAAAAGGTCTCCATACGGCCACATACACTCCAGCTCTCCCTGGGTATACAGCGGCGCAAAGCCCGGCCCTGAGGCATACACCACGATTCCATCCTCATTGCACACCGCAAAATCGCCATTGTTTCCGCCAAGGTAGCTGCATAGGCCCTCATAATCCCCTGCAGACAGCCGCTCATCCGCCAGCAGCCCATCCCAATCTACCGACTGAAACAGCTGGGACAGCCTCCAGTCCCACAGACAGAATACCGCTCCCGCCATGATCAGCAGTGTCAGGGTAAAGAGCAAATAATTCCTGGCCAGGAGGCTGAACAAGCTGCCTGAAAACTTCTTATTTTTCAAGTTTATACCCCAGTCCTCTCACTGTGATGATATGTCTTGGCAGCTTGGGATCATCCTCGATCTTCTCCCGGAGTTTGGAGATGTGGACCATCATGGTGTTGTCATCCCCCTCAAAATAGGGACCTACCGCCCCCTCATAGAGCTGCACTTTCGTAAAGATCCGGCCGGGAGAGCGCATGAGGAGAGCCAGGATCTTATACTCCATGGGAGTAAGCAGGATCTGCTTTCCTCCCTTTGTCAGCTGGAAGCTGGCTGTATCCAGCGTCAGATCCCCTACTGTCAGCACATCGCTGCCGGTGCGGAGTGCACGGCGCAGCTGAGCCTTCACCCGCGCCACGATCTCCACCGGATTGAAGGGTTTGGCAATATAGTCGTCCGCTCCCAGATTGAGGCCCAGAATCTTATCATTATCCTGGCTGCGGGCGGAGAGGATCAGGATGGGGATCTCACTGTAGCGACGCAGAGCCCGGGTCAGCTCAAAACCGTTCATTTCCGGCATCATCACATCCAAAATAGCCATGTCCGGCGTCTGCTCTCTGGCCAGGATCAATGCCTGTGCCCCATTTTCTGCCTCCAGAACCCGATATCCTTCCCCCTCCAAATATAGCCGCAGGAGATCCCGGATATCTCTGTCATCTTCCGCAATTAAAATAACCGGTTTCATTTCCGCCCTCCTTATCCCAGGTAACTGATCAGAGTTCCTCATTTTCTCGTAGGATCATTATAGGCGGATTCCCTTTTTCCGTCAAACAGTCCTTATCTTTTTCTCCGCAAAAAAGGGCTTTCTTTATAAATCTTAAGGTTATTTAGGCGGAAAGTAACCGGTTTATGTCGTATGATAAAGCCATCACCCACCTATTCTGTTCAAAAGGAGGCATCTCTCCATGTTTCAGATCCCTCACTTGCTTGTCTTATTTGTTACTGCCCTGCTCACAGCGGGTGTTTACAA
Organism: uncultured Eubacteriales bacterium; assembly: GCA_900549475.1. Classification (GTDB taxonomy): domain Bacteria; phylum Bacillota; class Clostridia; order Oscillospirales; family Oscillospiraceae; genus Pelethomonas. The sequence goes on from UROF01000005.1 coordinate 63,851, forward strand.
AGGAACCCGGCTCCTTCCATACAGCACAGTGGTCCGTATACTGAAATCCTGCGCTGTACTGATGCTCTTCTTTGACCCCATCTATTGGCTGTGGGAACTGCGGCACTTCGGCGTCCTGAACCCTGCCACCACACTTCCCCTGTACCTGTGCTCTCTCTTCTGGCTCCTTCTCCCTCCGGCGATGTTTGCCCGGCATGACACCTTCCGGCAGATGGCTTGCGCTGCTGTCTGCACCCTTGGCCTGATGTGCGGTGTATTTGGGCTGGTGTTCAACGTATATCTCAATCAGTATCCGTTCCTCAGCTTTGTCCCTGTGCGGAGCCTTCTCTACCATATCATGATGATCCTTGTTCCCACCGCCATGTGGTCCAGCGGCTACTACCGCCCTCAGCAGCAGGATAGGCTCTTGTGCTTTGTCCCGGTGACTATCCTGGTCAGCATATGTCTGCTCCTCAACCGGATCTATGGCTGGGATTACTGCTACACCGCCGGAGGCATCGGCACGCCCTTGGTCCACCTCAGCTCTCATATGCCCAATATTCTCTTCCTGCTGATCCTCTACGGCGGGCTGCTGCTGGCCATACAGCTCATTTTTTACCGGCAGTTTTCCCGCTTTTCATTGTTCCTGACCCGCATCATCCAGAGAATAAAGCAGTAATTTACCATTTAAATATATCCTTCCATAAAAAACAGGGACAGTGCCAAGTCGTCTTGCACTGTCCCTGACTTTTTACCCTTTGCGGGGCCTTGGGATGCTTATCCCATCATCACTTCTGCGTTTTCCGCCTGCTCCAGCATATTTTCGATCAAAATGCCATACCCTTTGGTAGGATCATCGATCATCACATGGGTCACCGCACCGATAAGGCATCCATCCTGAATAATGGGGCTTCCAGACATGCCCTGAACGATACCGCCGGTACGGGCAATGAGATCCCCATCAGTCACCCGGATCAGCAGATTCTGCGTCTCTGTTCCTTCTACGACCCGAATGAGTTCCACATCAAAGGATTCCACCTGATCCCCACTGATATTGGACAGGATGGTAGCCTTGCCGGTATGGGCCTGTCCGGGAGACGCCACGGGGATCGCTTCACCCAAAGGAAAATCGCACTGCTCCAAAACGCCAAAGACCCCCCGTTCTGTATTGGCGCAGAGGATACCCATATCCTCCGCCAGATTGAAGCTGCCGCGAAGTTCTCCCGGATCTCCCGCTTCACCCCGTTTTACTGCTTTCACAGCCGCATCCATAACAGACCCATCCGCCAGAGGCATCAGAAGGCCGGTATCGCTGTCAGTGATCCCATGTCCCAGAGCGCCAAAGGCACCCGTCTCAGGATCGTAAAATGTCACCGTACCGATCCCTGCCATACTGTCCCGGATCCACGCTCCCAGACGGTACGTGCCGTCAGGGCCCAATGCCGGCTCTGCCGCCAAAGTCAGATCCGCGCCGTCACGGCTTACGCCCAGTTCCACCGTGCCGCCGCATTGCAGTATTTCTGCAAACTGTTCACTGCTCTCCACCGCACTGCCGTTGGCTTCTTCGATCACATCTCCTACCTGCAGGCCGCAGGCCGCACCGGGCGCGGAAAGGCCGCCTGTGGTCTCTACCTCCGCCAGGCCTACCACCACTACGCCCTCAGAAAACAATTTAATGCCAATGGTGTGGCCTACCGGAACCAGCATACGCACCCCACTGTCCGATGCCATAGCCGGTGTCTGGAGTCCCAGCAGCGACGCTGCGCAAAGCAAACTGCTGAGAAAAAAAGCTTTTCCCCTGCCCAGCTTCTTTTTCTGTCCATTCATCCATTTCACCACCCCTTTCAAAAATTTTGCCGCCGCATTTTGCCGGCAGCAGGATTACTTTGCGTCAAATTCTTCAAAATAATCGACAAAACAATTTCTAAAATCAGGCGGCTTTGTCATGGGTTTTTGCGGAAACTTCCGCGTTCAGGCAAAAAAAGAAACACCACAGACCAAAGTCTGTGGTGTTTGTCTTTTTTTTCAGAAAATTGCGCAGACAGCAGCTTTCGCCTTACCGCTCAAAAATCTTGAGGATGTCGTTGAAGGGATCGTCTTCCGGCTCCTTCTTCTCCTCGCCGTTCTCATCCAGCTTCAGGACAGTGCTTTCAAAAAGGCTCTTGGCGCCGCCCGCAGCCGCAGCTGCACTGGCTGTACCTTCTTCCGCCTTCTTGTTGCTCTCATCGAAACCGGTCGCAATAACAGTAACACGGATCTCATCGTCCAGCGTATCATCAAAGGTGGCACCGAAGATGGTGACAGCGTCGGGATGTACGGCAGCCTGGACCAGAGAAGCCGCCTGCTCCACTTCCTCCAAACCGATATCCATGGAACCGGTGACGTTGATGAGGATACCACGGGCACCGTTGATGGAGGTCTCCAGCAGGGGGCTGGAAATAGCCATCTTGGCAGCTTCCTCCGCCTTGCCCTTGCCGGCAGCACGGCCTACGCCCATGTGGGCAAGACCAGCATCCTTCATGATGGCGGTCACGTCGGCAAAGTCCAGGTTAATGAAGCCGGTCTCCCGGATCAGGTCGGAAATGGACTGCACTGCCTGACGCAGCACATCATCAGCGATCTCAAATGCATTGGCAAAGGTGATCTTCTGATCGGTAGCATGCTTGAGGCGCTCGTTGGGGATGATGACCAGGGAATCCACCTTGCCCCGCAGCTCTTCAATTCCCTTCTCAGCCTGCATCATCCGGCGGCGGCCTTCAAACCCAAAAGGCTTTGTGACTACACCGACGGTAAGAATCCCCTGCTCCTTGGCAGTCTCCGCCACAATAGGCGCTGCTCCGGTACCAGTACCGCCGCCCATACCGGCGGTAATGAACACCATATCAGTGTCCTCCAAAGCCTTGGTGATCTGGCTGCGGCTCTCCTCAGCGGACTTGCGTCCCACCTCGGGATCAGAACCGGCACCCTGGCCATGGGTCAGCTTCTCGCCAATCTGGATCTTATATCCAGCGCTGGAAATATTCAGCGCCTGCTTGTCCGTATTCACTGCCACATAGTCCACACCGCCTACACCAGAGCGCACCATGCGGTTGACTACATTGTTGCCGCCGCCGCCAATGCCGATGACCTTGATCTTGACTACATTGTCGGGAGCGGTTACCAGTTCGAATGCCATAGTGGGATCCTCCTACCACAAATTGTATCGGCTGTATATCACCGGGGTAATTTACCCCCAGATAAAGTGCTAAATCTTTTTATTATTGTATGCTTTTTTCTCCGACAGGTCAATAGCGGATTCCCGGTTTTTTTGAAATTTTGGGAAGAAACGGAGTTGGCAAATATATCCTGCTCCCATCATCATTGATCCGGGATGAAACGCACCTCATTATCGTCCTTCAGCGTCATGCGGATCGTACCGCTCTCATTGGGCTCCAGCTGGGCCACTGCCGCCTGGAGGCAGTTGAGTTTGAAGTCAAAGTCCGCATCATAAAGCATCTCTACTTGAAATCTGTCATCATAGGAAAACACCAGCTGATCCGGATCAGAGGCATCCAGCTTGGAAACTTTTCCCAACATATCCCGCTGTGCCAGTTCAGACAGCAGCTCCAGAAGCCTGTCCGTACTGATGGGACTCTCCTCACTCAGCTTCAGTTTCCCGCTGATGGCAGGGTCCACCGCCGACAGTCCCTCCAGCGACAGATACTGCTTGGTGGCAGCACTGCCGATCACTTCCAGCAGCTTTCCATTGCTGTCCATCAGCCAATTGCTGCTGCCTCCCTTAATGACCGCCACTGCCTTGGTCTCTACAACTTCCACCAACAGCGTATCGGGAAATTGCCGGTTGATACGTACTTCCGTGATATACGGCAATTTTGTATACAGCTTTTCCGCGATACGGTACTTATCCATTAAAATCAGGTTGTCCCCCTGTTCCACGCCGGAGACCTCTATGATCTCCTGGGCGGAATAGCGTTCATTTCCGCTGACAGATACCTGATTCACCTTGAAAAAGAGAGTGAGAGCCGCAACAATGGCTACCGCCATCAGCAGTACGGACAATACCCGCAGAAGGGGCCCCAGGCTCCCCCTGCGTCGGCGGCGTCTTCTGTGTTTGCGCGCCACGGCTCTCACTCCTCTCTGTCTATCTCTCTTCCAGACGGATGTCTGCTCCCAAAAGGGAGAGATCCCGAACAGGGTCCTCATATCCCCGGCAGATGTGATGGATATCCTCAATACTTGTCTCGCCCTCGGCAATAAGCCCGGCTACCAACAGGGCCGCCCCGCCCCGCAGGTCGGTAGCCCGTACAGTTGCTCCGGACAGCCGCGGGACGCCGGTCACCACCGCCACACGGCCCTCCACACTGATATCCGCTCCCATGCGGCAGAGCTCGTCTACATGCCGGTAGCGGTTATCAAACATATTTTCCACAAATACAGTCGTCCCTTTGCTCCTCAGCAGCGCCGCCATCAAAATGGCCTGGGCGTCGGTAGGAAACCCGGGATAAGGAGCTGTCCGCACAGCACTGACGGCCTGCAGATCCCCGCTGCTGCGAAGAAAGATCCGACCGTCACCACCCATTACCCGGCAGCCCGCTTCGTGGAGCGCAGCGGTAACAGTGGAGAGATGGCGATAGTCCACATGGGTCAGCTCCACCTCGCCGCCGGCAGCAGCTACCGCGGACAGATAAGTGGCTGCCACGATCCGGTCTGGCATGACGGTATGTATACTGTCATGGGTGGACCGCCGCCCTGTTACGCAGATGGTGGAGCTGCCAGCTCCCCGCACTCCACAGCCCATGGAACGAAGGAATGTCTGGAGATCCACGATCTCCGGCTCCCGGGCGGCGTTGACAATCACTGTCTCTCCCTGGGTGCCGCAAGCCGCCAGTATGGCGTTTTCCGTGGCGCCTACACTGGGCAGGCTCAGCGCCACCTCGCAGCCCTCCATCTTCCCCGCTTCACAGCACAGGTGGCCGCCCTTTTCCTCCACCGATGCCCCCAGCTTCCGCAGTGCGCTCAGATGCAGGTCAATGGGCCGGGGCCCCAGCTCACAACCGCCGGGATAAGACATTTCCGCCCGGCCCAGCCGGGCCAGAATGGCCCCCAGAAAAATCACGGAGGAGCGCATCTCCCGCATCAGGTGATCCGGTATGTCCCCGCGGCACATAGAGGACGTGTCCACCACCAGTTCCTCTCCCTGCCAGTCCGCCTGACATCCCAAGTGCCGCAGGATACGAATACTGGCTTCTACATCGCTGAGACGGGGGCATCCCCGCAATACGGTGACACCCGGGTGCAGAATCGTGGCGGCCAGCACCGGCAAAACGCTGTTTTTCGCCCCCTGGACCGCCAGGGTGCCCTCCAGCCTGCGGCAGCCCTGGATAACTATATGCTTCATATCGACCCCTCCGCTTATGAATTTGCAAACTAATCCATAGTATGCGAAGGGGCGGCAGGTGCTACTTTCCCCCGCTGCGGCACAGGGACATGACAGCGTCATAGATCCTCTCGGCCGCATCGATGATGCCCAGAGATGCCATGGCCGCAGACATCTCTGCCCGCCGCTGGTCATCCTCCAGGATCGCTTTTGCCGTATCATACAGCAGCTGTCCGCTGCTGTCCTTCTCCAGGACCAGCACAGCCCCACCGGCATCGGAGAGCACTCGGGCGTTATGTTCCTGGTGGTTGTGCGTTACATTGGGAGATGGGACGATGATGGCAGGCACGCCCAGCGCCGTCAGCTCGCTGATGGTACTGGCCCCTGCCCGGCAGATCACCAGATCTGCCGCCCGCATCAGGGTCCCCATATCATGGATATACTCCCGGACCTCCAAGTCCGGCGTCTTGCTCAGATCAACACCGGCGCCAGTCAGATACGCCGCCATCTGACGGCTTCCCACCACACCGGCAGCGTGGACATGGTGGAAGGGACAGCCCTCCGCCGCCTCCTGTGACAGGAATTGGGCGGTCTGCCAGTTCATCTCCGAAGCCCCCAGACTGCCCCAGAAGGAGACGATCAGAGGCCGGCCATCATCCATGTTCAATTTCTGCTTGGCTTCTTTTTTGGTATAGACGAAAAAGTCCCCCCGGACCGGGGTGCTGGTAACCAGGACTTTTTCCGGATGGCGGTAGTTTTTCCGGCACTCCTCAAACCCCACCATGATCAGGTCCGCATGGGGCTCCAACAGGCGGGTAGTGAGACCGGGAATGGCATTGGATTCATGGATCGCCGTGGGGATCCCCTGCTTTGCCGCCGCACGGATCACCGGGTAGCTGGCATAGCCGCCGGTACCCACCACCAGATCGGCGGGAAACTCCTTGAGAAGGCTCCGGGCCTCTCCAGGGGAGCGGACCAGGTTTCGCAGGGAGATGAGGTTGTGACGGATCTCCTTTGGCTTCAGGGAGCGATGGAAACTGGAGATCTCCACTGCGCGGAAGGGCCAGCCTGCTCCCTCAATGAGCTGACGCTCGATGCCCCGATAGGCACCTACAAATAAAATTTCACTGTCCGGCCGCCGCTGACGGATCAGTCCCGCCAGAGCCAGCGCCGGGTTCACATGTCCTGCGGTCCCGCCGCAGGTAAAAATCACGCGCACCCCGCAGCGCCTCCCCTCTCAGCAATCGGAATCATACTTTTCTTGAAAGAAACGTGTCAAAGGAACTTTTGGCGCGAAACCGTATCCCGCTGATCAGCCGCTTTTGGGCGCCGGGATCTGACGGGATACAGAGAGCACCACGCCTACCTCCACCAGCTGGATGGCAAGCGCCGTACCGCCGTAGCTGAAGAACGGCAGGGAAATACCGGTGGCCGGGATCAGGCCCGTCACCACCGCAATGTTCAGGAAGGTTTGCAGGGCGATCTGGGTGGTGACACCCACGATAAGAAGACTGCCGAAGCGGTCCTTTGCGTGGATAGCCAGCCAGTAGCCGCGGATGATGAGGAGGGCAAAAAGGATCATGATGAGGGTGGCCCCCACCAGGCCCAGCTCCTCGCAGACAATAGCGAAAATGAAGTCGTTATGCTCCTCCGGCAGGAACATGAATTTCTGACGGCCCTTGCCAAGGCCCAGCCCCAGAAGGCCGCCGGAACCGATGGCGATCAGGCTCTGGGCCATCTGGAAGCTCTTGTCCTGTGCGTCCCAGAAGGCATCCCGCCAGGTGGTAATCCGGTCGGAGTTATAACCGATCTTCTCCATCAGGTCGGTGAACAGCATCAGATAGCCGCCGGCAGCTCCTGCTGTAAGGCCAGCCGCCACCCAGCGCCAATCAATGCCGCCCACTACCATCAGCACCGCACCGATACCTACCAGCAGCACCATGCCGGAGGCGTGGGGCTCCAGGGCCATGAGTACGGCGATGACCATCAGCAGCACGCCGTAAGGCAATATTCCCTTCTTAAAGGTCAGCATCTTCTCCCTCTTTTTGGCAATGGAGGCGGAGAAGTAGACGATAATGCCCAGCTTGGCAAGCTCTGAAGGCTGGAACTGGAAGGATGTACCAGGGATGCCCAGCCACCGCCGGGCACCGTTACGCCAGATACCGATACCAGGGATCGTTACCAGGACAAGGAGCACAATGGAAGCAACAATGGCGATCCGGGCAAGGCCGCGGAAACGCTGATAGTTGATCTTGGACACCCAAAACATGGCAAACAGTCCCAACAGGGCAAAGGCACCCTGCCGCTTGAAATAGTACAGCGGATCATAGTTACAGGACTTGGATGCTTGTGCAGAGGGGAAACTGGCGGAGAGAAGCATGATGAGGCCAATGACCAGCAGCACCAGCGTCAACAGCAGAAAGGGCAGATCCATAGGGCCCCGGGCGGCCTCCCAGGCCTCCCGCTCCCGACGGCGCTGTTCCCGGATCTTCTGCCGTTTATATTCCCTTTGCTGCTCCCGGGTCATGTGAGCCCCCCTTTCCTGTTCTTTCTGTCAAGGCGTCCTCGCTCAGGGTGCAGGACGATCCATCACGCCAAAGAGCGCCAGAGCACAGAACAGAATGGACACAGCGGTAAACACTGTGACGATCTTTACCTCGCTCCAGCCACACATCTCAAAATGGTGGTGGATCGGGGCCATCTTGAATATCCGCTTTCCGTGGGTGAGCTTGAAGTAGGTCACCTGCAGAATATCGGACAGCGTTTCAATGATATAGACAATGCCTACAAAAATCAAGACCAAAGGCATATCAAATGCAAAGGCAAGACCCGCCACCGCACCGCCTAAAAACAGGGAGCCGGTGTCACCCATAAAGGTCTTTGCAGGATGGGCGTTGAACAGCAGGAAGGCCAGCAGACCTCCCAGCATGGCGCCGGAAAAAATCCCCAGCTGAGTATAGCCCCACCAGGTGGCCACCGACGCAAAGAACAGAGCCACCGGGATAGTCACAGAGGTGGCAAGGCCGTCCAGGCCGTCGGTGATATTCACCGCATTCACCGCTCCTACGATCACAAAAGCGGAGAACACCATATAGAGAGGCCAGCTCAGCGCAATACTGATGTGGAGGAACGGAACGTACAGTTCCGGGGACAAAAGCCCCTCATAGCGCATCAGGCAGAGGAAGGCAATGGCTGCCGCCAGCTGCAGCACAAATTTCTGGATGGCGGTAAGGCCCAGGTTCCGGTGGAGCTTTACCTTTTCAAAGTCATCCAGGAACCCGATACAGCCAAATACAGCAGCAAACAAAAATACGTAGATATGGGACAGGTCCCCGGCCATCATACCCGGCCAGCCCACGATCAGAATGGACACCGCAATGCCGATAATGAACATGAGTCCTCCCATGGTGGGAGTACCCGCCTTGGTGGAGTGCCACTTGGGCCCCACCTCCCGGATCTCCTGGCCGGCCTTCAGCCGCCGCAGAGCCGGCAAAATCACTTTCCAGCCCAGCAGTCCCGTGACCGCAAAGCTGAGGACACATGCAATGATCATATTCATGGTAACTCTCCCTCTGTCCTGACAGCGTCAGGTTCTCTCCTTTTGTTGAAGCGCATGGATATAGTCGGCCACCACTTCGCGCTCATCCAGATGGCGCTTCTCATGGCCGATGATCTGATAGGTCTCGTGGCCCTTTCCTGCCAGGATGATCACATCCCCGCTCCGGGCATGATCCATGGCATAATGGATGGCCTCCACCCGGTTGGGCACTACAGCATATGGCGTATTGGTGTCTGCCATTCCTGTCAATATCTCCTCAATGATGGCCTCCGGGTCCTCTGTTCTGGGATTGTCGGAGGTCACAATGACGAAATCCGCCAGCTTTGCCGCAATACGGCCCATCTTCGGGCGCTTGGTCCGATCCCGGTCACCGCCGCAGCCAAACAGCGCCACTACTCTGCCCTTGGCAAAGCCCCGGGCGGAGGTGAGCACGTTTTCCAGCGCATCAGGGGTATGAGCATAGTCGATCAGCATGGTGTAGTCGCCGGGCGTGGGCACCACCTCCACACGGCCCTTTACATGGGCGCTGTGGAGCAGGATATGGGCACTGTCCCCCAAGGACACCCCCAGAGCCTGAGCCGCAGCCAGAACGCCAAGGGTATTGTACACCATAAATCCACCGGGGATGCCCACATGGACGGGAACGGTCTCCTCCGCTGTCACCGCATCGAAGCTGACGCCCTCCGCATCCAGCTGGATATTCCGGGCCGCCAGATCCGCCTCATGTTCTCCGATGGACACACGGCGGCAGGTGGCTCCGTCCATCAGGCGCTGGGCCCAGGGGTCATCCCTGTTGTACACGCCCACATCACAGCGGGTAAAGAGCATCGCCTTGGCATCGCAGTAGTTTTCCATGGTCTTGTGGAAATCCAGATGGTCCTGGGTAAGATTGGTGAAGATCCCCACAGCAAAGTGGATCCCCTCCACCCGCTTGAGGTACAGGGCATGGGAGGATACCTCCATCACCACGTGGGTGCAGCCCCCATCCGCCATACGGCGGAGCAGGCCCTGGAGCTCAAAGGACTCCGGAGTGGTACGCTCTGTCGGCAGCACCTCGCTGCCGATCATATTCTGGTTGGTCCCGATCAGGCCCACCTTGGCCCCCGCCGCCTGCTCCAGAATATCTTTCAAAAGGTAGGTGGTCGTCGTTTTCCCGTTGGTACCGGTGACGCCGATCATTTTCATAGAAGCTGCCGGATCACCATACCAGTTCTGCCCCACCTGGGCCAGAGCCAGCCGGCTGTCCTCCACCAGCACATAGGGGCCCTCCCTCTGGGGCTTTTCCTGGCAGAGGACACATACCGCGCCCTTCTCCCGGGCCATGGGAATAAATTTGTGGCCATCCGTCTCGTAGCCGGCCATGGCCACGAACAGATCCCCCGGGGCTGTTTTCCGGGAATCGTAGCTGACGCCGGAGATCTCCATCTCCATATCGGCGCTGCTCTCCCGTACCTGGATTCCCCGCAGCAGCTGTGATAGCTTCATCATATGCAACCTACTCTTTCGTCATTCTCCTGCGGCATATTTCCGGCAGGGCAACAGGTCAAGTATAGTCGGTCCCATACCATTGTAAACCCCATCCAGTGTCGGAAAACCTTGCAAATCCTGCTGTCGGATCAATCCGCTGTATTTCCTGTCTGGCCCATTTGTACCGTAACGACCGTTCCGGCCGCCACCTGGGCACCTTCCTCTACAGACTGACTGATGACCCGGGCGCCGCTTCCGCTGGCGCCGGTGGTCTTGATGATCAATCCCGCATTGGTCAGGGCCTTATTGGCGTTGGACGCAGACATTCCCACCACATTGGGCACAGTACAGAGATCTGTGGATTTCTTTGCCCCCATATAGAGGATGATCTCCGCGTCAGCAGGCACGATAGCACCGCCCAAAGGCGTCTGGTCCGTCACGGTATCACCATCGCCCACCGTACGATAATTGGAAAAACCATAGGACGAGAGCTTGGCAGCAGCCTCCTCCTCGGTCATCCCCACCACATAAGGCACAGTAGCGTCGGCAGAACCGATCTCATCCTCTGTATACTGGGGAGCAATTCCCAGGTGGGGCAGGATATTGGACATGATGGAGGACGCCGTGGGCGCCACCATGTTGCCGCCGGACACATAGGTCCCGGTGGTACGGGAAGGCGTATCCATAGTCAGCAGCATAATGACCTGGGGATCGTCCGCCGGGGCAAAGCACAGGAAGGACACTACGACGTCGCCGGTCTGGCCTTTATCAGCGGTACCGGTCTTACCGCCAATGCGGTAGCCCGCCACCTGGCCGTTCTTTCCGGTACCTTCAGCCACCACGTACTCCAGGATCTCCCGGACCGTGGAGGAGGTCTCCTCGCTGATGACCTGACGGACCGGGGTAGCGTCATGCTGGGAGACTACGTTGCCGTCGCTGTCCAGCTCCTTCTCCACCAGGTAGGGTGTATACAGATAGCCGCCGTTGATGCAGGCCGCCTGGGCGGTGATCATCTGGAGCGGCGTGACGGTAAAGTTCTGGCCAAAGGAATAGGTAGCCAGGTCCAGCTGAGAAAATGCATCGGGATCTGCGTGAACACCGACGGCATCACCCTGGAGATCCACTCCGGTCTTGTCAAACAGTCCGAAGGCTTCCATATACTCATAATACTTTTCTGTTCCCACGGAAAAGCCGATATTGATGAAGGCAGGGTTGCAGGAGTTTCCCACGGCCTCTGTCAGCGTCTGTGTACCATGGCCCGATTTTCTGGAACAGCCGATGGACCAGCCGTCCACCTTGAGGGAACCGGTACAGTTGAACGTACTGTTAAGGTTGACAGTCCCCTCCTCCAGCGCCATGGACAGCGTCAGGATCTTATAAGTAGAACCCGGCTCATAGGTATCATTGACCGCTTTGTTACGCCACTGCAGAAGCTGATACTCTCCCAGCAGTTTGTTATAGGCCTCGTTGGACGCCTCCGTAAGCGGCTGCTCCTCTTCCTGTTCTGATTCTTCTTCCGCAGTCTCATCTGCTGTCCCGGCAGTTTCCTCCGCAGCCTCCTCGGATTCCTCGTCGTCATCTCCGCCGTTGAGTTCTTCCTCCATCTGGGCCTGGAGCCGGGAACTATAGATCGTCCAAGGGTCATTGGCATCGTAGTTGGGTGTAGATGCCATAGCCAGAATGGCACCGGAATTGGGGTCCATCACGATGCCGGTAGCGCCGTTGGCAGCGTCAAAACGGGCCACCATATCCTCCAGGCCGCTCTCCAGATAAGACTGAATGGTACTGTCAATGGTCAGCTGAAGGCTATTGCCATCTTTGGCGTCGTAGTACTGCTCATATTGGAACATGATCTCCTGGTTGTTGCCGTCCTTGGCTGTGACCACCAGGCCGGTAGTTCCCTCCAATTCCTCCTCATAAACCGCTTCCAGGCCATAAATCCCTACATTATCCGCGTTGAGGAATCCCAGGACATGGGACGCCAGGGAACCGTGAGGATAGTAGCGCTTGGCATCGCTGAGCAGGTGGATGCCCTGAATGTTCTTCCCGGTAACATTATCGGTAATAAAAGACCGGACCTGATCTCCGACCTCTTTATCCACACGTTTTTTCAGGATCTCATACTGGGACCAGGTCTTTTCCATTTTATCCCGAATATCCTGCTCCTCTATCTCCAGGATTCGGGACAGCTCGGTGGCAATAAGGTCCTTATACTCCTCTCCGGTGATGGGAAGGCTTTCTCCGTCCTCCACACCTTCCGCCAGGGCCTTTGCCCGCTCCTCATCCAGCTCATCGGCCCGCTCCTGGATCATCTTGGGGTCCAGGAAAATCGTGTCTGCTGTTGCGGAAATAGCCAGCGTCTCCCCATTGCGGTCATAGATCGTCCCCCGGGAGGCAGAAATGGTAGTACTCTGCGTCTGCTGGCTGGAAGCGCGGGACTGCATCTCCTCGTGGCGATTGATGGTCAGATCATACGCCTTGGCAAACAGAGCCAAAAAGGAGCATACGCCGAAAACCATCAGCAGATACAGCGTTCTGCGCTGGATGGTAAGCTTGGCGCGGCGGGCAGCGTCCGGTTGTCTCTTGGGTTGTTTTGCCATAAGTGCCTCCTTATCTGTATGCCTTGGTCTTTGCCTTGCGCTCCATCTCATCAGGATATCCCTAATGAGCAAGCAGGGAGTAAGAGGGCCTCCCTCTTACTCCCCGGTCTATCAATAGTCCCTGCTTCTTTCAGCAGTATGGTTCAGTGTTTTGCCGCTGCTCCGGGGTCCCGGCGGACACGTCCGGGGCGGTTTTTTCACCACTGAATGTATATCGCCTGTCAGCTGAAATATTCCACCGCTGCGTAAATGTTTCGTCCGATGGCCGCAAAAAACCGGCTGAGCACGCTGGTTTCCTGGTTTCCATAGGATACTACCTGATCCTCGCCCGGCAGATCGATATAGTAGATCTGGCTGTCATCGGGCTGGCTCATACCAGCAGCCTGGGCCGCTTCTTTCACCGTAGTCAGATCAAAAGCCTGCTCATAGCGGGTAAGAAGGGATACCTGCTCCACTTCCAGCTTGCTGATCTGATCCTTCATATCCACAATATTACTGGAGATAGCATTGATGCGGATATAGCAGAGCAGCAGCGCCAGCGTCATCACCGCTACAGCGGAAAACCCTATCACCGCCATGGGAGATACCTTCTGGGCAGGACGGACTGCGGCTTTCGCCTTGGCCCGCTGACGGGCCAGGACATCCGACCGGCTCTCCTTATGGCGGATATAGTATTCATCGGGTGCCAGCTGTCCGCTGTGCTCCAGCTTCCGTTCCAGTTCGTAACTGCTGAGCTCACGGGCCAGATTGCCGTTGATAGCACCAGGGGTGTTATAATATTTTCGCCTTACTTTCCTCACGCTGGCAGCCATGACAACTTTTCCTCCTTCCCCGCAGGTCTCCCTCCTGCGAGCTTATCCCTCTCCAATGGTCGATGCTTTTTGTGGCTTTAATAATTCGTGCGCTCTGCCACACGGAGCTTTGCACTGCGGGCTCTGGGATTCTCTTCCAGCTCCTCAGCGCCGGAAACAATCGGTTTTCGGGTGATGAGCTCCATTTTGGGTTTCCTGCCGCATACACATACCGGAAACTCCGGCGGACAGATACAGCCGGTGGCCAGTTCCCGCATGGTCTGCTTGACGATGCGGTCCTCCAGGCTGTGGAAGGTGATCACCGCCAAACGTCCGCCGGGCTTGAGCCCTTCCGCCGCAGAGCGAAGCATGGGAGGCAATGCCTCCAATTCTCCGTTGACGGCAATACGGATCGCCTGAAAGCTCCGCTTGGCGGGATGCTGTTTTTCCCGCAGTGCGGAGGCCGGCATGGCAGAACGGATGATCTCTACCAGCTCCCCTGTGGTCTCAATGGGCCGCTCTTCCCGTTTCCGGACGATGGCCCGGGCGATCTGAGGCGCATAGCGCTCCTCGCCGTATTCATACAAGATCCGCCGCAGCTCATCACCGCTCCAGGTATTTACCACCTGCCGGGCGTCCAGCGCAGCGGAAGTATCCATCCGCATGTCCAAAGGTGCGTCATGCATATAGCTGAAGCCCCGCTGGGCCTCGTCCAACTGAGGCGATGACACACCCAGATCAAAGAGCATCCCGTCCACCTTATCCACATGGAGGGAGGACAAGATCTCTCCTAAATCACTGAAATTGCCGTGGACCAGCGTCACACGGTCACCAAACTCCGCCAGCCGCTCCCGGGCCGCCTCAATGGCGGTCATATCCCGGTCAATACCGATGAGCCGTCCGCCTTTCAGGCGGCGGAGGATCTCCAGGGAGTGACCTGCCCGGCCCAGAGTGCCGTCCAGGTACACACCTTCCGGTTTGATATCCAGCGCTGTGAGGCACTCCTCCAGCAGCACCGGCTTATGTCCATAGTCTTTTTCCATATCAGAAACCCAGTTCCTCCATGGCGGCAGCCAGCTGGTTGGGATCAAGCCCCGCCTCCTCAATCGGCGCCCAGCGCTCCGGATTCCACAGCTCCAGACACTTGGAGGCTCCGTTGATAATGACCTCCTTGTCCAGCGCCGCATATTCCCGCAGCTTGGCGGGGATCAGGATGCGTCCCTGGGCATCCGGCTCACACTTGGCAGCATTGGCGAAGAGCACCCGCATGCTCCGCGCCTTGGAGATGGGCAGGGCATCAAACTTTTCTGTCAGATCTGCCCACTTGGCGTCAGAGTACACCGACAGGCAGCCATCCAGGCCGATGGTGACATAAAAAGCGTCTCCCAGTTCTTCCCGGTATTTGGCAGGAATAAAGAGGCGGCCCTTGGCGTCGATATTGTGCTGATACTGTCCGATCACCGGGCTTCACCTGCCTTTTTTACCGTCCAGGAGACGAAAATCAGGCGGATATGTCCTTTGGCCCCTTCCGGCCGCATCAGGCCTCCAGAGCCGCAGGTACGGGAGTTTTATGGGATTATCCCCTACTATCCCCCACTTTCCACCACTACAAAAACAAGTATACGGCATGCCGGTCTGAATTGCAAGGACAAATTTTCAATCTTTGTACTGGCAAATACAGGGTTTTTCCAGGAAAAGTCAACGTTTTTCGAATTTAAAACACATGTTCTATTTCAACAAAAGCAAAGCAAAAGGGGTTGGCACAACATCTTGTGCCAACCCCTCATATCATCAACTATATGTAGTTTTTACTCGAAAGTTGTAAAATATTTGCAATTAATTTTCGTTTAATGTTACGAAATTTACTGTTAATTTTTGTCGCTTTCGCTGTTCTGGGCCTCCAGCTTGGCTCTCTGGGCCTGGAGCTGTTCATTGGATACCGCACGGAACCGGGCCCTGGATTCCCGAATCTCATCCAAAGCCATCTGAATCGCATCCTCGGTGCGGCGCAAAGCGTCCTCGGTATACTCATTGGTCACATTGACCATATTCTTGGAGCGCTCCTCCGCCCGGCGCAGGATCTCATGGGCCTTCTCCCGGGCAGCCCGGGTGATCTCACTCTCTCCCACAATGGTCTTGGCATCCAGATCTGCCTGACGGCGGACCTTTTCCGCCTCTTTCTTGGCGCTCTCCACAAATTCATCCCGGGCACGGATCAGGTCCTGGGCCTTCTTCAATTCCAGCGGAAGCTGGCCCTTGAGCTCGTCCAGCAGATCCAGCGCATCCTCGCGGACGATGATGCACTTGTCCGGGGACATCAGAACTCCCTTGGCCCCGTCGATCATCTCATAGAGCATATCAATCAAATATTGAACATCGTTCGCCATCTTTATTGTACCTTCCCTTCCCTGATCCTTTGGAGAACGGCCGCCGCCGCGGCCGGCATACACTGATCTAATTTCTGGTGGTAACGGATCATATCCCGCACCATAGTAGAACTGATATGAAGGTGCTCCGCCCGGGCGGGCAGAAGCAGCGTATCCAACTGGGGCAGGAGTCCACGATTGATCTGCGCCATCTGATACTCCCACTCAAAATCAATGCCGTTGCGCACGCCCTTGATCAGGGCACAGGCCCCCCGCTCCCGGACAAAATCCGCCAGGAGGCCGTCCCATGTCTCCGCCGTGGCGTTGGGGATGTGGGCCAGGGCAGCCTGCGCCATCTCCAATCGCTCCTCCGCCGTGAACATGGGGTGTTTTTCCCCATTGACCATCACGCACAAAATCACCTGGTCAAACAGAGCGGCTCCCCGCTCCACCAGGTCCAGATGCCCTACCGTAATAGGGTCAAAGCTGCCCGGACATACCGCGATCTTCATTCCGAAAGCTCCTCCTCCCGATGATAGGTGGTGAGCTTGATCCGTCCATAGCGGTAAGCCCTGTGGAGCCGGCAGGCCCCAACAGCATCCGGCAGTTCCTCATCCTGAGGAGATTCGCAGATCATTATACCATGATCCGACAAAATGTCAAACCGTGAAACGGCTTCCAGGACCGGTTTCCAGAGTTTGGCGGCATAGGGAGGATCCAGGAAAATCAGGTCGAATTTTTCTCCGGCAGAGGCCAGATAGGCCAGCGCCTCCCCATTGACTACCCGGGCCCGCTCGGAAAGCCCCGTCAGCTTCAGGTTCTCCCGGATCAGCGCCACAGCGTCCCGGCGCTGCTCCACGAACACCGCCGACGCCGCTCCGCGGCTGAGCGCCTCGATCCCCAGCTGGCCGGTACCTGCAAACAGGTCCAGCACCCGGCTGTCCTCCACATCAAACTGCAAAATATTGAACATGCTCTCTTTTACCCGGTCCGTGGTGGGGCGGGTCTCCTGCCCCTCCAGCTCTCTGAGCCGACGGCCCCGGGCGGAGCCTGTGATCACACGCATATGGCATCTCCTTACTGTTTCTCTTTTCCGGCGCGGCGGCTGGCCAGAAAATTTCCCAGCACAAACAAGGCCAGCCCCGTCCACACAAAAGCAAATAAGATGGCATGGGTATCGGTAAATTCCTCACCCATACAAAACACCCCTACCAGCAGCTGCATGGTGGGATTGACCAGCATCAGCACCCCCGCCAGAGTATAGGGCGTCTCCCGGATGCCCCGGGAAAAGAACACCAGCGGCATAGCGGTCACCACTCCTGCCGCCGGCAGCAGCAGCCACTGCCAACCATGGAGCGCATTCAAAGCGCCCTGTCCTCCCCGTTCCGCAAGGATGATCAGCACCAAAGCCAGCGGCAGCGTCACCAGGCTCTCCACCAGCAGGGACACCGCCCCGTCGCAGGTCACTTTCCGCTTGATGACACCATAGAGCACAAAGCTCCCGCCAATGATCAGCGCCAGCCACGGGAAAGCCCCATAGCGCACCGAGGTCACCACCACACCTGCCAGCATCAGGCCTACAGCCACCCACTGCAGTATGCCCAGCCGTTCGCGGAAAAACAGCGCACCGATCAAAATAGACAAAATAGGATACATGTAGTAGGCCAAACTGCTGTCCAGCACATGTCCGCTGTTCACCGCCCAAATAAAGGAACCCCAGTTGACGGCGATCACCAGTCCGGATGCGGTGAGCCAGATCATCTCACTCCGGCTGCGGAGGGTCTGCAGCGCCTCCCCCCACCGCTTGGAACAGAACAGATACAAGCTGATAAACACCAGACTGAACAAAATACGATAGCCCAGCACGCACAGCGGTGAAAGTTCCCCCAAATACCCCCAGAACAGGGGAAGGGCACCCCACAGCACATAGCAGAGCAACACATTCAGCGGTCCTTTTTTCAGCACAGCCCACTGCCTCCCATCCATCCACAGGTGGATTTTCCTTACTATATCATATGTCAAACCTGTATTTTTTTCAATAGCTCCCCGGAAGCTTTTTGTCAGAATCTATACTTTATATGCGTTTTCCGGGTTTTACTACTTTTGTGCTTGTTATCCACAAAGAAATAGTATATAATAGTAAACCGCAATTCAAAGCAAGTCCGAAACGATCATTTTCGCTGAAAGGATGTCTTCCATGATAAAATTACAAACCAACAAAGGCGAGATCAGTATCAGCGACGCCGTATTCACCAACATCACCGGCAACGCCGCCACCAACTGCTTCGGCGTTAAGGGCATGGCGTTCCGCTCCATGACTGACGGTCTGGTCCACCTCCTGCGCAAGGAAGCCATGAGCAAAGGCGTCCAGGTCATATATAATGAGGACAACACTGTGTCTATCCGGCTCCACATCATCGTGGAACACGGCATCAACATCACCGCCGCCTGCCGCTCCATTATGAGCGAGGTGCAGTATAAGGTCAGCAAGTACACCGGGATCCCCGTCAAGAGCGTGGATGTCTGCGTTGACTCTGTTGTTTCCAATTCCAAGGGGGTATAACGCGCCATGATCCAGACAATCGACGGAATCCAGTTCAAGCAGATGGTGCTGCACGGTGCAGCAGCCATCACTCTGCAGAAGCAGCAGATCAACGACCTCAATGTCTTCCCCGTGCCCGACGGCGACACCGGCACCAACATGAGCCTTACCATCGGCACCGCAGCCACGGAGCTGAAAAAGAAGGACGACGCATCCGTGGAGCAGGCCGCTGCCACCACTGCCGGCGCGCTCCTCCGGGGCGCCCGGGGCAACTCCGGCGTGATCCTCTCCCTCCTGTTCCGTGGACTCAGCAAGGGTCTGAAGGGTCATAAGACCGCCGACGGAGCCCTGCTGGCTGCCGCTATGCAGGAGGGCGTGGCCGCCGCCTACGGCGCGGTGATGAAGCCCGCCGAGGGTACTGTTCTCACAGTCTCCCGTCTGGCCTCCAAGCGGGCAGTCGAGGCTGCCAGCGAAAACAGCGATGTGGACTATGTCCTGGAAGAGGCGATCCGGGAGGGCTATGATGCGCTGGCTCAGACCACAGATATGAACCCTGTGCTGAAAAAGGCCGGTGTTGTAGACGCCGGCGGCAAGGGCTATCTGGTGATCCTGGAAGGTATGCTGGCTTCCCTGCGGGGCGAGGACATGCCCGAGATCCCTGACAGTGACAGCGCCAAAGAAGAGAAAGCCGATTTCCAGGTCTTTTCCGATCAGGAGATCACCTTCGCCTTCGACACCGTATTCATCGTGCGCAAAAACACCCCCGACGTAAATCTGGGCCACCTGCGGGCCTATCTGGACAGCATCGGCGACAGCCTGGTCATCGGTGAGGACGACACCGCCTTCAAGGTCCACGTCCACACCAATATTCCCGGCAGCGCCCTTACCGAGGCCCAGAAGTACGGTACCCTGGAACTGGCCAAGATTGAAAACATGCGTACCCAGTATGAGGATGTGATGGCCGGACGCAAGGCCCAGAGCGTGGACGACCTGGAGGAGGATGAGCCCCAGCAGGAGTCCCAGGGCGACAGCGTGGCCGCGCCGGAGAAGCGCTACGGATTCCTCTCTGTCTGTGCCGGAGAAGGCCTGGCCAATGTGTTCCGGGATCTGGGCGCCGACGGCATCATCTCCGGCGGTCAGACCATGAACCCCTCCACTGAGAGCATCCTCAAGGAGATCAACAAAGTGCCCGCCGAGGTGGTCTTTGTCTTCCCCAACAACAAGAATATCATCATGGCCGCCCAGCAGTGCGTGGGGCTGACCCCCAAGGAAGTGGTGGTGGTCCCCACCGCTACCATCCCCCAGGGTATTACCGCCATGATGAATGTGGATCTGGAGCTGGAGCCCCAGGAGCTGCTGGACACCATGTCCGCCTCTATCACCAATGTGGCCACCGCCCAGATCACCTACGCCGCCCGCAACAGTGACTTTGACGGCTTCGCCATCAACGAGGGCGACTACCTCTCCCTGATGGACGGCAAGCTCTTCGGCACCGACAAGGACATCTCTGTCCTGCTGGAGAAGCTGGCCCAGGCCGCAGCGGACCGCAGTGCTGAGTTCGTCACCGTGTTCTACGGTGAGGACGTCACCGAGGAGCAGGCCGCAAAGGCGGAGGAGATCTTCTCTCACAGCTGTCCCGGCGTGGAACTGTCCGTCCTCCCCGGCGGACAGCCCGTGTATTACTATATTATCAGTATTGAGTAAAACAGAAAACCGGTCGGTACGGACTATGCGTACCGACCGGTTTTTTGTGTATTCTGGGTATTCTCCCAGACACAGCTCAAAAACATCCAGCCTTTGCGTACCACAACAGGCATCTCATTCCCTGTGGATGTACATCCTCGTCATATCCGGTTCCTCATCTCCCTGTACCATACAGAAAAATTCCCAGCCATACCGCTCATAAAACGCCGTATGATCCGTCACCAAGTACAAAACCGGAATCCCCAGTTTTTTCATATCGGAACATGCACACTGCAAAAGCGCTCCTGCTACTCCCTGGCACCGCTTGTCCGGTTCTACATAGACAGCACACACGTTGGGAGTGAGATCCTTCCGGTCATGGAAATCATTCTCTATGACACCAAGACCGCCGATCACTCTCTCCCCTTCCATAGCGATATACCACTGGGGCACCGCTGACCTGCCGGCAAGACAATCCTCCATGCTCTCCCTGTATGCCTCCAGAGGGACTCCCCACTTTTCATGAAACCACTGCGCTGCCTGTTCCTTTACAGACGGCATATCGCGCAGCTTGACAATCATGTAATCCATTCCTTTTCCCCTCATTTCTCCCTGGTTTGCCCGATTGTAACATGCTATCTGGCACTTTGCAACAAAATCTCCGTCTCTAAGGCCCGAGAACCTCTTCTATATTCCTTAAAATTCGTCATTGTTTTTATCTAACAGATGTGGTAAAATAAAAAAAGGTGTGGGCATTTTTATGTTCGCGCTGCTATCTGTATATAGCATCTGAAGTTTACGATATTTGGGGGACAAAAACATGTTAACTGCAATCGTGGGCATTAACTGGGGCGACGAGGGCAAGGGCCGGATGGTGGACCTCCTCACCAGCGAATACGACGTGGTGGTGCGCTACCAGGGCGGCGGCAACGCCGGACACACCGTAGTCAACGAGCTGGGTAAGTTTGCCCTGCATCTGCTGCCCTCCGGCATTTTCCGCAAGGGCGTGGTCAACATCCTGGGCAACGGCGTAGCTCTGGACTGCGAGAGCCTGTGGACCGAGATGCAGGATGTGACGAGCAAAGGCGTCCCCATCACCCCGGAGAATCTGAAGATCAGCGACCGGGCCTCCCTGCTGCTGCCTTGGCACCGGGATCTGGATGGCCTGGAGGAAGCCCGGCTGGCCGACAAGAAATACGGCTCTACCAAGCAGGGCATCGCTCCCTTCTACTCCGATAAGTATCAGAAAAAGACCGTCATGGCCGGCGAGCTTCTCTATCCCGACAAGCTTTGGGAGCACCTGGAGGGTATCCTGGAGTGGAAGAACCTGACCCTGGAGAAGGTCTACGGCGCCAAGCCCTACACCATGGACGACCTGCGGGCCTGGGTGGCGGACTACGGCGAGAAGATCAAGCCCTTCATCTGCGACACCGGTGCCTTCCTCCGTGAGGCCCAGGCAGCAGGCAAGAGCATCCTTTTCGAGGCTCAGCTGGGCTCCCTGCGGGATCTGGACTACGGCATCTACCCCTACACCACTTCCTCCAACGCCATTGCCGCATACGCCCCTGTAGGCTCCGGCCTGCCCTGCGCCCGGATCGAAAAGATCGTAGGCGTGGTGAAGGCCTACTCCTCCTGCGTGGGCGAGGGCCCCTTCACCTGCGAGTGGTTCGGTGAGGAGGCGGAGAAGCTCCGCGAGGCTGGCGGCGAGTACGGCGCCAAGACCGGACGGCCCCGCCGTGTGGGCCCCATCGACATCGTAGCCACCCGCTACGGCGTACAGTGCCAGGGCGCTACCGATATTGCCCTGACCAAGATGGATGTCCTCAGCTACATGGACAAGATCCCCGTCTGCGCCCACTATGAGCTGAACGGTCAGCAGATCGATTACTTCCCCTTCCCCGCTGTGCTCCCCGACGCCAAGCCCGTCATGGAGTATATGGAGGGCTGGAAGTGCGACATCTCCGGTGTCCGCAAGTGGGAGGACCTCCCCGAGGCTGCCCGCAAATACGTGGAGTATGTGGAGCAGCAGATCGGTTGCCATATCACCTACGTCTCCGTAGGCCCCGAGCGGGATTCCATCATTATCCGGTAACACCGGCCAGCATACATTCTTTTTCTTGAAAGAAAAAGAATCAAAAAGAACTTTCGCGCGAAACTTTGTTTCGCTTATGGGTTCTTTGGCATGCGATAAGTAAAAATCGGCGGTATGCACCCCACAAGGGCAGCACACCGCCGATTTTTTTATTATTGACACATTAGCTGGCGTACTTTTTTACAAAAAGCAAGTACAGCAAGGGCAGCAGGAGGACGATATCAAAGATCTGAGGACCTTCGAACAGCAGCAGGTCCACTCCTGCATAGACAACCAGGACACCGATCTTGATGAGAAAAGGCAAAAAGCCCTTCCTCTTGGTCAGCGTCACCAGGTACGCCATGACAGGGGAGAAGCAGGCGAACACCGCCCAGCCCTTGATGAAGCTCCAGCCGTATACGGCATGGGTCACCTCCGCCGTGACGTAGTAAGCCGCCAGCATCCCCATACAGAAGAGAAATATATTGACCATGGCCAGCTTCCGGCTCCTGCTGAAGAGGCTGATGACCACACCGATGAGAATCCACAGAGACATCTGCGAGGTCATCTCTGAAAGGATGATCTGGAGATGTCCCATATGGGAACCCACATCGCTGAACTTGGACAAAATCCCCATCAGGCATCCAATAGCCAGCATGCCGCCGGGACTGAACAATTTATCCTTCATTTATCACCCTCCTGCAAAACAGCGTTTTGCAGGCAAAAGTTTTTGCCTCACTTTTTTCAAAAAGTGAGCGGGGTCCAGGGGCAGCGCCCCGGTGCTCTCACTGCTTCTTGGCAGCCTTGATCCCGTCGATGAGGGCCTGAAGCTCCTGGGCGGTAAACTGGTGCACCTTGTCGCAGAACTGGCAGGTAAGCTCGCAGCCCCCCTGCTCCTGGAGGGTCTTCTCCAGCTCATCCGCCCCCAGGCTGATGAGAGCCCGCTCCACCCGCTCCCGGCTGCAGTAGCAGCGGTACTCGATAGGCGAGGTCTCCAGGATCTCCACCTCAAAGTCCGAGAGGACCGTCCGCAGCAGAGCTTCCGGGTCGTCGTTCTTATCCAGCAGGGTCGTCACCGGCCCAGCGGCCAAAACGCCGCCCTCCACCTTGGTGATGACATCCTCTCCCGCGCCGGGCAGCAGCTGTACGATATAGCCGCCGGCAGCCTTCACGCTCTGGTCCCGGTCCACCAGTACTCCCAGAGCACAGGCGGTAGGAATCTGCTCACTCTCTACGAAATACGCCGCCAGATCCTCGGCGATCTCACCGCCCAGCAGCTGCACACTGCCCACATAGGGCTCCTTCATGCACAGATCCTTAATGACCGTAAGGGTACCCTCACTGCCCACAGCAG
Source organism: uncultured Eubacteriales bacterium (assembly GCA_900549475.1). GTDB lineage: Bacteria > Bacillota > Clostridia > Oscillospirales > Oscillospiraceae > Pelethomonas. Next base: position 87,640 of record UROF01000005.1, read on the forward strand.
CGCCTACATCCAGCTTGCCGTCGGGCCGGAGGGGGAGATCCACATGGGGCTGCTGGACATACCCCCGGACATTTCCCGCAGCGTCGGACACCGCCAGGATAGTACCCAGCGGTCCGCCGCCTTTGATCTGCAGCGTGAGGCTGGCATCCTCCTCCTTCAGGGCATTGCCCATCATGGAGGCCGCCGCCAGGGTCCGGCCCAGGGCCGCCGTTGCCACAGGCAGGGTCGTATGAATCTGACGGGCCCGCTCAGTCAGGTCACGGGTAGACACCGCCACCGCCTGGACCATGCCGTCAGATGTGATTGCACGTACCAATTTATCCATTTTTTATTTTCCTTCCTCCTGGGTCCCATCCGCAGAGGACCGCGTATCATTCTTTCCGCGGATGGCTGTAAAGTAAATGCGCCGCGCCCCCTCCTTGGGTGCGCTCATACGGCAATCGCCGTAGGTAAGGACATGGGTAAAGCCCGCCTCCATCAGCCAGGTGCGCAGCTGCTCCACCTCATAGGCACGTTCCCGGTGCTCCTCTATGTCACGCTCCCAGGCGCCGTCCGGCCGCTGGGTGAAAATATCCATCCAATAGGTGCAGATGTGGCTGCGCTTTTCATACTCCGCCCGCCACACGCAGTACACATCCTCCCGCTCGTCCAGGAACACCTGGCCGTCCAGCTCCGCAAGGCCGGAGGGGCTGAGAATGTCGAAAACCAACAGGCCGCCGGGGGCAATGAACAGGTGCAGCCGCTGGAAGGTCCGCTGTACATCCCGGGGGCTTGTCAGATAGTTCAGACTGTCCAGGCAGCACACCGCTGCATCCACCGTGCCGTACAGATCCAGCTCCGGCATGGACTGGTTCAGATACACCGGCGGGATGCCCTCCTTGCCCTCTGTCTTTTCCCGGGCAGCGGCCAGCATATCGGGACTGGCGTCGGCTGCGATCATCTCGTAGCCCCGCCCCATCAATATCTCCGTCATAGAACCGGTACCGCAGGCCAAGTCCAGCACTGTATGCACAGGGATACGGCTCTTTTTGAACAATTTCTCCAGATAATCCGCCCGGTGCTCGTAGCCTACGTCCTCCGTCAGCCGGTCATACACACCGGCAAGAGCTTCATAGGCGCTCACGCTTCCGCCTCCTCTTTTTCTTCCGCCTCACGGTGGTCAAAAAACGCCTGGTATCCGCCGTGGCCGAAGGCCAGAGAGCGATTGACCCGGCTGATGGTAGCACTGGAGGCACCGGTACGTTCCAGAATGTCGTTATAGATCATGCCTTCATGGAGAAGGACCGCCACATCAAAGCGCTGCTCCATGGCCCGCAGCTCTGTTATGGTACAGAGGTCCTGGAAAAAGTTATACACTTCCTCCTCTGTTTTCAGCGTCAGAATCGCCTGATACAGCCCATCGCTTTTCTCTTTTTTCGCAATCCGTGCCATTGTCATACCTCCATGGTCTTGATCGTGTCCGTATTTTAACACTTCACTCCGTGAAAGTAAACACCCCGACAAAAAAATTCATAATCTGTTAATCATGGGCGTCCGTCTCAGGCTCTTTTCCGTGGCGGCCGCGATACCAGATGTAACTCATCAAGATTCCCGCTCCGGTGGAGAGTACGATCCCGACGCCGAATACGGCTCCGAAAACCCCCTCCGGCAGCGCCAGGGCACAGGGAATGGTCACCACCCCAACCAGGAACCACAGCCGCCCGGTGAATCGGTGGGTCCGGTTCCATACATCCGGGTCCGCCAGGGTCCAGGGGGTCTTGATCCCCATAAAGTAGTTGTGCTTGATCTTGCCCATCATATTGCCCAGAAATACAAGCAGCACAGAAAACGCCACTGTTACCACCCGGCCAATGGATACTGTACCCGGATGGAGGCTCTCCACAAGGGTTACGGCTGTAAGCAGTACCATAAACAGCTCCATTAACAGGGCAAAACCGTCATAATACTTTTGAAAAACAGTATAACTGCGGCGTTTGGGGTCCACAAAAGGAAGGAATTGGAACATAGCTGCCATCAGCAGGCATACCAGGGCAATGATCCAATAGACACTCTTGTCTCCCCAGGTATTGACCACACCGTCAAAGCCCCACTGGATAGGCACCTGCCGGGGCAGGCGGCCATACACCGCCGCCACCATTACCGCCGGCAGCACTGCCAGCACCCACAAAAATGCGATGTTCCGTTTACTGCGCATCGTCCTCTCCCCCCTTCAATCCTGCGATCCATCCGGTGATCTCATCCAGCACCGACAGATTCAGCTCGTAGTAAATATTCTTTCCCCGCTTTTCATCCGTCACCAGTCCCGCCTGCCGCAATACAGCCAAATGGTGGGACATGGTGGCGCCAGTCATGGAAAAATGGGAGCCGATCTCTCCCGCGCTCTTGGCCCCATCCCGCAGGATCCGAAGGATCTCCCGACGGGTAGGGTCCGCCAGCGCCCGGAATGTATCCTGAAAGCCCACGGCGCACCGCCTTTCTTATTTAGATATATATCTAAATTAAGTATACCTCCCCTTTTTGCAGACTGTCAAGGATATGTCCTGTCACAAACTGGACAAATTTGTTGAATATGGAGAAAATAACCATACAAATCCAAAATATTGCCTCTGTTTTTGGCAAAAACACCGTTAATTACTTGGTTTTTTTGTGGCTTTTGCCGTGGAGAAACTGACAGGTGTTGCCTTGACGATAGGTGAAAAATTAGAGTATAATATTCCCAACATGGTCGTATGGTTTTTCTTTCCCGCGGCCAATACTACGGAGGATTGCTATGCCCTACAGAGATGCTGACCAACTGAATACCTACCTCTTCCACGAGGGAACGGCCATAAGCGCTTACGAGTATATGGGCGCACATGCTACCACCCACGACGGAGTTTCCGGCTATATGTTTCGCGTCTGGGCGCCGCGGGCAAAAGCTGTATCCGTAGTGGGTGATTTCAATTTCTGGGATACTGAGGCCCACCCCATGCATAAAATCACCGATGGGATCTGGGAGGCATTTGTCCCCGGCTGCCAGACCTACGACACCTATAAGTTTGCAGTCACCGGCCAGGACGGAAAGCTGCGCTATAAAGCGGATCCCTACGCCTTCCATGCGGAGACCCGCCCCGGCACCTCCAGCAAGCTCTACACCATCGACGGCTACCAGTGGGGCGACCAGCAGTGGCTGACTTACCGCCACGAGCACCCCGTCTATCACGCCCCCCTGAACATCTACGAGGTCCATCTGGGCTCCTGGCGCCAGCGGGACAACGGCGATTTCATCGACTACCGGGATCTGGCCCATCAGCTGGCTCCTTACGTCAAGGAACTGGGCTTCAACTTCATCGAGCTGCTGCCCATTACGGAATACCCCCTGGATGACAGCTGGGGCTATCAGTGCACCGGCTATTTCGCCCCTACCTCCCGCTACGGCACCCCCCAGGATTTCATGTACTTTGTAGACTACATGCATAAGGCCGGCATCGGCATCATCCTGGACTGGGTCCCCGCCCACTTCTGCAAGGATGAACACGGCCTGTATGAGTTCGACGGCTCCTGCTGCTATGAATATGAGGACAAGCGCAAGAGCGAGCACCACTCCTGGGGCACCCGGGTATTCGACTATGCCCGTCCGGAGGTAAAGAGCTTCCTCCTCTCCTCCGCCGCTTTCTGGTTCAAGGAGTACCATATCGACGGCATCCGGGTGGACGCGGTGGCCTCCATGCTGTATCTGGACTACGACCGCCCCGACGGCCAGTGGGCCCCCAACATCCACGGCGGCAAGGAAAACCTGGAGGCCATCGCCTTCCTCCAGGAGCTCAACAAGACCGCCTTTACCGTTAACCCCGACGCTCTGATGGTGGCGGAGGAATCCACCGCCTGGCCCCTGGTCACCCGTCCCTCCGACGTGGGCGGCCTGGGCTTTAACCTCAAGTGGAACATGGGCTGGATGAACGACATGTGCCACTATCTGAAGATGGACCCCTGGTTCCGCCAGGGCAACCACAAGGATATCACCTTCTCCATGTTCTACGCTTTCTCGGAGAATTATATCCTTCCTCTCAGCCACGACGAAGTGGTCCACATGAAGGGCTCTGTCTTTGGAAAAATGCCCGGCGACCGCAAACAGAAATTTGCCGGCGTACGTGGCTTTTACGCCTACACCCTGGCCCATCCCGGCAAGAAGCTGAGCTTCATGGGCGTGGAACTGGGCACCGAGGCGGAGTGGAACTCCTCCAAGAGCCTGGACTGGCAGCTTCTCGACAATGAGGACAACCACCAGCTCTATCAGTACATCAAGGACATCAACCACTTCTATCAGGAGCAGCGGCCCCTGTGGGAGATCGACTTTGAATGGCAGGGCTTTGAGTGGCTGGTACCTGATGACAACCACAACAATGTGGTGGTCTTCCTCCGCAAGGACAAGGACGACAATCAGCTCCTGTGCGCCATCAACTTCAGCCCCAACACCTATGAGGACTACCGCTTCGGCTGCCCGCCGGTGGCGGAATTTGTGGAGGTGTTCAACAGCGACGAGACCGCCTACGGCGGCACCGGCGTAAAGAACAGCACCCCCTGCAAAGTCACCTGGGAACCCTCCCACGGCAAGGAATCCTCGGTATCCATCAAGATCCCGCCCCTGGGCGCTGTGTTCATGGTGGGCCAGGGGAAACTCCGGCCCAAGCCCCAGCGGAAAAAGGCCGCCGGTACAACGAAGGCTTCCTCCGCGAAAAAGGCTTCCACGAAAGCGGCCAAAAAGACGGATGCGCCTGCCAAGCGGGCATCCTCCAAGAAAAAATCCCCTTCCGCGTCCGAATGATACGCGTTTGAATAATGACTGAGAGAGGATGAGACACCGATGAAAAAAGAATGTATCGCAATGCTCCTGGCCGGAGGGCAGGGCAGTCGGCTGTATGTGCTCACCAGCAATGTGGCCAAGCCCGCCGTACCCTTTGGCGGTAAATACCGCATCATCGATTTCCCCCTGTCCAACTGCACCAACGCCGGCATCGACACCGTGGGCGTGCTGACCCAGTATAAGCCTCTGGAACTCAACAGCTATATCGGTTCCGGTCAGCCCTGGGATCTGGACCGCCTGGACGGCGGCGTACATATCCTGCCCCCCTACATGCAGGAGGGTGAGCGGGGCAGCTGGTACAAGGGTACCGCCAACGCCATTTATCAGAACATTGGCTTCGTGGATATGTACGACCCGGACTACGTGGTGATCCTGTCCGGCGACCATATCTACAAGATGAATTACACCAAGATGGTGGAAGCCCACAAGGCCGCCGGCGCCGCCTGCACCATCTCCGTGCTGGAAGTGCCCTGGGATGAGGCCTCCCGCTTTGGCATCATGGCCGTGGACAGCGAGGACAATATCGTGGAGTTCCAGGAGAAGCCCAAGGAACCCAAGAGCAACCTGGCTTCCATGGGTATCTATGTGTTCTCCTGGAAGAAGCTGCGGGAATACCTCATCAACGATGAGAAGGACCCCAACTCCAGCAATGACTTCGGCAAGAACATCATTCCCAACATGCTCAATGCCGGCGAGAAAATGATCGCCTACCGCTTCGACGGCTACTGGAAGGACGTGGGCACTCTGGAGAGCCTCTGGGACGCCAACATGGATATGCTGTCCCGCGGCGATCTGGACCTGCTGGAGAGCAGCTGGCCCATCTATGCCCGCCTGCCGTCCGAGCCCCCCGCCTTCATCGGCAAATCCGCCCTGGTGGAGCACAGCGTCGTCACCCAGGGCTGTGAGGTAGATGGTACCGTGAAGAACTCCGTCCTCTCCCACGGCGTACGCATCGAGGACGGCGCTGAGGTCCAGTACTCCGTCCTCATGCCCGGCGTTACCGTCAAAAAGGGTGCTGTGATCCGCTACGCTATCGTGGGCGAGAACTGCCAGGTCGACTGCGGCGCCAAGATCGGCGGCGATCCTGAGTCCTGCGATCCCGCCACCTGGGGCATCACCGTCCTTGGCCCCGGCACCGTCATCGGCGAGGGCGAGATCGTCGCCCCCAATACCATGCTCAACCGCGATCACAAGGAGGTGCGCAGATGAAAGGCCTGCACGGAATCATCTTTTCTTACGAAAAGCATAATAATTTACGGGAGCTGACCGCTAACCGTACTCCCGCTTCTGTTCCCTTTGCGGGGCGTTACCGCATCATTGACTTCATCCTCAGCAGTATGGTCAACGCCGGGATCACCGACGTGGGCATCGTCCTCCATGGCCGTTATCAGAGCCTTCTGGACCATCTGGGCTCCGGCAAGGACTGGGATCTCAGCCGCAAGTACGGCGGTCTCCGGCTCCTGCCCCCCTTTGCCTATGAGCAGTCCGGCTTTATCCGGGAGTTCCGGGGCCGGATGGAAGCCCTGGCCGGTGTACGCTCCTATCTTCAGGGCATCCGCCAGAGCCATGTGGTGATGGCCAACAGCGACCTGATCATCAACATCCCCCTCCAGGATGTCTATCAGGCCCATCTGGCCTCCGGCGCCGACATCACCGCCGTATGCACCAGCAATCTGGATGTGGACACCGAGGACAGCAACTACTTCCGGCTCAACAGTGACGGCCGGGTGACCGAGACCCTGTACTCCATACGCAACCCCGAGGGCTGCTACCGCTCTCTGGAGATCTATATCCTGTCCAAGAAGCTGCTGCTGGAGCTGGTGGACGAGTGCATCAGCCACAATCAGTTCAACTTCCGCAGCGCCGTTCTCCAGGGCAAGGCCGACAGCCTGCACATCCAGAGCTATGTCTGGGACGGCTATGCCGCTCAGATCCACAGCGTGAAGGAGTACTATGACCGCAGCGTGGAGCTGCTGGACCCCGCCATCCGCCGTGAAGTGTTCCATCCCCAGCGGCCTGTCCACACCAAGGAGCGCAACGACGCCTCCACCTACATCGATCCCGACGGCTCCTGCTGCAACTGCCTGGTGGCCGACGGCTGCACCATCGAGGGCACCGTGGAGAACTCCATCCTCTTCCGGGGCGTATCCGTGGCCCGGGGCGCCGAGGTGAAAAACTGCGTACTGATGCAGGATGTTGCCGTAGGCCGCGACGCTGTCCTCCACTATGTGGTGGCCGACAAGAATGTGGAGATCATGGAATCCCGCACCCTTATGGGCCATGACCAGTATCCCCTGGCCATCGCCAAGAACAGCAAGGTGTAAAAAGGGTCGCCGCACTGTCCCCGGCCTTTTATCCAAATTCACAATTTTCGGGCATATGCGGTAGTTTTTCCACAAATCGCCTTTACTTTTTTACAATTTAAGGCTATACTCATCAATTGCAAAGGAGGCTTTCCTCATGAAAATCCTGTTTGCCGCCTCTGAGGCTGTTCCTTTTTGTAAAACCGGCGGCTTGGCCGATGTGGCCGGCAGCCTGCCCCAGGCCCTGGCCAAAGCGGGAAATGAGGTGGCGGTGATCCTGCCCCTCTATCAGCGCGTAGCCGACAGATGGAAGGAGCAGATGTCCTTTGTCTGCCATATCGAGGTGCCTCTGGGCTGGCGCCGCCTCTACTGCGGCCTGTTCCGCCTGGATCGCGACGGCGTGATCTGGTATTTTGTGGACAACGAGTATTACTTCAAGCGGGATACCCTCTATGGCCACTATGACGACGGAGAGCGCTTCGGCTTCTTCTCCCGGGCCATCATCGCCCTGATGCCCGCCATGGCCTTTATGCCGGACATCATCCACTGCAACGACTGGCAGACCGCCCTGGTCCCCATCTATCTGAAGGATGAATGTGTCCGCTGGAGCGAAGTCCGCAGGATCAAGACCGTGTTCACTGTCCATAATATCGAGTACCAGGGCCGCTATGGCAAGGAGACCCTGGAGGATCTCTTCGGCCTGGCCCCGGGCTGGTTTGCCGATGGTACCATCGCCATGGATGGAGATGTGAACCTCCTCAAGGGCGCGCTGATGACCTGCGACGCCATCACCGCCGTCAGCCCCACCTATGCCCAGGAGCTGCGCTATGCCTACTATGCCCACGGCATGGAGAGCGTCATGCAGCTCAACGCCGGAAAGCTTCACGGTGTCCTCAACGGCATCGATATGGAGCGCTATGATCCCTCTACCGACAAGAGTATCTATGCCAACTACACCGCAGCGGATCTCTCCGGCAAGGCCGCCGACAAGGAACAGCTCCAAAAGCAGCTGAACCTGAATGTGGACCCCAACGTCCCCATCATCGCCATCGTCAGCCGCCTGGTCAGCCACAAGGGACTGGATCTTATCTGCCGTGTGTTTGATCAGATCATGGACCTCAATTGCCAGTTTGTGGTCCTGGGCAGCGGCGACTGGAACTACGAGCAGTTCTTTGAGCAGAAGCTCGGTTGGTATCCCGGCCGCATGGCCCTCTATCGCGGTTACAACGAGCCTCTTGCCATGGCTATCTACTCCGGTGCCGACCTGCTGCTGATGCCCTCCAAGAGCGAGCCCTGCGGCCTGGCCCAGATGATCGCCATGCGCTATGGTACCCTGCCTATCGTCCGGGAGACCGGCGGCCTGAAGGATACCGTCCATCCCTACGAGTCCTGGTGCGGAGCCGGCAACGGCTTTACGTTCGCCGATTACAACAGCGGCGATATGCTCTATGTCATCCGGCAGGCGGTGGACCTCTACTATAACAACCCCACCGCCTTCCATAAGCTGCAGCATGCCGGCATGACGGAGGATTTCAGCTGGACACGCAGCGCGGAGGCCTATAATGAGATCTATCGGTCCATCTGCTCCTGAGCAGCTGACCTGATATTCAGGCGGGGGGTATCGTCCGATACACCCCGCCTTACTTTTGCATGAAACGAGGATTGTGCCCTATGGAAAAATTCACCAAGGAGTACTTGAAGCAAGCTATCCTGGATAAGCTGCATGTGAACTTTGGCTGCACCGTTGAGGAAGCCACGGAGGAAAATATCATGAAGGCCTGCGCCATGGTGCTGCGGGACCGCATGAGCGTCCACGCCGTGGAGACTCGCTCTCAAGTGCGCAAGGAACAGCTGCGGCAGGTCCACTATATGTCCCTGGAGTTCCTGATGGGGCGGAGCCTGATGAAGAACGCCTACAATCTGGGCATGCTCCAGCCCCTGCGGGAGGCCATTGAGGACCTGGGCTTCAAGAGCGCCAACATCTTCGATATGGAGCCCGATGCGGGCCTGGGCAACGGCGGTCTGGGCCGTCTGGCTGCCTGCTATCTGGACAGCCTGACCACCTTGGAGATCCCTGCCTGCGGCTACTCCATCTGCTATGAGCTGGGTATCTTCCGCCAGAAGATCGTGGATGGCCAGCAGGTAGAGCTGCCCGACACCTGGAAGGAGCAGGGCGACGCCTGGCTGATCCCCCGCCCCGATGAGATCGAGGAGGTCCATTTCGGCGGCACGCTCCGTGAATTCTGGGCCGATGACCATCTGCATATCGTCAACGAGGGCTACACCCGTGTGCTGGCCATTCCCTGCGATATGACTATCGCCGGCTATGACACCCGCCACACCAACACCCTGCGCCTCTGGGACGCCAAGAGCCCCACGCCCATCGACATGAGCCTGTTCAGCCGTGGTGAGTACCTGAAAGCCAGCGAGGAGAAGGCCATGGCCGAGGTCATCGCCAAGGTCCTCTACCCCGAGGACAACCACTACGAGGGCAAGAGCCTGCGCCTCAAGCAGCAGTACTTCTTTGTCTCTGCCACGGTACAGTCCATCGTCCGCAAGCATATCCAGGCCTACGGCACCCTTACCAACTTCCATGAGAAGAATGTCATCCAGATCAACGACACCCACCCCGCTCTGGTCATTCCCGAGCTGATGCGCATTCTGATGGACGACGCGGGCCTCGATTGGGATACTGCCTGGAACATCACCGTCCACTCTGTGGCCTACACCAACCACACCGTGCTGGCAGAGGCCCTGGAGCGCTGGCCCCAGTCCCTGATGCAGTCCCTGCTGCCCCGGATCTGGCAGATCATCTGTGAGATCGCCCACCGCTGGCAGACCAAGGTGGAGAATTTCTACCACGATGAGGCCAAGACCAAGAATATGGCCGTTATCTGGGACGGCGAGGTCCGTATGGCCAACCTCTGCATCGCCGGATGCATGGCTGTCAACGGCGTCAGCGCCCTCCACAGCGATATTCTCCGCCACGACGTATTCAAGGACGCCTACGGCATGGAGCCCGAAAAATTCAAGAATGTCACCAATGGCATTGACCACCGCCGGTGGCTGGCGGAGATCAACCCCGGTCTGGACAGCCTGATCCACGATCTGGCCGGCGGCGACGAGTACCTGCTGCACCCCGGTACCGCTCTGCCTAAGCTGGACGCCTATGCCGACGACAAGGAGGTACTGATCCGCCTGGAGCAGATCAAGCACGCCAACAAGCTGGCCTTTGCCAAGTGGGCCAAGAAGGAGCAGGGGCTTATCGTCAACACCGACGCCATTTTCGACGTTCAGGTCAAACGGCTCCACGAGTACAAGCGGCAGCTCCTCAACGCCATGCATATTATCCACCTCTACCTCCAGCTCAAGGATAATCCCAATATGGAGATGCGGCCCCATACCTTCCTCTTCGGCGCCAAGGCTGCTCCCGGTTACGCCGTGGCCAAGCGGATCATCCGCCTCATTAACTCCATGGCCAACCAGATCAACAGCGACCCCGTCTGCAAGGATAGGCTGCAGGTGTTCTTCCTGGAGAACTACCGGGTATCCATGGCGGAGGTGCTGATGCCCGCCAGCGAGGTCAGCCAGCAGATCTCCACTGCCGGCAAAGAAGCCAGCGGCACCGGCAATATGAAGTTCATGATGAACGGCGCGCTGACCGTAGGTACCTTGGACGGCGCCAACGTGGAAATGCACGAAGTTCTGGGTGACGAAAACATGTTCCTCTTCGGACTGAAGACCGAGGAGGTCAAGGAGATGCGGGACAGCGGCTACAACCCCTACCGCCTCTACAGCCGCGACCCCGCCCTGCACCGTGTGCTGGATCAGATCAGCAACGGCTTCAAGGACGGTATCCGCTACGACGACCTGGTGGAGCGGCTCCTCTTCGGCAGCGGTTCTCCCGCCGACGAGTATATGCTTCTGGCAGATTTCGCCTCCTACTGTGCCGCTGAGCGCCGCATGGTGGAAACCTATGCCGATCGTGAGACCTGGAACCGGATGAGCCTGCACAACATTGCCCGCTCCGGCATCTTTGCCGCCGACCGTTCCATCGCTGATTACGCCGACACCATTTGGCACGTCCCCTACAAGAAGTAATTTTTTCTTCCGCCGGCCTTGAAAAGGGCCGGCGGAAATTTTTATCCGGCGACCACCGCTGTGCATACTTTTCTCCCTGCCTTAGGCCCGCAAATCATGAAAAAATCATGAACTTTCTGCAAATTCCCCCTGCTATACTTGCGGCAGGGGGCTTTTTATGTTACACTATGTTGGTTAATCTATACAAACCATAAAATATGACACAACTGTGAGGAATAGTATTATGGAAATCACACAGGGCGTGCGTTTTGATTCCCTGGGCCTGTCCCCGGAACTCATGCGTGCGCTGGAGAAAAAGGGGTACGAGATATCAACCCCCATTCAAGCAGGCTGCATCCCTCCCATGATGGATTGGCAGGATGTCACTGCCAAGGCGCCTACCGGCACCGGCAAGACCTTTGCTTTCGGTATCCCTATCATCGAACATATCGACGCCGAATCGGAACAGGTCCAGGCAGTGATCCTGGCCCCCACCCGGGAACTGGCCATGCAGATCACCTCGGAGATGCGGGATCTGGCACAGTTCAAGCCCGGTATCCGGATGGTCTGCCTCTATGGCGGACAGCCCATCGGCAAGCAGATCGACGCGCTGAAGAAAAAGCCCCAGATCGTAGTAGCCACCCCCGGCCGTCTGGGCGACCATATGAAACGGCAGACCGTCCGCATCGATCAGGTCCAGACCGTCGTACTGGATGAGGCGGACCGGATGCTGGATATGGGCTTCATCCATGAGGTGACCCATCTGCTGGATGTGATGAAAAACCGGAAGAACCTGGGCCTCTTCTCCGCCACCATCAGCCGGGAGGTCATGGACATTGCCTGGGTGTATCAGCGCGACCCGGTGGAGATCACCGTCCGGGCCGATGAGGAAAATAAACCGGATATCCTTCAGTACCGCCTGGAAGTGAGCATGAACGAGAAGGTGGACACCGTCAAGAAGATCCTGGATCTGGAGAACTATGACCGGGTGATGATCTTCTGCAACACCAAGGGCAACACAGAACGTGTCACCAAGCTCCTCCAGATGCGGGGCGTGGATGCCCAATGTATCCACGGCGACATCCCCCAGGAGAAACGGGAAAAAGTTATGGCCCGGTTCCGCCGGGGCGAGCTGCGGGTATTTGTATCCACCGACGTGGCTGCCCGGGGCATTGACGTGGACGATGTGGATGCCGTATTCAACTATGACGTGCCCGATGAGAACGAGTACTATGTCCACCGCATCGGCCGTACCGGCCGGGCCAAGCGTCACGGCGTGGCTTACACCCTGGTATCCGACTATCCCGGTCTGGTGCGTCTGAACGACATTGCCAAGCATACCCGCAACGAGATCCATCCCGTTGCCTTCGATGACAAGGGCCAGCTGGTTCCCGAGAAAAGCAAATAACCGCCGGCCCTCCTCAAAAAAGGAGACCTATCCATGCAAACATACAGCAAATACAAGAAATACTTCTTCCGCTCCCTGCCGCTGGTACTGATCCTGGCACTGCTCCTCTCTGCCTGCGGCAGCCAGCCGGAAGATTCTGACCCGCAGCAGGAAGAAGCTGCATCGTTTACGGTCACAGTGTGCGCCACTGAGGCCCAGGATACCCTGGACCCCGCCCGCAGCACCGCCTCCGGCAGTGAGACCATCCTCTTCCATCTCTTTGAAAACCTCATGCGCTGGGAGGATGACGGCAGCGGCCATGCCGTCCTGGCTCCTGGCCAGGCAGAGAGCTACGAGGTGGAGACGGATTACGCCGGCAACGCTACATACACCTTTACCCTCCGCAGCGGCATACAGTGGTCCGATGGCCAGGCTGTCACCGCCGGGGATTTTGTCACCGCCTGGCAGCGGCTGGCGGACCCCGCCAACGATCTGCCCCACCGGGCATTGCTGAAGGACATCGCCGGATACAGTAAAGTTCAGGAGACCGGCGATTCCTCCCTGCTGCAAGTATCCGCCCCCGATGACCAGACTCTGGTAGTCACGCTCACCGGCAGCTGCGCCTACTTCCTGGAAGAGATCTGCGCCAGTGCGTACACCATGCCGGTCCGGCAGGACCTGCTGGACGATACTAAGTGGGGAACGGACGCCAAAGCCACTATCACCAACGGTGCCTACACCCTCTCCCTCCTCAGCGATGATCTGGTGACCCTGGAAAAAAGTGAAACCTACTACGACAGCGCTGCTGTGGGACCGGATACCCTGAATTTCGTCACCGCTTCCGATGTGGAATCTGACTACGAGGCCTTTACCAATGGCGAGACGGATCTTGTGGAAGGATTGCCTGATGATATCCTCCAGAGCCTCTCTGACAGCGGCAGCTGGCTGCCTGATCCCGTTACCGCTACTTACGGCGTACTGCTCAACACCAAAGCTGCTCCCTTTACCGACAGTAACGTGCGGCTGGCTCTCCGGTTGGCCATCGATACCCAGGCCATCACAGAAGCAGTGGGCGATCTGACCCTGCGGGCTGCCTCCGGTATTCTTCCTTACGGCATCACTGACTACGGACAGGCTGCCCCCGCGGAGGAGGATACCGAAGAAGCTGTCTCCAACACAGACAATGAGGTCGAAGAACCGGACACCTTCTGGGATTTCCGCACCCACAGTCTGGAGAAAGTCACCGTCACCACCGACAGCGACTACGAAGACGATTGCGCCCAGGCCCGCAGCCTTCTGGCCCAGGCAGGCTATCCCAACGGGACAGGCTTCCCTGCTGTCGAATACATCTATGTAGCCTCTGAAAATGGCAAAGCCATTGCGGACGCACTGTCCGACATGTGGCGTCAGCAGCTGGGGATCACGGTTACCCCCAAGGCTGTGACCCAGGAGGAATATGACGCCATGCTTACTCCTGCGGAAAGCGAAGATGCCTCTGCGGACGCTGAACCTGTGGCCTCCTTCCAGATGGCTGCCCAGGATTTTACCGCCGCTTATAATGACGCCAAGGCACTGCTGGGCGATTTCTACAGCACCAATGGCAATCCTTCCGGTTATGACAGCGACGCTTTCGACATTCTTATGAAGTCTGCCGCCGCTGCGGTTTCTCCCGAAGCCCGCGACGCCTACCTCCATGATGCCGAGGCCATTCTCCTCAATGATGCGCCGGTGATCCCCATCTGCTACGAGGGGCTCAGCTGGCAGCTCCGGGAGGGTCTCTCCGGTCTGTACCGGGCCCCGGACGGCGTATTCTTCCTCTATCATATCTCCCAGGGTGAGGCGGCAGCCTGACCCGCACCTGCAATATAAAAAGGCTCCGGACACCGATATGGTGTCTGGAGCCTTTTCTCTTTTCTCGTTCACCGGTACAGCAGGAGGCTGAACCAGGTGACAATATTTCCCCCCGCCTGGAAAGGCAGGCCGTAGTGCTCCCCCAGGTCGGTAACCAGGATACCATGGCTCTCCACACAGGGGTACATCCGCTCCGGATGGCGGCAGGGAGCATCCGGATAACTGCAGTGCTCACAGATGGCGCAGGACTCCGTGGAGAGGACATATACCTCTGCTCCCTGGTCCAGCATCATGTGGTGGACCTTCCGGGTGATCTCCTCATGCTCCTCCCGGGTGGCCAGAGTGGCGTCAATGTCGGCAATATCCTCCACCTCCGTCATGGTCACCACCAGCAGGCCATGGGGATAGGCAAGACACCGTGCCCGGCACTCCTCCACTGTCCCTACCCCCGGCGGGCAGGCCCAGCTCTTTCCATATTGAGGACATTCCATCTCGCATACCGTCCGGACCCGGTCGGTAAACACCAGCTCGTCGGTGTCAAAGAACTCGTACTGCACAATGGGCAGCGTACTCATCTGCTCCTCCAGAAGCTTTCGGTCCATATCATCGTCCTCCGCCGCAGATCAATATTGGTTTCATTGTAGCATACCGCCTGTCCCATCGCAATAAAAACGCCGGAAACATTGATGAAATTACCTTGACACCTCTCCTCTGCACTGATAATATAATAAAAGCATAACCGCAATGATCGGAAAGAGTACCTGCGCCAAAAGGACAGAGAGGGGCCGCCACCGGCTGCAAACGGCCCTCCGGGAGGCGCGGAGAACGTGCGTCCGGGAGCGGGAGGGGTAATGCCCTCCGTTTTGGCCGCGATACTGGCCTTACGAGCGAAACAGGAGAGTGGAACCGCGCACTGCGCCTCTCCGTCCAACGGGACGGGGCGGGCGTTTTTTATTTTCCCCTTTTCTGCCGCTCACATGGAATCCTATCCAAAAAGGATCTTTTCTTATGTTATTGGAAACACTGACCGCATATCAAAAACGAGACCCTGCCGCCAGAAGCAAGCTGGAGATCTTCCTGCTGTATGCCGGCGTCCACGCCATCATCTATCACCGTATCGCCCATTGGCTCTACTGTCGGAAGCTGCGCTTTCTGGCCCGATGTGTCTCCCAGTGGAGCCGCTTCTGGACGGGCATCGAGATCCACCCCGGCGCCACCATCGGCCGCCGCCTGGTCATCGACCACGGCACCGGCATCGTCATCGGAGAAACCGCAGAGCTGGGGGACGACATCCTCCTCTACCAGGGCGTGACCCTGGGAGGTACCGGCAAGGATACCGGCAAGCGCCATCCTACCCTGGGCAACAACCTGCTGGTGGGGGCCGGCGCCAAGATCCTGGGCCCCATCACCATCCACGACAACGTCCGCATTGCCGCCGGCGCAGTGGTCCTGCAGGATGTCCCGGAGGGGGCTACCGCCGTAGGCGTTCCCGCCCAGATCGTCCGGGTCAACGGAGAAAAGGTACACCGCTATGTGGACGAAGTGGATCAGACCAGCGTGGAAAACCCCACCCTCAAGCGTCTGGAGGAATTGACCCGCCGGGTGGAAGAACTGGAAAAACGGCTGAAAGAAGCAACGGAGCAAGCCTGAGGAATTTTATGCAGGCCCCTGCTCCCAAAAGCCATATTCCTTCTCCCGGGACCCCGATGAGCTCTCTGACGCCCCATGAATAACGAAAAATACGGATAAAGGAGAAATATCCATGTATCTATACAACTCTGCCACCCACAAGAAAGAGGAATTTATTCCCAATCACCCGGACATCGTGAAGATGTACACCTGCGGCCCCACGGTCTATCACTTCGCCCATATCGGCAATCTGCGCTCCTACATCATGGAGGATGTGCTGGAGAAATTCCTGCGCTATGAGGGCTATAACGTCAAGCGGGTCATGAACATCACTGACGTGGGACACCTCAGCTCTGACGGCGACACCGGTGAGGACAAGATGCTCAAAGGTGCCAAGCGGGAACACAAGAGCGTCATGGACATCGCAAAATTCTACACCGACGCCTTCTTTGATGACTGCCGCAAGCTGAACATCAAGCGCCCCGACGTGGTGGAGCCTGCCACCAGCTGCATCAATGAGTATATCAAGATCATCTCCACTCTGCTGGACAAGGGTTATGCCTATCAGGCCGGCGGCAACGTCTATTTCGACACCAGCAAACTGGAGCGGTATTATATCTTCAACGACCATGACGCCGAGGATCTGGCGGTAGGCGTCCGGGAGGGCGTGGAGGAGGACACCAACAAGCGCAACAAAAATGACTTTGTCCTCTGGTTCACCCAGTCCAAATTTGAGGATCAGGCCCTCAAGTGGGATTCTCCCTGGGGCGTGGGCTATCCCGGCTGGCACATCGAGTGCTCCGGTATCTCCATGAAACACCTGGGGGACGACCTGGACATCCACTGCGGCGGCATCGACAACGCCTTCCCCCACCACACCAATGAGATCGCCCAGAGCGAAGCCTACCTGGGCCACAAGTGGTGCAAATACTGGATGCACGTACTCCACCTGAACACCTCCTCCGGTAAAATGAGCAAATCCAAGGGTGAGTTTCTCACCGTGTCCCTGCTGGAGGAGAAGGGCTATGATCCCCTGAGCTATCGCTTCTTCTGCCTCCAGAGCCACTACCGTAAGAGCCTGGTGTTCTCCTGGGAGAACCTGGACAACGCCCAGGGCGCCTACCAGAAGCTCATTGCCAAAATCGCCGCCCTGACCCCCGGCAACGGAAGTGTGGATCAGGCTGTATTTGACGAGCAGAAGGAGAAATTCCGCAAGGCCATGGGCAACGACCTGAACACCTCCCTGGGGATCACTGCCCTGTATGATGCCCTGAAGGTAAAGGCCAACGACGAGACCAAGCTGGCCCTGCTGGCCGACTTTGACCGGGTACTGAGCCTGGATCTGCTGGCAAAGGCGGAAGCCAAACGGGAAGCCGACGCGAAAGCCAAGGCCAGCGCCGCCTCCGACGGCGGCATCGTCATCACCGGAGAAGGTGATCCCGCCATTGACGCGCTGGTTCTCCAGCGGGCTCAGGCCAAGAAGGCGAAAAACTTCGCCGAGGCGGATCGCATCCGTGATGAACTGAAAGCCATGGGGATCGAGGTCACCGACACCAAGGACGGCGCTTCCTGGCGGCGGGTCTGATCGTAACACAAAATAGATCCAGGGCCGGTGGGAAGCTCTTCCACCGGCCCATCTTGTTTATCCCCTTGCATTTCTTAGAAAATGCGTTACAATTATAAAAAAAGGGAGAAAAGAGCCGAACAGAATGGACACCACACAGCGACGCAAAAATGATTTTACAGAGGGCGGAATTGCCAAAAATATCCTGAGCCTTGCTATTCCGCTGACAGTGGCTCAGTTGACAGTGGTCCTGTACAATGTAGTGGACCGGGCTTTTATCGGGCACATCGAAGGGATAGGCCGGGACGCTTTTACCGGTATCGGCCTTGTTATGCCGGTGACCTATATCATCACCGCCTTCGCCAATCTCTGCGGCACCGGCGGTGCTCCTCTTTGCTCCATCGCCCGGGGCCGGGGAGATATTCAGCGGGCACGCCGGATCATGGGCTGCGCTTTCTCTCTGCTGCTCCTGCTGGGCGTTGCGCTGACCGTCTTTTTTTATGCCTTTCACGAGCCCTTTCTTTACCTGGTAGGCGGCAGCCCGGAGACTGTCCCTCACGCCAAGAGCTATCTGCTGATCTACCTGGCAGGCACCATTCCGGTGATGATATCTCTGGGCATGAATCCGTTTATCAACTCCCAGGGATTTGGCTCTACAGGAATGATGACAGTACTGCTGGGCGCCGTCATTAACCTGATCCTGGACCCTATCTTTATTTTCCTGCTGGGCATGGGGGTGCAGGGCGCCGCATTGGCTACGGTCATCGCCCAAACCTGCTCCGCTATATGGGTCCTGGTATTCCTGCGGGGTAAAAAAGTGATCCTTCAGCTTGACCGTAAGAACATGGTCCTGGATATCCCCATTCTGAAACGTATCTTTTCCTTGGGCCTCACCGGCTTTACCTTCTCCATCACCAACAGTTTGGTACAGGCCCTGGGCAATTCCCTGCTGCAGTCCTATGGCGCCGCCGAAGGCCCTGCCATGGGCGATCTCTATGTGGCCGCTATGACCGCCATCACGTCTGTGCGGGAAATCATCTTCCAGCCTCTCCAAGGCCTCACCCAGGGCGCACAGCCGGTGATCGGATACAATTATGGCGCGGGACAGTACAGCCGTGTCAGAAAATGCATCCTTTTTATCACCTGGACCGGCCTTCTCTACAACATCGTGGTATGGCTGCTGGTGATGCTGCTGCCCCAGTTCTGGATCCTTCTTTTCAATGACGATCCTGCTCTGCTGGAGGTAGGCGTGAAAACCCTGCGGATCTACTATGCCACCTTTGTATTCATGAATTTCCAGATGATCGGTCAAAACACCTTTGTTGCACTGGGAAAAGCCCGGCATGCGGTCTTTTTCTCCCTGCTGCGCAAAGTCATTCTGGTGATTCCTTTAATGCTCCTGCTTCCCAATCTGTGGGGGATGGGTGCTTACGGCGTTTTCGCCTCGGAACCGGTATCCAACGTCATCGGCGGCGTGGCCTGCTACACCACCATGCTGGTAGTCGTATGGCGGGAATTGAAACAGCCTGATCGCCCCCTTCCCTCCCCATCCAATATCTGACTGGAGGTTTTTGTCATGACTCAGCTTGATCTATCCACCATTGAACAGCAAGCCCATCAAGCCGCTGCGGAGCTGTTGGAAGCGGCCAAACTCCATCCGGGAGATATTTTCGTCGTTGGCTGCTCCTCCTCCGAGATCCTGGGAGGCCGCATTGGTCACGCCTCCAGCCTGGAGACTGCTCAGGCCGCTTTCCGCGGGATCTTTCCCCTTCTGCAGGAACAGGGGATCTTCCTGGCCGCCCAGTGCTGCGAGCATCTGAACCGTGCGCTGATCATCGAGGCAGCCTGTGCCCGCCAGTACGGCTATGAGCCGGTAAACGTCCACCCCCAGCCCAAGGCCGGAGGTTCCTTCGCCACAACTGCCTGGGACAACTTCCAGGCCCCGGTGGCTGTGGAGCATATCCGGGCCCACGCCGGTATGGACATCGGCGGCACCCTGATCGGTATGCATCTGCGGGATGTTGCCGTTCCGGTACGTCTGAGTCTGGATCACATCGGACAAGCGCTTTTATTGTGCGCCAGGACTCGCCCCAAGTTTATCGGCGGAAGCAGGGCCTGCTACGACACAGATCAGCGCTGAAGTCCCCCCGGCACAAACTCTTGCGGAAAAAAATCAGCTGTGGTATGCTGGTGACAATCCTTACTCCCATTTGACTTCTGATTTCCTGAGAGGCGGAACAATACTATGAAAATCCACGAATCTGCTGAGAACTACCTGGAAACAATCCTGATCTTGAAAAAGCGTCAGGGGCAGGTCCGTTCTATTGATATTGCCAGTGAGCTCTCTTTCTCCAAGCCCAGCGTCAGTGTTGCCATGAAAAATTTGCGTCTTAACGGCTATATTGACGTGGATAAGGAGGGATACATCACCCTGCTGGACAAGGGACTGGAGATTGCTGAAAAAATATATGAACGGCATACCCTTTTCTCTGATTGGCTGATGGCTCTGGGCGTAAGCCCGGAGGTAGCCGCAGAAGACGCCTGCCGGATCGAACATGTCATCAGCAATGAGACCTTTGAGGCCTTCAAGGCCCACGCTGCCAAACATAAAGTGTAACACCCACAGCCAAATCCATATATAAAAGCAACAAGCCGCTCAGATCTACCCTGATCTGAGCGGCTTATATTTTTTTGATCGTCGGAAGAGGTCTGCCTTGGCAGATCAATCGTGGGGAGAACTGTAAAAGCGGCCGGTAATGTGTTCTGTACCGATGCAGTTGATAAATGCCTTGGGGTCCACTTCACGAATCCCCTCAATCGTTCTGCTGGTCTCCTCCGCAGAGATCACAGAGTACAGCATATGCTTCTCTTTCCCCTCATAACATCCAATACCCATAAAATGAGTGGCATCATGATGGGTATTATCCCGGATGATCCTATATACCTCGTCCGGATGATCGGTGATGATCAGCAGCGTCTGCTTCTGATACCGTTTGTACAGGGCGTGCAGGACCTGGGTACTGACAAACTGGAAGATGATGGAATAGAGGGACTTCTCCCAGCCAAACAGGAGTCCTGCTACAACCAGCATAGCTACATTCCCTGCCAGAACATAGTTCCAGGTATCTATACCCTTCTTCTCAGAAAAGTATATGGCGATGAAATCTGTTCCACCGCTGGTAGCGCTGGCCGACAGGCACAGACTGATGGCACAGCCATTGATGATCCCGCCAAAGACGCTGATCAGCAGCGGATCAGAAGTAACCTCCAGACTGGGCAAAAGGTCGGTAAGTACACTGGTGGCTACGATCATCAGTCCCGAATACAGCGTAAACCGTTTGCCGATATATTTGAAGCTGATGGCAGCCGGGAAGGCATTGAGCAGCAGGTTGATCAGCGTATACGGCAGAGCGATCTGGAAATAGCGGGCTGCCGTCCTCTGGATCAGCAATGTCAAACCGGTGAATCCCCCCGGGAACATATCCCCTGCACGCACAAAGATCTTTATGTTCAACGCCATGACCAGTGCCCCCAAAAGCACTAACATAACACGTTGCAGATCACTTTTCTTTCGCATAATGAAACATCATGCTCCTTTCTATATCCGTTCACATTGTATACATTGTATACATAATGGCGATCCTATCTATTATTGCATATTTTTTCTCAGAAAGCGAGTGTTTTTTTCAAGTTTAAGGTGTCCGGCAATAAATTGGTTAATTTGTCCATATTTTTTTGGGATCTTGCAGCATTTCCTCCATATCTCAGGTATTGTGCCGCTGACAGCCGCATATATATGGAGCATATCGGGATAGGGAGTGTGTTGGGTCTTGAAGGGTAATATTGAAGAGCGGGCCTGTGAACTGGCCACGTATATCATCGAGAACCGTACCACCGTGCGCGATGCCGCAAAAAAATTCGGTATCAGCAAAAGCACTGTACATAAAGATATACAGGAGCGTCTCCCCCTTTACAACCGAGGCCTGTATCTGAAAGTCAAGGAAATTCTGGACGAAAACAAGGCTGAACGTCATATCCGCGGCGGTATTGCCACCAGACGCAAATACCGCGGTGACTCCTGAGCTGCCGCCGGCGGCCTGGCGGAAAAGCAATCCGCTTTGCCAGACCGCCGGCAAACAAATTTCAGACAAGGAGGATATTTTTATGCGTCAAAGATCCAATTTCCCCGTCAGAAAAAACATGAACACACCGCTGTCCCAACAGCCTTCTTCTCCTCCCCCGCCAAAGGAAACACCTGTTACACGCTATATCCATCCGATACAGGCCAATCCTCTGTTTCAGGAGGGTCCCCCTATCCAGTCTGACCCGTTGGTCACCATTTTGGACACCCTTGCCCGTCACACCCGAAACGAGTTGTCAAGGACTTTTTAATCAAATTCACAAAAATGCCACAAAAAAAGTGCCAGAAGCACTTTCATGCTCCTGACACTCAGGCGGGTGGGGTTACTTTTCCCCGGCAAGGATTTTTTCGCAAACGGTCTGGTATTCCGGCAGCCGTTCAAGGAAGGGGTTCCAGCGCCGCTTTATCTCGGCCAGTTCCAGAGGATCAGCGGTCTGTTCGGTGTGGTCGTTGCCGGTCATCTGCAACACATCCATCGACACTTCGGAAAACAGTATCCGGGCAAGCTGCTCGGCGGTATAGATGATTACATTCTCCGCAATATACCGTTTCTCCGCGCCGATTTTCAGGAGCAGATAGCCCAGCTTGTCAGACCAGAACCATTCCAGATAAAGGCTTTCCCGGATGTAGTCGGCAAACACCGCGTAAACCCTCTCAATCTCTTTCTTTTCCATTTCTTCGTACAGCATTTTCATGTCCTCCTTGGCTAAAAGTTTTGGTGTGTACCATCATCAGTTTAACACAAGGCGGCTGGCTTTATCAGCCGGTCACATCTGCTGTATCTCGTTTTTGAGCATACGCTTGATTTTGTCGCTCATGGTTTCGGTGCTGGTCTCGCTGAAATGGACGCGCACCTTGTAGGTGGTCTTGCCGATTTTCTTTACCAGCGCGGGGGCGTCCTCCGGCGCTCTGGCCGGGGTGGTGTCTGCGGTCTGCATGGTGCGGGTTTCTTCGCTCATGGCGCTCCTTTCTCCGGGCGGGGCTGCTCCGTCCGGCAAAAAATTACTCATGCTTACGGTTTACAATGTCTTTCGCCGCCTGCTTGGTGGCCCCGGCGTTTTCCTCCCGGAAGTTCTTCCCGGCAAAGAGGATCGGGGCGCACCGTTCCAGGATACGGTCATAGATACGGGCGTGGGCCAGGTCGGGTGGGTTCTTGAGTTCGGCCAGCTTCAGGTTGGTGGTGATTATCATGGGCCTGCGGCTGCGGTAGCGGCTGTCAATGACGAAAAACATCTGCTCCATCGCATACTCGGTACTGCGCTCCACACCCAAATCGTCAATGATAAGCAGGTCGTACTCGTCAAAGCTGGCGATAAAGTCGGCCCTGTCCTCGGAGAACATCCCGGTCAGGCGGTTCAGGATGGTGGGAAAGTTCGTCATCAGCACCGGCACATCCCGGT
>UROF01000006.1 GCA_900549475.1 uncultured Eubacteriales bacterium
TTGAAATCCACTTCAAATTTCAAGACCAGCATAAACGCCTGATGGAGTTTATCGACAACAACCTTGCCGCCGCACGGCGGTCAAAAATTAAAGCCGTCTGATTGGCGGCCTGCGGTTTTCTAATCTTCTTATTTCCCTTTTGTGTATAAATACATGAAGCGGTGGCCTCGTCCAGGACCACGATGGGGGCGTTTTTCAGGATTGCTCGGGCCAGGGAAATGCGCTGCCGCTCCCCGCCGGAGAGCATCTTGCCCCCGTCCCCGGCCATGGTGTGGATGCCGTGCTCCAGCCGGGCGAGGAACTCCCCGCACTGGGCCTTCTCCGCCGCAGCCAGCACTTCCTGGTCCGTGGCCTCCGGGCGGCCCAGGCGGATGTTCTCCAGCAGGCTCATGTTGAACAGGAACTGTTCCTGGGCCACATAGGAGATCTGGTCGTTGAGGGCCTCCACGCTCATCTCCCGGATGTCCTGGCCGCCCACGCGGATGCTCCCACCGGTCACATCATAGTAGTGGACCAGGAGCTTTGCCAGGGTGGACTTGCCGCTGCCCGACTCCCCCACCAGGGCTGTGAGGCTCCCCTCCGGTGCGGTGAGGGAGACGCCGTGGAGCACCTCGTCCTCCTGATAGGCAAAGCGGACATCCTCAAAGGAAACGGAGTGATCCTCACCGGAGAAGCCTGCCTCTGTCTGCTCCAGAGCCGGTGCGCCCATCAGCTGCTCCAGGGCGGTGATCTTGTAGTTGATCTGGGGCAGGGTGGACATGAAACCCAGCGCCCGCAGCAGCGGCGCACCCACGCCGAAGGACATGCACAGCACCAGGGCGAAATCCGGCAGGGTGGAATACCCCCGCAGGACCAGGTACGCCCCGATGGGCAGGGTGAACAGGGCCACGCAGGGCAGGATGCTGTTGTAGAGGGCCATCCAGGGCCAGCAGACCTTGTACCAGGCCAGGGTGAAGTCCCGGTAGCCCCGCACATCCTGCTCGAAACGCTGGTAGGACTCCCCGTCCCGGTTGAAGACCTTTACCACCTCCATGCCGTTGATGTACTCCACGATGGTGTTGTTCATCTTCTGGGCCGAGGCGTAGTAGGCACCCATCTTGCTGGTGCCGGCGCGGTACATGGCCATCATGGCCACCAGCCCCAGGGGCAGCGCGCACAGGGAGAGCAGCGCCAGCTTCCAGTCCACGAAGAACATGGCGAGAAAGACGAAGGCGGGTACCGCCAGATTGGCCAGTCCCTCCGGCAGGGCGTGGGCCAGCAGCAGTTCAATGGAGTCGATGTCGTCAATGAACATCTTCTTCAGGGCGCCCACGCCCTTTTCCTGAATCACGCCCAGGGGCTGCCGCTCCAGTTTTCCTTGCAGAGAGATCCGCAGATTTTTCAGCGTGTTGTAGGCTGCCCGGTGGGAGAGGGACAGGCCCTTCACATACAAAACGGCATACAGGATCCCACAGGCGGCAATGGCCGCCACCCGCCACGCCGCGTATCCGAGTTCCAGCGATCCCCCCAGAAGCAGGGGGCGGATCAGTTGGTAGATGAACAGGAAGGGGAGCACGTTCATCACAATGCCGATCAACATCACCACCATGGAGAGATAGGTGGTCTTTCGGTACTCGCCCGCATACTCCAAGACTTTTTGAAACACAGCTGAACCTCCTTTTTTGATGATTAGTTATTACTAACTCTTGGCCGGTGAAAAACCTCTCCGCTGGAGAGGCTTTCCCTATTTCTGAAAATGCAGCGCGCCATGCCAGTTGAACAGGCCGCAGACGATCCGGCAGTGGGCCTCGATCTGCTCCCAGGTAAAGTGGTGGATGAAGGGCTCATAAATCGTGGTCCAGAAAGCGGACAGCAGGATGTGCAGCTCTGCCGGCTCCACATCGTTCCGGCACAGGCCCCGCCGCTGGGCCTCCGCTAAATAGGCGCTGGTGGCTTTCGTCAGAAGCTCCACCCAGTCGTGGGGGAAGTTGGCGTACCGGGTTCCCTGGGAGCAGGAGAGCAGCAGATAGAAGTCGTCCCGCCGGTCGTAGAGGAAACGGAACCACCACATCATGTCCGCTCCGTCCATATCCCATGCCTTGATCAACTCCTGGTCGGACATGGCGGCGGGGTCTTTGTCCCCCCGGGCATGGGCCACCTCGTATAGATCCGCTACGGTCTGTTCCACCACGGCGGAAAACAGGTCCTCTTTCCCCTTGTACCGTTTATACAGCGCCCCGGTGGTGACGCCGGCTCCCTCGCAGATGGTTTTGAGAGACGCCTTTTCAAAGCCGCTTGCAAGAAACTCCGTTCGGGCGCTGTCCAGGATCCTGGGATCAATGGAGCGGTCCGCCACTGCCATGCAATCGCCTCCTCAATAGATAATTTGATTACCGATAATCTAATTATCAATATAGCATGGAGGGTGGAACCTGTCAAGGGGAAACTGCGGAAAGAGCTGTTTCCATTTTTCCGCGTTTCTGGTATGATAGCCCCGAGGTGATGCTTATGCAGCTAAACTTTGAGGGGATCGCCGTCGGTGCGGCGTCCCTGCTGATTATCGGTGCATTCCATCCGCTGGTAATCTGGTGCGAATACCACTTCACTCAGCGGGTCTGGCCGGTTTTTCTGATTGCGGGTCTGCTCTTTCTCTGTGGGGCCTTGTTCGTTCAGGGACTGATCTCCATTGTTTTGGGGCTTTTGGGGGCAGGCTGCCTGTGGAGCATCCGGGAGCTGAAAGAACAGGCCCAACGCGTAGAGCGTGGATGGTTTCCCAAAAATCCTAAAAGAAAATAACCGATTGCCGCAGGAAGGATTTTTCGTCCTGCGGCAGTCGGTTTCTTGACAGCCGGGGTACAATTTTATATAATTGCCCTGTGGTTAGCAATAACTAACCAAAAGCAAATACAATGCTTTCAAATAAAAAGTTCCGAAGGAGTCATTGCTATGATGGATCACTTGAATCAGATGGATACCCAAGAGCATGTTGTCAAGGTCGATCTTCTGCACCTGAACCCTGCCGACCCGGATGGAGGCTGCTGCTGTCATCACGAAGGGCACCCTTGCTGTGGGCGGCACCGCCATGGGCAGGAGGATCAGCCTGACGCGCAAGAGTGAGAAAAAATGAAGGCATCAATGATCTGCCAATTGGAAAGCGGATCGTGAAGTCCACGGGGAGGACTGGAATCACCCGCATGGGAACACGCACAGAGAGCTGCTGCTCCGGGGAACAGGATCTCCATGTCCTCCGCAAATGAATACGGAAGGGGAGATGACCATGAAACCAGATTATCGGAATTGGATGCCCAAGGGCATGATCATGAGCCTGGGGACAGCCGCCAGCGTACTGGCGGCGGGAAGCGCGGCTGCTGTCAGGTTGCGGCTGCCCTTGGACCGGACGGCAAAGCATCTTGCCGGAGCAGTCCTGGGCCTGGGCGCTGTGGGCTGCCTTGCGGGGGCGGCATGGAGCCTGTACGCCCGGGCGATGTTTTCCTACGAGGGAGGGCGGCAGCTGTCCCGGCAGATCGTGGAGGGCGTCGCCGCATCCATCGTGCTCCCGGAGGGCGGCGTGGGCCTGGACGTGGGATGCGGCAGCGGGGCGCTGACCATCGCCTGTGCCAAACGGAACCCCCAGGGCCGCATGGTGGGCATCGACCGCTGGGGTGTGGAATACGCCTCCTACAGCCGGAAACTTTGTGAGCGGAACGCTCAGGCCGAGGGAGTGGACAATGTCGCCTTCCAGAAGGGCGATGCCCGCCATCTGGATTTCCCGGACGAGACCTTTGACGCAGTGACCAGCAACTATGTCTACCACAACATCACCGGCGCGGACAAGCAGGCGCTGCTGCGGGAGACGTTGCGGGTGCTGAAGAAGGGCGGTATCTTTGCCATTCATGACCTGATGGAGCCCTCCCGGTATGGGGATATGGACGATTTTCTCCGCAAACTGCGGGAGGAGGGCTTCCAAGAGGCGCGGCTGCTCCCTACAGCAGACGGGACCTTCATGACCCGCGGGGAGGGAAAGCGCCTGTTCCTCTCCGGCTCCACCCTGCTGGTTGGCAGGAAGTGAGAGGCCATGCGGTATCCCATTCAAAAGAACTCCATCCAGGAGACGCTGGTGATCCCCCTGTATGGCCGGGCACTGTGTTCCCGGAAGTTTCCCCAGCTGTTTGCCGACCAGACGGCGTCGGAGCTGTTGGAGAGGATTGACTACGATTTTTCCGCTTTGGAGAGGAAATCCGACAGCCTCATGCAGATCTTCGGCGCTCTGGAGGTGGCCATGCGCCAGGGCGACCTGGCCTTTGAGGTGCGGGACTACCTGAGCACCCATCCCAAGGCCGCCGTGGTCAATCTGGGCTGCGGCTTGGACCAGACAGGCCGGGCTTGTGACAACGGGCAGTGCTACATCTATAACATCGACCTGCCCGACGTCATGGTGGTGCGGGAGGCGCTGCTCCCCGCTGAGGAACGGGAGAAGAACCTTGCCGCCGACCTGAACGACTTCTCCTGGTTCGATGCCATCGACACGCCGGCAGAGGACGGGGCGGTGTTCTTTGCCGCCGGCGTGTTTTACTACTTTCGGACGGAGCAGGTGCGCGCCCTCTGCGCGGCCATGGCGGAACGGTTTCCGGACGGGCGGCTGGTATTTGACGCCGCCGGCCCGGCGGCGGTGAAGCTGATGCTGAAAACCTGGGTCAAGCAGGCGGGTATCCGGGATGTGGGGGCGTATTTCTCCGTCCGGGATGCGGAGAAGGAATTGACGTCCTGGTCGAACCGCATCTCCATATCTAGTCGGGGTTATATGCTGGGCTATCAGGATTTGCGGGGTCCGGGAATCCGTAATATCCATCGTTTGTTGGCCGGGATCGCCGACGGGCCGATGAAGCTGCAAATCGTGCGGATGGAGTTTCAAGCCAGAAACGGGGTGAGTTCCTGATGAACGAACCCTTTATTTTCCGTGTCAGTGACTGCTACTACATCCAGGCAAGCTATCCCTCTCCGGCGGAGCACCGGCATTTCGCCGCCCATCTGGTGTTTGCCATGGAGCGGCCCTTCACCGCCCTGGTGAATGGCGTATCCGTGGAGGCGGCGGGCATCGCTATCGGCTCTGATGTCCCCCACACGATTTTGAGCGAGGCCCCGACTCTGGTGGTGTTCATCGACGAGCTGACGCCTATGAGCCGCTGTGTGAAGCACACCCTTTTGCGGGGCGCTCCCTGGCGGACACTGGATACGTCTGTTTCCTCCGAGGTAGGGGAGCGGTGGCGGGATGTGCGCACGGAGGCGGATGCGGCCGCCGCCGCTGCCGAAACCGAGCGGCTGCTCGGATTGCAGGAGCAACGTACCTCTGCGGAGGATCCGCGGATACTGGAGGCGGCCGCCTACATGAAAGCAACCCCCGCCCTGGAGCAGCTGACCATCCGGGAAGTGGCCCGGGCCGTCCACCTGTCTCCCAGCCGCCTGACCCATCTGTTCCGGCGGGATACGGGAATCTCTCCCCATCTCTATCTGGCAAACCTGAAGCTGGAACGGGCCTTCTATCTGCTG
This sequence comes from uncultured Eubacteriales bacterium, assembly GCA_900549475.1. Lineage (GTDB taxonomy): Bacteria > Bacillota > Clostridia > Oscillospirales > Oscillospiraceae > Pelethomonas. The sequence continues at coordinate 5,527 of UROF01000006.1, forward strand.
GAGACGGGACGCTCCCTCACCCAGGTCTGCATGGATGCGGGCTTTGCCACTCCCTCCCACATGGCGGACACCAGCCGGAAGTTGTACGGTATGTCCATGACAGAGGTGAAGCAGATTTTCCTGGCCGGCCTGGGCCGGACCAAAACAGCAGATGAACAGAAGTAAATGAGACAGGCCCCTGTTACAATGCCCCTATCTTACAAGAAGAAAGGGGCATTTGCCATGTCTGTCATTACTTTTCCTGAGGGGACTTATCACTTCAACGACCATCCGCTCTTTGACTTCCAGCTCAATCGAGTGGTCATGTGGAACCATGGCGATCCGGCAGAGGTCCAGGCCCGGGGCGGGGAGATCACGGACTTCCCCTCCTGGGAGCGGGTCTTAAAGGAGCTCTCCGCCCAGGCGGAGGCCCGGGCGGACTGGGCGGCCGCCGCCGGGTATCTCCGAATGGCGGAGTTCTTCATGGTGCCGGACACCCCGGAGTGCCATGCCGTCTATGACCGGGCCAGGGAGATCTTCTATACACACTTCGCCCATTTGTTTGCGGAGAAGGGTGGTCCCATCTATCGGGAGGAGGTGCCCTATGAGGGCGGCGTTCTGCCCTGCTGGCGCGTTCTTCCCGACGGCGCCTCCAAGGGCACCATCCTGTTCCATGGCGGCAACGACTCCCTGCTGGAGGAGTTCACCGACGCCCTGCTGTATTTGGCCCAAGGCGGCTATACAGTGCTGGCCTTTGAGGGTCCCGGCCAGGGAGCGGCCCTGCGGAAATCCGGCCTGACCTTCACGCCGGAGTGGGAGAAGCCGGTGGGTGCGGTGCTGAACCACTATGGGGCAGACAATGTGACCATCATCGGCGTCTCTCTGGGCGGGGAGCTTTGCATGCGGGCGGCGGCCATGGAACCGCGTATCCGGCGTGTGGTGTCCTGGAGCGTGCTGCCCAGCATCTATGGCGCGTTGATGGCGGACAAGCCGGCGGAGATCCGGGCGAAACTGGAGCACTGGCTGGACGAGAACAACCGGGAGGCTATCCTGGACCTCTACGCCGGCCTGGCGGAGCGGGAGCCGCTGTTCCGCTGGTCCATCCAGCACTCCAACTACGCCTACGGCACTTCCGACGTGTATGAATATCTGCAAAAGGCCCGGGCCTTCACCATGGAGCCGGTGGCGGAGCAAATTACTCAGGATGTACTGCTCCTCAGCGCCCGGGAGGACCTGCTGGTGGACTTTGGCCTCTACAAGCAGGAGATCGACCTGCTGAAAAACACCCGCTCCCTGGAGTTTGCGGTGCCCGGTCGGGCGCTGAACGGCCAGGCCCACTGCAACATGGGCAACACCAAATATATGCTGGACCTGATCCTGAACTGGAACGACCGGATGCTGGAACGATAACAGCGGAAGGTCCTGCGTACCTGCCGGACCTTTACGGACCGGCGGACCTCTATAAAATCGAAACCGACCTTGGAAAGAAGGGCACGGCTCAATCGAGCCGTGCCCTTCTTCGATATTCCAGTGGCGGACAGCCGAACTGCCTGGTAAAGACCGCCGCAAACTTGCTCTGATTTTCATAGCCCACCTGTTCCGCAATCTCCGCCACCCGCAGGTCCGTGTCCCGCAGCAGCTCCGCGGCCCGGCGCATCCGGGTCTCCCGGAGCCAGGCGGAGAGATTTTCTCCAAAAACCCCGCGGAAATAATTCTTCAAACTGGTCTCCCCGATCTGGAACCGTTCCGCCAGTTTCCGTGCCGTGTGATTTTGGCTGAGATCGGATAGGAGAATGGAGCGCACCTCCTTGGCGATAGCCACTTGGGACAAGGTGAAGTATCGGATATGGGGATGGGGTACATAGGGTTGCCGCCCTAATTCCAGCAACAGCCGGGCGGAGTTAAGTTTCATCCGCCCTATATCCTCGGTATCCCGCAATGCCCACAACTCGGACAATATCCCCTGTATGGCAGCAGGGGTCTGAGCAAGATAGAGTTTCTGAGCGGCTTGAAAGTGCCGGATCAGGGCTGTCAAGTCAATACCTGCCTCGAGGAATAGGCAGTAGGGCTCCTGCTCCAGTGCATCCATGTCCAGGAACAACTCTACCCCCTCATAGACGCCGCTGGGGTAACGGTATGCTTCTTTGACCTGCTGGGTCCCCAAGGCCATGATCCCCTGGGAAAGAAAGGCGAACTGCCCGTTGTCCAGATCCACCTCGCACCGGCCATTGAGGCAGAAGTTCAGCAGCAGGATGTTGTCCGTCTCCGTCTGTGCCAGGGGCCAGACCTGGGTATAGATCCGGTTGAAGGATAGGATCGCACCAGGCCCCAGGGGAAAGAAACGCAGGCTCCCGTGTTCCGCCCCATCCAGCGTCATAGTTGCGCTGAGACCGTCCGTATGTACTTCTACGCCGCCGGGAAAGCGGGCAGGCTCAAAGAGTTGCATTAGATGGGACATCAGCAGATCCCCCCTTAATTCATCCTGTTTGGATTGTATCGGATGGGGCAATGACCGTCAATACCCTCGGAGCAACTGAGTGCTGTTTGGAGCTAAAACGACGGTACGGAGTTTGTGGTATAGGGTGTGCTGTGCTATCCTGTCAAATGGTTAGCATTGCCTAACGAGAAAATGATAGGAGGAATTCAAATGACTCAACAAGGAATGGAAGGGAAGCGGAAATTGACGGCAAAGGACGCCATCACGGCCGGCGCGCTGGGCGCGGTCTGTATCGCCATCCGCTTTATCTTTATGCTGGTGGGCGGTATCAGCCCCTATGTGTGGTTCGCCACCCACTTCATTGACGCCATCCTGATCGGGCCGGTGTTCATGCTGCTGGTGGCTAAGATCCAAAAGAACGGCCCCTTCGTCATTACCAGCCTCGTCACGGGTGTTGTCCTGGTGGCTGCCACCTGGATGTTCCCCATCACCGGCCTTGTGGGCGGTATCCTGTGTGAGCTGTGCCTGAAGTCTGGGCAGTTTCGGAAGAAGGGCTGGCTGGTGCTGGGCTTCTTCTGTTTCAACCTGGGGTTCATCGGGGACTTCCTGCCCCTATGGTTCACCAAGGAGAGTTACTTGGAGTACGCCGCCCAGATGATGGACCCCGGCTATATGACCACCATGGAGGGCCTGCTCACCTGGCCGGTGTTCGGCGTCATCGTCCTGAGTATCCTGGTGGGCTCCGTGCTGGGCGCCCTGCTGGGGATGAAGCTGATGCGCAAGCACTTTGTGAAGGCCGGGTTGGCCCAATGAGCGGGCGGCAGGTTCAAGGCTTGGCGCTGGACCCGAGAACAAAAATTTTGATTTGGCTGCTGGCTAATGTGGCAGTGTTTACCTGGTCGCCGACGGTCTTCCGCATAGGCGTCATGCTGGCCTATTTCGTCCTCTTCCTTCTGGAGCGGAAGGGAACGATGCTGGCAGGATTGCTGCTGACCTACCTTGCCGTGCTGGCAATCCAATATTGGCTGCTGCCGATTCTGCCCGGGTCCCTGGCCACGGTCTTCGCCACGGTGACCTATTTCATCCTGGTCTTTCCCTGCATTGCCGGTGGGGCGTACATCATCGCAACCACCAGCGTCAGCCAGTTCATGGCCGCGCTGGAGCGGATGGGCGTTTCCCGGAACTTCTCCATCACCCTGGCGGTGACGCTGCGGTTCCTCCCGGCCCTGCGGCAGGACTTCCGGCACATCCGGGACGCCATGGCCCTGCGGCGCATCCGGGGGCTGGAACAGAAATTGGAGTGCGTCTATGTCCCCATGCTCATGGGGGCGGCACAGACAGCCGAGGAACTGAGCGAGTCCGCTACCTCACGGGGCATCGAACACCCGGGGAAGCGGTCTTCCTGGCGGCCCATCGGGTTCCACATCCAGGATGCGGTGGTCTGCCTGGCCTTTGCGGCCCTGTGCATGGGCGGTATCTGCTGCAAGGGGGTTCTGCCATGATCGCCTTTGACCATGTGACCTATACCTACGAGGGCCGGGAACAACCGAGCCTGCGGGACTGTTCCTTCACCGTGGAGCCGGGAGAACTGATCCTCCTGACCGGGGAGAGCGGCTGCGGAAAGACCACAATTATCAAACTCATCAACGGCCTGCTCCAGCACAACGGGGGCGGGACATTGAAGGGGATGGTCACCGTAAACGGCCAGGAGGTGTCCCAGGTGCCCCTGTGGGAGCTGGCCCAGACCGTGGGCTCGGTGTTCCAAAACCCCAAGTCCCAGTTTTTCAACCTGGACACCACCAGCGAGGTGCTATTCGGGCTGGAGAGCCGGGGGGCATCCCATCAGGAGATGGAGCAGGCCCTTTCCTCTGCCGCAAGGGTCTGCGGCGTGGGACCGCTCCTGGATCGGAATATCTTTGCCCTGTCCGGAGGGGAGAAGCAGCGCATCGCCTGTGCCAGCGCCTATGCCATGGGACCGGAGATCTTTGTGTTGGACGAGCCATCCTCCAATCTGGACGGCGAGGGCATCCGCCAACTGCGGGAGATCCTGAAGCAACTGAAAGCGGCGGGAAAGACAGTCCTGGTAGCGGAACACCGCCTCTGGTATGCCGCCGACCTGGCAGACCGGGTGTTCTATCTGCGGGAAGGGTGGCTGGAACGAGTATATTCCGGAGCAGAATTTCTGTCGCTGCCTGAAGAGCGGCGTCGAGCCATGGGCTTGAGGAGTTTGACCGAAGTGCCGCTGCCGGAGCCACAGCTCGCGCCGGGCGAAGCCGGAGATGGACTGTCGGTGCGGAGCTTGCGGGCCTCCTATGATCGGACAGCTGTTTGGGCGCGGGTATCCTTTTCCGCACCCAGGGGACAGATCACCGCCATCACCGGCCACAACGGAGCGGGGAAAACCACCCTGGCCCGCTGCCTCTGCGGTCTGATGAAGGAGAAAGCCGGGACGATCCTCTGGGACGGAAAACCTGCCGGTCGAAAAGATCGGAAACGGCTGGGCTTTCTCATCATGCAGGATGTGAACCTCCAGCTCTTTGCCGACAGCGTGCTGGCCGAAGCCCGGTTGGGGAATGACGCGAATGAGATGGAAACCATGGCCGCGCTGAAGCGAATGGATCTGGCTCAATATGTCCAGGCACACCCCTTGGCGCTCTCGGGCGGGCAGAAGCAGCGGCTGGCAATTGTAGACGGCTGCCTCAGCGGAAAAGAACTGCTGATTTTCGATGAGCCCACCAGCGGACTGGACTACGCCCACATGCTGGAGGTGAGCCGCCTGCTCCGAGAACTCGCAGAACGGGGGCTGTGCGTGCTGGTCATCACCCACGACGGAGAGTTCCTGCGGGAGAGCGGCGCCCGGGTTATCTCCTGGCTGCCTGCGCAGCGATCGACCTGAATATAAATCAGAGTTGATATCTCCGCCCTGACTTGCGGTAAAGACCTCATTATAGTCAACTTCAGAAAGGACGCGGAAGATTGAAATGAATGAAAGGAACTGGATGCCGCCATTCGTCAAAGAGGCGCCTCCAGTTCCTTTTTGATGTTTCATTACCGGCGTCCGACTTTCCGAAACTCCCCCGGTAATAGCCCTGTGCTTTTTCGGAACAATTCCGCAAAGCGGCTGGAGGTGGAGTAGCCCACTGTCTGGGCGATCTGGCCGATGGATAAGTCTGTGTTGGTCAGCAGGTACTCCGCCTGGCTCATGCGGCGCTGCTGGATGTACTCTGTGATGGTGCAGTCGTAAACCTTTTTGAAACTGCTCTTGAGTTTCGTGGTTCCCATGCAGGCAATCTGCGTCAGCCGCTCCATGGGGATCTCTGCCGCATAGTGGTCGCTCAGATAGGCGGCCACGGTCTGGATGCGCTCCAGATCCGCCTGAGACAGTTTGATGGGGGCCGCTGGACGTTTTTTCTGGTACTCCACCACCAGGGACAGGGCCTCCGCCACCTTGCTCTCATAGAACAGCTTGGCGGCGATCCCATCCCCGCGATAGTTCTGGACTTCAGAAAGCAGTCTGGACATCTCCGGGAAATCAGTGGTCTGGTCGATTTTGCGGAACGCCTCCACTGGGTTTCGGTATTCTTCCGGGTATTGCTTCTTGAGGTAGTCCTCATAGTAGGCCGGCATGATCTCGATGCCGATGGAGTGGATGGGGATGTTCTTGTGGATCAGAACCTGATACGGTTCATACCCGCCGATATAGGTCTTGATGCACCCGGCGGACAGCCGGCGGTAGGGCGACAGCTCTTCCCCGGAGATGGAGTCATAGCGGGTGATGCTCAGGCACTCTGGCAGGGAGAACTCCAGCAGAGAGTCCTCATGGAAGGAGAAGTTGTGGATCTTGATGTCGTAGAGATCCTTCTGGCCATAGGTCCAGTAGGAGCCCTCCCCGATTTCCGGGGACAGTTTCCAGCAGAGGCCCAAGGCCCCGTACTGGTGATCGTCGGGGTCAGGGGTAAAACCGTGGCCCTTCAGCATGGATACATAGTATGGTTCCATGATTTCAGACATGACAAAAGACTCGCCTCCTGTTTACAACGATTGGACGAACTTTTGCAACGAAGAGACGAACATCGTCTCAAACGCTTGCAAGGCGGCCGAACCGCGTGTACTGTATAGGCGATGGTTAGTCAACTCTAACCAAATGGTAGCATATCGTCTACGAAAAGTCAACACATCATGAAACAGGAGGAGAGCTATGAACAATCAAGTCAATTCACTGAAGAAAGGTCTGACGGTCAAGGATCTGGTGACTACGGGCATATTCAGTGCCATCTTTTTTGTGTTTACCCTGGTCGGTGGACTTCCATTCGCTCCGAACCCAGTTTTGACTTTCTACATGCCCATGGGTGCGGCCCTGCTGTGCGGTCCCGTTTATCTGCTGATGGTGGCCAAGGTGCAGAAGCGGTGGAGTGTTACGATCCTTGGCATTATTATGGGGATTATCTGGTTTGCCACGGGGATGCACTGGGCGTTCTCCCTGGGGTACATCGGCATGGGTATCATCGCGGATCTTGTAGCCGGCGCTGGACATTACCGCAACAAGGCCATCAACTTGCTGTCCTACATGCTGATCTCCCTGGGCGGCATCTACACCTATGTGGTGTTCTTCATCGACCCGGAGGGGTGGGCCAGCACCATGCTGGAGAACGGCACGGAGCAGTCCTACATTGACACCATGAGCGCCTCCGCCCCCTCCTGGCTGCTGGCGGTCATCATCGTCGGCACGCTGGTCATCGCGGCCTTCAGCGGGTGGGTCGGCGGCAAGATGCTGAAGAAGCAGTTCGAGAAGGCTGGGATCACCGCATGACCGGCGGAACATCCCCGCAGCGCGGACTCTGGCTGGACCCAAGAACGAAGATCCTGCTGCTCCTGCTTTGCATCCTCTCCGCCATGATGGCCCCGTCTCTGTACTATGAGCTGGGACTCGTGGTGCTGATTGGGCTGTTTGGCGCCTGCTGCGGAAAGTGGAAGTACGCCTGGAAGGGCGCGGCGTTCTACGGGCTGATTGTCCTGCTCACTTTCTGGATCATGGATACCATGACCGGGACCTGGCGTACCATGTTCATCGCGTTTCTCGGCCTGTTCCACAAGGTGTATCCCTGCGGGATGCTGTCCGGTATCGTGATCTCTACCACCAAGGTCAGTGAGTTTCTGTCTGCTATGAACCGTGTCCATGCGCCGAAAAAGCTGGTGATCCCGCTGGCGGTCATGCTCCGCTATATCCCCACCATTCAGGAGGACTGGCGGTTCATCAAGGACGCCATGCGGCTGCGGGATGTGTCGCCGTCCCTAAAAGGGCTGCTGACTCATCCCGGCATGACCGTGGAGTGCATCTACGTCCCGCTGATGATGGCGGCGTCCAAGGCGGCGGATGAACTGTCCATCGCCTCCATCACTCGGGGAATCGAGAACCCAAAACCCAGGACCTGCCTGGTGCAGATTCGTATGGGGTTTATGGATGCGCTGGCAATCCTCTGTTTTGGCGCCTTCTTTGCGGCGGGCCTCTATGGGAAGGGGGTGTTTGGATGATCGAACTGAAACGGGTGTCCTTCACCTATCAGGGACAGGAGCATGACGGCCTCCGGGACATTGACCTGACCATTGCGGACGGGGAGTGCGTTCTGTTCTGCGGGCGCAGCGGGTGCGGCAAGACCACCATCACAAGGCTGGTGAACGGTCTGATCCCCCAGTTCTATGCAGGCGAGTTGACCGGCAGCGTGCGGGTGGATGGCCAGGAGATCAGCAGCCTTCCCATGTACCAGATCGCCGCCGAGGTCGGCTCTGTGTTCCAGAATCCCAGAACGCAGTTTTTCAACGTGGACACGGACAGCGAGATCGCTTTCGGCATCGAGAATGAGGCCCGGCCGCCCCAAGAACTGGCGGAGCGCGTGGAGCAGACGACGGAGGACCTGCACATCCAGAGTCTCCGCGGCCGCAATATCTTCGAGTTGTCCGGCGGAGAAAAGCAGAAGATCGCCTTTGCCTCCGTCTATGCCATGAACCCGGAGATCTATCTGCTGGATGAACCGTCCTCCAATCTGGACATGACCTCCATCCAAGAACTGCGGGAGCATTTGCAGTTGATCAAAGGGCAGGGCAAAACCATTCTGATTGCGGAGCACCGGCTCTACTACCTGATGGACATAGCGGACCGGATCGTATACCTGGATCGGGGAGCGATCCAAGGCATCTTCACGCCGGCGGAGTTCCGGCGGCTGTCCCAGGACCAGCGGGAACGGATGGGGTTGCGGGCAACGGATCTGATGGATGTCCTTCCGCCGCCCGGTCATGCTTCAGTCGGGGAAACGGTGTTGTCGCTGAAAAATGTCTCCCTGCGCTATAAGAAGCGCACCATCCTTCACGGGATCGGCATTTCCGCCGCAAGGGGAGAGATTATCGGCGTGGTGGGCCACAACGGGGCCGGAAAGACTACATTCTCCCGGGCTCTGTGCGGGCTCCACAAGGACTGTGACGGTCAGTTCCAGTGGGACGGCAGGCCTATGGAGCGCAGGGATCGGCTGAAGCAGTCCTACATGGTGATGCAGGACGTAAACTACGAGCTGTTCGCCGAGAGCGTGGAGGCGGAGTGCTCCTTCGGCATCCGGAACCCGGACAAGGTTTTGGTAGACGCTACCCTGGAGGAACTGGGGCTGGCCCCATACCGGGAACGCCATCCCAATACCCTGTCCGGCGGGCAGAAACAGCGGGTGGCCGTGGCCGTCAGCATGATCTGCGGGAAAGACCTGCTGGTATTCGATGAACCCACCAGCGGCCTGGACTTTGACAGCATGGCCCAGGTGGCGGGGTTGATCCGCCGCTTGTCTGATATGGGAAAGGTCATCTTCATCGTCACCCACGACTTTGAATTTGTTTGCCGCACCTGCTCCCGGGTCCTGCATTTTGACGAGGGGGAGATGCCCGATGATGTCCCTGTTGCCATGGAAGCCCTCCCGAAATTGAGAGAGCTGTTCTCTGTTTCAGTTTCAAATGGAAAGGAGAGGTGACCGATGAAACGGAAAAAAGTCAACCGCGTGGCCCTGCTGCTCCACTGGGCGGGGGAACAGAAAGCCTGGCTGTTTCTGGCGGTCTTTTTGTCAGCGGCCGGAGGGCTGTGCATTGTTGTCCCCTATATGGGGATCTATCAACTGATGGATGCCGCCTTCAGCGGGACCTGCACCACAGAATTGGTGGTACGGATCGCGGCGATGATCGCTGTGGCCGTGGCCTTGCGTTTTGTGCTGTTTGGCGGCTCCGGGGTGGCCGCCCACAAAGGCGCCTACGGGGCGCTGTTCAAGGTGCGCTGCATGGTGGCGGAGCACATGGCCCGGGCGCCCCTGGGCGCTCTGAATGAGCGGCGCACCGGGGACATCAAGACGGTGCTGAACGAGGATATTGAGAAACTGGAACTGTTCCTGGCCCACAACCTGCCGGATCTGGTGTGCTATCTGGTAGGACCGGTGGTGGTCTTTGCCTACCTGATGACCGTCAATATCCCCCTGGCGCTGGTCTCTCTGGTGCCGCTGATCCTGGCCGTCGCTGTGATGGGGGTCATGTTCCGCAATACGGATGACCTGATGGACCGGGCCAACCGCTCCATCAGCACCTTGAACTCCGTCATGATCGAGTACATCAACGGCATGAAACTGATCAAGGCCTACAACATGGGGAGCAAGTCCTTTCAAAAATTCTCCGATGCCATCCGCGAGGAAAACGCCATGTGGAATGAAACTTCCCGGCGGATGGGGCCGCCTTATGCGGCCTTTGTGGTCATCATCGAGTGCGGAATGCTGCTGATGGTGCCTTTGGGCGGGATGTTTTTCCTGAGAGGCTCCCTGACGGCCAGCGCCTTTCTGCTGTTCCTCTATGTGGGTTCCCTGTACCTGGCCGAGATTCGGCCCCTGCAAGAGCTGGGGACAAACTTCGCCAATGTGCTGGGCGCCGTCACCAAGGCAAAAGAGATTCTGGACATTCCTGTCTATCAGGGTGGAAGCAGCTTTCCCGAGAACCACGACATTGAACTGCGGAATGTGCGGTTTTCCTATGACGGCAAGACCGATGTACTGCAAGGCGTCAACCTGAAGATCAAGGACGGGGAGCGTATGGCTCTGGTGGGGCAGTCCGGCGCCGGCAAGAGCACCATCATTGAACTGGTCTCCCGGTTCTATGATGTGCAGGAGGGCGAGGTGCTGATTGGCGGGAAAAATGTGAAGGAGCTGGACTACGACACCATTTTGAAAAACGTGGCCATCGTGTTCCAAAAGACCTTCCTGACCCGGGACAGCGTTTTGGAGAACATCCGCATGGGAAGCAGCGCCAGTCTGGAGGAGGTGCGGGCGGCGGCGAAAGAGGCCCAGATTGACGACTTTATCATGTCCCTGCCGGACGGCTACGACACCAAGGTGGGCAGTTTCGGCTCCCGCTTCTCCGGCGGCGAGAAGCAGCGTATTGCCATCGCCCGGGCCATTCTGAAAAATGCCCCGATCCTGATTTTGGACGAGGCCACGAGCGCCTCCGACCCGGAAAATCAAATGGAGATCGACAAAGCCATTCAGAACCTCTGCAAGGGCAAGACCGTCATCGTAGTGGCCCACCGGCTCAGCGCCCTGAAACTGTGCGACCGGGTGGCTGTGGTGGAGAACCACACCATTACCAGCGTGGGCACCCATGAGGAAGTTCGCCGAAAGAACGCTTACTACCGGAAGGCCTGGGAGGACTATGAAAAGGCCCGGAACATCACCTATCAGCTGGAAGGGGGCGAGAGCAATGGGTGAGTACAAGGTGAATAGTTCCGAAGGAGCCGGAGAGGGTGGCCTGGGCCACGAGGTTTTGAAGAAGAACCGAAACTTCTATATCGGCGTTGCGGGGACTGTGCTGGAGGGCATGCTCTCCGGCAGCCTCTTCATGCTGCTCTATGCGGTGATGCAGTTCTTGTGGGCCGGTCGGTTCGATATGAACCGTGCCTTGGTGCTGACCGGTGTGATTGCAGGGATCTTCCTGCTCCGCATCCTGATTTACAGTTATGGCTACACCAAGGCCCAGATCGGCGGCGCGGAAGTCAGCAAAAGCATTCGGCTCTTCATGGGCGACCACCTCAAGCGAATCCCGCTGTCCCGATTTACCCAGGGGCAGACCGGCGACTACATCAACACCATTACCAGTGATGTCAACAATTATGAAAAGATCCTGACCCACAAGATCGGGGACCTGGCAAAGAGCTTTGCCCTGTCCCTCATGCTGATCGTGTTTGTCATGACTGTCTACGTCCCCGCCGGGCTGATCCTGCTGGCGGCGGATCTGCTGCTGATCCCCGGGCTGTGGCTTTCCTTCCGCATGGTGCGGAAATACGGCCGGGAGAAGAACGACATCTGCGCGGAGAACGTCAGCAGCATCGTGGAGTATGTATCCGGCATCCAGACCTTCCGGGCCTACGGCGTGGGCGGTCTGAAGAATAAAACCGTCATTGACGCCATGCGGGAATTCTGCCGCATCAGTTATGTGTATGAGGCCAAGGTGCTCCCGGTGGGGGCAGGGCTGAGTATCCTGACTTGGCTGGCCTGCCCGCTGGTCATCTGGACAGCGTACGCGCCCTGGGCGGCGGGGACGCTGGATACCGTGTCCTATCTGTTGATCTGTATGCTGCCCCTGTTCTGCGCGAAACTGGCCAACACCATCTTTGTGGACCTCACCAGCTACAAAAACCTGATGATCTCCAAAAACAAAATCCTGGGCGTCATGGAAGAGCCGGAGGAGAGCGGCAGCATGGAGCCGTTCCAGACGGATACCCATGAGATCACCTTTGACCATGTGGATTTTGCGTATGTCCCCGGAGAGCCTGTGCTGAAGCAGGCCGCCTTTACGGTGCCAGACCAGAAGCTCACCGCCATCGTGGGGGACTCCGGTTCCGGCAAGTCCACCATCCTGAACCTGATCGCCAAATACTATGAGCCGAGCGGCGGCGCCATATCCATCGGCGGCAGGCCCACGGGCCGTGTGGCGGCGGAGCGGGTGCTGGAGCAGATCTCCATGGTGGATCAGGATGTGTTCCTCTTTGATGACACCATCCGTGACAATATCCGCCACGCCCGCCCCGATGCCACAGACAGTGAGATCGAGGCGGCCTGTCGGGAGGCCAACTGTGACGGCTTTATCCGCAAGATGGACAAGGGCTATGATACCCCCACCGGGGAGAACGGCAACCTGCTCTCCGGCGGCGAGCGCCAGCGCCTCTCCATTGCCCGGGCGATTTTGAAGAACAGTCCCATTCTGCTGCTGGACGAGGCTACGGCGTCCCTGGATATTGAGAACGAACTGGCAGTGAAACTGGCGATTGCAAACTTGCTCAAGGAGAAAAAGACCGTGGTGATGATCGCCCACACCCTGTCCATCGTCAAGAATGCGGACCAGATTTTGGTGGTGGCAGACGGGAAGATCGCAGAATCCGGCACCCATGAGGAACTGCTGGCGAAGAACGGGAAATATGCGGCCATGTGGAATGCAGAGCAGAAGATTTCCACCTGAAGGGAGGGCACCATGAAACTCCACGCATCCGGCGAAGATTACCTGGAGGCCATTCTGGTGCTCCAAAAGCAGAAAGGCATGGTGCGCTCCGTGGATGTGGCCCGGCACCTGGATGTGTCCAAGCCCAGCGTGTGTCATGCAGTGGCCACTTTGAAAAATGGTGGGTTCCTCACCATGGATGATGGCTTTTTCTTGCATTTGACCAATATTGGACGGGAAGTGGCAGAGCAGATCTATGAAAAGCACCGCTTTTTCACGGAGCGCCTGATTGCCGCCGGCGTGGACCCGAAAACCGCTGAGGCAGACGCCTGCAGGATCGAGCACGTCATCAGCGAGGAGAGCTTCCGGCGACTCAAGGCAGCTATGGAACCAGAGACATAAGTACAGCAAGAGGAGGGGGCCGTGCGGACGGCCCTCTCTTTCTGCAGTCGGGAGGTAGTATAGTGGACGAAATCATTGTCATCCGGGCTGCAGACCCGGACGGCAGTTTATTTCAGGCAATCATGGATGTTTTGAAAGACAAGCGGGCGGAAGTGATCCACGCCGCTGCCTCGGTCTCATCCGTGCTGCGCATCGGGGAGTTGGAGATCCATCACGGGTACCGCCGGGTGTTTGTGGCCGGCAGGGAAGTGCGTCTCAACCACGGGGAATACGCCATGCTCTACTGCATGGCCAGTTCACCAGGGCAAGTGTTCTCAAAGGCACAGCTCTATGCAGCGGCTTGGGGAGAGGAGTATCTGCATGGGGAGACCTCCGTGGAGAATATCATCTGGCGGCTGAGACGGAAACTGGAATCTGATCCGAAACATCCAGACTATATTAAGACGGTGCTCAGAGCAGGATATAAGATGAACAATCCAATGAATAAGGTGGTTAGTCCTCGTTCCGATTAGAACAGCTGCAATAATTTCAGGTAAAGGAACAATTTTATGAAAAGGTCAACCGACGTTGAGAATATGATATGGCAACACAGAGAAGAACTGGAGAACGTTCCTTCAGGCAATCTTTATAAAACTGTAATCGGGAGCAGCTATAAGAATCGCTGCAGAGTGGACTTGATAAACTGAGACGATTACCATAAGCGAATAAAATTATTATTATGGTCGCAAAATGATTGGCAGACGTATGGATGTATGCTAATATTCTTTTGCGACTAAAATTAAAATAATAGTCGCAAAAGGAGGATGCTTATGTCACCGAGGATTTTTTCTACCACCCAGCGGGAGGAACTGCGGATCAAGATGTTGGACGCAGGCTTTGAACTGATCAAACAGCACGGCATGACCCATGCCTCTGTGGAGAAGATCACCCAAGCCGCCGGCCTGGGTAAGAGTACATTCTACAACTTTTTCTCCTCCAAGGAGGAGTTTGTAACTGACATCATGGAATATCAGCGGGACCGTGTCAAGCGGCATTTTGAGCAAATCCTGAACGGTCGGGAGAAGATGACAGTTGCGGAAGGCAAAGAGTATCTGAAACTCATCGTATTTAGCCGAAACAGCATCTACCAGTACCTGACCGCAGAGGACATGGAAAAATTAAGGCAGGCTTCCTCACCGGAGTGCATCAGTCCAGATGATAGCCTCTATGACCAGCGTGAGGCCGAGGTCATGCGCGGCCTGTTTGACCACATGGAGGGAGTGCGGCCAGATTTGGACTTCCATGTGGTGGCCAACCTCATTAAGATCATGGCGCTGGCAAAGGTCAACCGTGACGCTCTCCATGCGGACGCACTTGACCGAACCCTGGACCATATCTATGAGCTCCTGTATTCTCTGATTTTTGAGGAGGGCGCTTGACCGCGCCTTTCTTTATCAGGAGAAGTTAGCGATAACTAATCGAAGTGAGGTGTTTTTATGCGCTCGAAATCCCCAAAAAAGAAACAGGGCGTTGCCCGGCTTTTTGAATTGGCGGGCCAAAGGGGGAGGAAGTTAACCTTGGCCTGTGTACTGTCCGTCCTGTCCTCGGCCGCTCGCATCGTACCATTCTTCACCATCTACGGTGTGGTGCGGGAGCTGCTGGCTCATTACCAGGAGCCATCCATGGTGGATCAAAATGCGATCCTAACGCTCTGCGCGGTCACTTTTGGTGCGGCGTTGGTCTACGGCCTGTGCGCCTTCATTTCCTCTGCACTTTCCCATACGGCGGCCTATGAGATTATCTACGACCTGCGGCTGCAGTTGATGGAGAAGCTCTCCCGCGTCTCCTCCGGATTTTTCACCGGCACAACCCAAGGAGCCATCAAGAAGGTGGTCTCCGATGACTCCAACCAGATCGAGGCGTTTCTGGCGCACCACCTCTGCGAGATCGCGGCCGCGGTTGCTACGCCGGTCTTTACCCTTCTGTACCTGTTCGGCATGGACTGGCGTCTGGCCATTGTGACTCTGCTGCCTATTCTGGTCTCTCTGGTACTGCTCTCCGCCTGCTTAAAACAGCCCGACAAGGCGGCCCTCCAAGTGGAACTCCACGACGCCCAGGAGCGGATGCAGGGGACGGTGGTGGAGTATATTCACGGCATGAGCGTCATTAAGGTGTTCAACCGCACCCTCAGCGCCTTCCGGCGGTTTGAAGAGGACCTCAACCACTTTACCGAGGTGGTGGACCGGACAGCTCGGGCCAACGCCAAGTCCATGGGTGCCTACTACGCTTTTTTCGGCGCGCAGCTGCTGTTCCTGCTCCCGGCCGTTTTGCTGCTGATCCCCATGGCGGAGAGCTATCTGGACTTCCTGCCGGTGATCCTGCTGTTTTTCCTGGTGGGCAGCGGCCTCAAGGAGCCTATGGAGAACCTGATGCAGATGGTGATACTTTCGGGCCGCATCGTGGAGGGGGTCAGCCGCATCGACAACATTCTCCGCCAGCCGGAACCGGATCAGGATGGCGCTGGAGATCCCACCACGTTCGATGTGGAATTTTCTGATGTGGAGTTTGCCTATACGGAGGGCATCCCAGCGGTAGACCATGTATCCTTTCATCTGTCCCAGGGAACTGTCACCGGGCTGGTGGGACCTTCTGGTGGTGGGAAATCCACTTTGGCCCAGCTTTTGCTGCGGTTCTATGGGCCCCAGGGGGGCACCATCCGCATTGGCGGCGTGGACATCCGGGAGATCCCGCCTGTACGGTTGATGGAGCTGGTGGCCTATGTGTTCCAAGACTCCGTGCTGTTTACAGATACCATTGAAAACAACATCCGTATGGGGAATACCGAAGCCACCACGGAGGAAGTGGAGCAGGCGGCCCGGAACGCCGGCATCCATGAGGTTATCCAAGCATTGCCCCAGGGATATCAGACAGTGGTGAGCCGGGACGACGCCTATCTCTCCGGCGGTGAGAAACAGCGCCTTGCCATTGCGCGAGTCTTCCTGAAAGACGCCCCTATCATCATCTTGGATGAGGCAACCGCCTACGCGGACGCCGAAAACGAGGCAAAGATCCAGGCGGCATTTGCGAAACTGGCCCAGAACAAGACGGTGCTGATGATTGCCCATCGGCTGAAAACGGTGGAGCGGGCAGACCAAATCCTGGTCATGGACAAAGGGAAATTGGTGGGGGCAGGGACACATGAGGAACTGCTGACAGGCTGTGAGACCTATAAGCATCTGGTAGACGCCAATCTACGGCGGGATCGCTGGAGTATCGGGAAGGGAGCGATGCAGGTATGAAGTTCAGAGAGTGGTTTCAAATGATGACCCTGGGCCACCCGGGGAAGTACCTGCGCCTGATGGCTTGGTGCCTCTTTGACAGCATTGTAATGTCTGTCCCCTACGGACTGATGCTGGGTGCTGTCTATTTTCTCCTGGTTCCTCTGGCAGATCCCGGGGCCGCACTCCCCACTGGGGTACTCTGGGGGCTTGCCGCCGGATTCTTGGGCCAGCTGATCGTCTACTTCTTCATCCGCCAGAAAACCTACATAGATGCCTGCACCGGTTATGCGGGGATTATCAAGGACTCCCAGATCACACTGGGGGAGCATCTGCGCCAGTTGTCAATGGGCTTTTATTCCAGCAGGGACGCTGGGGATCTGTCCACCGTCCTTCTGCGGGACTACCAGACGGTGGGCAACTTATCCCAGCAGTTACTGCCGCAGACGGCGGTCATTGTGATCCGCTTTGTACTGGCGGCCGTATGCCTCTCCTGGTTCAACGGCTGGATGACTTTGGCACTGTTTGCGGTGATCCCCCTGGCACTTCCCTTTGCGTTCTGGAGCCTGCGCCAGATGGGGACGGTCAGCGCCGATCTCCAGCAGGCCCAGCGTGAAGTGGCCTCCGGCATCTTGGAATATGTCAATGGCATTCAAACCCTCCGGGCCTTCAATTTGGCCGGCCAGCACTTTCAAAGCCTTAAGAAATCCTTTGACCAGGAGCGGAAGGCGGCAATCGGGATGGAGACCGGCGCGGCCGCGCCGGTGAGCATGCTGGGCCGGGCCATTTTGAGCTGCGGGATCGGGCTGGTTATTCTGGTGGGTGTTGTACTGCTGACCCGCGGGGAGTTGACACCCTACTATTACATTGCCTTCCTGATCCTTACGCTGACGGTCTATGAGCCGGTCCTGACTCTGTTCACCTTCATCGCGGACTTCTCTCGTACCCGCCGCAGCGGAGAACGAATCAAGGCCCTGTTTGAAGAAAAGCCCTTGCCGGAACCGGCAGTTAGTCAGACACCACAAGGGACAGACATCGTGTTTGACCATGTATCCTTTGGCTATGGAAAAACCGAGGTCCTGCACGACATTTCCCTGCAATTCCCGGCCCGGAGCGTCACCGCACTGGTGGGGCCGTCCGGCTCCGGGAAGTCCACTATTACCCGGTTGGCCGCCCGGTTCTGGGATGTGAACAGCGGAGCGGTGCGGCTGGGCTGTGTGGACGTACGGGACATGAAAAGTGACGAGGTGCTCAGCCGCATCAGTGTTGTCTTTCAGGACGTGTATCTCTTTCATGACACGGTAGAGGGAAATATCCGCATGGGAAAGCCGGACGCCACCAAGGAGGAGATCATCGCGGCAGCCAAGGCCGCGGCCTGTCACGACTTCATCATGGCGCTGCCCGACGGGTATCAGACCATCGTGGGAGAGGGCGGCTCCACCCTCTCCGGCGGGGAAAAGCAGCGAATCTCCATTGCCCGGGCTTTGCTGAAGGATGCCCCCATTGTTCTGCTGGACGAGGCAACGGCCTCCCTTGACCCCGAGAATGAGGTGCTAATCCAGCAGGCGATCTCCGCTCTGGTCGCGGAAAAGACCGTCATCGTCATCGCCCACCGGCTCCAGTCCATCATGAGTGCCGACAATATCGTGGTGCTTGATGAGGGCCAGGTAGCCGAGCAGGGCACCCACGAGGAACTGCTGAAACGAAATGGTATCTATGCCCGGCTTTGGGCTGAGCAGAGCCAAGCCGGTGAATGGCGGCTTCAGATGATATCTGGCGCTCCCTGAAACTCCTGCTGGTTGATAATTGTTCCGCGAGGTGAGTCACATCGACGAAATCATCGTCATTCGGGCGGCTGATCCAGATGGCAGTGTGTTCAAAGCCATCATAGCCATGCTACAGGAGAAAAAGGCCGAAGTCATTGACGTTACCACATCTGCCTCTTCTGCATTGTTTCTCGGTGATCTTGAGATCCGCCCTAACTACCGGCAGGTCCTCGTAGCCGACAAAGAAGTCAGCCTTAATCACAGCGAGTACGCTATGCTTTACTATATGGCCCGCTTTCCAGGACAGGTATTTTCTAAAGCGCAACTCTATGGTGCGGCATGGGATGACGTTTATCCATGCTGCACGAGTACAGTAGAAAACACCATTTATCGACTCCGCAAAAAGGTGGAGCCAGATCCAAGAAACCCAATCTACATTAAAACTGTGATTGGAGCAGGATATAAAATTGAAATACCAAATAATTCCGGCCGGCAGAGGAGGTAATCTCCTTTGCCGGTCAGTTTTTTGAAAATAGAGTCGTGAAACTATCCAGACGCAGACCCCGGTGCATGCACGCGAACAACAATAATCTCGTCCAATCAGAGCAAAGTCGGCTAAACAGGGCAGACAACGGAGCATCCATCCGATAAAATAATTCGCTGTGAGGAGGCCAATCGGCGTCCTATTTTTCAACACACAGGTTAGCAGTATCTAACTAAAGGAGAGTGCGTCATGTCTGAACCAATGAAGCGCCGCGGGATGAGCGGCAAAGATGTCATTACCGTAGGAATTTTCTCTGCCATTTACTTCGTCATCAACTTCGCCTTCATGCTCCTGGGCGGGCTGCATCCGCTGCTGTGGATTTTGATGCCCGGCTTCATCGCCCTGTTTACCGGCATTCCATATCTTATGATGTGCGCCAAGGTACAAAAGGTAGGCTCTGTCCTCCTGATGGGCCTCATCACCGGCCTCATCTACTATGTCACCGGGCAGTTTACCGTGGTGATTCTGGTGTCCTTTGTCATCGCTTGCGGCTTGGCGGAGCTCATCCGGGGCCTCACCCATTACCGGAGCATGGCCGGAAACCTGGTATCCTTTGTGCTGTTCTCGGTAGGCATGGTGGGTTCTCCGCTTCCTATCTGGCTGATGCGGGATGAGTTCCTGCAGCAGATTACGGAGCAGGGGATGCCGGCGGACTATGTAAATACCCTGGCAGCTCTTTCCTCCAACGTCATGCTGGTGGTGCTGTTCCTGGCGCCTGTCGTGGGAGCGGTTATCGGCGGGCTAATCGCCCGGGCCATGTTCCGCAAGCACTTTGAGAAAGCCGGCCTGGTGTGAGATGGAAACGGAGCAGCGCATATTTGACCCGCGGGTGGGATTGTGGCTGCTGATCGGCGCCAATGTCATCGCTTTCCGTCCCCACACCTTTTGGCTGGAACTGGCTTTGATCGGGCTACTTTTGGCGCTGATGCTCGTCCACGGAAGATTCGCAATGGCCATAAAATGGGCGGTGGGATACTGCGCGCTGGTGGCCTTCCAGCAATTCATCCTGCCGGTGTCCCCCATGATCATCGCCACCAGCTTCACCATCTTCGCCACCTACACCCGCCGGATGTTTCCCTGCCTGATGACGGGGGCATTGATGCTGACCTGCACCCCGCTGCGATCTCTGATCGTAGCCCTGCGGCAGTTACATATCCCCCAGAAGCTGATTGTGGCCATTTCCGTGACCCTGCGGTATTTCCCCGCCATCCGGGAGGAGATGGGCTATATCCGAGACGCCATGAAGCTGCGGAACATCCGGGGCCTTGACCGCCTGGAGTGTACGGTGATGCCTCTCATGGTATCCGCCACGGAGACGGCGGAGGAGTTATCCGCTGCGGCTGTGACCCGCGGGATCGAAAACCCGGCCCGCAAAACCAGTGCCGTATCCCTGCGGCTTTCCCCTCTGGACTTACTGGGGATGCTGGCAGGCTTGGCCTTGCTGGTGCTCTCATTTGTGGTACAATAAGGGAGGCAATGACAATGATAAGCATTGACAATGTTTCCTTCGGCTATGGGGAAGCGCAGGAGACGCTCTCCCAAGTCAGCGCCGCTATCGCGCCGGGGGAGTGCGTCCTGCTGTGCGGGGCCTCCGGCTGCGGTAAGACTACGGTGACAAAGCTGATCAACGGCCTGATCCCGGCCTTTACCCCCGGCTGCCGCCTGGAAGGGCGGATAGAGGTGGACGGACTTGACCCGGGAACGACACCTATGTACGAGCTGGCCCGGAAAGTCGGCTCCGTATTCCAGAACCCCAAATCCCAGTTCTTCAATCTGGACACGGACAGTGAACTGGCCTTCGGCCTGGAAAACGAGGGCCGGCTGCCGGAGGAGATCCAACGGCGGGTGGCGGATACGGTGGAGGCCCTGCACCTCCAGGAATTGCAGAGACGGAGCATCTTCTCCCTGTCCGGCGGGCAGAAGCAGTTGCTGGCCTTCGGCTCGGTCTATGCCATGGGCCCGGAGGTTTTTGTGCTGGACGAGCCCACGGCCAATTTGGACCAGGACGCCATCGCTCGGCTCCACGACCAGATCGCCTGTTTGAAACATCAGGGCCGCACGGTGGTGATTGCGGAGCATCGGCTGTATTTCCTTACAGATCTGATCGACCGGGCGCTCTATCTGCGGGACGGGGTGCTGGAGCGCACCTTCGACCGGGAGCAGTTCTGCGGCCTGACGGAACAGGAATGGGAGGAACTGGGGCTTCGGACCCTGACGCCGGCGGCCTGTACCCTGCCCGCTGTGGCGCCAGCGGGCACAAAAGAAGGTTTGTCAGTAGAGGGATTGACCTGTGCCTATCGGAAAGAACCTGCTGTGTTTCAAGGCCTGTCCTTTTCAGCCCGCCCGGGGGAAGTGGTGTCCATTACCGGGCCCAACGGCGTGGGTAAGACCACCCTCTCTCGGTGCCTGTGCGGTCTGATCCGGGAACAGGCCGGGCAGATCAGACTGGATGGCAGGCCTCTGAACCGGAAGGAGCGGCAGAAGGCAGCGTTCTGCGTCATGCAGGATGTGAACCACCAGCTCTTCTCCGACAGTGTGTGGGGCGAGTGCCGAATGTCCGCGCCGGATGCGCCTGATTCGACCGTGGAAGAAGTATTGGACAGCCTCCATCTGCTGCCCTTCCGGGAACGACACCCTATGTCCCTCTCCGGCGGGCAGAAGCAGCGGCTGGCGGTCGCCACGGCGCTTCTTTCCGAGAAACCGATCTTGATTTTTGACGAGCCCACCAGCGGTCTGGACTATGCCCGCATGGTGGAAGTGTCCGGGGTGATCCGAAACCTGGCCCAGCAGGGGCGGATTGTGCTGGTGGTCACCCACGACCAGGAATTTATGCAGCGCTCCTGTGACCGGGTGCTGCGGCTCTGAAAGGAGGGGAATCCATGCTGGAGCGCATCATGGCAGATAACGGCTTTCCCGGCCCTGTGGCAGAGAGCGAAGGCTGCCGGGTCTTTCAGTTTCACAGTGAGACCGGGGAGGGAAACATGACCCAGTATGACCTGTTCCCCGGTGTCTATCTCATGTATAACGACTTCCACATGGAGGGCTATGACTCCGCATTTCACGCCACGGAAGATATGCTGTGCATCGACTACTGCCGCCAGGGCCGGATGGAGTACCCGGCGGGGCCGGATGCCTACTCCTATGTGGAGGCCGGGGATCTGAAGCTGGACCGCCGGCTGGAGCACCAGGGCCACTTTACCTTCCCGCTCTCTCACTATCACGGCATTACCATCGGCTTCACCCTGCCTCTGGCTGTTCAGTCTCTGAAGGAGTGGGTGCGGGAGTTCCCGGTGGATCTGGTGCGGCTCCAGGAGAAGTTCTGCGCCGGCCGCCACCCCAGGGTGATCCACGGGGCGCCCTCTGTGGACCACATCTTCCAGGAGCTCTATGCGGTGCCGGAGCAGATCAAACTGCCCTACTTCCGCATCAAGGTGCTGGAACTGCTGCTGTACCTGGACGCCCTGGAACTGGACGGGAGGACAGAGAAGCCCTACTTCTACAAGTCTCAGGTGGAGAAGGTAAAGGCCGCCCACCGCCTGCTGACAGAGGATTTGGAGCGGCACTACACCATTGCGGAACTTTCAGCGCATTTCTCCATCCCTGCCACGGCCCTGAAGGAGTGTTTCAAGTCAGTCTACGGCCAGCCGGTCAATACCTATATGCGGAACCTCCGCATGGACCGGGCCGCCCTTCTTCTGCGGCAGGAGCCCCAGACCAGCGTGGCGGAGATCGCCGGACGGGTGGGCTATGACAGCGCCAGCAAATTCGCCGCCGTGTTCAGGGAGGCCAAGGGGAAGACCCCGCTGGAATACCGGCGGGAAGGGCGGTAAATGTTTTCGTCCAAACGGGACCGAACCGGCGCGCCGGAGCGGACAGGAACAAAGTATCTCCCTATAATCGTTGTAGTTAGCGTGAGCGAACTACAACGATTTTTCTTTGAGAGGAGTGCTGTGTATGAAGGAGAGGACCTGGCTTGGCATCCTGCTGTCCTTCGCCGCGCCCTGCCGGGGGAAGATGGCCGCCTCTGTGGTGCTGGCTATTCTCAGCGTTGCGGGCGGCTTTGTGCCATACCTTGGCGTCTATCAGATCATTCGGTTGTTTCTGGAGCGGCAGGCCAGCTGGGAGGGCATCCTGTTCTGGTGCGGCGTGTGCCTGGCGGGCTATGCCGTCAAGGTGGCGGGCTACGCCCTGTCCACCATGCTGGCCCATGTATCCGCCTACACCATTCTGGAGGGCTTGCGCCTCCAGGCGGCGGACCGGCTTATGGGGGCGCCCCTGGGAGAGGTGGACTCCCGGCCTATCGGCGCCATGAAGAGCACCATCGTGGACCGGATCGAGGACATCGAGCCGCCCCTTGCCCACATGATCCCGGAGCTGAGCTCCAACATCCTGCTGCCCCTGGTGGTGGCTATCGCCATGTTTGCCATCGACTGGCGGATGGGGCTGGCCCTGCTGGTGACCATCCCCGTGGCACTGATTCCCATGGCATTTGGGCTGCGGACTTATAACAAAAACTACGCCGCCTACATGGCGGCCAACGCCCATGTGAACAGCGTCATTGTGGAGTATGTGGAGGGTATCCAGGTGGTCAAAGCCTTCAGCCAGGGGGAGCGGTCCTATCAGAAATTCGCCAATGCGGTGAGATCCTTCCGTGATTTTACGATGGACTGGTTCCGCTGCACCTGGGCCTCCATGAACCTGTGCCTGTCCATCCTGCCCACCACCCTGCTGGGGACGCTCCCCATGGGGATCTATCTCTATCAGACAGGGGTGCTGGACCCGGCCCAGGTGACGCTGTGCCTGATGCTGGCGCTGGGGATTGTGACCCCGCTCATGAGCGCCACCGCCTTCATCAACTCCATGAAGAGCATGCAGTTTGCTGTGAAAGATACCCGGGAGCTGCTGGATCTGCCCCAGTTGTCCCAGGTGGAGCTGGACGCGCCCCTCAATGGTTGCGATATTCAGCTGCGGGATGTGTCCTTCTCCTACGGCGGCGATGGGGAAGAAGTGCTCCACCATCTGGACCTGACCATCCCCCAGGGGAAGTTTACCGCTCTGGTGGGCCCCTCCGGCGGCGGAAAGTCCACCATCGCCCGGCTGGCGGCCCGGTTCTGGGATGTGACCGGTGGCTCCATTACCCTGGGCGGGCGGGACATCCGGGAACTGCCTCTGAAACAGCTCTCCCGGGAGATCAGCTTCGTCACCCAGGACAACTTTCTCTTTGACTGCTCCCTGAAGGAGAACATCCGGCTGGGAAGGCCGGGGGCCTCGGACGAGGAGGTGTTCGCCGCCGCCAGGGCAGCCCAGTGTGAGGAGTTCATCGGCCGTCTGGAGCACGGCTGGGACACCGCCGCCGGGGACGCGGGTAAGCAGCTCTCCGGCGGAGAGCGTCAGCGCATCGCCATCGCCCGGGCGATTTTGAAGGACGCGCCCATCGTCATTTTGGACGAGGCCACCGCCTTCACGGACCCGGAGAATGAGGACAAGATCCAGAGGTCTATCATGGCCCTCTCAAAAGGAAAGACCCTGCTGGTGATCGCCCACCGGCTGTCCACCATCCAGAATGCGAACCAGATCATGGTGCTGGAGAAGGGACAGATCGTAGACCATGGCACCCAGAGGGAACTGCTCTCCCGCTGCCCGCTGTATCAGGCGCTTTGGGCGGCCCATATAGGCGCGCAAACTTGGGCGGTCACCTCGGGTGAAAAGGAGGGAAACTGAGATGTTTCACAGTGTCGGACGCATTTTGCGGTGGGCGAAGGGCTATCGGAAGCGGATGATCCTGGGCTTCGTGTGCTCCTTCTTCGCCACCTGGTGTACCGCCGGGCCGGTAATGCTGGCCGCCTGGGCCTTGGGCCGGCTGATTGGGAACGCCTGGGGAGAAAACGAACTATCGGCATCTCTTCCCTGGCTGTGCCTGGGCGGGGTCGTGGTGCTGATCCTGCTGCGGTTCTTCTTCACCTACTGGAAGAACCGGCTCCAGGAGAGCATCGGCACGGAGCGGGCGGCAGACCAGCGCATGGAGCTGGGGGATGTGCTGAAACGGGTGTCCCTGGGATACTTCGCAAGGAACAACCTGGGGGACATCCTGACCGCCCTCACCACGGAGCTGAGCACGCTGGAACTTCAGAGCATGAAGATGGTGGACGCGGTGATCAACGGCTATATTCAAGTGGCGGTAATTCTGCTGTGCGTGGCGATCTTCTGCCCGCCCGCGGCGCTGGTGGCGCTCTTGGGTGTTCTGGTGTCCGCCTTTGCCCTGGGGGGCATTGGCCGGCAGAGCGCCCGCACCGCCCCGGTGGGACACCGGGCTCAGGAGGCCCTCTCCGGCGCGGCCATCGAGTACATCCACGGCCTGCCGGTGGTGAAGTCCTTTGGCCAGGATGGGGTATCCGTCCAGCGCTTCCGGGACGCCTGCCGGGACAACAAGGCCATCCGCATCAAGAATGAGTTTGGTTTCGTGCCCTGGAACTGCCTGCACCTGTTTGCCCTGCGGGCGGCGTCCGTGGGGCTGGTCCTCACTGCCGGACAGCAGGCTTTGGTAGGGGCGTTGCCGCTCCCGTATTTTCTGATGATCGCCCTGTTTTCCTTTACAATCTTCGGCAGCGTGGAGGCCATCAACGACGCGGCCCACATCCTGTCGGTGACGGACTCCGTACTGGACCGGCTGGAGGAGCTGGAACACACCGACTTCATCGACAAGGACGGACGGGAGATCACCCCGGAGAAGTTCGATGTGGCCCTCTTCCATGTATCCTTCGGTTACGGCCAGCGGGAGGTGCTCCACGATGTGAGCTTCACTGCGCCCCAGGGGACCACCACCGCCATCGTGGGGCCTTCCGGCTCCGGCAAGAGCACCATCTGCAATCTGGTGGCTCGGTTCTATGACACGGACAGCGGAACTGTGTCTGTCGGCGGCCATGATGTGCGGGAATTTACCTGCGAGAGCCTGCTGCGGAACATCTCCATGGTCTTTCAGAATGTGTATCTCTTCCAGGATAGCGTGGAGAACAACATCAAGTTTGGCTGTCCCGAGGCGACCCATGAGCAGGTGGTGGCCGCCGCCAGGGCCGCCTGCTGCCACGACTTCATTGTGGCGTTGCCCGATGGGTATGACACGGTGGTCGGGGAGGGAGGCTCCACCCTCTCCGGCGGCGAGAAGCAGCGCATCTCCATCGCCCGGGCCATCCTGAAGGACGCCCCTATTGTCATCCTGGATGAGGCCACAGCCAGCGTGGACCCGGAGAACGAGCACCTGATCCAGCAGGCCCTGTCTGCCCTAACGAAAGGAAAGACGATCCTCAACATTGCCCACCGGCTGGCCACCATCCAGCACGCCGATCAGATTTTAGTGGTGGAGGACGGCCGCATCGTCCAACGGGGCACCCATGAGGAGTTAATGGCCCAGGGCGGGCTGTACCGGCGGTTCATTGAGATCCGGGAACAGGCCGAAGGTTGGCGAATCCAGTAGGGGAGGGTATCATGAAACTCCATTCATCTGGTGAAGATTATTTAGAGGCCATTTTGGTGATCCAAATGCAGAAAGGAGCGGTACGCTCCGTGGATGTTGCCCGGCACCTGGAGGTGTCAAAGCCTAGCGTGAGCCATGCTATCGCTGCTCTGAAGAGCGGCGGATTCCTCACCATGGACAGCGACTACTTCCTGCATCTGACCGATGTGGGCCGGGAAGTAGCTGAGCAGATCTATGAAAAACACCGCTTTTTCACGGAGCGGCTGATTGCTGCCGGCGTGGATGCCGAGACGGCCGAGCAGGACGCCTGCCGTATTGAGCACGTCATCAGTGAGGAGAGTTTCCGGCGACTAAAGGCAGCTGCGGAACCAGAGTTATAAGTACAGCAAAAGGAGGGGGCCGTGTGGGTGGCCACCTCCTTTTGCTATTTGGAGGTAATATAGTGGATAAAATCATTGTGATTCGAGCTGCAGATCCGGACGGCAGTATATTTAAGGCCGTCGTGGATGCGCTGAAAGACAAGCGGGCGGAAGTGATCCATGCCGCCGCCCCGGCCTCACCTGTGCTGCGTATCAGAGAACTGGAGATCCATCATGAGCACCGCCGGGTGTTCATGTCGGGCCGGGAAATACAGCTTAACCACGGGGAGTATGCCATGCTCTATTGTATGGCCAGCGCCCCTGGGCAGATCTTCTCAAAGGCGCAGCTCTACGGGGCGGCTTGGGAAGAAGAGTATCTGCCTGGGACGAACTCCGTGGAGAATATCATCTGGCGCTTGCGAAAGAAGCTGGAAACGGATCCAAGGCATCCCGTATATATCAAAACCGTCGTGCGGAGTGGATATAAGATAGTTAGCGAAGGCTATTGACTGTTAATTCCTTTTGTGTTATATTAAGACCATCGGATTGAAACTGACGGTTTTGATTTGTGAGGTGGTCACTTGGCAAAAAGAGTAGCAGGTGTGACGGAAAAACTCATGGAATGTGCAAAAGAGGAATTCCTCACAAATGGGTATGAGAACGCATCTCTTAGAGTGATAGCGGAGAAGGCTGGCTCCAGCAAAGGGGCAATCTACATCCGATACCCAGACAAAGAAAGCCTGTACCGCTCCCTTGTGCAGCCTGCCATGGATGATTTTTGTGGCCTGATACAATCGGCGCTGGAGCAGTTTAACCAGTTGCCCGGAGCCGAACAGACCAGTCAAATGTATTCCTTCTCCGACCACGGTTTTTGGGCCTCTGTGGACTATATCTACGACCATTTTGACGAGTTCAAATTGCTCCTGACTAGCGGAGAGAACAACACATATCAGGAGTTCCTTCATCGTGTCGTGGAACTGGATACGCAATGCACCGTGCGCTATATTCAGGCATCCGGGAATGATGCAATCTCCAGCGGTCGTCTTACACCAGAGTTGGGCCATCTGTTGTCCAGCGCCTTTTATACCGGTATATTTGAGGTGGTTATCCACGATATGCCAAAAGATCAGGCGGTCGAACACATCCAGAGAATGCGGCGCTTCTACACCGCCGGCTGGAAAACCATCTTCTTCGGAGATGGAGGTGAAAACCATTGAGTGGGTGGATCGACCGGAGCGGCTGGATTCGCTGTCCTACCTGCGGCAACAAAACTCGTACCAAGGTGAATCCAGACACAATCCTAAAGCGTTTTCCGCTGTTCTGTCCTAAATGCGGAACGGAACACATTGTTGATGTGCAGGGACAAAACATCATATTGTCAGAGCCAGACGCCAAGACGCAGAGCCGATGATGTGCAGGATAATCCTGCGAGTCATCGGCTTTTTTCTTTGGCATTTGGTTAGAATTCGCTAACTTCAGGAGGGATACCATGCAGAAACAAAAGAATCCATTTAGCTTGATGGCGTTTATCAGACCGCACCGGGCAGGTTTTATTGCCTCGACTATCCTTGCTGTTCTCAGCGTGGCCAGCGGGATGGTGCCATACTTTGCCGTGGCAAAGATGGTCAACCTACTCATTTCTGCTGAAAAAAACTTTTCGATTTATCTGACTTGGGGAATGGTAGCCCTGATCGCCTATCTGCTCAAGTCCGTCCTCCACGGCATTTCTACTCGATGCTCTCACGAGGCCACTTTCCATGTGCTGTCGGAGTTGCGGAGGGCTGTGGCGGATAAGTTGACTCATGTTTCCATGGGCTATCTGACTGATACACCATCGGGTCGGTTGAAAACGACCATGGTGGAGCGCGTGGAGCAGATGGAAGTCCCACTGGCACATATCATTCCGGAAATGACCTCTAATCTGTTGGTCCCTCTCGCTATTGTGGTTTGCCTCTTCGCCCTGGACTGGCGTATGGCGTTAGTATCGCTTATCACCATCCCTATTGGGATGCTCTGTTATATGGCCCAGATGAAAGAGTATCCGAAAAAATATGGTGCGGTCGTTCAAGCCGGAAAGCACATGAGTGCCACCACGGTGGAGTATATCAACGGTATTGAGGTCATTAAAGCGTTCAACCAGAGTGCAGCATCCTATGGGAAGTTTACCGATGCGGTTCGACAAAATGCGGATCTTATATTGGACTGGATGAAGTCCACGCAGGGCTACTCCGCCCTGATGATGACTATTTGGCCCGCTGTGCTGATCGGCGTTCTGCCCATTGGATGCGTCTTTTATCGGAATGGAAGCCTGACCGCCCCGGATTTTATCACGATTGCAATCCTGTCCCTCGGTATCGTGGGGCCATTGGTAGCGGCGATCTTTTTGACTGATGATTTCTCCAAAATTGCGACCATCACCGGGGAAATCGGCGCTGTGCTGTCCGAGCCGGATCTGGAGCGGCCTGTGCAGAGAAAAGAACTGCATGGGCTGGACATTGGCCTGCGTGATGTGACATTCGCCTACAAAGATAAGCGGGTTTTGAACGGCGTCACACTGAACATCCGGCAAGGCACGACCACTGCGCTGGTGGGACCGTCTGGTTCCGGTAAATCCACCATCGCCAAGCTCATCGCCTCCTATTGGGACGCTGGCAGCGGGAGCATCACTGTCGGCGGAGAGGATGTAAAAAACCTGCCGCCGGAGCAGGTAATGGATCTCATCGGATATGTCTCCCAGGACAACTTCCTATTTAATGTCTCTGTCCGGGAAAACATCCGCATGGGATGGCCGGAGGCTACCGACGATGAATTGGAGGCTGTGGCGAAGGCCTCCGGCTGTCATGAATTCATCATGGGGCTGGATCACGGGTATGACACTGTGGTAGGCGGCGCAGGCGGACACCTCTCCGGCGGGGAGCGCCAGCGGGTCGCTATTGCGCGGGCCATGATGAAAAACGCCCCGATTGTGATTTTGGACGAGGCGACTTCCTACACGGACCCCGAGAACGAGGCGGTGCTTCAGGACGCCATCGGCAGGCTGACCCGAGGAAAGACGCTTATCGTTATCGCCCATCGCTTGAGCACCATAACCGATGCAGACCAAATCGCTGTGGTGGATCAGGGAAAAATCCTGGATGCGGGAACACATGAGGAGTTGTTGAAACGGTGTCCCCTCTACGCTCAGATGTGGGTGGCCCACACGCAGGCGAAGGATGCGGACACGGGAGAAGGAGGTGGCAAGCATGTTTGACGCATATAAACGGTTTTTCCGTTTTGCCGGGGAGCGGAAAGGCACTTGGTATAAGGGAATGGCCTTTGAACTGCTGCGGAGCATTTTTGAGGCTCTGCAGTTTGCGGCGCTGCTGATTGTTCTCCGTGCTCTGGTAGAGCAAAACATGACCGGAACCACCCCGTGGATGGCTTTTGGGATCATGGCGGTCAGCGTGGCCGGGGCCGCCCTGTGCTGGTATCTTGCCCATAACAGCGAGGGGCACGCCGATTACCGCATGTGCGCGGAGAAGCGCATCCATATCGGAGAACGAATGAAGTACATGCCCATGGGCTACTTCAACGCCCAGAGCCTGGGCAGCCTCACCGCAGCGGCCACCTCCACCATGGAGGATTTGGAGAGCATGTCCTTTGCGGTGATCGCCCGGACGGTGGTGGGCATGATCCGGACCACCATCTTCTCCTTGGCGGTCCTGTGCTTTGACTGGCGCATTGGGCTGATCTTCCTGCTTGGTATGCTCCTGTTCCTCTGGGTCAATTCGCTTTTACTGAAGAAATCCAGAGAATTGTCTCCGGGGCGGCTGGCAGCCCAGACAAGACTTGTGGACGCTGTGCTGGAATACATACAGGGCATGAGCGTGGTACGCGCCTTCCATGGAGATAAAGCGGCTAATCAGACGCTGAACCGCACGATTGAGGAGACGGAACAGCAGAATTTCAAGCTGGAGCGCAAGCGTATTCCCTATAATGTTTTGGAGCAAATTGTCCTGCGTGTTACGGCGGTGGTGGCGATTCTGCTCTCAATCTGGTTTTTCCTGCAAGGCAGTATGACCCTTTTTGTCTGCCTGATGGTGGTGGTTTCCGCTTTCTTGGTATACAGCGAACTTGAGTCTGCCGGTGAGATGTTCTTCATGCTGCCTATGATCGACGCTTCCATCGACCGGGTGGAGGAGATTGACTGCGCACCCCGGATGGACGAAGGCGGCTCCGTACAGACACCGAAACACTGCGATATTTCCTTCGAGCATGTGGACTTTTCCTATGGGGAGCGGAAAATCATCCGCGATGTCAGCTTTACTATCCCGGAAGGGACAACAACTGCCATTGTGGGGCCCTCCGGCTCCGGCAAGACCACCCTCACCAGTCTTATGGCAAGGTTTTGGGATGTGGACAGCGGCACGGTCAAGCTGGGCGGCATCAATGTGAAGGACTATGCGCTGGATAGTTTGATGCGCAATTTCAGCATGGTCTTTCAGCGCGTGTACCTGTTCAACGACAGCATTGAGAACAACATCAAGTTCGGCAAGCCGGATGCCACCCATGAGGAGGTGGTGGCCGCGGCAAAGGCGGCTCGGTGCCATGACTTCATCACGGCTCTGCCGGACGGCTACGATACCATCATCGGTGAGAGCGGCGCCACGATCTCCGGCGGAGAACGCCAGCGGCTCTCCATCGCCCGGGCCATGCTCAAGGATGCGCCGATCATCATTTTGGATGAGGCCACGGCCAATGTTGACCCGGAGAACGAGGTGGAGCTGCAGGAGGCTGTCAAGGCCCTGACTGCTGGGAAAACACTGGTTATCATTGCGCACCGGATGAAAACTGTCCAGGAGGCGGATCAGATCCTTGTACTGGATCAGGGGCGGATTGTGCAGCGGGGCCGCCATGCGGAACTGATAAAGCAGGACGGTATCTATGCGGATTTTGTTTGCTCCCGGAGATCCGCAGAATCGTGGCGTATTGCGGAGCGGAAAAGCAGCGAGGTTGAAGCGGAGGTATGAGCAAGAAACTATTGGCCCGGTTCGGTCTGCTGGTGATTGTCCTGTTCGGCGTCACGATCCTGACCTTCTTTTACACCAACCTGTCCCCGGTAGATGCGGCTGAGGCGCTGGCAGTGCGCCGTTACAACCGCCCTACCCCACAGCAGGTTGAACTGGTGCGGGAAGAACTCGGCCTCGATCAGCCGATCCTTCAGCAATACGGCTCCTGGTTATGGAGTGCCCTGCATGGGGATTTCGGGAATTCCTATAACACTGGGCGGCCGATTGTGGAAGAACTGTCGGCGTCCATCCGGCCCACCCTGGTTATGGCTGCTATGGCGCTCTTCTTTGCCACTCTGCTCAGTATTCCACTGGGGGTACTGTCCGCCAGCAGAAAAGGCGGCTTGGCGGACCGGAGCATCTACCTGTTCGGCATCATCTGTATGTCTTTGCCGAATTATTGGATCGGCTTCATGCTCTTGCTCGCCTTCGCGGTTTATATCCCTATTTTTAGCATTATGGGAGCGGACAGCCTAAAGGATTTCGTTCTTCCGGCCCTGGCGCTGGCTATTCCTATGGCCGCCGGCAACATCCGTGTGTTTCGGTCCTCACTCCTGGATGGGTATAACAGCGATTTTGTCCTGTATGCCAGGGCTCGGGGCGTATCAGAGTGGAAAATCGCTAATCTGGTGAGCCGGTTTGCCCTGCCGCCGCTGATCACCATGCTGGCGCAGAGTTTCGGTTTTATGATTGCGGGTAGCGCCATGGTGGAAAGTGTGTTCTCCATCCCAGGGCTGGGGTCCATGCTGGTCACTGCATTGGGAGCCAGAGACACCATTACCATCAATGCGTGTGTACTGCTCACCGCCGTCATTTTCGTCCTGGTCAATTTTATCGCGGACTGTGTGAACGCATTTCTAAACCCGCAGAACCAGAAGGGAGGCGGCCTATGATCCGCAAAATCATGCACCGCCCGCAGGCCGTCCTCGGCCTTGCCATGATGCTTCTCGTGTTTCTTGTGATGCTGCTTGCCCCGGTTTTTGCCCCAAATGACCCGATGCAGTTGAATGTGGCTCATAGTTTCGCCCCGCCGGACGCACAGTACCCCCTCGGAACGGACGAGCTTGGACGTTGCATCCTCTCCCGCTTGATCTATGGGGCAAGGGCTTCTCTGAGTATTGCGCTGCCCACACTGCTGTTGCTGGCGGTTATCAGCACTGTGGTGGCTACCCTGTGCGCCTATGTCGGCGGGGTGCTGGACCGCATGTTTGAAGTGGTCTCCAATATTTTTATGGCCTTTCCTCCATTCCTCGTTGCCATCACTCTGGTGGGACTCTTTGAGTCAAAAGCGGCCAGCATCGTCCTGTCTATTGTAATCGCCATGTGGGTCTGGAACGCAAGGGTGGTCCGCACCCATGTGATTCGGGAACGGAATCAGCCCTATGTGATCACCTGCCGGATGTCCGGCTGTTCAGAACTGCGCATTGTGTTCCGGCATATCATCCCCAATATTCTGCCGCACCTCCTGGTTTTATATAGCACAGGGCTGTCCTCCATCATCATTATGATCTCCAGTTATGCCTTTCTTGGCTTGGGGCTGGAAACAGGGACGGCGGAGTGGGGAGCCATGTTTGTAAACGCCAACAAGCTGATGTTCAGTCATCCGCAGTTTCTGGTGTATCCGGGACTTTGCATTTTGTTTGCCGCGGCAGGGTTCAACCTGTTCGGGGAGGCCCTGCGGGACATCTGTGCACCAAGGGAGGGATAGCTATGCTGACAGTTACCAATTTGTCCATCCGTACAAAGCAGACAAAGGAAACCCTTGTGCGCTCCGTCAGCTTCTCCGTAAAAAACGGAGAGGCCCTTGGCATGATCGGGGAGAGCGGCAGCGGAAAGAGCATGACCAGCAAGTGCATTATGCGGCTGTTGAATCCACGGCTTTTTGACCTGCACGGAAGCGTGCAATGGAACGGGAAAGAAATGCTTGCGGTGAAGCTGAATGAGTTGGACGGCTATCGGGGCAAGCAGGTCAGTATGATCCCGCAAAACCCCATGACCGCCTTTGCGCCTATGCTCAAGCTGGGAAAACAGATGGAACTGGGCTTTTCGCTAAAAGGGCACAGGGAACGGACACAGTTCCGGGGGCGGCTGGCTGCCGCACTTGCGGATGTCAATTTGTCCGATGCGGAAAAAATCATCAATAGCTATCCCCATGAGCTGTCCGGCGGCACGCTACAACGCGTGATGATTGCTCTGACGATTTTGCAGCGCCCGGAACTGATTATCGCAGACGAAATTACCACCGCTGTTGACGCGGCCAGCGAATACCTCATTCTGAATGAATTGGAGAAGCTGAGGCAGGCCGGCGTTTCCATGATTGTGGTGACCCATGACTTTGGTGTGGCAGCGAGGCTGTGTGACCGCGTGGCCGTTATGAAAGACGGCGAGATCGTCGAGGAGGGAAAAATGCGGGAAGTATTTTCTGACCCACAGCACGAATATACCAGGCAGCTTGTGCAGGCAAGCGTACTCTTTCAGGAGGGACTATGCTGAAAGCGGAACATATCACAAAACAATATCAGATCCCAGGCGGCGGGCATACCGTGTTCGATGCGGTTTCGGATGTCTCCATAGAGCTTGGGAATGGAGGCGTGACCGCCATCGTGGGAGAAAGCGGGAGCGGCAAGAGCACTTTAGCCAGAGTCCTGTCCTATGTGGAACGGCCGGACGGCGGGCGGGTGTTTCTGGATGGCCTGGAGGTGTCCGCCTGCGGAAGAAGGGAACTCCGCGCTGTAAGGGGAAAGGTCCAGCTTGTGATGCAGAACGCTTTGGGGTCATTAGACCCCCACCAGAGCGTTGTGTCCATTCTGGAGGAGCCCCTGCGGCTACTGTTCCACATGGGGGCGGAGGAGAGAAAACAGCGGTGCCTTGAACTGCTGGACATGGCACGGCTGGAACGGGACACACTCCGTCGTCGGCCAGATGAACTCTCCGGTGGACAGCAAAAACGGCTGTGTATTGCCCGCGCTCTGGCCACCCAGCCCCAACACATTATCTTTGACGAGTCTTTCAGCGGATTGGATGTCACACTGAAAAAGCAGGTGCTGGATTTTCTGAAGGAACTTCAAACGGAACTTCAGATCAGTTTTCTGGTGATTACCCACGATCTGGACACCGCCATGTATATGGCCGGTGCGATTCATGTCATGCGCAAGGGCAAAATCATCGAAACGCTTGAGCACCCCAGGAGCTTCTCTGATTTTCAGGAACCCTATTCACAAGAGCTTGTAAAGGCAGTCCGCTCCAAGCGGAGAGCCTTGCAATAAAGCAAAAAAGGAGAGTAACTGTATGAAAAAATTCTTGTCCCTTCTGCTGGCCGGCGTTATGAGCGCCATGCTTCTTGCTGGCTGTGGAACCACTGCCAATAATCCAGGCCCGAATTCTTCCTCGACACCACCTGCTGGCGAGGAGGAACGGTCCATCACCATTGCGCAAAGCGCCAATTTTTCCATGGGATTTGCCCCCGGCGTACAGTCCTATGAGGCTACCTATTACATGAACAATTTCTATGAGAGCCTGGTCGAATACCGGGATGGTGAGTACCTGCCCTGCCTGGCGACAGACTGGGCTGCCTCGGATGACGGCCTTACCTATACTTTCCATCTGCGGGATGATGTGCAGTTCAATGACGGCACCGCCTTCAATGCCGAGGCGGTCAAGCTCTATTTCGACAATATGAAGTCGGTCATTGGCACCAGCGCCAACTATGGTCAGCTCGATATGCTGACCACGGAGATCACAGTGGATGACGAGTACACTGTCTCCTTCCACCTGAGCCGCCCCTATTACAATGTCCTGAACGATCTTTCCATGGTAATGCCCCGCGGAATCCTTTCCGCGGCGGCCTTCAATGAGGACGGCTCTCTGAATACCGAATACCTGATGACCCACACTCCAGGCACCGGCCCGTATATGTTTGAGAGCGTGAATGAAACCGCAACGGAATACACTTTTGTGAAAAACCCGAACTATTGGGGCGAGGAGCCGGATGTAGACCGCTTTACCGTAAAGGTGATCCCGGAGTCTAAGGTTGCCGCCATGCGGGCCGGCGAGGTTGACTTTATCATGGGGTCTGATACGCTGGATGCCAATTCCTATCTGGAACTGTCTCAGGTGGAGGGAATCACCGGCGTGATTTCTGACTTTGACTTTGTGACAGAATTTATCGCGCTGAACGATGAGGTGGCGCCGCTGGATGATCTGAATGTCCGCACAGCCATTCAGATGGCGATTGACAAGGAATCCATCGCGCAGAATATTTACTCCGGTCTGTGTACAAAGGCGGACTCGGTGATGCCTGCTGCCATGCCCTACTGCGTCGCCACGGCGTCCACTCCGGACTATGACATGGATGGAGCGATTGCTTTGCTGGAGGACTCCGGCTGGGTCGATTCCAATGGAGATGGCATCCGGGAAAAGGACGGAACGGCGCTTTCCTTTACAATCACCTACCCCTCTACGGGCGTTTATGACAACATGGTACTCTTTTTCCAGAGTTCTATGGCCGAACTGGGAATTGAGATTAAGACCAATCCCATTGACCTGATGGCCTTCATGCAGCAGGTGTTCATGGAAGACAACTACGAGATGACCGCGTATATGAGTTACTGGTTCCCTTACGATCCATACACCTTCGTGGCAAATATGTATCCGTCTACCGACTATACTGATCCCAGCGGCATCTATTCCACCGATCCGCAGGTCGCCAAGGCCTTGGCTACTATGAGCGACGAGGAAGCCAAGGAATTGATTGGCGGGCTTTACAATACAGATGATCCTGCGGTTGTTCAGGAGATCTATACTGCGGCGCTGGACTCCGCCAATGAGAGCAGTGTGGTGATTCCGCTCAACTACAGAAATGAATATGCTGTATTTAACAACGAAGTGATTGAATCTTATACATTTAACAGTATCCCCAATCATGTGGATGTTGCCGCAATCCATTTGAAATAACGGAGGACATTCAAATGAAACTTCATGCGTCGGGTGAAGATTACTTGGAGGCCATTCTGGTGCTACAAAAGCAGAAAGGCATAGTGCGCTCCGTGGATGTCGCCCGGCACCTGGAGGTCACAAAGCCCAGCGTGTGCCATGCGGTAGCAACCCTGCGGGAAGGGGGCTTCCTGACAATGGACAGCGACTATTTCCTGCACCTGACCGATGTGGGGCGGGAAGTGGCGGAGCAGATCTATGAAAAGCACCGCTTCTTTACAGAGCGTCTAATTGCAGCAGGTGTGGACCCGGCAACAGCGGAACGGGACGCCTGCCGGATCGAGCACGTCATCAGCGATGAGAGTTTCGAGAGGCTGAAAGCTGCCGCGAAACCGGAATCGTAAGCACAGCAAAGGGAGGAGGCCGTGCAGGCGGCCGCCTCCCTTTGCCATTGGGGGTGAAATCGTGGATGAAATTATCATTATCCGGGCCGCCGATCCTGACGGCAGCGTGTTCCAGGCCGTCATGGACGCGCTGAAGGGTAAAAGGGCAGAGGTAGTCGATGTTGCTGCCCCTACTACCTCCATGCTGCGCATCGGGGAACTGGAGATCCATCATAAGCACCGCCGGGTGCTCATGGCGGGCAGGGGAGTAGAACTCAATCATGGGGAGTATGCCATGCTCTATTGCATGGCCAGCTCACCGGGGCAGGTGTTCTCCAAAGCGCAGCTCTATGAGGCCGCTTGGGGGGAGGAATATCTAAGCGGGACAAACTCCGTGGAAAATATCATTTGGCGTCTGAGAAGAAAACTGGAGGAGGATCCCAGGCGTCCGGCTTACATCAAAACGGTGATCGGCACGGGATATAAGATCGAAAACCCCAGATAATAGGGAAACGGCAACAGTAAAAGTACTGCTGCCGCTTCAGATAGCCTGGGACGAAGGGCCGCATCCACCAGCGTTTGGCGTTGACCGTTTCGGTGCAGGTCAGCCGGGTACCGCCCTCCTCCGCCTCGAAGATCCCCTCCCAAGCGCCAGTCATATTGTCGTTTTCTATGGTGAAGGCCCAAAAGTGAGGCGGCTCACAGGCCGTGACGGTAAAACTCGTGGCGTAACCGCTTTGGGTGTGCTCCACAAAGTGGGTTTTGTCCAGTACCTCCACCCGGTTAAGATCACTGCGCCAGGCGGTGTTGGAAAGGTCGGTCACCACCTGCCACACCCGCTCCACGGGGCAGGGAAAGTGGACAGTTACTTTGGAAGTTGCCATAGGATCCCCCCTTTTCCAGTTCCTCTGCGGTGTCCAAAGGGCAGCGCCTCCTCACCGGCAGGCGAAGGACGGTCTTCAGTTTCTCCGGCTTGGTCCGCCGCACATCGCTCAGATAGATCTCGTGGTGGAACCGGCCCTGGCTGAAATCCAACTCACAGCCCTGTGCCCGGGCGTATTCCTCCATGGCCGCCACGGTGGCGGGCTCGTCGCCGTAGGGACCGATGTGCATGCACTGGACGCACAGCCCCTCCTCCCAGAGGAGGAACTCCACCGGGGAGAAGTCCTGCTGCTTCTTCTCCGCGGCCTCCCAGACGGCCCAGGCAAAGACTTCCTCCGTCACGAACTCCGGCAGGCGGATGAGGGAGATCCACTGGAACTCCGCTTTTCGGGCGTAGTCCACCCCTTGGCGGCCCTCCTGCCACCACAGGCCCTCCAGAGGCGGCACCACATAGTCGAAGTAGCCCTCCAGCTTGTGCTTGCTCAGCTTGCTCATTTTGATGGTGAAGGCCACCGCGTAGAGCATCCCCAGGGCCTGCTTGTAGGCGCCGCCCTCCGCATTGGGGTCGCCCTTCCCCCGCGCCGCCAGGAAGTTCATGGCGGGCACGGTAACAAGGCCCGGTGTCCTGGCGGCAGATAGAATTCCTTGTACTCCTTCTTGTAGTCAAAGGCCATGGTCATTTTCTCCTTTTCTTGGGCTGGGCCTGGAGGGCCAGGCAGGTGAGGCGGGTGAGGGCGGTCATGGTCTCCCGGTCGTCCACGTCCTCCACCCAGATATAGTCCCTGGCCCCCTCGTAGGGCGGGGCTTTGGGCAGGTGGGGGAAGGCCGCCTGTCCCGCCGGGGTGACCTTCACGAAGAGCTGGTCGTCGCAGATGACGGCGAAAAAGATGCCGTCGCAGTAGAGGCCGTACTCGCCGAACATCTTCCGGCTGCGGATGATGCCCGCCTCCCGCAGCTGCTCGGCCACGTAGTCCACAAAGTCCTTATGAGAGGCCATGCTGATCCCTCCCGTAACGGTCGGCCAATGTTTCGGCCAGAGTCCCCAGCCGCGCCCGCAGCTCCTCCGGCTCCACCAGCTCCGCCTTGTCCCCGAAGGTCAGCACCCAGCTGACCACGCTGTCGGCGTCGGGGAAGGGCCCGGTAAAGCGCAGCCGGCCGTCGGGCTCCTCGGTGAAGCGGTCCGCCCCGTACTCCTCCACCAGCCGCCAGCGGCAGGCGGGATCAAAGAGGACGGTCCATGATACTTTGCCGGGAAGATGCGCTCCGGGGCCAGATTGGGCAGGGGAGCGGGACGGGGCGCAAAGGGCTCCCCGGCGGCCAGGTACGTCATGCGGTTGAACTTAAACAGGCGGAGATCCTCCCGTGTCCGGCACCAGCCCCACACGTACCAGGCGGACCAGTGGAACACCAGGTAGTGGGGCTCAATGGTCCGCGTCGACTCCACCTTGGGGGAGTAGTAAACAAAGCGGAGGACGCGGTGCTGTTCCATAGCGCTCTGGATCAGCTCGATCTTGGGCGGCAGGCTGGTCTTATACCAGGAGGAGAGGTCGATGAGCATGTGGGCCCCGCCGGACACCAGACCGCCCGTCCCGGCGGACAGCTTCTCCATCAGCTGGGCGTAGCGGCGGGTGCCGCTGACGCTGTCCAGGCTCCGGAGCCCCGCCAGGATGGCCCCCATCTCCGGGGCGGTGAGCACCGTCCGGTCCACCCGGTAGCCCTCCAGGATGGAGATGCCGCCCCCGGCGCCCTGGGCGGTAGCGATAGGGATGCCCGCCCGGCCCAGGGTCTCGATGTCCCGCTGGATGGTCCGCCGGGACACCTCGAACTGCTCCGCCAGCTCCGGGGCGGTGACCCTCTCCCGCTGGAGCAGGATGGACAGGATGCCGATGAGCCGGTCCATCTTCATGGGGTACACCGCCTTTCCCGCTTTTCTTGTATTATAGCATAGGAACCGGACAACTGTCGGTCATGTTTTTCAAAGGAAATTTGTTCTGCCCGCTGTTTTATCAAATCTCCATGATAAATTCAGTTTTCGGTGTAATATTTTCCATATAGATTTTATGGCGCTATAATGAAGCATCAACGGCAACGACTGCCCAGATGGGAGGCCCAGATAGAATGATAAATCAAATTCTCATTATTGACGATGACAAAGAGCTGTGCGCGCTCCTGCAAAAAAGCGTTCAATCCGAAAATATATCCGCTGACTGTCGATATTCCGGTAGGGATGGCCTTGCGGCGCTTGCAGAAAACAGCTATCAGCTTGTAGTTTTAGACGTGATGATGCCGGGGACTGACGGCTTTGAAACATTAGAGTCAATCCGCACGAAAAGTTCTGTTCCAGTTCTGATGTTGACGGCTAAGGATGACAGTGCCAGCAAAGTCCGTGGCCTTCGTTCCGGGGCGGATGATTATTTGACAAAGCCATTTGATATGGAGGAGTTTATAGCCAGGGTCGTTTCTCTTATACAGAGATATACCCGTTTCAACCATACGGAACCAGATGACGGCGTTCTGTCTTTCAAAGGGCTGAAGATCAATTTGAATGAGCACTGTGTTACAACAGAACGGGGCACATTTGAATTGCCAAACAAGGAGTTTGAATTGCTCTTGTATCTCGCTCATAATCAGGGGAAAATTGTAACGAAAAAACAAATATATGAGGCGGTTTGGCAAGAGGAATTCAAATGAACTTCAATTTGACGTTCGCCCTTTGGAAGTCATGGAACTAACAAGAGAGATTTTGAAAGACTGGATACCCATTTTTGAAGAAAAAAGGATAAATTATGATATTTATATCCCGGACGCTCCCTGTGTAGTGAATTTGGATGCCGATGCCTACCGGCGCGTTCTGAATAATCTTATCCAGAATGTTGTGGCCCATAGCCAGGCCGATCATATAGAGATCGCCTTGGAAACTAATGGGCGGGAGTTTTCGCTCTGTGTTTCTGATAACGGGATCGGAATTGCTCAGGGTGATCTTCCCCATATTTTTGACCGTCTTTATAAGTGTGATATGGGACGCTCTGAAAAAGGAAGTGGCTTGGGCCTTTCTATCACGAAACAGATCGTTGAAAAGCTGGGCGGGTCTATTTCTGTGGAAAGTGTGCCAAAAGAAAAGACGGCCTTTACTATTCAGTTTGATATAAGCTGATTGTTGCGCCCTCGCCATATTTGGCGAGGGTATTTCAAATTTTAGGTTGTGGCAAGGTTAAAGTTAGGTTTAGGTTAGGTTGCCGTGGTAGGATAAATACACTAAGGCAAAGGAGGTCTTACATTTGAATGAAATTATCATTGAAACTAAAAATTTGACAAAACAGTATGGGATGCAAAAAAGCGTTTCCAATCTGAATATTCATGTAAAAGCAGGGCGTATCTATGGGCTCCTTGGACGGAATGGAGCCGGAAAAACGACTACTATGAAAATGCTTTTGGGACTCACCGCTCCCTCTGCTGGAGAGGCAATTCTGTTCGGCAAAAATATTCAGACCAGCGCAAAGAAAATTCTTCCCCGTGTGGGGTGCCTGATTGAGTCCCCTGGCTTTTATCCCAATCTGACCGGGACAGAAAATCTGAACATTTTTGCCCGGCTGCGCGGGGTGCCGCAGAAAAATGCAGTTGCCGCCGCCCTGGAGGTGGTCGGTCTGCCCTACCGGGACAAAAAGCTGTTTTCCCAGTATTCCCTTGGCATGAAACAGCGGCTTGCGATTGCACTGGCTATCATGCACGACCCTGAGCTGCTTATCCTGGACGAGCCCATTAACGGCCTTGATCCAATCGGGATCGCGGAAGTTCGCGCCTTTATCCGGGATCTGTGCAACGAGCGTGGAAAGACAATTTTAATTTCCAGTCATGGAACAATTTCGTAACAAACGCGGCTATATCTGCGATATGGATGGTGTGATCTATCACGGAAACCGTCTGCTGCCCGGTGTGAAGGAGTTCGTGGACTGGCTGTATCAGGAGGATAAGAAGTTCCTCTTCCTGACCAATAGCAGCAGCAAAACACCCCGAGAACTACAGGATAAACTCGCCCGCATGGGTTTGGATGTAGATGAGAAGCACTTCTATACCAGCGCGTTGGCTACGGCAGAATTTATTGCCGCACAGAATCCGGGAGCAACGGTGTACGGAATTGGAGAGCCCGCTCTTTTCAACGCCCTCTATGAAAAGGGGCTCACCCTTAATGATGTCAATCCGGACTATGTGGTCATTGGAGAATCTCCCAACTATAATTACGACTCCATTTGTCGGGCCGTTCAGCTGGTGCACAAGGGAGCACGGCTCATTGGCTGTAACACCGATCTGACCTGCCCCACAGAGGCTGGGCTGATGCCCGCCTGCCGTGCCCTGATTGCTCCCATTGAGATGGTCACGGGTCAGAGTGCCTACTTTGTGGGAAAGCCAAACCCCTTGATGATGCGTACGGGACTGAAGCTGCTGGGGGTCCACTCCCAGGATGCCGCCATCATCGGTGACCGGATGGATACGGATATTGTGGCCGGGATCGAGAGCGGCTTGGATACGTTGCTGGTGCTCTCCGGGGTCACCAGCCGGGAAGATTTGAAGCACTACCCTTATCAGCCACGTCTGGTTTTGAGCGGAGTAGGTGCCATCCCGCCGGCAGCGGACAAACCCAAAAAGGTCATCGCATAAGCAGATTAAGCCCCCGGAGGATCATTCCTCCGGGGGCTGCCGCATTTAGGAGGTGGACATGAAAGATAACGGAGTGAAATACAAGATCATCTTTTGTTTGTAAACTGGCCTCTATAAATTTAGTAAAATTTTAGTAAAATCTATTGACTTCGACAGCATCAGAAATATAATGGGTTTAGAACGACATAAAAGGGGGAACTTCATGGCAACCATTAAAGATGTAGCCCAGGCCGCCCAGGTCTCGGCTGCCGCGGTTTCCCGAGTTCTAAATAAGGATGACAATATCTCTGTCACGCCGGAGGTGCGGGCCCGGATTTTTCAGGCAGCCCACGCCCTGGGCTATGTGTCGCCCCGACAGCGGAAGGCGGCGGAGCACAAGACCCACCTGGTCATCGGGGTGGCGGACTGGCGGATCATCCGCCCGGATCGGCCCAATGTGCGGCTCTCGTCCCTGTCCTGCCTGGTGCAGATGATGACCGACCAGTACGAGGTCTCTTTTGTCCGGCTGACCTTCGGCGAGCCCCAGAAGGTGGACGGCATCATTGCCCTGGGTGTGTTCAGCGAGAAAGAGATCGACTTTCTCCGCTCTCTGTCCTTTGCTATCGTTTTCGTGAACTCCAATCAGCACAACTATGAGTTCGACCAAGTGCAGGTGGACTTCGACCGGGGCCAGGAGAAAATGGTGTCCTATCTGCTGGATCAGAAGCGGTACACCGGCCTGGGGTATATCGGCGGCATCTACGACGGGCCCAATGGCCGCATCGGTGCCCACCGCCTGGCAGCCATCCAGCGTATCCTGGAGGAGCGCGGCCAGTACGATCCCCGCACCTTCCATGTGGGGGAGATCAGCCGGGAGAGCGGCTATGCACTGGCCAAGAAGGCCGTGGAGGAACATGCTCTGGCTGAGGCCATACTGCTGGGCAGCGACGAGGTGGCTGAGGGCGCTCTGGAGGCTTTCCGGGAGCTGGGCATCCGTGTGCCGAAAGATGTGGCGGTCATTATTTATCAGGATATTCAGACTTTGGAGAGCAAGTGGCCCACCGGCACCTGCCTGGAGATGTTCCCGGACTATGTGTGGGAAAACGCCCTGGAGCTGCTGTTCGGGCGAATCAGCCAGCGCCGCTCTCAGGCGGTCACCGTCACAGTGCCTACCCACCTGAAGATCGGCGACACCGCCTGATCTCCTACAATGGTTATAAGAGGAATTTCCTCTGTAACAGATACATTCTAAATCAAAGGCAAAATACAGCAAACATCGAGGAGGATTAAAGTATGAAAAAAGCACTTTCTCTCCTGCTGGCCGGCGTGATGTGCGTCGGTCTGCTGGCTGGCTGCGGCGGTCAGAACACGGAGGACACCCAGGGCTCCGGTAGCACGCCGGACACCAGCAGCACCCAGGAGACCGGGAACAAGACTATCGATACCCTGCGCATCGCCTTCGTCCCCTCCCGGGAGCCGGACGAGATCATCACCGCCACCGAGCCCCTGAAGCAGATGCTCACTGATGAGCTGGCCAAGCTGGGCTACGACGTGGGCGAGGTGGACATCACCGTGGGCACCAGCTACGAGGCTGTGGGTGAGGCCCTGTCCGCCGGCACCGCAAATGTGGGCCTGATCCCCGGCGGCACCTACGTGCTCTACGACGACGGTTGCGACGTGTTGCTCACCGCCACCCGGGACGGCCTGTCCATCGACTCCGACAACGCCAAGGACTGGAACGACAACGCCCCCACTGAGCCCACCACCGAGCAGGTCACCAGCTACCGCGCTCTAATGATCGCCGGCCCCTCTGAGAAAGGCCAAGAGCTGGCCGCCAAGGTCAACGCCGGTGAGGCCCTGACCTGGGAGGACGTGAGCAGCGCCAACTGGAGCGTGGCCAACTCCTCCTCTCCCGCCGGTTACATCTATCCCTCCCTGTGGCTCCAGGAGAACTTCGATCACAACATCACCGACCTGCCCCATGCGGTGCAGTCCGACTCCTACGGCAGTGCCTTCGCTCGTCTGGCATCCGGCCAGGTGGATATCGTCTGCACCTACGCCGACGCCCGCCGGGACTATGAGGACGAGTGGACCGGCGAGTACGGCATGACCAACAGCATCTGGGACGACACCGCTGTGGTGGGCGTCACTCCCGCCAT
The DNA here is from genome assembly GCA_900549475.1 of uncultured Eubacteriales bacterium. GTDB lineage: Bacteria > Bacillota > Clostridia > Oscillospirales > Oscillospiraceae > Pelethomonas. The sequence continues at coordinate 50,281 of UROF01000006.1, forward strand.
CTACAACGACACCATCAGCGTCAGCAAGACCTCTCCCATCATGGATGACGATTTCAAGCAGGCACTGGGCCAGGCTTTCATCAATATCGGCAACACCGAGGAGGGCAAGGAGGTCATTGCCATCTACAGCCACAACGGCTATCTGCCCGCCCAGTCCTCCGACTACGACTCCGAGCGGGCTGCCCAGGAGATGATCCAGTCTCTGAACAGCGCGGGCTAAAATAATCCAGCAAGGACCAAAAACGAGGGAGGGAGGCCGCGGCTTTCCTCCCTCGTTTGGAATGGAGAGAGATATTATGATTGAGTTCAAAGAGGTAGAGAAGCGCTACCCCAATGGATATGAAGCCCTGAAACACATCAACCTGACCATTGACCAGGGGGAGTTCGTGGCCATCATCGGCCTGTCTGGCGCGGGCAAGTCCACTCTGATCCGCACCATCAACCGGATGCACGACATCACCCAGGGCCAGTTGACCGTGGACGGCACCGACGTGATGACCCTCCGCGGGAAGAGCCTGCGGAAGTTCCGCCGGCGGATCGGCATGATCTTCCAGTCCTTTAATCTCATTACCCGCACCACAGTCATCAAAAACGTGCTCACCGCCTTTGTGCCTGATCTGCCCTGGTGGCGGGCGACGTTTGGTATCTTCACGAAAGCAGAGAAGATGAAAGCCCTGGAGGCCTTGGATCAAATGGGTATCTTGGACAAGGCCTTTGTCCGGGCGGATCAGCTCTCCGGCGGGCAGCAGCAGCGGGTGGCCCTGGCCCGCACCCTGGCCCAAAACCCCCAGATCATCCTGGCGGACGAGCCGGTGGCCTCCTTGGACCCGGTGACCGCCAAGCAGGTGATGGATGACTTCCAGCGCATCAACCGGGACATGCACATTACCGTCCTCATCAACATCCACCATGTGGAGCTGGCACTCCAGTACGCCACCCGGGTGGTGGGCATCCGGGCTGGAGAGATCGTCTATGACGGCCCGGCAGACCAGGTAGATCAGGGGGTGCTGGACGCCATCTACCAGGGGAAACAGGAGGAGCCGGCATGAGCGTATATGACAAGATATTTCCGCCCAGGGTACTCACCCTCCCCAACGGGAAACAGATTTCTAAGCCCCGTTCCCGGGCTCCGCTGGCGGTGGTGATTCTGCTGGCCTTGACGATCCTCTCCGTGGAGGTTACCGGCTTTGACATGGGGGTTCTGGTCAGCCGGATCAAAGAGTTTTTTGTGATTCTGGGGGAGATGATCCCGCCGGAGTGGGACTATATGCCCCAGATCTGGCAGCCCTTGTTTGACACCATCAAAATGTCCCTGCTGGGCTCCTTCATCGGCTCGATTTTGGTGGTGCCCTTTGCCATGCTGGCCTCCACCAATATCATCCACAGCCGGGTCATCGTGGCGGCCATGCGGCTGCTGCTGAGCATCATCCGCACCCTGCCCACCCTGGTCTCCGCCCTGATCGCCACCTACATCTTCGGCCTGGGCACTCTGGCAGGCACCACAGCCATTGCCATCTTTACTTTCGCCTACATCGGCAAGATCCTCTATGAGGAGATCGAGACCGTGGACATGGGGCCCTTTGAGGCCATGGAGGCTATGGGGGCCACCAAGGTGCGCTCCTTTATCAGCGCCATTGTTCCCCAGGTGCTGCCCTCCTATCTCTCCAACTGCCTGTTCTGCTTTGAGGGCAACGTGCGCTACGCCTCCATTCTGGGCTATGTGGGCGCCGGAGGCCTGGGCCTGATCCTGAATGAGAAGATCGGCTGGCGGGAGTATGCCAGCGTGGGTATGATCCTGCTGGCCCTGTTTGTCACCGTGTTCATCATTGAGACGATCAGCCGCGCCGCCCGGAAGCGGCTGGTATAAGGAGGGGCTGCTATGAACAATCGAATTGAAGCGGCCTATGAGCAGCGGCCCCGCCGCTGGGTGTTTGAGCTGGCCGTGGCACTGGTCGTGGTGGTCCTGCTGGTCTGGAGCGGCTCCGCCGTGGAAACGGCGGGCACCACTCAAAACGGCGCGGTGATCGCCTGGAACATCCTGGCTGGCATCTTCCACCCGGACACGAACCTGCTGTTCAATTTCACCACCCAGGGCGTGCCATACCTGCTGCTGGAGACCATCTGCATCGCCTTCCTGGGCACCATTGTGGGGGCGATCCTCTCCATTCCTCTGGCCTTCCTCTCCGCCTCCAACCTGACGCCCAAGCCGGTGGCTTTCCTTGGGCGGATCATCATTATGGCGATCCGCACGGTCCCCGCCTTTGTCTATGGGCTCATGTTCATCCGGGTCACCGGCCCCGGCGCCTTTGCGGGCCTTTTGACCATGTCCCTGTGTTCGGTTGGCATGGTGAGCAAAATGTATATCGAGGCCATCGAGGATCTGGATGTGCGGGTGCTGGAGTCCCTGGACGCGGCGGGCTGCACCACATGGCAGAAGATCCGCTACGGCATCCTGCCCCAGCTGATGCCCAATTTCGCCTCCACCGCTATTTACCGCTTTGACATCAACCTGCGGGACGCCACCGTGCTGGGCCTGGTGGGAGCCGGCGGCATCGGCGCGCCGCTGATCTTCGCCATGAACGCCTACCGCTGGGAGGAGGCCGGCGCCATCCTGGCGGGTCTCATCGTGCTGGTGCTGATTGTAGAATGGATCTCCACCAAGATCCGGGTCAAGCTGGCCAGGGGGTAATCATGGAAAAGACATTTCAAATCTATTATACTTCAGACACCCACGGCCATATCTTCCCGGTGAACTATGCCTCGAACTGCCCGGAGCACTCCGGGCTGCTGAACCTGGCCGCCCAGGTGGAAAAGGACGGGAACACCCTGGTGCTGGACGGCGGGGATTCCTTGCAGGGGACGCCCCTGACCCAGTATTACTTGGAACACCGGGGCCAGTGGCCCATTCACCCGGTGGCCGCGGCTTTCAACGCCATGGGCCTGGATTACTTCACCCTGGGCAACCACGACTTCAACTTCGGCTATGAGGCCCTCCGGGACTATCTGCGGGCCATGGGCGGCGTATGCCTGTGTACGAATGTGGAGGACCTGGGCGGCGAGCTGCGCATTCGCCCTTGGGCGGTGCACACCTTGGCCAACGGCCTGCGGGTGGGGCTCACCGGCGTGGTCACCGACTTCGTAAACGTTTGGGAGCAACCTCAGAACCTGGAGCGGATTCGGGTCACCGACGCTTTTCAGGCCGCCCGGGCGGCCTGCGCCGCCCTCCGGGATCAATGTGATGTCTGTGTGTGCATCTACCACGGTGGCTTCGAGGAGGAGCTGGAAACGGGGCGGGTGCTCTCGGACAGCGGTGAGAACATCGCCTGCAAGATCGCCCGGGAGCTGGACTTCGATCTGCTCCTCACCGGCCACCAGCACATGGCGGTGGAAGGGGTAGAACTGTCCGGCACCTACGCCGTTCAGCCCCCCGCCAATGCAGGGCAGTTTCTCCATATTTCCGGCAAGTGGGAGGGAACACGCAGTTCCTTCCGATCCAGATTGACGGCGGTGGGCGCAGTCCACCCAGCAGAGCCTTATCAGAGTCTGCTTCCACTGGAGAATGCCGTACAGGAGTGGCTGGACCAGCCCATCGGAGAGTTGGCCCATCCCATTCCACCGGAGGGGAAGCTGGACGCCGCCCTCCACGGAAGCCGGGTGGCCGCCCTGTTCAATCAGGTGCAGCTGGCGGAGACCGGGGCGGATTTCTCCTGTACCAGCTTGGGCAACGACCCGGTGGGGCTGGCCTCTCCCGTGACCATGCGAGGGGTGACGGCGGCCTACCTCTTTGCCAACACCCTGGTGGTGCTGGAGGTAACGGAGGAGGTGCTGCGGCAGACACTGGAACGGTGCGCCGCCTACTTTACCCTGGTTGACGGCCAGCCCCAGATTTCGGAGGAGTTTCTGCTGCCCAAGGTGGAGCACTACAACTACGACTTCTACGCCGGCCTGGCCTATACCTTCGACCTGCGCCGCCCCGTGGGCAGCCGGGTGATCCGCCTGGCAAAACTGGACGGCTCCCCGCTGGGGGGCGGCACCTTCCGCCTGTGCACCAGCAACTACCGGGCCACGGGCACGGGTGGATACGAGATCTTGAGGGAGTGTCCCGTCCTGTGGCGCGGGGGCACAGAAATGCCGGATCTCACCGCCCGCTACATCCAGGCCCACAGCCCGATGCCTCAGTTGCATAACGTGGAGATGCGGGTGATCTGGTGAAGCGTTCTTGACAAGCCACAAGGAATGTGGTTTTATAAATCAAACAGAGGAAAGAAGGTGGAGGATGGACAGATTCAATGTTGCTGTGGATGTTGTTCAAAATGCCGGAGATCTTCTGCGGCAGTGCCGTCTGGAAGAGTCAGAGATCTGCCAGAAGATGGGGCACCAAGACCTGGTTACTCATTGGGACCGGCGTGTAGAACGGATGCTCCGCAGCGCGATCCTTGAAACCTTCCCCCAGGACTCCATTGTAGGTGAAGAGTATCCGCCGGAAGCGCATCGCACCGGGTCGGTGACTTGGTATATTGATCCCATCGACGGGACCACAAATTTCATCAATCAGCATCAGAACTACGCCATCTCCGTGGGGTGCTGGGAGGGAAGTACCCCGCTGTTCGGCCTGGTGCTGGACGTGGAACGCGAGACGCTCTACTGGGCCAGACACGGCGGCGGGGCGTGGCAGGATCAGACGATGATCCACACCTCCGGCCGGCGGGAGCTCTCAGAACTGCTGCTGACGACGCCGGGCCTGCAATACACCTTTCTGGAGCCTCATCCGTACCAAGAGCGGATGATTCGGCTCTCCCGGAAGGTTCGGGGTGTCCGCTGTCTGGGTTCCGTGGCCTTGGAATTGTGTGAAGTGGCCGCAGGCCGGGCAGATCTGTTTGTAACCATGCGATCCTCTCCATGGGATCACAACGCTGCGCGGATCATCCTGGAGGAGGCCGGCGGCGCGATCTTCACGGTGGATGGAGATGAACTGCCCTTGGAGCAGAAAAGCACGGTGGTCGGATTAAATTCTTACAGCATAAAGAGTTGCGTTTTTAGTGGATGAACACATATTTTCACCCTGACTATCGTACCACGCTTGATAGAAAAGCTGGGCCAACGAAATCGTTGGCCCAGCTTTTTGCTCTGAACGGCTGACTTGTGCTCTTTTGGTGGATAATTTTCGGGGTGATCCTTTTATGGGATGCAAACGGGATTGAGTCATTGCTCCCTATACGCGATCAGATGCTCATCGGCCGCTCTGACCAGAGGCACTTCTTTCCTGGTATATCTTATCCGCGCAGGATTTCGTCGGCGATGGGAACCAGCGCGGAGAAATCGGTAAAGTCCACCTGTTTTCCGTAAGTCTCCAGCAGTGCCTGGTCCTCAGCGGACCTCTGCCGCGCCGGTTTCCTCCGCAGGGAGAAACACATGGCGGCCATCATGGCCCGGTGGCGTGGGGACAGAACGGCATAGTCAATGCCGCCCCGGAGGTGGAAGAAGATAGCCTGAGAGAATAGCACTGGAGACATCTGCCGTTTCAGGGATGCGAGGATATGCGCCCGGTTCTGCGGGTTGTTCGGGTCGGCCAGACCCACAGTGGCCACGATCAGCCGCTGGCCATCCCCGAGGGAAAGTCCTTTCATTGCCTGCTTGAGCCCCAGCACCCCGCCGGCATAGAGAGCGCCCAGATAGACGAGGATGTGCCCCTCAGCCAGCCCCCGGAACTCCCGGCATGGGATGGCGGACAGGCCGGTGAGCCGGGAGAGTTCCTCCGCATACCGGCGGGTCGTGCCGTATTTGCTGCCATAGACGATGAGCCCATCCATCTGTGAAAATGCCTCCCTTTGCACAGCGCATTTATCCGGTCCTGCGGTAAAATTTACGTTCACGACAGAGCGGCGATGATCTTCTCCATGGCGGCGTAGCTGGGCATGGCCGCCACCTGTGTGATCTCCGCGGCCAGGTGGGGCACCTGAAAGTGTTCCGCGTCTGACTGGGTGCCGGATACCTCGGTGCGGAAGCCGTGATTTTCCCAGGCCAGGCGCTGGATCTCATCGTCCAGCAGGGCGTCGATGCCCGCCTCCCCCGCCTCGTCCAGCGCGATGTAGATATGGGAGGACCAGACGGTGGGGGTGGGGTAGATCAGCACGATGTCATCCTTCAACTGCGCCCAGTCCTCCGGGTTCTCCACGGCGAACTCCAGCAGCTGGTTCTCATAGCCGGCGATCACAGGCTTGGCCCCCATGCCGGTTTTGAGGAACTGGTCAAACAGGTCGGAGGAAGACGCCTCCATATAGCCCAGCTTCTCGAAGATGGCCTTCAGGCGGGGCAGCACAGTCTCCACGCTGTCCGCATCCGCCACCCCGCCGCACAGCACATTGGCCAGCAGCCCCGCGAACATATTCCCGGAGTTGGAGCGCACAGGGTCGGTGGTGCTCACCGCCACCGTACCGTAGAGCTCCGGCAGCCCCAGATCCGCCCAGGCGGTACCCGCCTCGATCTCCGCCACCAGACCGGCCATATCCATATAGTAGACCCCGTCCCGCTCCGTCACCAGTCCCCGTTTCTGGAACGCCTCCAAAATGGGACGGTGGGTGTAGAGGACGATGGGGGTGTTGAATACGATCTGGCTCTTGCCCGGCGCGCCGTAGAGCTGCTGGTAGTACTCCAGGGCGGTCTGGCTGGAGGGAAAGAGAAAATCCCGGCCCTCATGGTCCGCCGTGACCATGTCCAGGGAGCCCGCCTTGGCATAGTCCAGGGTGAGCCCGTAGTCCCGCTCCAGGACATCCTGTACCGCCTCGTCCTCCAGCAGGCCGATCTTCTCTCCCCCCACATAGCCCCGCAGAACGGTTGGCTCCGGCCGGGGGCCGCCGCCCAGCAGCAGATAGACCGCCGCCGCCCCGATGACAACCAGCAGGATGATCAGACCGATCCATTTTGATTTGCTTCCCATTGGAATCCCTCCGTGTTCAGCAGGCTCTCCATGACCTTCATGTCCGCCTCCGCGTCAAACCGCTCCGAGGCCATCAACTGGCTGAGCTGTTCCTCGAACCCAGTCTTCAGCTTGGGCAGAATGGCCCGCACCTTCCGCTGGAACTCCCGCACCTCGGAAGTCCCCAGCCCGGCATCCTGGAACTTCACATACTGCCCCAGGATCCGGCCCACCGTGTCCAGATAGTAGGTGAGGAAGCGGTTGGCCGACGGGATCTTCTCCGGATGCTCCCGAAGATAGCAGTAGAGGCGATCCCCCGTCTCCGTGAGGGCCAGGGCGTCCTCATGGGTCCGGACGTCCGTAATGCGGCCGGCGGCCGACCGGATGGCCTTCAGATCCCGCTCCGCCTCCTCCATCAGGGCCTGCATCTCGCCGCCGTCTGGCCGCTGGGCGAAATAGAGGGTGATGGGGTCCGCCCTGGGGGTCAGCAGAAACCAAAGGCCCAGATAAATTCCCACCCCCAGCGCGGCGCTGAACAGGAAATTCCAGCGCAGGCCCAGGGCCAGAACCAAAAAGACTGCAATTCCCACGCCCAGCGACAGTACCAGCTGCCGCAACTGTCCTTTCTTCATCTCAGTTGTACCCCTTCACGCTGCGGAAGGCCCCGATCAGGTCCTCCCGCCCGTCGAAGACCCGGGCGTGGGTCAGTTCCGCCAGCTCCTCCAGCTGGGTGGGATCGGCGGAGCCGAACATGATGGAGAACACCGGCACATCCGCCCCGAAGGCCTCGTAGCCATCTCGGAAGTCGGAAAAACTCCCGTCAGACACCCCGTCCGTCAGCAGGATGATGGCAGGGGTGTACTGGCTCAGGTCGTAGTTTTTCAGCTGCCGCAGGCCCTCCATGGCGGCATAATAGATGTCGGTGCCGCCCACGGCCTCCTCCGCCTCCACCTGAGTATAGAGGGCTTCCAGCTCCTCTCCGTTCCCAACGGCGGTGTAGACGTCCTGGGGGTAGCCCTCAAAGGGGATGAGGATATTGACCTCGTGTTCCGAAGCCTGGAGCAGATTTTGCTCCGCGTTTTCCTGAATCAGGATCTGGCTCATGGCCTCCACCATCTGTTCCCGGCCAGTCCCCTCCATGCTGCCGGAGTAGTCCAGACAGTAGACCGTGAGGGAGGGCTTGCGGAACTCCGTCTGGTACAGATCCAGACACTCCATGAGCACATCGGTGGAGGGCATCCGGATGGGGGAGAGCACTCGGTCCGGCTGGATGCCCCAGTCGGCGCGGAACACGTCGGCGTTCTCCGCCGACACCCCCTCGTAACCGGTGCGGCGTCCGGTGCGCTGGATCTCGTTTTGCACCTCGTCGGACAGGAGATACTCCTGTAAATCCAGAAAGGCCTGTTCCTTCTCGGTGTCCCCGTTGTCCACATAGCCCAGGGGGGAGTCGGCGATGGACAGGCCGTCATAGGGGTAGAGGGCATACAGCGTCTCCTCCCCCCGCGCCTCCAGCTCTTGATTGGCGCTGATGATGAGGCACTCATAGTTCACCATGGCGTCGTAGCCGCCGGTGAGGAACAGGTCTTTCAGCCAGTCAGAGCTTCCGGAGGACCGGTCCACGCCGGAGAGCAGCCGGGTGATCTGCTCCGAAAGGCTGGGGGTCTGGAGGCTCTCCGACGTGATCACATCTGGATTGCCCAGCAGGGCATAGAGAAAGCCGATGTAGGCGCTGCACCCGGAGTTGGACTGGGTGGCGGAGGTCATGCAGAAGTTCAGCTTCCCAGACTGGATGGCGGAGAGCAGGTCGCTGACCGACACCTCCGTGCCCACGAAACCCAGCTCCTCGGCTAACCCCTGGCGGATTCCGAATACCACCGGGGTGATGGAAATGGACTGGGCGTGCTTTACCCGGTACTGGGTGTCTCCGGCGGTGAGCCACAGGCTGCTGGCCGGCCACACCGCATCATAGTCCACCGTTTCCCCCTGGAGGGTTCGCATGATATCCAGGGAGCCCTGGTACTCCATCTCGATGTTCACGCCCCGTTCTCGGGCGAAGTCATCCAGAATGCCCTCCAGCTCCTGATTCTCCGAGCCGGAGAGAATGCGCAGGGTCACATCCCCGCCATAGTTGAAGGCGTGATCTCCGCCGGAGGTACCGCCCTCTGACTGCGCGCTACCACAGGCCACCAGGAGCAACACCAGAATCAGTCCAAGAACGGACCACCCAATTCGTCTCATAAAGGGACACTTCCTTTCCGGTCAATCGATCAAAACACAGTGGGAGCACGGTCCCAGATAAAATATCCCACTTTTATCTTAGCACGACGGCCTCCTCTCTACATCAAGAACAGGTAAAAGACAAGTGAAATCCAGCGCAGGCGCCTTTCCACTCACATCCGCACCGCCGCGTCCAGGGCCAGGGGGGAGCGCTGGCACTCGTCGGGGAGCATGGTCAGCTGGGCGCACAGGGGGCTGCCCCTCATGCGGGCGCTGGCGTAGGTCAATCCGTTGCTCCGGGTGTCCAGCAGGGGGTGGTCAATCTGGGCCGGGTCCCCCAGCAGCACCACCTTGGTGCCCTTCCCCACCCGGGTGATGATGCCCTTGACCTGCCGGGGGGTGAGGTTCTGGGCCTCGTCGATGACGAGCCAGGTGTCGGTGATGGACCGGCCCCGCATGAAGTTCATGGCCTCGGCGGTGATGATGCCGGTGTCAAAGAGGTAGTCGATGCGCCCCCGGAGCTCCTCCTCGTTGCGCCGCTCCTTTTTCTTTCCCTCCAGATCCAGCAGGATCTCCAGATTGTCCACGATAGGCCGCATGAGGGGGGAGATCTTCTCCTGCTCACTGCCCGGGAGGAAGCCGATGTCCGCGTCAAACTGGGCGTTGGGGCGGCACACCAAAATCTTGCGGTAGGGCCGTTCCTCCGCCTCCAGCACCTGCTCCAGCCCTGCAGCCAGGGCGTAAAAGGTCTTGGCGGTGCCCGCCGGCCCTTGGATGATGGCCAGGGGCGCCTCCTCCACCGGCAGCAGCAGGGCCTCCTGCAGGAATTGCTGCCCCACGCTCCGGGGCTTGACGCCGAATGGGCGGACGCCGCCAAAGCGCAGGGCGGTGACCTTCCCCTCCCGGAAACGGCCCAGCATGGTCTTTTTCGGCTCGGTATCCGAGTGCAGAAGGACAAACTGGTTCTCGGTCAAGGAAACCGGCTTCCGCTCCCCCGCGCCGTCCACGGTATAGAGTTCTTCCGCCGGAGCTCCCTTTTTCTTGAACGCTGTGAGCAGGCTGTCCGAGATGTAGACCTCCGCCCGGCCGGTGTAGGGCTGGGCTCCATCCGGCAGCCGGTCGGTGGTGAAGTCCTCCGCCGGCACCCCCATCATCTGGGCCCGGATGCGGGCGACTATGTCCCGGCTCACCAGTGTCACCGGCGTCCCCTCGTCCAGGAGGCCCCGGCACACCTTCAGCACCCTCCCCGCCCGACTGTCAGGTTCTATCCCCTGGGGGAGGGCCGCGTCCACATGGTTGACCTCCAGGCGCACGGTGCCTCCACTGGGCAGGGTCACGCTTTTTACCAGGTCGCCCCGGAGCCGCAGGTCCTCCAGGAAGCGGAGGGCCTGCCTGGCGTTGTTTCCCGCTTCGCCGTCGGCCCCTTTCAGGGTGTCCAGCTCCTCCAGCACCGCCAGAGGCAGCACGATGTGGTTGTCCTCGAAGGACTCCAGAGCGTAGGGGGCCTGGAGGAGAACATTGGCGTCCAGCACATAGGTCTTCTGCATACGTTGCGCCTGCCTTTCTGTTTTTTCATGCTTGGGAGCGGTGTCCGGAAAAACAGCGCCGGTCCGCCCCGCAAGGGCGCAAACCGGCGCTGATCGTACGCTGTTGATTTTGATTGGGCTTTCTGAACCTGTGCTCCATACTGCCGCTCCCAACCGATGCCTGCCGCATCTGCATCCAGTATAGCAGGGACCTTATGGTGCGTGCGACTGTGTTTGAGTAAAGAAAGCGTCAAATCTCTGTGAGGTGCGCCGCCTGCGGGCCAAGTATCGTTCCGGCCCGCATCCAGCTACAAAGAATTTACATGCCGCTGCTTTCGGATTTTACAACAGCGGGATTATACTGATTTAAATTGGGAGGATACCCGGCTCCCTGTCCAAATCAAAATCGCAGGAGGAAACAGCATGAGAAAAGCAAGAAGGCCGGCGGCCACTGCCCTGGCCCTCGCCCTGGCGCTCCAGCTGGGCGCCGCAGTGCCGGCGGCAGCGGCGGACATCACCGCCACCGCCGGGTATGAAAACGGCAATTCTTCCCTGAACCTGACCCAGATCGCCCGGTACGCCTCTGGCCAGTTCAATGTGGACGGCGGCGTCATGGAGATCGTGGCCTACAATCAAAGCAACGGCTTTGCCTACGCCATCAACGGCCAGAGCGGCCTGCTGGCGGCCATTTCTCTGGAAAATCTCGCCGCCGGGAGCTCCGTCGCCCGGCTCAGCGGCACGGACATCGACGTGAAGGCCCTGGTGGAGGCGGCGGACAGCTCCTTCCGCTATGGGGACATGACCTCCGTGGCCATCTCTCCGGACAGCGCCACCTTGGCCGCCGCCCTTCAGGCGGAGGGGTACAACGACGCCGGCCGGGTGGCCCTGTTCACCTGTAATGCCGACGGCACCCTCACCCTGAAAGGGCTGGTGGAGACCGGCGTGCAGCCAGACATGGTGACCTTTGCCGACAACGACACCGTCCTCACCGCCGACGAGGGGGAGCCCCGGGAGGGGTACGGCGACGGGATCGCCGACCCCAGAGGCTCGGTCACCGTGGTGGACGTGTCTGCTCTCACCAGTGAGGTGGTGGGCTTTGACGCCTTTGACGGCCGGCGGGACGAGCTGGCGGCCTCCGGCGTGGTGTTGAAGAAGGGCGTGAACCCCTCCACCGACCTGGAGCCAGAGTACATCGCCGTCTCTGGCGGCAAGGCCTATATCACCCTGCAGGAGAACAACGCCATCGCCGTGCTGAATCTGGCTTCCCGGACCTTTGACGGGATCTACTCCGCGGGCTTTGAGGACTACGGCGTCACCCCCGTCGACATCGACAAGAAGGACGACGCCTACGCCCCCAAGACCTACGGCGGCCTCATGGGCATCCGGATGCCCGATGCCATCGCCGCCTTCCAGGCGGAGGGCAAAACCTATCTGGTCACCGCCAACGAGGGGGACGCCCGGGAGTGGGGGGACGAGGATCTGGGCACCTTTTACCTCAATGAGGACGAGCGGGACTTCGGTGACGAGGGCGTGACCTCCCCCACTGGGGCCATCACAGCGGAGAACTCCGGCCTCACCGGCAAGGTGGTTTTTTTCAAGAGCGGGGATTTTGACGGTCTGGATACCGGTAAGGACTACCTCTTCGGCGGCCGCACCTTCACCCTCTATGAGGCCGGCGCGGACGGCCTGACCGAGGTGTTTACCAGCGGGGACGACTTCGAGGCCCTCACCGCCCAGTACCTGCCCGACTACTACAACTGCTCCAACGACAACGCCGTGGTGGACGACCGCTCCGGCAAGAAAGGGCCGGAGGCGGAGAGCGTCACCGTGGGCACCGTGGACGGCCGTACCTATGCCTTTGTGGCCCTGGAGCGCACCGGCGGCGTCATGGTCTATGACGTGACCGAGCCTGCCTCCGCTCAGTATGTCAACTACATCAACACCCGGGACTTTGCCTCCGTGGTGGCCGGCTCCGAGGAGTACGAGGATGGGGAGCTGGACAAGTGGGTCACCGGCGGCGACGTGGCCCCCGAGGGCCTGCTGTTCCTGGACGCCTCCGTCAGCCCCACCGGCGAGGCCCTGCTGCTGGCCGCCTGCGAGGTGTCCGGCACCGTGGCCGTCTATCAGGTGGGCGGCGCGGCCCTGTCCGTCCTGCCCTTCACCGATGTGGAGGCCCGGGACGCCCAGGCGGTGCGCTATGTCTGTGAAAACGGCCTGCTGTCCGGCGTCAGCGCGGATCGTTTTGATCCCAATGGGACGCTGACCCGGGGCGAGGCGGTCGCGACCCTGTGGGAGCTGGAGGGCCGCCCGGTGGTGAATGATCTGCTGGACTTCTCCGATGTGGACCCGGCGGCCTCCTATGGTGAGGCCGTCCGCTGGGCCGCCTCCGAGGGGATCGCCGGCGGCTATGGCGGCGGGCTGTTCGGCCCGGTCGATCCCATCACCCGGGAGCAGCTGGCGGTCATGCTCTATCGCTACGCCAGGCATGAGGGCTATGACACCGCCCAGGGCGGCATGGCTATTCGTGAGTTTGGAGACTTCGCCCAGATCTCCGGTTACGCCCTGGAGGCCATGACCTGGGTGGTGGAGGCTGGGGTGCTCACCGGGCTCGACGGCGCCCTGGCCCCCGGCCAGGCGGCCACCCGGGTACAGACCGCCCAGGCGCTGCTGGCCCTGTCCCAATTCACCAAATAACCAGGCGAATTGGGGTGTGAAGACCATGAAGCGTTTGGATAAGGAACGCCGGAAGCTGGAAAAGGTCGGATTCTCCGGGCAAACGTTGGAGCGGGCGATGGAGCTGCTGGAGCGGACGAATGCGTCCATCCTGAGCGAGCTCCTGGTCAAGATGGTGACCAGGCAGGAAAAAACGCCCTCCATGGCGCTGTACGAGATGGAGATCAAAATGCGGAAACTGGAGGCCAAACTGGGGCTCTCGGCCAAGGAACCATTCTAAACATCAGCAAAATAAAGCAGCGGGGAGTAGGCAGATGTGCCTTCTCCCCGCTGCTTTTCTGTGCCGGTCAGTCCCTCAGATCGGCGGTCCAGTCGAAGATCCGCCCCGTCCGGGGGTCCAGTTCAAACTCATATTTCATGCCGTCCAGGAACAGCTCTCCCTCGTAGCGGCCCCGGCCATCGCCGGACTCCTCCCAGATGTCCACGTCCGCCGCGCTGGCGCCGGGGATCTTGCCGGCCACGATGGAAGCGGCCTCCTCCGCCGTGATGGGGGAGCCGCCCAGGGCGTCCAGCCACTCCTCGTCCACCTCGTAGTCCGCCCCCACGATGCGTCCGTCGGCCATGGCCACCTCAAAGTCGTAGTCGCCGTAGTCCGTCTCGAACTCGATGTCGTAGAGCGGGATGCCGTTGTCGCTGTCTGTCTCGTTTTTGATGTTGTAAGCGTCCCCCTCCGGAACCCCGGCGTTGGCCAGAGCGATGGCCAGAGCCTCCTCCCGGCTGATTTCCCCGGCGGCGACTTCCCCCTCCGGGTCGGGGGACACAGGCGGCGTCTGCCCCTGGCCGGCGGGCGTCTCCGGAACGGAGGACGCCGGGGGAACCTGGCCGCCGGAGGGATCTGTCCCGTCGGGCGCGGCGCCGCCTGCCTGTCCGCCGCAGCCGGTCAGGCAGCCTATCAAAAGTATCGCTGTCAGCCCAAGAGAAAAAATCTGTTTCATCCTGCGCGCTCCTTTCTGTGTGCGTGCCTCCATCCTACCACGGAGGCCCCCGGTGCGCAACCCATCCAAGTTCGAGAAATATCTTTACTTGGCACGATTCGATTAAAATCAGGCAGGATCGTGCCTTGTGTTCTTTTTGCTATTCTTCTATACTTGATTTCTGAAAAGGTGTAGGCAGAGGACAGGTTCTCAAAATGTGACTTGTCTTCTGAAAAAACGGAATCGAGAAACAGAGGCAGGTAGGCCCTTAAAATTTGTAGAACAGAAAACAGTCTCATGGAGGAATGAATCATGAAATGCGAAAATTGTGGCAAGAACGAAGCAAACTTCGTATATCGCAGCAGTATCAATGGCAGAACAGAAGAACATCACTTCTGCCAAGCCTGTGCCGAAAAGCTGGGCTATACTCGGAGTTTTTTTGATCAGCGGCCATCCTTGATGGACAGCTTCTTTGGAAACAATAGTTTCTTTGGCTCCATGCCGTCTTTGATGGGCCGGATGATGGAGAGTCCTTTTGATGATTTCTTCGACGAAATGCCTGCCATCGGAGCAGTTCCGGTCCAGGAGGTTCAGAAGGAGCGGCAGGATAACCTGATGAGTTGTGAGGACCAGAGCCGTTTTTCCTACCTGCGGCAGATGAATGCATTAAAGCATGCACAGAAGAAGGCGATTCACGAAGAAGACTTTGAGCGTGCCGCGGAGCTGCGGGACGAAATTCACAAGTTGGAAGAAACTCATAAGGAAGCCGAAGCGTCTAAAAAAGATGATAAAGATCACAATTAAAGCGTGCATCTAAAGGATAGACACGCTTCATAATCAAAGAGAGGTATCGCATTATGGATGAAAATAAATTCACTCCCACTGCGGAAGAAGCTTTACAGCTGGCTCAGGAGGCTGCAGGCGAATTAGGTCACGGCTACGTGGGAACAGAACACCTGTTACTGGGGTTGATGCGTGAGGATGAGGGACTTGCCCATGCGGTTTTGACAGAGGCCGGTCTGACGGATGATCTGCTCACCGAAATGATCCGCAAAACCGCCGGTTCCCGCCCTTCAGACAGCAGCGGTTCTGCCCAGAACCTGAGTCCCAGAACGAAGCATGTACTGGAAATTGCCATGGAGGATGCTATTCGTGGCGGCTATGCCTATATCGGCACAGAGCATCTGTTGGCGGGCATTCTTCGTGAGGGCAACAATATGGCAGTCCGTATTCTTCGCTCTGCCGGTGTGGATGCCCGTCAACTGTATACAGCACTGATGAATAAACTCAGCGCTGCATCCCACGCTCAAAGCAACGGCAACGCCTCAGATGCCGGAGGCAGCGAGGAGGGCGGCAAGAATAAGACCTTATCGGAGTTTACCCACGATTTGACAGCCGACGCCAGAACAGGAAAATTGGATCCTGTCATTGGTCGTGATAACGAGATCAAGCGGGTGATCCAGATCCTGTCCCGCCGCAGTAAGAATAACCCCTGTCTTATTGGCGAACCCGGCGTCGGCAAGACGGCCATAGCCGAGGGACTGGCTCAGAAAATTGCCGAGGGTAAGGTGCCGGAAAAGCTCCTGGACAAAAAGCTGCTGGCTTTGGACCTTACTGGCATGGTAGCCGGTGCTAAGTACCGTGGCGAATTTGAAGACCGTATCAAGAAGGTAATGCAGGAGGCTAAAAAGGACGGCAACATCATCCTTTTCATCGACGAGCTGCACACCATTGTCGGCGCCGGCTCCGCCGAGGGCGCCGTAGACGCCGCCAATATTCTGAAGCCGGCTCTCAGCCGCGGCGAGATCCAAATCGTCGGTGCAACAACTTTGAATGAATACCGCAAGTACATCGAAAAGGATGCTGCGCTGGAGCGTCGTTTCCAGCCGGTTACTGTAGGTGAACCAAGTCAAGAGGCCACACTGGAGATCTTGAGGGGCCTGCGGGAAAAGTATGAGCAGTACCACGGCCTGCACATTACTGATGAAGCTCTGAAGGCTGCGGTGGAACTCTCTGCCCGATACATCAACGACCGATTTCTGCCGGACAAAGCCATCGACCTGATGGACGAGGCTGCCAGCCGCGTGCAGATGGAGGCAGAAGAACCTTCCGAAGAACTCACGAACCTTGAAGAAAAGCTCAACGCCCTTGCTGCAGATAAGGAAGCCGCCATTGCGGCAGAAGATTTTGAGAAGGCTGCCCAACTACGGGATACCGAAAAGGACTATAAGAAACAGTTGGAGACCGAGCGCAGTAAGCGCCGCAAGAGCAATAAAGAGCACCGGAATGTGACCGAAGAGGACATTGCCGCTGTTGTGTCCGACTGGACCGGCGTCCCTGTGACACGTCTTACCGAGGACGAAAGTCAGCGTCTGCTGCATATGGAAGATACCCTTCACAAACGGGTCGTAGGTCAGGACGAGGCCGTAAAGGCTGTGGCTCGTGCCATTCGCCGTGGTCGTGTCGGCTTGAAAGATCCCAAACGCCCCATCGGCAGTTTCCTGTTCCTGGGTCCTACTGGTGTTGGCAAAACGGAACTGTGTAAATCTCTGGCAGAAGCCATGTTTGGCGACGAAAACGCCATGATCCGAATCGATATGTCCGAATATATGGAACGGCATACGGTGTCCCGTCTGGTAGGTTCGCCTCCCGGATATGTGGGGCACGATGAAGGCGGCCAGCTGACGGAGAAAGTGCGCCGCAAGCCCTATTCTGTTGTGCTTTTCGATGAAATCGAAAAAGCGCACGAGGATGTGTGGAACATCATGCTCCAGATCCTGGACGATGGCCGTATCACCGATTCTCAGGGCCGCACCGTTGACTTCAAGAACACCGTCATCGTCATGACCAGCAACATCGGCGCAAAGGCACTTACCGATGCCGGAGCCAAACTGGATTTTGCAACAGGCGACAAGAAGGCCGGGGCGGATGCCGACAAGGCATACGAGCAGGCCAAGGAAACCGTTATGGAAGAGCTGCGCCGCACCTTCCGCCCCGAGTTCCTGAACCGTATCGACGACATCATCGTGTTCCGTGCTCTGACCGAGCAGGATATCGAAGAGGTGGCTCGCCGGATGCTCAAGACTGTGGAAAACCGCATGGAGTCCATGGGTATCCATTTGGATGCGACCGAAGAAGCAGTGAAGGAGCTTGCCAGAGAAGGCTTCGACCCCAAATATGGTGCACGTCCGTTGCGCCGGGCCATTCAGAATAAGGTGGAGGATGCCGTGGCAGAGAAAATGCTGGATGGCACCCTCAATACCGGGGATACCGCGCAATTGACGGTTGAGGATGATAAACTGGTTGTAACCAAGTGACGTCCCTCATAAAGGTTTTGAAGCTGCTATCCCAATCAGAAAGTTGACAGACTTAAAAGTACATCTTACAAGGGACTATACTGGGTAACAGTCTGACGGGAGGTGTTCCTCCCGTCAGATTTTCTATATTATCAAAAGTCACTGTCTTATGTCGTCCTGTTTTGCAGAGCATTCGTGGCGAAGGCGTGTTCGAGAAATATCTTTACTTGGCACGATTCTACCCGGATTAGGCATGATTATATCTTTTCTCTCTTGCAGCTTCACTCTATACTTGAACAATGGGATAGTTATGATGTGTTTCCCCTTTTGTATTTCAGTCAATATAGAAAACGTCTCTCAAGTATAGGGCAATACCGCAATATCAACAGAGGTGGAATCCAACATGAAAAAGCGGAAAATTGGCGCAGCACTTGTCCTAGGGGGACTGTTCCGCAGGGATAGTCCCCTTTCTATGTTTCCCTTACGCTCACAGCGACCCACTGTTTTGCCAGCCTCTACCTGATCCTGCTGGGTATCGACAGCGTGGTGATGGCGTTCAGTCGCATGGGGACGCGGTGGTAACGTAGAAGATACGACCCGATATGGGAACCATATTTCTTTGTTAGGAGGTTCCATGTGTTAAAGCTGCTTCGTAAAATGCGGCGGCGGGAGTGGGGCATGGCCGCCGTCTGCACCCTGCTGATCCTGGGACAGATCTACTTCGACCTGGCCCTGCCCGACTACATGAGCGACCTCACCGTGCTCATCGAGTCGCCGGAGAGCGCCATGTCGGACATCCTCCGCACCGGTGCCGAGATGCTGGGGTGTACCCTGGCCAGCGCGGTGCTGTGCGTCGTCTGCGGCTATCTTACCGCCAGGGTGTCGGCCGGGTTCAGTTACACCCTCCGGCAGGAGGTCTTTTACAAGATCGCGGACTTCGGCCAGCAGGAGATGATGGTGTTCTCCGTGCCCAGCCTTATCACCCGCACCACCAACGACATCACCCAGGTTCAGATGCTCCTGGCCATGGGGTTGCAGATCCTGATCAAGTCCCCCATCATGGCGGTGTGGGCCATCATCAAGATCGTCCATAAGAGCTGGACCCTGTCTGCCATCACCGCGGGCTTTATCCTTGCCCTGCTGGTGATGATGCTGGTGATCCTCGGCATGGTGCTTCCCCGGTTCCGCAGGGTGCAGAAGCTGGTGGACCATATCAACCTGCTGGCCCGGGAAAATCTCACCGGCATCAATGTGGTCCACGCCTACAACGCCGAGGACTACCAGAACGCCAAGTTCCTCAAAAGCAATGAGGAGCTGATGCGCACCCAGCTCTTTAACCAGCGGGCTTTCGCCTTCCTGCTGCCCGGCGTCACCCTGGCCATGAACGCCCTGTCCCTGGTGATCTACTGGGTGGGGGCCGCCATCGTCAATGATGTGCCGGCCGCCGACACGGCCGCGCGTCTGGACACCTTCGGCAATATTGTGGTGTTCGGCACCTATGCCACCTATGTCATCATGTCCATTATGATGATGGTCATGATCATCATGCTCATGCCCGCGGCCCAGGTATCCGCCCAGCGCATCGGTGAGGTGCTGGATACCCGTGTGCATCTGAAGCAGGGGGACCGTTCCGATGCCCCGGAAGCAGGCACGGTGGAGTTCAAAGATGTGTCCTTCCACTACCCCTCCTCGGACAAGGACGTACTGGAGCACATCAGCTTCACCGCCCGGAAAGGTGAGACGGTGGCCTTCATCGGCGCCACAGGCAGCGGCAAGACCACCCTGGTGAGTCTGGCCGCCCGGTTCTACGACGCTACGGCGGGACAGGTGCTGGTGGACGGCGTGGATGTGAAGGACTACACCTTCGACGCCCTGTATGACCGCATCGGCTATGTGACTCAGAAGGCGATTCTGTTCTCCGGGGACATCCGCAGCAATGTACTCTTTGGCGAGAGCCGGGGCGGCAGCTCGGACGGAAACGTGCGGGAGGCCCTGGATCTGGCTCAGGCCAGTGAATTTGTGGAGAAACTGCCCCAGGGCATCCGTGCCCCCATTGCCCAGGGAGGCTCTAATGTCTCCGGTGGGCAGAAACAGCGGTTGTCCATCGCCCGGGCTCTGGCGAGAAAGCCGGAGATCCTGGTGTTTGACGACTCTTTCTCCGCCCTGGACTACCGCACCGACGCAAAACTCCGCACCGGCCTTGCCCGGGAGCTGAAGGATGTTACCAAGCTCATCGTGGCCCAGCGCATCGGCACCATCCGGAACGCGGACAAGATCATCGTCCTGGACAAGGGGAAAGTCGCGGGCATGGGCACCCACGAGGAATTGATGCAGACTTGCCCGGTCTATCAGGAGATCGCCCGGTCCCAGCTCTCCCCGGACGAGCTGGGCGCGTAAGGAGGGATATTCCATGCCAAATCTGTCAAGCCGGATGGCTCCGGCATCCAAGAGCAAACGGGGCATCCTGGGGATCCTGCGGGAGCTGCTCACCTATTCCAGCAAACTGAAGGCCCCCATGGCCGTGGCCCTGAGCTTTGCCGCCCTGGGCGCCGTCCTCACCATCATCGGTCCCAGCTTCCTCAGCCAGATCACCGACCTCATTGAGGCCTCCCTGGGCGGGGAGATCGACCTTGGCGCCATTGGCCAGGTGGGGATCATCCTGCTGGTGATCTATGGCCTCAGCTTTGTCTTCACCTATGTGGAGCACTACATCATGGCCACCGTCACCCTGGACCTGTCCCGAAATCTGCGGCAGGATCTGTCCCGGAAGATCAACCGGGTGCCCATGAGCTACTTCAATACCGTATCCCACGGCGACATCCTCAGCCGGGTGACCAACGATGTGAGTACCCTGCAGCAGGCCCTGGCCAACAGCCTGCCCTCCATCATCAGCGCCGTGGCCCAGTTTGTGGGATGTCTCGTTATGATGTTCGTCACCGAGTGGCGCATGGCTCTGGCCGCCGTTGCCGTGACGGCGCTGGGCTTTGTGCTCATGGCCGCTGTGATGCTCCGCTCTCAGAAGTACTTCACCGCCCGGCAGGTGAACCTGAGCACCCTCAACGGCTACATCGAGGAGATGTACTCCGGCCACGACGTGGTACGCCTGTCCCGGGCGAACGATCAGATCAAGGAGACCTTCGGCGGCATGAACGCCGTCCTCTACGACGCGGAGTGGCGCAGTCAGTTCCTGTCCGGCATCATGCAGCCCATGATGAACATCGTGGGCAACCTGGGCTATGTGGCGGTGTGCGTCCTGGGCGCCGGCCTGGCCATGGCTGGGGAGATCTCCTTCGGCGTCATCGTGGCCTTTATCCTCTATGTGCGTCTCTTTACCTCCCCTCTGAGCACGCTGGCCCAGGGTATGACCCAGATGCAGACAGCGGCGGCCGCCGGCGACCACATCTTCGATTTCCTCCATGCCCAGGAGCTGTCCGACGAGACCGGCAGGCAGGGAAAACTCAAGGACGTCCGGGGCGAGGTGGAGTTCGACCATGTGCGGTTCAGCTACCCCGACAACCCGGACAAGGTCATCATCAAGGATTTCTCCGCCCACATCCTGCCCGGGCAGAAGGTGGCCATCGTGGGGCCCACCGGGGCGGGCAAGACCACTATGGTGAATCTGCTGATGCGATTTTTTGAGATCAACAGCGGTAGCATCAAGATCGACGGCATCCCCACCTCCCAGATGACGAGAGAGGACGTCCACGATCTGTTCAGCATGGTGCTCCAGGACACCTGGCTTTTTGAGGGCACCGTCCGGGAGAACCTGGTCTACAACAAGGCCGGCGTCACGGAGGAGCAGCTGGCGCGGGCCTGTAAAGCCTGCGGCATCTATCACTTCATTGAGACACTGCCCAAGGGCTTTGATACGGTTCTGGATGACAGCATCGCCATCTCCGCCGGCCAAAAGCAGCTGCTCACCATCGCCCGTGCCATGGTGCAGAACAACCCCATGCTCATTCTGGATGAGGCGACCTCCTCCGTGGACACCCGCACCGAGCAGATCACCCAGAAAGCTATGGATCAGCTCACGGAGCGCCGCACCAGCTTCGTCATCGCCCACCGGCTGTCCACCATCCGCAACGCCGACCTGATTCTGGTGCTGAAGGACGGCGACATCATCGAGCAGGGCACCCATGAGGAGCTGCTGGCCAGGGGCGGCTTCTACGCCGACCTCTACAACAGCCAATTCGAGAAGGCGTCCTGATCCCCGGAAGGGGAGAAAGGAAACCGGAAAGGCGCTTGCATATGGACCCGATTTTTCTTTTAACAACGCTGGATCAGAATTATCTTCCCCAGCTCCAGGTATTGCTCACTTCCATTTCCGTGAACAATCCGAAGGATACCTTTGTCCTGAGCCTGCTCCACAGCGGCATCCCGGAGGAGGCTATGGAAGGAGTACGCCGACAGTGCGGGGCATACGGATATTCCTTCCTGCCCATCCGGGTGGACGACACTCTGTTCCAGGGGGCCCCTGTCACCAGGCAGTATCCCAGGGAGATGTACTACCGGCTGCTGGCGTCCCACTTGTTGCCCAAACTGCTGAAACGGGTCCTCTATCTGGACCCGGATATTTTGGTCATCAACCCCCTCCGGCCCCTGTGGGAAACGGATCTCCAGGGCAAGCTGTTTGCCGCCGCCGCCCACACCGGCAAGACAGAGCTGGCCAACAGTGTCAACCAGCTGCGGCTGGGGACAGAGCAGGACTACTACAACTCCGGTGTCCTGCTGATGGATCTGGATGCGGGGCGGCGGGAGATCGTCCCCCAGGAGATCTTTCGGTATGTGGAACAGCACCGCAAGGAGCTGATCCTGCCAGATCAGGATATTCTAAATGCCCTATACAGCGAAAAGATCCTCCCTCTGGAGGACGTACTGTGGAACTATGACGCCCGAAACTACTCCAACTACCTGCTCCGAAGCGGAGGCCGCTGCGACCTGCGGTGGGTGATGGAGCACACGGCCATCCTCCATTTCTGCGGGAAAGAGAAGCCCTGGAAGCCCAAGTACATCCACCGTTTCGGCATCTTGTACCAGCACTACGCCCAGCTTACCCGCCGGGTCTGGGGGATCACTCTGTGAGCCGCCGGTACAAGAAATGAATAGATACCATTCTTGTCTCCCTTTGCCAATCGTCATACGGAATTCTATCGCACGCTTAAAAGATCAGGAGGTGTGAAAGGTGGAGATCTATCGAATCGGTCCAAAACTGGAAGTAATCCAGGGCCCGCTGGCTCCCGGGGATCGGGCGCTGGTGCTGCTTACCACCCAGGAAATGGAGCATCCACCGCAACTGACGGGACTTGAAAATGTGATCCGCCACATCCCCTCAGCCCAAGGCGCCAGAGGATGCCGGGTGGAGGCACGCCGAGACTGTTTGAGCGGGACAGTGATTACGCCGCGGCACACCAGAGCCGGGCTCCCGATTGCTTTTGGATTTTTGCTGACAGCGGATTTGCTGGTGCTGTGTGATGATAGTGAAGCGATCCCGGCATTGGTTCACCGACTGTCCAAAGAAGGCCGCTGGCAGGAAAATGGTCCTGGAAGGCTGCTGTGCCAGCTGCTTGAACTGCTTTTGTCAAAGGATGCTCACCACATGGAAGAATTAGAGGATCAGTTGAGCCAGTTGGAGGAGCAAGTGCTCTCTGGCCGGCTGGATCAGTTCACTGCGCCGATCTCCGGCCTGCGCCGGGAGCTGATGCACTGGTCTCGATACTTCTCCCAGTTGGGAAACGTGGCGGACACCCTGGAGGAAGATGACTGGGGCTTATTCACGGAGGAGGAGAGCCGGCTGTTCCATATGCTGTCCCGGCGGCTGGGGCGTCTGCGGGATGACGCCCAGCTCCTGCGGGAGTACTGCCTGCAAGTTCGGGAACTGTTTCAGACGCAGGTGGATCTTCGGCAGAATAAGATCATGAAGACGCTGACCTTGGTTACAACGCTCTGTCTCCCCTTGTCTTTGGTGGCCGCCTGGTATGGGATGAATTTCACCGGGATGCCGGAGCTGAGCTGGAAGTATGGCTATCCGGCTGTCATCGCAGCGAGCGTACTCATCGTGATTGCGTGCCTATGGATCATGAAACGGAAAAAATTGTGGTAGCAAGTGTTAAGGAGGAGCAGACAGCGTTTTGGAAAACGCCGCCTGTTCCTCCAGAATGCTTACCCCCTCGTTTGATCCAGTCAGGCTGAGATAAAATCTTCCGATTCATTTTTATTCTGACTGATATTATCACGAGGCACCTTGCCAAAGCAATCGCTGGCCCCTATAATAGTTTATAAGTTATGCACCGACTTACAGAGAGAATACGGAGGAATAGGATATGGAGACGGGGGCAGACAAGATGGCCACTCCGCAGTTGGGCAGTCCAGCATTGACCGTATGTTTTTCCGCCTTACTGGCGGTAAGCACTGCGATCGCCGCAGGGCTGTATTGCCTGGCTGTCCAAGCCCTTTCGGAACTCGGCCTGGGCGCGGCGTCCTATACCGCAGCGCTGCTGCTCCCTATCCTGATCGGCGTTGGTGCCGCGCTCGCGACTATTGGACCGGCGAACCGGCGGTTCCGAAAGCTCCGACAAGCTTTTCAGACCATCATTGACGGGGATCTGAGCGTGCGCCTGCCAGAAAAGAACACAGGGATCTTCCGTGTCGCCTATTCTGACTTTAACCGCATGGCACAGGAGCTGGAGAAGGTGCGGGCCATGCGGGAGGAGTATGTCAACACCTTCACGCACGAGTTCAAGACGCCCCTGACCGCGATCCGCGGCTTTGCCGAGCTGCTCCAGGAGCCGGGCTTTACCGAGGAGGAGCAGAAGAAGTACCTGCACATCATCGCCAGTGAGACCTGCCAGCTGGCGGAGCTGGCTAACGACGCTCTGCTGCTGACCAAGCTGGAGACCCAGAACCTGCCGGTGGTGCGGGAGAAATTCTGGCTGGATGAACAGATAAGCCATGACCTGACCATGCTGGAGGGCAGCCTCCGGGAGAAGAACCAGAACTTGACTGCGGAAATTGAGCCGGTCGAACTATATGGGAGCAAGGAGCTGCTCTCCCATGTGTGGACGAATCTGATCGGGAACGCCATCAAATATACCCCCAACGGAGGCCAGATCTCAGTCTCCCTCAAGCGAGAAGGCTCCGAGGCGGTATTTACTGTGACTGACAACGGGATCGGAATGTCCGAAGAGGTAAAGGCACATATCTTTGACCGCTACTATCAGGCCGACCCCACCCACACCCGGAAGGGGATCGGCCTGGGACTTCCCATTGTGCATAAGATCCTGGAGCTGTGCGGTGGTAAAATTGATGTGGAAAGCCGGTCAGGCGATGGAAGTACCTTCCGTGTTCATTTGCCGGTAAATCTCTGAATACATGCATCGAATTATAAAAAACTGCCCGGTCTGTACTGACAGAACGGGCAGTTTTCGGCTTTATCACAGCCAGAACCTGCTGGAAAAACAACCCCGCAGAATGGAAGCGATCCCTTGCAGCAGAAAGAACACCCCCACCAGGATAGACAAAGCCAGCAAACCGGCCACGGGCTCCAGGAACGACAGGAAGCCTGCCGCCGCCAGCACCAGGCCCAGGACAGTAAACCATCCCCAGCCGCGAACTCCCAGGCGTTTTAGCTCGAAGGAGTTTGCAAACTTGGTGATGCCGGAAAACATCAGCCACATCCCAAACAGGAACGGGAGCGTCAGGGCGGTGAACCACTGGTCAAAGAGAAGGAACAGCGAGAGCAGGATGGTCAGGATCCCATCCACCAGAAACCACCCGGAACCGGCCATGCAGGACTGCCCCGCAGCGAATACTGCCACATCCACAATACCGGAAAATAACATAGCCAGCCCGAACCACAGGGCCAGGCTTTCCACCGCGACGCCTGGAGAAGCCAGGCAAAGCACCCCGGCTATGATCAGAAGGACTCCGGCTATGATCCATAATACACGAGATAAGGTGCGATTCATATTTTATAACGCCTCCAGCAGCAAAAATGGGGCGCCCCGTAGCTGCGGGGCGCCCGCTGTGACTCAGCCGATTGCAATGGTGGAACTCTTGGGCAGTTCCTTCTTGGCCTGCTTGGGCACCGACAGCTTCAGGATACCATCCTCGTATTTCGCGGACACATCCTTGGACTCCACATCGCCCACATAGAAGCTCCGGCTCATGGCACCGGCATACCGCTCCTGGCGGATGTACTTGCCCTTCTTGTCCTTCTCGTCCTTGTCCAGGCCCTTGGCGGCGCTGATGGTCAGATAGCCGTCCTCCAGATTTACGTTGATCTCGTCCTTCTTGAAGCCGGGCAGATCCACGTCGATCTCATAGGTGCTGTCGGTCTCCCGCACGTCGGTCTTCATCATGTTTTTGGCGTGCTTGCCGAACAGGGGATTCCGGCCGCCGAAAGCGTTCAGGAAGCCGTCGTCAAAGAAATCGTCGAACAGGTTTTCACCAAAAATGCTGGGTAACATAAGTCATTCCTCCTTGATTGCACATTTGTGTTGATTTGCTGCCTTGGTTTAGGGAGACACGGTATCGAGCCGTGCTCGCAATATATCAACGCCGCGGAAGCGGCGGGACAGCCTGCAACCTTCCTCAGCCTGTCGCATCTGCGGCGCCGAGGGTCACGCTGACCGTCTGGGCCTCAAAGCTCTGCCCATTCAATCGCTGGACCACCACGTCCACCGTTTCGCCGGCGGCGTAGTATTGCAGGGCATTTTGGAGCTGCTCCAGATTGCCCACGGATCTGCCGTCCAGTTCCGTGATGATGTCGCTCTTTTGAATCCCAGCCTGGTCGGCCGGTCCGTTCTCCACCACGGAAGCGACGATCACTCCACCGGGGATCCCATAGAGCTGGGTGAGATCCGAGGTGACACTCTGGCCTTCGATTCCCAGGGCGGAGGCGTGGCTGGCATCCACCTTATCCCGTGTGGGCAGGCTCATCAGCTCCTTCAGGCTGTCCTCCGCCTTGTCGATGGGGATGGCGAAGCCCATATTGTCCACAGAGATTCCGGTGGGCGTGGTGCCGGTCTTGGCTTCGTTGATCCCCACCAGTTCTCCGTCCATGTTGAGGAGGGCGCCGCCGCTGTTGCCGGGGTTGATGGCCGCGTCTGTCTGGATCAGGTCGGTGGAGTTGATGGCCACGCCGTTTTCATCCGTCAGGGTGATGTCCCGGTTCAGGGCGCTGACCCAGCCCACCGTCACTGATTGGCCGTACCCAAGTGCATTGCCGATGGCTACCACCTGCTCCCCCAGCTCCAGTTCGTCCGAGTCGCCTACGGCGGCGATTTTGAGCTGGGACATGGTGTCATCTGCAATGTCGGAGCGATCGACGGCGATCACGGCCAAGTCGTTGTCCGGGTCCGCGCCCTTCAGCGCGGCAGAGGCGGTGCTGTTATCAATGAAACCCACCGACAGGGTGGAGGCCCCCTCCACCACATGGTTGTTGGTGGCGATCAGCAGCTCTGTGTCATTTTCGCCCACGATCACGCCGGTGCCGGCCCCCTGGACCTTGTATTCTGCCACGCCGCCCAGGAAATTGCGCATCTCCTCCACCGACATGGTGGAGATGGTCACAACCGAGGGCATAGCCTCCTGGGCAACCTGCGCCGGGGTTTTTATGCCAGCAGAGGAGATATTTGCGGATGCGGTGGAATTGTCCTCTGTATCGTCGGTTACAACATCATTTTCTGACGGGGCGTCACCCGTACCCGCAATGTGGTTCGCGGCGGTATTGACGCCGAACATCACAAGCCCAGCCACCAGGCCAAACACCACGGCCATGGCAATGAGCATGCTCCACTTCTTTTTTGCTGACATCATGAGAGGGATGCTCCTTTCCTATTATCTTTCTCGACAGGCACCAAAAACCGCTCCAATACCAGCGCCTGCTACGATTCCAAAGCCTATTCCCGTCCCAATGTTATCAGAGATTAAACCAAATACCAAACCTAAAGATGTACCCACAACTGCACCAATGGCCACGCACATTGCGAACCTATCATCTTTACTCATTTTGGATCTTTTTGACATATAAAGTTGACTTCCTTCTGAACCTCCCGCAATCAACTGCAATGTGGGAAAGCACCTTTTTCTTGCTTTTCAGCACGCCATTATGATAGAATAAACCGAACGATTTGAAAAGAAATGATACTGCCTGAACCTGAAATAATCGTGCCAAATTACAGGAGCGTACTTATGCCGCAAAACTTTTCCAACCCAGATGCAAACGGCCTGGAGCATCCGATCTACCTTGATCCAAGCATTCCGATCTTCCGACTGGAGCATCATCTGGGGGATTATCCGTCCGGTATGGTCCCCACCCATTGGCACCCGGAGTTTCTTTTCGGGCTGGTGCTGCAGGGGCGGGTTGCTTACGTCTATCACCAGGATGCAGCGCACCCAGTCGAGTACGAGCTGGAGGAGGGGGAAGGGGTGTTCATCAACTCCCGGGTGGTGCATGGCTGCCGCCAGCTGACCCCCGGGGCCAGGGTGTTCGTGTTCGGTATGCTGCCCAGCGTGATGGCGACCCCGCTCTTGGGTGCGCTCTATCAGAAGAATATCCTGCCGCTGATCGACTCCAAGGTCATGGGCGTGCAGTTTTCCAGCCAGCGGGAAGAGGACCGCCCGCTGCTGGAGTTGTTTCAGCGCTATTACGGTCTCACGCCCGGGAGCGAGGACTACGAGTTGCGTGGCGCAGCGCTCCTGTGTGAGATCTGGGCCGCTCTGTTCCATACGTTGGAGGATACCAGCCGTCTCTGGATGCACCAAGACTTTGACCCGGCATCCGCCGAACTGGTGCGTCCCATGATCCAGTATATCGTGGCCAATTTTACCGAGCCGATCACGGTGGATCAAATCGCTCAGGCCGGAGGGACGAGCAGGCGGGAGTGCTACCGCCGCTTCCGCACCATTCTTGGCCAGACGCCCCTGGAGTTTTTGATCCGGCACCGGCTGACCGTGGCATTTTATCAGCTCTCCACCACATCCAGGCCGGTCTCCCGGGTCAGCGAGGACTGTGGATTTCCATCGGCAAGTTATTTTACCAAGCAGTTCAAAAAGCTCTTTGGTGTGTCGCCGGGGCAGGTGAGCAAGCGACACGCGGGCAATCGCTGCGGCATCCCCTATGACCCGTGGTATCTTGCGCAAGTTTACGCCTCATCTGACGCGGACAGCCATACGGATGATGGGGCATAGAGCTGGACTTTGCTGACCGGTCTCTATCCAGACCCACGGCCGCAAGCTATAAGGAAAAGGACGCCTCCGGCAGGTTTTGAAGCCGGCAGCGTCCTTTTTCTTATGTTGCATCATAGGGCAGTACGGAAAGCAGATTCCACAAAATATTCTCCTTGGCACGATTTTATTAGGATCAGGCAGGATGGTGTCTTTTATTCCGCGGGATTTTCTTCTATACTCAACCACTGAAAGAACACAGACATAGAAATGTCTGAACAAAGGGACTGGACCCATGAAACGGAGACAGGGAAGTACGCAGCACGTTGAGCAACTGCCACAGCCGCGAAAGACACACCGCACATTGGCCGCATTGACCTTGGCCGCTGTTGCCGCCACAGGTGGCATCCTGTACCGGCTCCATGCGAAGAAGCAGTCAAATGCAGAGCCCTCCGGCGAATCGGGCACTCCCTCTGTGGAGGGTTTAGATCCTCAATCATGACAGCGGATGGACTCCCCCCTCTCAACTATCCCGCTGTTAAACATATATGCCGGCTTGCGGCAAGAGGCGGACGGCGGCTTGACCTGATTTAGAGGGAATGCCCGCCCTCCGTCTTCTCTATTTCCAGCGGCGTATCTTCGTTGAAGAGCAAATATATTCAGCGAGGTGTCGACACAGCAGGGCACCGCCGCTTTTTAGATAGAGCGATGTCGCGCTCTTGCTATCTTTCGCCTTAATAAGAAGACAGCGCGGCACCAGAAGGGAGGTTTTCTGTTCATGATCTCATTTTTTGCGTGTCTGATCCTTCTGCTGGTGGGTTTCTTCACATACAGCAAGGTCATCGAGAAGGTCTTTCGGGTGGATGACCGCCCGACGCCCGCCATTGCCCACCCGGATGGTGTGGACTACATCCCCATGAAGACCTGGCGCATCTTTCTGATCCAGCTGCTGAACATCGCCGGTCTGGGGCCCATCTACGGCGCCCTGTCCGGCGCCTGCTGGGGGCCCTCGGTCTACCTGTGGATCGTATTCGGCACCATCCTGGGCGGCGGCGTACACGACTTCCTCTCCGGCATGATGAGCGAGCGCAACGACGGCAAGTCCATCTCCGAAGTGGTGGGACTCTACATGGGTAAGGTCATCACCTTTATCATGCGGATATTCTCCATTGTCCTGCTGGTGATGATCGGCGTCAACTTCTCCGTGGGCCCCGCCGATCTGCTGGCCAAGCTGACCCCTGACGTACTGAACAAGATGTTCTGGCTGGCCGTGATCGTGATATACTACCTGCTGGCCACATTCCTGCCTATCGACAAAATCATCGGCAAGCTGTACCCGGTGTTCGGGATTTGCCTGATCGTCATGGCCGTTGGCATCGCCGGCGGCATTGTAGTGGAGATGGGGGCCGATATGCCGGAGCTGACCATCGCCAACCTCACAGTCACCCATCCAGACGGCCTGCCCCGCTGGGCCATGATGTTCGTCACGGTGGCCTGCGGCGCCGTTTCCGGCTTCCACGCCACCCAGTCCCCCCTGATGGCCCGGTGTATCAAGAGCGAGCGGGAGGGCCGCAAGGTGTTCTACGGCGCCATGGTGGCCGAGGGCGTCATCGCCCTGATCTGGGCCGCCGCCGGCGTCACCTTCTACACCAACCACGGCTCCCTGCTGGACGGCATGACTGGTCTGAACGCCGCCATCAATGCCGACGGCGCCGGCAACGTGGTATATGAGATCTCCACCACCCTGCTGGGGCCGGTGGGCGGTGTACTGGCCATGATCGGCGTCATCGCCTGCCCCATCACCTCCGGCGACACCGCCTACCGGGCCGCCCGGCTGACCATCGCTGACTGGTTCCATATCGACCAAGCTAATATTCCCAAGCGGGCCGCTCTGTCCTTCCCGCTGCTGGCCGTGGGCACCTTCATCGCCCTGGCCCTGCCCTGGGACGTGCTGTGGCGCTTCTTCTCCTGGAGCAACCAGACCCTGGCCATGATGGTGCTGTGGACCGGTGCCGTATTCCTTCACAAGTACGGCTTCCCGCCCATGGCCTGCATGATGGCCGCACTGCCCGCCACCTTCATGTCGGCGGTGTCCATCACCTACTTCTTCCAGGCCCCTGAGTGCCTGAATCTGCCTACCACCATCGCGTATCCGGTGGGCCTGGCCGTAGCCGCCCTATTCTTCACCATCTTCGTGTGGCGCATCTTGGTAGTCGGGAAAAATGATATTACCCCGTCGAATCAAGGCAAGGCATAAGTGAGCTCTATCTCTCGTCAGCAAGTAAGGCATCTCCAACGGGGATGCCTTACTTCAGTTTCCGGCAAAAATCCATCTCCAATTTTCCTAAAGAGGTGAGCGGCATGGAGAAGATCATCGTTATCCGGGCCGCCGACCCGGACGGCCGTATGTTTCGGGCTATCATGGACGCGCTCAGGGGCAGGCGAGCGGAAGTTATTGAACTTGACGCGCCTTCTCATGATATCCTCACCTTTGGGGACATAGAGATCTGCCCAGACCGCCGGACGGTGCTCAAAGCAGGGAAGGAGGTGCGCCTGAACCACGGAGAGTTCTCCATGCTCCTGTTCCTGGCCAGTGCTCCTGGGCGGGTGTTCAGCAAGGATCAGCTCTATGACGCCGCCTGGCATGAGGAGTACCGCTATGGGACCACCGCGGTAGAGAATATCATCTGGCGGCTGCGGCAGAAGTTAGAGGACGATCCCAGACACCCGGTTTACATCAAGACGGTCATCCGAAGCGGATATAAAATAGAAAAGCCAAGATAAGGACAGAGGCGGCGCCAGCATTGGCGCCGCCTCATTTCCTCTCCCGGCTCATCGCTTGGCACAGACGAACCATCGCCCTTTCTCCATCCAGAGGTAAGTTTCCCTGCCCTGAATCATGCAGGTGTAGCGGTCCCCAACGCCGCCCACGCTCTGGCAGGCCGTCCGCCGGACATCCAGGATCTTGTCCACCGGGTACTTGTGGCTCTCGTCAAACTCGATCTCCAACGGCCGCAGTTTCCCATCCGCGTCAAACCGGACGATGACCGGCACATATCGCTTTTCACGCTCCATCGGTGTTATCCTCCAAAGTATCCGACTGGGTGGACGGTGTGATCGTCCCACACATTGATATGGCCCAGGCGCGGGTCGGTATCCAGCAGGGCGCGGCGGACGCTCATGTAGCCGTACCGCTGGCGCAGGTGGTCCACCGCCCGGTCGATCCGCTCCCACTTGTCGCGCCTTTGATCCTCCGCATAGAGGGACATCTGGACGGTGCCGACAGCCTCCACCAAGCCGGCTCCCCGCAGCCCGATGCTCCGGATCGGGCACTCCCAATGGTAATTCCGGCGAAACAATTCCAAACCCACCTCCGCCAGCTCCTGGCTGGAGCAGGAGGGGGCCGGCAGCTTCCGCTGCCGGAGCATGGAGCACAGTTCCGTGTCCCGGACATAGATCTCCACCACCGTGCAGCGGGACGCCAGTTCCCGCATCCGGGAGCAGACGCTTTCGGCCAGCAGGAGCAGCATCAGCTGCACATCGCCTTCCGATACCAGGTCCCGGGGCGTGGTGGCGCTGTTGCCGACGGACTTGACGTTTGGAATATGATCCGTCTTCTGCACAGGGGAGATATCCCGCCCCTTTGCGAACATACTGAGGACCAGCCCCATTTTCCCAAGGCGCCGCTGCAGCACATCCTCCGGGCACTCCGCCAGCCGGCCGATGGTGTCGATCCCAATGGCCCGCAGCTTTTTGGAGGTGGCAGGCCCCACATAGAGCAGGTCCTCCACCGGCAGAGGATAGACGATCTCCTTATAGTTATCCTGCTCGATCCGGGTGATGGCGTCCGGCTTTTTGTAGTCGCTCCCCAGCTTGGCGGTAATCTTGTTGTTGGCCACGCCGATGCTGGCCGTGATACCCAGTTCAGACTTGATCCGGCTGCTGATCTCCCGGGCGATGGTCATGGGGGAGCCGTACAGCCCCACGCTGCCCGTCACATCCAGCCAGCTCTCATCCAGGCCAAACGGCTCCACCTGGTCTGTGTAGTCCTCGTAGATCTCTCTGGCATAGCGGCTGATGCGGATATACTCGTCCATGTCGGGGGGCAGGGTAACGAGCTGGGGGCACCGCTGTTTTGCCTGCCAGATGGCCATGCCGGTTTTGACGCCGTAGGGCTTGGCGATATAATTCGCGGTGAGTACGATGCCGTGCCGCTCCTCCTGACTCCCACACACCGCCAGCGGCGTGTCCCGCAGTTCCGGGTGGCGCTGCATCTCGACGCTGGCGTAGAAGCAGTTCATATCACAGTGTAAAATGTGGCGCGTGCCCATCGGTGTCACCCCCTTTGCCCTCATAATAGAACATTTGTTTGATAATCGCAAGAGCCGATTTCTGGAAAATGGCCGGAAGCTGTTTTCCCACATCCCTGTTTATGGTACACTATATTTTGTCCCAGCGCGTACAACTTGTTGCATGGGAGGCCCAAAGTCATGTGTGGTCGGTATCAGTTCACGGCGGAACAATGCGAAGAAATTCGGCAGATTGCCGAAGCGATCCAGCGCAAGTATGGTGCCGGCGCGTGGACGCCGGGGGAGATCCGGCCGTCCAACCATGCCCCGGTCCTGCTGGACGGTGCCGGAGGGCCGGTCCCAAAGCTGATGAAGTGGGGATATCAGCTGCCCGGCACGCTGGTCATCAATGCCCGGGCTGAGACGGCGGCGGAGAAGCCCCTGTTTCGAGACAGCGTCCGAAGTCGGCGCTGTCTGATCCCGTCCACAGGATTTTATGAGTGGGACGGCCAGAAGCGGAAGTATCTGTTCACCCTGCCCCGGGAGGGTGCCCTCTATATGGCGGGGCTGTATGACCGGCGGGGGAGCGAGGAGTGCTACTGCATCCTGACCACGGCGCCCAACGCATCCATGCGGCCCATCCACGACCGGATGCCCCTGATCCTGACAGGGGAGCAGCGGCAAAGATGGCTGGCCGACGCCGATGCCGCGACTGAGATCCTTACTGTGGCGCCCCCGGAGCTGACCCGCGCGTCAGCGGAGGCTCAGATCAGCCTGTGGTAGAGAGGTAGGGCAGGGGAGGAGCGCCTTCAGAAAAAAATAAAGAGGCCGCCGATCTTGTGGGATGAAGTGCTAAAATGATGGTAGACACAAAAGTGTCTACCATCATTTTGCATAATCAATAGAAAGTTGCTGAAGTACACAGCGCATTTTCCTATGTAATTCTACATGGAGCTTCTGAGAATGGAGTAATCCTCGCTCAAAGCGCATCCAATCGCCCTGTAGCTGAAAATATGAAACAGATATGAAGTGAATGAAAAACGGATATGAAACCGAGGGTATAAAATAACAAAAAGGTTTCCCCTCTTTGAACAGTAGACACTGCGTGAAATACTGCTGAGGAGCCTGCATAGGGTGAACACGGGCCGCTCCCGTGAAAAAAGGGCATTGCTCCTCAAGATGGAGCAATGCCCTTCATGCTTTTTCAAGGCGAAAACATGGTTACGCCTTCTCATCTGGCGTATCCTCCTGCCGATGCTGGTCGAGGATCGTATCAATTATGGCCGCAATGAGCTTGCGCTCTTTCGGGGTACACTGCAGGAACAGGCGGGCCAGCCGCTCGCACTCGTCATCCGCCTGCTGCTGTGAAGCGTAGATCACAGTGTTGGCAGACGCGCCCATACCCCGGATGAGTTTCACCAGTACATCGGCCTTTGGAATTTTTTCGCCCAATTCGATGGCTGCCAGATACCGTGAAGTGATGTCGGCCCGTTCAGCGGCTTGATCTCTCGTATAGCCGAGCCGCTCCCGCTCCGCACGCAGCTGCATGCCGCAGCCCTTGAATTCATCATTAGTTACCACCAATGGTTCACCTCCGACTCACATTCTATGTTGTGCAGAAATCAGGTGAAATGCTCTATTGGTGGCGTAATTTCAGTTCTAATGGTTCATCACAGGAGAAAGGTGGGAAGAGAATGAGACTGAATACGCTGGTGAGTAGCAGTACGGCCAGATGCAGCAGATAGGCCGGAGCATCTGAAAAAAGCCGGCTTGACCGGCGGCCACTCTGTCTGTGTCAACAATGAACCAATAGTTCTGAATAATCGACACCAAACCGTCAAGCAAGGAATTTGCTTGGCGGTTTTTATCATGTGTGGCAAAATCGCCGCCCACTTTCGGGGAAAGGAGCGAAAGGGGACGAAGAAACCGCCTCCGCAGGTAGGGGAGGAGGTGATTTGATGGAGTCCACACAGACCACCCAGAGAAGAGTCCGTTACCAATTTGAGATCTTCTGCATGAAGGTCATCGACGGGGAGCGGTGTGATTACCTCCGAAAACTGATGAAGAAGATGGAATGAGAGTCCTCCTTTTCCGATCTGCCGGAAACCGTGCTGACGAGCCTCTGCACTTTTGACAGCGATCCGGCGGAGCAGTATATCTTCCACGTCTACGGTCATCAGATCCCGATCCGCAACGACCGCCTGGCGGAGATCCTCCTCGCGCTCGGCGACGAGGGGTACAGCATCCTGCTGCTGTACTACTCCCTCCAGCTCAAGGATCGGGAGATCGCCTCGCTCCTGGGCCTGTCCCGGTCCAAGATCCAGAAGGACCGGAAGCTCCTGTTCAACGAGTTGAAGAAGCGGATGGTGGAGTAAGATGAAAAGAAAGAGCAATATCCCGGAAGAGAAGCTGCTGCCCTATGACGCCATCTGCGCCGCGACCCGTGGCGACCCGGATGCGATGGCCGAGGTGCTCCGGCACTTCGACGGCTACATATCGCTGCGGGCCACACGGATCTTCTACGACGAGTATGGCCAGTCCTAGGCTATGGGATGCTGGCCACTGCGCAGCTGCGACGGATGGCCCCACAGAATCACGGAGGGGAGTTATTTGCGCAGGGATGATAAATACCGATTCTCTCTCGGATGGGGCAGAGATACTGCTGAGAAAATTGCTGTTGGCGACTTTCTTGAGAAGCTGAAGAATCGCAAGAGCGATCTCATTGTCCAGGCGGTCTGGGAGTATATTGGAAATCATCCCGAAGTGATGGCGGAGAACGCAAAGATTGTGATTACTGTCCGATCCACACCAACAGACGAGCAGACCTTTGCAAAAATCCAGAGCATGATTGACGCTGCATTGGAAAGTCTCAAGGACAATATGAAGTATCAGATAGAGCAGGAAAATCGGAGCGGGCAAGAGGAGCCCACAGGTCCAAACCAGCAGGATCTGGATGATATGCTCGACAATCTAACAATTTTCGACCAGTAATCAGAGCGGCCCTATGCATTCCAGAGGCGTAGGGCTGCTCTTTTGTGGCAAAACAGGCGACGAGAAACGGGGAATGAGGTGAAGACGAAATGTTCTTCCGGGAAGGCATCCTGATGCACCTTGACAAACAGGCGTGCTGCGCCTCATATTCAGCAACGGGTACGTTTCGTGTATGGAGAGCCGCGCAGGCAGACCGGGCCATGATCCCGCAGGGGGAAAGGAGAGATGGGGGAGCCGGATGCCGTGTGCAGACGAACTGTGGCGGTTTGTTGGCCATGACCCATACTCGTTAATCATGATACGTCGCTTTGGCCGTGATCCGAGCGGTAGCCATTCCGTCGCAGGTTGCGGGAAGTGCCAATAGCTCGGGGAGTAAGTCTCGCGGAGCGGCCTTGCCAGCTGCCGCCCGTTGCTTTTCTTTTGACTTTTACAAAAAGGAGTTGAGGAAATGGAAAAGCAAGCGGTACCAATTTGGGAGAAGGCCAATTTGACGATTGAAGAGGCGGCTGCCTACTTTGGAATTGGGACAAATAAGCTGCGAGAGATAACCAGCAACCCGGACTGTGGATTTGTTATTTGGATAGGAACAAAAAGGCTGATCAAACGAAAAAAGTTTGAAAAGTATTTGGAAGATGTCGATACATTGTAAGCAATAAAAAGGAGGTCTGGACATGGCTTGAGCCGTGGCCAGACTGTCTTTTTATATAGCAAACTGTAACTGGTGTACTGGTAATTTCCGTAAAAAACAAAATTAGATTAAATTCAATAGAAAAATGTGATGAAATCCCGCCAGAGTTACCGGAAATAGGTTGAATCTTGAAAAGTAGTATCTGATGTGGTAGAATAAAATGCTATATCAGATTCCTTTTCTCGTGATAGAAGGGGAATTACTATGCCAAGTAAACGAAAAGACAGCAAAGGCAGAATCCTTAGAAATGGGGAGGTGCAAAGGCGAGACGGTATGTATATGTTCCGATATACCGATCCGGATGGAAAACGGAAAGCGGTATATAGTTGGAAACTGGTCAGTACTGATAAGGTGCCGGAGGGTAAAAAATGCGTGATGGCCCTTCGGGACCTTGAAAGACAGATCCAGAGAGATCTTGAGGATGGTATACGTGCCGGCGAAGCAAACACAATAACGGTTAACGCGCTGTTCAAATCCTTCATGGACTTGCGCAGTGATCTCAAGGAAACCACAAGATGTAATTACATTTGCTTATATGACAAGCATGTTCGGGATGAACTTGGCGGACGCAAAATCCGGAGTGTCAAGTTTTCTGACATTCAGAGATTGTATATGCATATGGTCCAAGATCTTGGCCTCAAGGCAAGTACGGTTCAAAGTGTCCATTCCATACTGTACCAAATGTTTGAGAGTGCTGTAATGGACAATCTTATTCGTGTGAATCCTGCAGCGAATGTTTTGAAAAGCTTGCGTAAGATGCTGCTGGTTGAACAGGAAAAGCGTCACGCATTAACGGAAGAAGAACAGGCGAAATTGATTGAGTATGTTTATCAGTCGCGGATTTATTGTCGCCTGGGTACACTATTCACTGTTCTTCTTGGTACTGGTATGCGGATCGGTGAAGCACTTGGACTTAGATGGTGTGATTGCGATTTCGATAAAAAGTTAATCAGTGTAAATCACACCCTACTATATAGGCAAAGCGAAAATGGGGGATACAGGTACCGAATTTCTGAGCCAAAGACAAAAGCGGGTCTAAGAGTTATCCCAATGCTATCAGAAGTGAAAGAAGCGCTTTTGGCTGAAAAGGCGAAGAGAAGAAACCCCAATTTAGAGCCCTTCTCTATTGGAGAATACACCGGTTTTATTTTCCTCAATAGTCATGGTAAGGTTTTTACTCCGGCGTATGTGTTTGATGCCATACAAAACATCACGAGTGCATTTAATAGGGAAGAGTACTTCAAAGCCGAGCAAGAAAACAGAGAACCGTGTTATTTGCCAAAGTTCAGTGCCCACATATTGCGCCACACTTTCTGCACAAGGTTCTGCGAAAATGAAAAAGATCTCAAGATAATCCAAGATGTGATGGGCCATAGAAATATTCGGACAACGATGGATGTCTATAATGAGGCAACCGAGTCCAGAAAGATCGCAAGTTTTCAAAGCCTGGAAGGCAAAATCAAGGTCATGTAGGTTTACACCATTTTGCCGCAGCCAACACCATTTTGCACCAGGATTTACACCACTACATCGGTAAGTTATAGAAAACTATGAGGGGTTATGTAAGCACCAAAAGCCTGGAACCCCTTGAAATAAAGGGGATAAGAGGTTATGAGAAGAAAGAGGTGTGCTTATGTACCTTAAAGCGCTGGAGATCCAGGGCTTCAAGTCCTTCCCGGATAAAACGGTCCTGAACTTTGGCGAGGATGTGACCGCCATCGTGGGCCCCAACGGGTCCGGAAAATCCAATATTTCCGACGCCATCTGCTGGGTCATGGGGGAGCAGTCTGCCCGGAGTCTCCGGGGTGCCAAGATGGAGGACGTCATTTTCGGCGGCACGGAGAAACGCAGCCCTGTAGGCTTTGCCCAGGTGACGCTGGTACTGGACAACAGCGCCCACATTTTCCCTGCCATCGACAGCAGCGAGGTCATGGTCACCCGCCGCTACTACCGCAGCGGGGAGAGCGAGTATTATATCAACAAGCAGTCCGTCCGTCTGCGGGACGTCAACGAACTGTTTATGGACACGGGCTTGGGCCGGGAGGGCTACGCCATCATCGGGCAGGGCCGTATCGACGAGATATTGTCCATCAAGAGTGCCGAGCGCCGGGAGATCTTTGAGGAGGCGGCAGGCATCAGCAAATACCGCCACCGCAAGGAGGAGACGGAGCGCAGGCTGGACCGCACCGAGGAGAACCTGGTGCGCATCAACGACAAGATCGCAGAGCTGGAGCTGCAGGTGGAGCCCCTGCGGGATCAGGCGGAGAAAGCCAAGCGCTACCTGCTGCTGCGGGACGAGCTGCGTACCCTGGAGATCTCTGTGTGGCTGGACAAGCTGGAGGAGATCAAGACCAGCGCCATGCGGCTCCAGACGGAATACAGCGCCGCTGTAAAGCGCAAGGAGGAGGCCAACGGGCGTCTGGAGGCCCTCTATCAGGAGAACGAGACCTTTTCCCAGCGGATGCAGGACAATGACCTGAGTCAGGAACAGATCCGGGGAGAGGCCGCTGCACTGGAGAGCCAGGCGGCGGATCAGGAGAGCACCATTGCGGTCCTCAGGACCACTGCTCAGCATAGCCGGGAGTCCATCGACCTTCTGGAGAAGGAGATGGCAGACCAGGACAGCCGCAGTGAGACCATCCATCAGCAGATGGAGGAGCAGCGGCAGCGGATCGCGGATATTGACGCCGGGGCCAAGGCCTTGGAGACAGAGCTGGAGGAGCTGCTGGAGCAGGTCCGAAAGGCCGCCGAGCGTGCCGGCAGTGCCGCCGACGAGGTGGAGGCGCTGCGGGCGAAGGAGACATTGGCCGCCGCCGCTGCGGCAGACAAGAAGGAGCGCCTCTCCGCTCTCAGCGCCGCTGTGGAGCAGATTGAGGAGCGCCGGGGTACCGTCAGCCGTGACATCGAGGCTGCCCAGGCCCAGCAGGAAAGTGCCCGGCAGGAGCTGCGGGGGGCGAAGCGGGCCTTGGAGGATGCTCAGGATGCGGCTGATGCCGCGAAAAACGTGATCCAGGGCCATACCCTGCGGATGGACAGCCGCCGCAAGCGGGAGGAGACTGCTGCCAAGGCCCACTTGGAATTGACCATGGAGCAGAGCAATCTGGATTCCCGCATTCGCCTCCTCTCAGAGATGGAGAAGGAGTATGAGGGCTTCAGCAAGGCGGTAAAAGTGGTGATGCAGGCCGGGGAGAAGCGTTCTCTCCGGGGTATCCACGGACCGGTAGCCAGTCTCATCCAGGTGGAGGACCGCTACACGGTGGCCATTGAGATCGCTTTGGGAGCCGGGATGCAGAACATCGTGGTGGATAGGGAAGAGGACGCCAAGGGCGCCATTTCCTACCTCAAGCAGCGGGACGGCGGCCGTGCCACCTTCCTGCCCCTTGGTGCCATCCGGGGAGAGATCCTCCGGGAGAGAGGCGTAGAGAACGCCCCGGGCTTTGTGGGCATTGCCTCCCGACTGGTGCATTACGATCCTCAATATGAGAATATCTTTCAGAATCTGCTGGGCCGCACTGTGGTGGCGGAGGATCTGGACTGTGGTATCGCCATGGCCCGGCAGTATCAAAACCGCTTCCGCATCGTGACTCTGGATGGTCAGGTCATCAACCGGGGCGGCTCCATGACCGGCGGCAGCGTGTCCCGCAGCGCGGGTATCCTGTCCCGGACCAACGAGCTTTCCGCTCTCCGCCGCCGGCAGGAGGACCTGAAAAACCAGCTGGAGGCGGCTCAGCGGGAGAAGGATGAGGCCAGCCGCGACCTGGCGGCAGCCCGGTATGCCCTGGAGGTAGCCGAAGGGGAGCGCCGGACGGCGGAGGACGCGGTGCTCCGTGCCCAAGGCGAGGTCAGCCGCTGCACGGCCCTGCTGGAGAACATGGAACGGAGCCTGGAGAGCCTGGAAGGGGAGAAGGAATCCCTGGCCCAGCGCCTTGCCGACAGCCGCTCTCAGATAGAGGAGACCCGGAAGGAGATCGCTGCCCTGGAGGAACAGGCGGCGCAGCTGCGCCGGTCTGTAGAGGAGAAACTCTCCGGCCAGAGCGACCTTCTGACCCTGTCCGGCCAGCTCAGCGAGGAAGTGGCCGGAAAGAAGGAAAAGCTGGCGGGCCTGAGCGCCGAGCGGGAGGCCACCGGCAAGGCCTTGGGCGATATGGAGCAAGTCTGCCGGGATATGGCCGGTGATCGTGACCAGCGGCTGCGGCGGCTGGAGGAATACCGGAAAGCCATTGGGGATACGGACGAGGAGATCGCCAGGCGTACCGAGACGGCGGCATCCCTCCGGCTTCAGAGCGGCGCCTGCAAGGAGCGGCTGGAGACTCTCCGCCAGGAGAGACTGGCCATGGAGCAGGAGCGCAGCGCCATGGGGCAGAAGATCAAGACCTGCAACGACGAGGTGCTGGACGCGGAGCGGGAGGCCTCCAGGCTGGAGCAGAAGCTCTCTGCCGGCCAGTGGGAGGAAAAGCAGATTCTGGACAAGCTCTGGGAAAACTATGAACTCAGCCACTCCGCCGCCATGGAGCAGCGCATCGAGCTGGAGTCCACTGCCAAGGCCAACCGCCGTATCAGTGAGCTGCGCCGGGAGATGAGCAGCCTTGGTCCGGTAAATGTGGGGGCCATTGAGGAATTTGAACGGGTGAATACCCGTTACACCTATCTGACCGGCCAGCGGGACGACGTGGAGAAGGCCAAGGGAGAGCTTACCGGTATTATCGAGGAGATCACCCGGGAGATGACCGCCATCTTCGCTGAACAGTTTCAGCTTATCAACCAGTCCTTCCAGGAGACCTTTGTGGATCTCTTCGGCGGCGGCCACGCCACCTTGGAGCTGGAGGACCCGGAGGATATTCTGGGCTGCGGCATCGAGATCAAGGTCCAGCCCCCGGGCAAGACCCTCAAGACTATCACGCTGCTCTCCGGCGGCGAGAAGGCCTTCGTGGCGATCGCCCTGTACTTCGCCATCTTGAAAGTACATCCCACCCCCTTCTGCGTTATGGACGAGATCGAGGCCGCTCTGGACGACGCCAACGTGGTGCGCTACGCCCGGTATATGCGGACCATCTCCGATAAGACCCAGTTCATCGTCATCACTCACCGCCGCGGCACCATGGAGGCCGCCGATGTACTGTACGGTGTGACCATGCAGGAGAAGGGCGTCAGTAAGATGCTGACCATCAATCTCAACGATGTGGCGAAGGAACTGAAGATCAAGTAGGGTATCCGGCCTGATACGACGGATGAAACAGGAAACTGTTACAATATTTGTTTGAAGGAGAAACAATATGGCTTTTTGGGATAAATGGCGGAAAGAAAATAAGGAGCCCCGGGAGACAGAGCCGGCAGTCCAGAACATCCCGGATGAGGAAGTGGTTCTGGAGGAGGAGCCCGCTGCAGCATCTGTGGAGGCTGTGACACCGGAGGTGCAGGAGCCGGCGGAGGAAAAAGCAGAGCCGGAGGCACCCGCCCAGGCTGAGCCGCCGGTTGAGGAGAAGAAAACCGGATTCTGGCAGAAACTGAAGAAACTGTACATGGGCGACGTGTTCGGTTCCGCCATCAGCGAGACCGACGAGGCCTTCTTCGACGATCTGGAGGAGATGCTGATCCTGGCAGACGTGGGTATGGAGACTGCCGGTGAAGCGGTGAAGGAGCTGCGCCAGCGGATGATCGAGGACAAGATCTCCGGCCAGGAGCCGGTGAAGGCCTGCCTTCGTGAGATCCTGGCGGAGAAGCTCCAGGTGGGGGACAATGGCCTCAACCTCTCCACCCGGCCGTCGGTGATCCTGGTCATCGGAGTCAACGGTGTGGGCAAGACAACTTCTATCGGGAAGCTGGCAAACCGTCTCCGGAAGGAAGGCAAGCGGGTACTGCTGTGTGCCGGCGACACCTTCCGTGCTGCCGCTGCCGATCAGCTGGAGATCTGGGCCAATCGTTCCCGCTGCGAGTTGGTGCGCCAGAAGGAAGGGGCCGATCCCGGCGCTGTCCTTTTTGACGCTATCCAGGCCGCCAAGGCCCGGGGCGTGGACGTGGTGATCTGCGATACCGCCGGACGGCTCCATAACAAGGCAAACCTCATGGCGGAGCTCCATAAGCTCCGTAAGATCATCGACCGGGAGCTGCCGGAGGCGGCGGTGGAGACCCTGCTGGTTCTGGATGCTACTACCGGTCAGAACGGCCTCATCCAGGCTAAGCAGTTCCAGGAGACTGCCGGCTGCACCGGGATCATTCTCACCAAGCTGGACGGTACCGCCAAAGGCGGCATAGTCATCGCCATTGCCCGGGAGCTGCAGGTGCCGGTGAAGTTTGTAGGCCTTGGTGAGGGTATCGACGATATGCAGCCCTTTGACGCCAAGGAGTATGTGGGCGCATTGATCTGATGGTGCCGAAAAAGACCCGATAAAAGAAATATTGCCGGAAAAGAGGATATAGAGAAAATGAACCGAATTGACGGAAGAAACTTTGACCAGCTGCGGCCGGTGAAGATCACTACCGGCTTTGTGGACTATGCGGAGGGCAGCGTTCTCATTGAGTGCGGCCATACCAAGGTGCTCTGCTGCGCCAGTGTGGAGCAGGGAGCGCCCCGGCACGTGCCGGAGGGCACCGGCTGGGTGACGGCGGAGTACTCCATGCTGCCCCGAGCCAACCGGGAGCGCAGCCGCCGGGATGTGAGCAAGCTGAAGCTGAGCCCCCGCAGCGCTGAGATCCAGCGGCTCATTGGCCGCAGCCTCCGGGCCGCGGTGGATATGGCTGCCCTGGGGGATCACACCATCACCATCGACTGCGATGTGATCCAGGGGGACGGCGGTACCCGTACTGCATCTGTTACCGGTGGCTTTATTGCCTTGGCTCTGGCCTGCCGGAAAATGGTGGAGGAGGGCTGGATCGCCGAAAATCCCATTCGCCGCTGCGTAGCGGCGGTGTCCGCTGGTGTTGTGGGAGATGCTCCCATGCTGGATCTCTGCTATGAGGAGGACAGCCACGCCATGGTGGATCTCAACTGTGTGATGGATGAGGAGGGCCGACTCATCGAGCTCCAGGGTACTGGCGAGGGCCGCAGCTTCACCATTGAAGAGCAGCAGGAACTGGTGCGCCTGTGTGCCGGCGGCATTGAGACCTTGATCGCCAAGCAGAAAGAGATATTGGGAGGTAAGGCGTAATATGAAGTTCATTCTCGCCTCGCAGAACCGCCACAAGCTGGTGGAGATGCAGGATATTCTCTCCGCCCACGGGGTGGAGGTGGTGCTCCAGGGCGACCTGGGGCTTCATGTGGAGGTGGAGGAGACCGGCTCCTCTTTTGCGGAGAACGCCATGCTGAAGGCAAAAGCTGTCATGGAGGCCAGCGGCCTTCCTGCCATTGCCGACGACTCCGGCGTATGCGTGGACGCTCTCAATGGTGCGCCGGGCATCTACTCCGCCCGGTACGGCGGTCCTGAGCTGGACGATGTGGGCCGCTATCAGCTGCTGCTGAATAACCTCCGGGGGGCCACCAACCGCACCGCCCACTTTACCAGTGCCATCGCCTGTATCTTCCCCAACGGGGATACCATTGAGGCTGAAGGCATCTGTCCCGGTACTATTGCCTTTGCCCCCCAGGGGAACGGCGGCTTTGGCTATGATCCGGTGTTCTTCCTTCCTCAGCTGCGCAAGACCTACGCCCAGCTGACCCCGGAGGAGAAGGCGGCGGTGTCCCACCGCGGCAAGGCTCTGGAGGTCTTTGACCAGAAGCTCCGGGCATATCTGGCGGAGAAGAAGTAAACGAGTTGATATGCTCTTTTCTTTGAAAAGAAAAGAGCCAAAAGAAACTTTTGTCCCGGGGAATTTTATTTCCCGGGTATGGAAACGTTAGACAGGCCTTTTGATAGGCTTGTGGGGGGCCGGGGAGAAGTGGATGTCAGAGAAGGCAGCCTGGCTGCGGCGCCCTGGAATACAGGAAAGGAACCAGTATATATGGAATTGACGAGCAAGCAGCGCGCACAGCTGCGGGGCATTGCCAACACCATCGACACCATCGTCATCATCGGCAAGGACGGTATCACAGACAATTTGGTCAAGCAGGCCAATGACGCCCTGGAGGCCCGGGAGATCATCAAGTGCAAGGTGCTGGAAAATTCCATGCTTACCGCCCGGGAGGCCTGCGACGAG
Source organism: uncultured Eubacteriales bacterium (assembly GCA_900549475.1). GTDB lineage: Bacteria > Bacillota > Clostridia > Oscillospirales > Oscillospiraceae > Pelethomonas. Next base: position 95,147 of record UROF01000006.1, read on the forward strand.
CTGTCCCGGCTGACCCGCAGTGAGCAGGTCCAGGTCATCGGCACCAAGTTCGTGCTCTACCGGCAGCACTATGATAAGAGCAAGCGGAAGATCGAATTGATAAAAGCCAGCAACAAAACGAAAGTGAATTGACATAATATGTTTATTATGGTAGGATTGGTTTACAAGTGTAGACCTTTCCGCCGTCTGAATCATACACGAAAAGAGGAGACTCTGTGAAGATCGGCATCTATGGCGGGACCTTTAATCCCATTCATCTGGGCCATATGGCGGCGGCCAAATTTGCTGCGGAATATTTGAAGCTGGACAAGCTCTATCTGGTCCCAGCGGGAATTCCTCCTCACAAGGCGCTGCAGGAGGATGCGGCGGGCCATCTGCACAGGCTGGAAATGACCCGATTGGCTGCCGATGCCCTGGAGCTTCCCGGTGTAGCGGAGGCTGTGGACTGGGAGCTGAATCGAAAAGGTAAGAGCTATACCTGGGAAACGGTGGAGACCCTCCATAAGCGTTTTCCCAAGGACAAGCTGTATCTTCTGATGGGGACTGATATGTTCCTGACGTTTCAGTACTGGCGGAACCCGGAGCGTATCGCCAAACGCTGCACCCTGTGTGCCTTTGGCCGCACCCAGGCGGATACGCAGGAGGTGCTGGCACCGCAGCGGGACTACCTGGCAGAGACGTTTTCTGCCAAGGTGGTGACCATTACACTGCCTCATATCGTAGACATTTCCTCTACACAGCTGCGGCAGCAGCTGAAGGAAGGGGGCGGACGGGATTATCTGGACCCGCTGGTCTACGGCTACATCCTCCGGGAGGGGCTTTATGGTGTAAAACGGGATCTGCGGCATCTTTCTCTAGAGGATCTGCGGTGCGTGGCACTGACTATGCTGGCTCATAGCCGGATTCCCCATGTGTTGGGCACAGAGGAGACGGCGGCCAAGCTGGCTCTGCGCTGGGGGGCCGACGAGGAGGAAGCCCGGCGGGCGGCGCTTCTTCACGACTGTACAAAAAAGGAGACCAGGGAACAACAGCTGGCCCTTTGCCGTCAATACCATATAGACGTTGAAAAGCCGGAAAAACTGGAGACGAAGCTCTTTCACGCCATTACTGGTGCGGCAGTGGCGGAGCAGGTGTTCGGTCTGAGCCCGGCGGCGGTATCCGCCATCCGGTGGCACACCACAGGCAAGGCGGATATGACCCTGTTGGAAAAGATCATTTACCTGGCGGACTACATTGAGCCTACCAGGGATTTCTGCGATTTGACAGAGCTGCGGCGGCTGGCCTTTACGGATTTGGACCAGGCGATGCTGCTGGGATTTACTATGGCCGTGGATGATCTGCAGAAAAAAGGGATGGTGGTGCATCCCGACAGTGTGCGTGCGAGGGACTATTTGAAAGGAATCATGTCATGAGCAGACAGAAAGGAAAGCGCGAAGCGGAGCGGGAAACATGGCACAAGGGAGGAGATCCTTTTGCCAGCGATACGCCGAAACGAAAAAAAGGGAAAGGCCTGACCGGCTGGAAGCGCACGGTAGCCATTGTGTTGGGCTGTGTGGCGGTATTGGTGCTGGCAGTGGTTGGCCTGTGGAAGACTTTTGTAGTTTCTCCGGATGTCAGTGATAAGATCAAGCCTACCAACACGGACACTGTAAATACTGAGGAAGCGGAAAAAGGCGACGAGCCTTCTACCACAAGTGGAAGAAAGGGAGATTACTTTACATTCCTTCTGCTGGGAGAGGACACTTCCAGCGGCAGTACGGATACCATTATGCTGGCGTCTTACGATGTGAAGAACCAGCAGGTCAGTATGATGAGCATTCCCCGTGACACGATGGTAAATGTGTCTTGGGATATCAAAAAGATCAATTCTGTTTATTCTTCCAAATTGGGAATGGAAGGATTGAAAACACAGGTCAGTTATCTCACTGGCGTCATGCCCGATTTCTATGTGATCGTTCAGTGGGAAGCCGTGGGCGAGATCGTGGAAGCCCTGGGCGGGGTATATTTTGATGTTCCTTTCGATATGAATTACGATGACCCCTACCAAGACCTCCATATCCACCAGGAAAAGGGCTACCGTCTGCTGGATGGTGAGGACGCCATGGAGGTGGTTCGCTGGCGGAAGAACAACGATGGCACCAACTATGGCGATACCACCCGTGTAGAAGTGCAGCAGGCTTTCCTGATGGCTTTGGCAGAGCAGTGCCTGAAGCTGCAGAACTGGACCAAGGTGAGCGCTTTTGCCAAAATATTTGCGGAAAATGTAGAAACCGATTTACCTTTGAATAATCTTCTCTGGTTTGCTGAGCAGGCAATGGGGCTGCAAACGGAGAATATTCATATGATGACCATCCCTGGTGATTATAATAGTTATGCATGGAGCCGCACCTATAAAAACAATCAGTCCTATGTTTTCGTCTATCCAGAAGAGACGGTGGAAATGGTGAACCAGTATTTCAACCCGTATACCGAGGATATCACGGAGGATGATCTCCAGATCATGTATCGCAACAAGGACGGTTCCCTGGGGGTAACCAATGGTACTTTGGCAGACCCCAAGGCTGCCACTGCACCGGTGAAATCCTCCGGAGGCTCCTCGAGCAGTTCTGGTTCCAGCAGTTCCAGTTCCGGCAGCTCCAGCAGTAATTCTGGCGGCAGTTCCAGCAGTAGTTCCGGCAGCACAGGCGGAACGACCGACCCGAGTACCGGCGGGACGACTGATCCCGGCACGGGCGGAACGACAGATCCGGGTACCGGTGAAACGACCGATCCCAGCACGGGCGGTACGACCGATCCGGGTACCGGTGAAACGACCGAACCCGGCACGGGTGGAACAACTGACCCGGGTACCGGTGAAACGACTGATCCCGGCACGGGTGGAACGACCGATCCGGGCGCCGGCGGCACCACCGATCCCGGCACGGGTGGAACGACCGATCCAGATACCGGTGGGACGACTGATTCCGAGACAGGAGAAACAACAGATGACAGTGTCCCTCCCGGATGGTTGAGTTAAGTAACTGAAAAACAGAGATTTTCCGGAATGACCGGAGAGGAAAGAGTATCATGGCAGGAAAGCATATCCAGAGCAAGACAGAGGAGGAACGGGTGGCCCACACCTCTGTCCACGGGAGAAAGAAAAAGCAGGTGGGCAAGAAAAAGGCATTGTGGATCGCGCTAGGCTGCATCGCAGCGGTCGCTGTGCTTGTGGTGGGGCTGTGGAAGATACTGATCGCTCCGCCGGACGTGAGCCATAACGTGCGTCCTGGCGGAGGCAGCCAGACGGCAGGTGTCAACGGAGACACAGAGGAAGGCGATGAACCCAGTACTGCCGGCGGAAGGAAGGACGGGTACTATACGTTCCTTCTGCTGGGAAAAGATACCTCCAGCGGCAGTACAGATACCATTATTCTGGTTTCCTATGATGTGCCGAATCAGCAGGTGAACATGATGAGTATTCCCCGGGATACGGCTGTGAATGTTCCCTGGTCCATCAAAAAGGTCAACTCGGTATACAGTGCCAAGGAATCCAGCGGCGGCGGCCTGGAAAATCTGAAAAAGCAGGTCAGCTATCTGACCGGCGTCATGCCTGATTTCTATGTGCTCATTGAGTGGGAAGCCGTGGGTGAGCTGGTAAATGCCCTGGGTGGCGTGGAATTCGATGTACCCCGCAATATGAACTACGACGATCCTTATCAGAACCTGCACATTCATCTGGAGAAAGGCCTTCAGGTCCTCAATGGAGAAGAGGCCATGGGCGTGATCCGCTACCGCCACGATAACCGACGGGCTGACGGCGTGATGCCCGGCTATGCCGACGGCGATCTGGGCCGGACCAAGACCCAGCAGGCGTTTCTGAAGGCGTGTGTCAAACAGGCGCTGAAGCTGGAAAATGTGGGCAAAGTCAAAGAATTCGTAGAAATCTTTATGAAGCATGTGGAGACAGACCTTCCTCTGCAGAACCTGATTTGGTTTGCCACCCAGGCTATGGGGATGGATGCGGACACCATCCAATCCTGTACAATGCCTAACACTCCGGTCAGCTTCCATGGCGGCAGCTATGTATTGCCGGATGGGGAAGAGATCATCACAGTGGTCAATGAGCAGTTCAACCCCTATGACCGGGATATTACAGCTGACGATCTTCAGATCATGGTACGTAATAAGGACGGATCTGTGTACATCACCAATGGTACGCTGCTGGATTCCAGATGGGGCAAAGCTACGTCCAGCGGTTCCAGCAGCAGTTCCGGTAGTTCTGGCAGCTCCGGCAGTTCCGGCGGTCAGACAACAACGAACCCGCCGACAGAGGAGGCTACCGATCCCAATACGGGAGAAACTACGGATCCCGGTACCGGCGGAACGACCGATTCTGGTACCGGAGAAACCACGAATCCTGGTACTGGTGAGACGACCGATCCCGGCACGGGAGAGACCACGGATCCCGGTACCGGTGAAACGACCGATCCCGGCACGGGGGAGACCACCGATCCTGGTACCGGTGGAACGACCGATCCCGGCACGGGGGGGACCACTGATCCCGGTACCGGCGGGGTTACCGACCCCGGCACGGGGGGAACGACTGACCCCGGTACCGGTGGTACAACGGACCCCGGCACCGGTGTCCCGGACGACACCGTGCCTCCCGGATGGCTGAGCAGCAATGGATAACTTGTAGTGGTGGGATAATGAAACTGCCTGAAAGGACAGCGAAAAATGAGCCGATACAGAGGAAAGCGCGAAGCGCCCCGGCCGGAACGGGGATTTGGCCGTAAAGAGGAAACATTCTCACAGCAGGATCCCTTTCTGGAGGAAACGGAAGGAGAGGCGGAGCAGGTAGAAGAACCCCTGTTTCGGCCTGTTTCCGGAAGTCAGCAGGAGGACGATCCATTTGCAGAAGAGGATGCCGCTCCTGATGGAAAAGGGCGTGCGGCGGAAATATTGCACCGCTGGGGCCGATTTTGGCTCTCCAAAAAAGGAAAGGTTTTGGCGGTAGTGCTGACGGTGCTGCTGCTTGCTGTTGTAGGCGGTACGGCAGCACTGCGCAGCTGGATCAAAGCACCGGATATTCCTGTCGATATACCTAAGGACGAAGAGAACGTGGATATTGACCAGCCTGAGGAGCCTCAGGGGCCCACTGACGACGAGCTCTATCCGGACGACGGCTACGACGGCGATATGCCCTCGGTCTCCGGAAACCGGAAGGAAGGGGTGTATACCTTCCTGCTGGTGGGTACCGACAAAGGAGACGGCAACACGGACACCATCATGGTGGCCAGCTACGACACGGTCAATCAGGATGTGGCCATTATGTCCATTCCCCGGGACACCATGATCAATGCCTCCTGGGACATCAAGAAGATCAATTCTGTCTACTCCCGATATAACGACGGCATCGGTGCCCTGAAAAAGCAGGTAAAGACCCTGGTGGGATTTACGCCGGATTTCTATGTGAAGGTCGATCTGGAGATGTTTGTGGAGCTGGTGGACCTGGTAGGCGGTGTTGAGTTCTACGTCCCGCAGGACATGAACTACGATGATCCCTGGCAGGACCTTCACATCCATCTGGAGGAGGGTCTTCAGGTTCTGGACGGAGAAAAGGCCATGGAACTGGTCCGTTTCCGCCGGTACTCTGAGGGTGACATCAAGCGGGTAGAGGTTCAGCAGAATTTCATGAAGGCTCTGATCAAGGAGTGCCTGAGCCTGGAGCACTGGGGAAAGATCAAGGCATATATCGATCTGGCCATGGATAATGTACAGACAGACCTGGAATTTGGGTCGATCGTGTGGTTTGCAGCCCAGGCACTGGGGCTCAACGGGACAAAAGCTCTGAATATGGACGACATATACACCTGTACGATTCCGGGAAATTATTGGAACAGCGCCTGGAGCCGTGCCACGAACAGCGAGCAGTCCTATGTGACCATCTATCCCAAGCAGGTGGTGGAACTGGTAAACGAGCGGTTCAATCCCTATGAACAGCAGGTGACGACCGGTATGCTGGATGCCATGAGTATCCTTTCCAACGGCGATATCGCCTCCTCCACCGGCAGTGTCCGGGATACCCAGCACAACGCCATTATGGCGGTGCGGCGGGGAGAGGCCTATTATGACGATAACGGTAATATCGTCTATGGGAAGAAACCAGAAAAGCCCAAAATTGATGAGGCGGGGAACTATTATATTCTGGACGAAAGCGGAAATATCGTGTATACTGATGCAAATGGTACCCCGCTGGATCCCCAGCCTACCGATCCCGGCATTACCGATCCGGGTACAACGGACCCTGGTACGACAGATCCCGGGACCACCGACCCAGGCATCACTGATCCGGGGATCACTGACCCCGGTACGACGGAACCTGGCAGTACTGACCCTGGTACCACTGACCCGGGGATTACCGATCCTGGCACAACAGAACCTGGCACCGTTGACCCGGGCACGGGAGTGGACGAGGAGAAGCCGGGATGGCTGCGGTAGAGCAGCGGCAGAACGCAACGCATAAAAAGGAGTGAAGACCCGATATGACACCAAAGGAAATGGCGATCACGGCTGTAAAAGCACTGGACAGCAAGAAGGGCACGGATATCAAGGTGATGGAGGTTACGGAGCTGACCAGCCTGGCGGATTATTTTGTCATCTGCACCGGCGGCAGCAATACCCAGATCAACGCTCTGTGCGACGCTGTGGAAGAAGCCCTGGAGAAGGAAGGGGAGCAGCCTCTTCACCGGGAGGGCCATCGGGGCGGCATTTGGGTGCTGCTGGATTACGGCTGTGTCGTAGTCCATGTGTTCAACGATGAGGCGAGAAATTTCTATTCTCTGGAGCGGCTGTGGAATGACGGCAAGCCCGTGGACATCAGCGACATCATAAGCTGAATTTCTCCATAGAAATACGGAAACATAGAAATTTGCAAAAAAAGCTTGCATTACAGAACACTTTGTGATAGAATACCATTTGGCTTTGTGGTGAAAGCTGTATGGCCGATTTTATGAGGAAAGAGGTGAACAAGAGCAATGAAGGAAGGTATCCATCCCAATTATCAGCAGACTACGATCAAATGCGCCTGCGGTAATGTAATTGAGACAGGTTCCACGAAGAAGGACATTCGCGTGGAAGTCTGCTCTAAGTGTCACCCCTTCTTCACTGGCAAGCAGAAGCTGGTCGATACCGGCGGACGTGTGGCCAAGTTCAACAAGAAGTTCGGTCTGGACAAGTAATTGCATTACGAATTGCACCGCGCCGCATGTCTGCGGCGCGGTGTTTTTTTGACCGCAATTTCTGCTGACGGGGAAAACTATATTTCAGGGCATGGGAGTGGAAAATTCACGGCTGCCACTTGCAAGCTGTCCTGTTTTTGTTATACTAGGGACAAACACACACATCGAGAGGTTTTATGGAGAATACAACCAACATGACAATAGAACAGCCCCGGGACCGGGCGGTCCTGGTGGGGCTCAGCAGTCCCAAGCTGGACAAGCGGGATAATGCGGATGAGGATACCCTGGAGGAGCTTTCCGCCCTGGTGGAGACCGCCGGAGGCGAGGTGGTGGCTACTGTCTTCCAGACCCGCTTTTCCCCGGAACCTCGCACCTTTATCGGCGAGGGTAAGGTGGAGGAGGTCCGGGAGCTGGTGCGAAACGAGGAGGCCACTATGGTCATCTTTGACAATGACCTGAGCCCCTCTCAGCAGCGCTCCCTCACCGAGGATCTGAAGGTCCAGGTCCTGGACCGCAGTGCCTTGATTTTGGACATCTTTGCCCAGCGGGCACGGACAAGAGAGGGCCGACTCCAGGTGGAACTGGCCCAGTATCAATACCTGTTGCCCCGACTCACTGGTATGTGGACCCACTTGGAACGCCAGGCGGGCACCAGCGGCAAGGGGCCCATTGGTTCCAAAGGCCCTGGCGAGACCCAGCTGGAGACAGACCGCCGCCACATCCACCGGAAGATCGACAAGCTGAAGGAGGAGCTGGAGGAGGTAAGAAGGGTCCGGGGTACCCAGCGCCAGCGGCGGATGAAAAATGAGATCCCTGTTGTGGCCATCGTGGGCTACACCAACGCCGGAAAATCCACGTTGCTCAATGCTCTCACAGATGCCGGTATCCCGGCCAATAACCGGCTTTTTGATACCCTGGACACCACAAGCCGACTCCTGTCGGTCAGCGACACGCTGGATGTGGTGATCTCCGATACGGTAGGATTTATCCGCAAGCTGCCCCATCAGCTGGTGGACGCTTTTAAGGCAACCCTGGAGGAGCTGGAGTATGCTGACATGCTGCTCCATGTCATCGATATCTCCAACCCGGAGTGGCAGGAGCAGGCGGCCATTGTGGACGAGCTGATCCGGGAACTGGGGGCGGAGCAGACCCCTTGCCTGCGGGTCTATAACAAGAGTGACCTGTACTGGGGCGATATCCGGCCCCACGGCGAGGATGCAGTGAACATCTCCGCCAAGACCGGCGAAGGACTGGATGAGCTGCTGCGGGCCATTGACAAGCTGCTGGACAAGGGAACAAGGCGTGTCACTTTACACATTCCCTATGACAAGGCGGGACTCCTGGACGTGCTTTACAAAGATGCCAAAGTGGAGTCGGTGGAGTACGGTGAGACCATCGACGTACGGGCTATCTGCAACCCACGGGCTATCGGCCTGGTAAAGCCCTACATTGAGGGGTGGGTGGAACCCAAGGAACCCTGGGAGTAATACAATGGTCAGATGAAATGAGGAGCTTTTATCCTTTTCTTTTGAAAAAGAAAAGGACCAAAAGAAAACTTTGGCGCAAAACTCTGTTTTGCGCAGGGAGAGAGACAGCATGATTTTGGAGACAGCGCGGACCCTGCTGCGGCCCTTTGCGGACAGCGATGCGCAGGATCTTTACGCCTACGCAAAGGACCCACGGGTGGGTCCTGCGGCGGGATGGAAACCCCACGAGAGTGTGGAGGAGAGCCTGCGCATCATCCATACGGTCTTTTCCGCCCCGCATGTGTTTGCGGTGGTGGACCGCATGGGTGGTCATGTAGTGGGGTCTGTGGGCTTTGTAGGCCGTCCGCGGGACGAGGAGGGACGCTCTGATGAATTGGGCTATGCCCTCAGTCCTGCATTTTGGGGACATGGTCTGATGACAGAAGTAGCAAAACGCGTACTGGAGTATGGCTTTACAGCCATTGGTTTGAAAGAGATTTGGTGCAGTCACTATGCAGAAAACGAACGTTCCCGCCGTGTGATCGAGAAGTGTGGCTTTTCTTATGTGTTTGACCAGCATCTCAGCGACGAATTTTCGCCTGACCGGCTCACCCGGTTCTATGTGCTCCTGCGGGAGGACTGGGAGAGGGGGGCTGGCCGTTGACGGAGAGTTACATTGTACCCTTTGGCGAGGGCGAGGCGGAATATGTGGAGAAGCGCTCCCGTTTTATCGGCCATGTCTGGCCGGTAGACAGCGAGGAGGAGGCCCGCCGCCGCATCGAGGAGACCCGAAAGCGCCACTACGATGCCCGGCACAACTGCTGGTGCTATGTCCTCCGGGAGGGAAACGTCATGCGCTACAGCGATGACGGGGAGCCCCAGGGAACGGCGGGGCAGCCCATGCTCAATGTATTCGTCCGGGAGGAGGTCACCAATGTCTGCTGTGTGGTGACTCGGTATTTCGGTGGTATTCTGCTGGGAGCCGGTGGGCTGACCCGGGCCTACGGAGGTACCGCTAAACTGGCTCTCAACGAGGCGGGAATCAGCCGTATGCGCCTGTGGGCTACGCTGGCCATCCCCTGCGCTTATTCCCAGTACGAGCGGGTGAAGCTGCTGGTGGAGGGGGAGGGCGGTATCATTGCCGATACTGACTTTGCTGCTGACGTGGTGCTGACAGTCCTTTTGCCGGCGGAGCAAACGGATGTGCTCCAGGAGAAGCTGACAGAGCTCTCTGCCGGGCAGATCGAGCTGTTGGTAGAGGAGGAGGCATTCCGTCCTGGCCCCCGTGAGAATGCCCGCTGAGAGGACAATGGAGTAAGAACGTTAAAAATACCGCCCTGTGCCGTTTCATGGCACAGGGCGGTATCTCATGCATTTTTTATTTTTTCTCCAAGAGAGCGTAGAGCTGATCTGCCAGAGCGGCAAATTCCGGTAAGCCCAACCGCTCTCCCCGGATGGTGCTGTCCAGGTTGCAGGCAGTTATGGCGGAAGTAATGGCCTCCTTGTCCAGCTGGCTGCCGAAAACGGAGCTGAGACTGTTGACCAGGGTTTTCCGCCGCTGGGCGAAGCCTGCACGGATCACCCGGAAGAGAAATTCCTCGCCGCAGGCGGGGGAGACAGGCGGAGCTGTCCGTACAGTGCAGTGCAGGACAGCGGAGGTGACCTTGGGGGCCGGGTAGAAGCAGGAGGGCGGTACATCGAAAAGGACCTCCGGCTCCGTGTGGTACTGCATATACAGAGAGAAGGCGCCGTAATCACTGGTACCGGGGGCGGCGGCGATCCGCAGGGCCACTTCCCGCTGGATCATCACCGTGATGGCGGCAAAACGGCGGGCTTCCACCAGGGCAGTAAGGACAGGGGTGGTGATATTATAGGGAAGGTTGGCGCACACCAGGGGCGTAAGGCCGGGAAACTGCTGATCCACCAGGACGGGGATATCGGTTTTCAGAATATCGCCGGGAATCAGGGTGAAATTTCCCGCGTCGGCCATGGTTTCCGCCAGTACGGGCAGAAGGGCCTTGTCCAGCTCCACAGACACCACCTTGTCCGCCCGGGCGCAGAGCTGCCGGGTCAGGGGACCGATACCGGGACCGATCTCCAGAACGCCGGTGCCGGGGGCGGCGCCGCTGGCTTCGGCAATGTCCCGGGGTACCCAGTCCTGGATGAGAAAGTTCTGTCCCATGGATTTGGAGAAGTGAAACCCGTGGCGGCCCAGGAGAGCCCGGATTTCCTGAAAATTACAGAGATCCATACTGATATATCCTCCGATGTTGAACAGCGGGCGCAGCTCCTGCCTGATTCCTGGATGAAATCTGACAGGTGGCGGCGATCCGGCAGACAGTATATTCACAGACAGCATTGTATCATAGGCAACTGCAAAACGCTACTGCTAATTTTGTGGGTATGACGGTGCATAAAGGAAAACGGTGGCATTTTAAGAGGGATTATGATACAATAAAGGGCCGAATCATGGGGGGCGAGGATGAGCTGCCGGGCGGCGGCTGCCTGGAGGAAAGATGTGTCCCCGGTGTGTGGGAGGAACTGTTGTGGATGAACTGCTGAAGATGTGTCTGATCGTATGTCCGTTGATCTTTCTGGGGGGATTTGTGGACAGCGTGGCCGGAGGGGGAGGCCTCATCACCCTGCCGGCCTATATGATGGCGGGCGTGCCGGTCCATTTTGCCGCCGGGACCAACAAGGTGGTCAATGGGATTGGTACTGCTACCGCTACTGTGAAGTATTTCCGCAGCGGGAAGATTCGCCTGTCAGTGGCTCTACCCGCCGCTGCCGGGGCCTTGGCGGGCGGTTATATCGGTGCGGAGATCGCCAAGCTCCTTTCTGATTCTTTGCTCCAGGGGCTGATGCTGGTGGCTTTGCCGGTAGTGGCCGTGTTCCTGGTGCTGAAAAAGGATTTTGGCCAGGAGACGGGGGAGATGACCAGAGGCAGGACTTATGAGCTGCTGGTGAGTCTGGGGATCGGCCTTGCCATCGGCTGCTATGACGGTATGATCGGCCCGGGCACCGGGACCTTTATGATCATGGCCTTTACTGCGCTGCTGTCTCTGGACATGGTCACCGCCTCTGGCTGTGCCAAGGTAGGTAACCTGGCCAGCAACATAGCTGCCGCTGTATCCTTTATTATCGGCAGCAGCGTCATGTGGCAGCTGGTACTGCCGGCCACCATCTGCAGTGTGGTGGGGAACTACTGCGGTGCGCTGTATGCCATCAAAGGCGGCGGCAGGAAGATACGGGGTATGATCTTTGTGGTGCTGGGGATGCTGTTCGTAAAGCTTCTGTGGGAGCTGCTTACCTGAGCAGCAGCAAATAAAAAACCGGCGGGGCCTGCTTTTGCAG
>UROF01000007.1 GCA_900549475.1 uncultured Eubacteriales bacterium
GACCTCTTCGCCGTCAAGGTGGGCAGGGAGTATCGCATCCCCCTGTCCGCCCTGGCGGAGTTCCTGGACGGAAGATAAGTCCTTTGTTCTTAGATACTTACGCCACCTCAGGGTATCTGACATACACATATTCATAGATTTTTTGGCGGTATCCAGAAATACTGACCTCATCGTAGCACTCCGGCAATTCTGCCCACAAGGTATCCCGAATGAGATTGTCCACCGCGGCTTTGGTTTCCTGTTTGTCCGTCCAGTGATCCAACTCCGCGATTTTAGTTTTCACCTTTGCCAACAAGTCAACCGCCACCTGCTTGATCTTCTGAATATCCTGTTTGGAGAGATTTTCAGAAAACAGTAGGTCATAGAGAGACAGTTCCTCATCGCTGGAGAATCCCTCCCGGACATACCGCTGCTCCTCTTGGTCCATGCTGTTGGCCAGATCCATCAGATCCATGAAGGTTTTCTCTATGGTAGCCCGATTCTGCTCACTGTTGTAGTCTTCGATGATCTGCTGGTACCGCTCGTAGTAATTGATACGCTGGGGGTTGGAAAACAGCAGCTTAATCGTGATCTCAGTCCATTTCACCACCCTGCAAAACAAGAGGAGAGGCCGCCTTTCGGCGCGGGCCTCTCCTCTTATTCTGCAGATCGGGATCACCGGCCGGAAATCGGCCGCCCTCTCCTGTTATGAAAATGACCGATCCCCGCCGGAAAGCCTACTTCGCGCTGTCCGCTTTCCACAGCCGCAGCAGGGCTTCACATCCGGCAATGGAGAGCTTTTGGATGTTGTCCTGTGAATGTGACAGCTGGGACTGGGGATCAAAGGAATCCGCGCCGTCGGACACATGCAGCAGGTTATCCAGGCATACCGCCATGCCGCCGGCCCTCAGGCCCCAAAGCCTGCCAAGCACCAGCACGATGCTTGCCTCCATTTCCGCGCCGTAGACGTTCATCCGCTTCAGATCCTCAAAATGCGTCGCCCACGAGGACTGCCAGTAGCCGTTGAACGAGGAGCCGGGTCTTGGATGACAGGCAAAGAACGTATCCGCCGAGCGGGTCGTCCCGATATGACAGGGGAACCCCAGCTCCCGGATGGCATCCGCGCACGCTTGGACCACCTGATAATGGGCGGCAGCGGGATACTCCAGCGGCGCATAAATTTTGGACGTGCCGTCATAGCGGCAGGCGGAATCGAACACGATGAGGTCCCCATTCCGGATAAAATCCTGAAATGTCCCGCATGTGCCGATCCTCAAAAATGTTTTCGCACCGACTCGCGCCAGCTCCTCCATCGCGATCGCGGTGGAGGGGCATCCCATGCCCGTACTGGTGCAGCTGATGGGCATCCCCTTGTATGTGCCGGTATAGGTGACGTGCTCCCGGCTGTCCGCGACCAAATGGGCCTCGTCCCAAAAGCTCGCCACGACCGGCACCCTTTTGGGATCTCCCGGCAGCAGTACATAGGGAGCGACGTCTCCCTCGCACAGTCTGGTATGGTACTGCATAGATTTACCTCCTTTACAGCTGGATCCGATCTTCAATGCGCAAAGCCCCTCCGGCAGACCCCGGCGGCATCATCCGCCTCACCGCCGGCGGAGCGCTCTCCGCGTTTGTTCTCTCCTACGTCAGAATGCGGCTTCCGCCGCTGTGCGCACTCTCACGGGCCGCGCTGCACACCTTCACGTTCTGATATGCCTCCTCAGGCGTGTCCCACGGCCAGGCTCAAGGTCCCGCCCAGGGCAAGCAGGGAATCCTTGTGCATGCCGGCGATGGAGCCTGTTTCAAAAATCGCAGTTTTCATACAGCTCTCCTGTTTCGGCAAGAAGTGCGAGAGAAGCCGGGCTGAGAGCCCGGCTTCTCTCCATCTGCTGAGATCCCAGACGCAGATATGATCCCGGCCGCCATCAATACGGGGTGGCGCCGGCGTCCACTGTGATGCCCTGACCTCTGATAATCGTTGCGGCGTCGGAAGAGAGGAACGCGACGACCCGTCCGACCTCAACGGGCTGGATCAGGCGTCCCAGGCAGGGCGCGCCCCAGGCCACCCGCAGCTGCTCAACGGTAAGGCTTGGATCGGCCCGGACGGCGTCCTCCATGCACGCCCTGAGCATCGCGGTGTCAGTGCCGCCGGGACAGACGGCGTTGACGTTGATCCCATAGCTCCAGAGCTCCTTGCAGAGGCTCTGCGCGATATTCATGGCGGCGGCCTTGGACGCGTTGTAATGGGCCTGGCCATTGAACGTGACCTTTGCGGCGTTGGAGGCAATGCTATGGCAAGCCGTCTGGCAGGCATAAATGTCAAGAAACACACCCTGCTTCTTTATGTGCTAACAGGCGTGCTCTCTGCTATTGCAGGACTAGTCATGACAGGACTCACTTCAACGGCCATGCCCTCTGCCGGCGATGGCTATAATCTCGATACGATTACAGCCGTTTACCTGGGCGGTAACAGCGCCAGCGGAGGAGAAGGAAGCGTATGGAGAACGCTGATGGGCATTTTGATCATCGGTATTCTCAATAACGGCATGGCTTTGCTGAGCGTTCCGTCTTTCTGGCAAACGTTTGTGAAGGGATGTTTGCTTATTGTGGCGGTTATTTTTGACATGATTCGCCGGAAGCAATAATGGAGCGAAGGAGGAAAATATGAATACAATACCAACCACTATGCGTGCTATGGTTCTGACAGGCCCCGGAACCTGGGAAGTACTGACAGTTCCCGTCCCCTCTTTTACTGAGGAAGAAGTCTTGTGCCGCATTGATGCGGTAGCGATCTGCGGAAGCGACCCCGAAATTATTCACGGAGGATTGGCTGGCATTTGGCCGCCCAAATACCCCTTTATTGCAGGGCACGAGTGGGCCGGCACGATTGTAGCCAAAGGCGAAAAGGTCAAGGGTTTTGAGATCGGAGATCGTGTGGCCGGCGAGGCCCACAAAGGATGCGGATACTGTAAAAACTGCCTGGAGGGAAATTACAATCTCTGCCTGAATTATGGAGATGAAAGCACAGGGCACCGCCATTACGGCTTTACATCCCAGGGAGCATACGCCCAGTATAATACATACCACGTCAAAAGTATCACCCGATTACCCGAGCAGATATCTTTTGCAGAAGCAGCTATGTGTGATACAGCCGGTGTTGCCCTTCACGGACTTGAACGGTCTGGCGTAACGCCCGGAAGCACGGTGGTGGTTATCGGGCCGGGCCCAATCGGTATGATGGCTATGAAAATCGCCAAAGCTATGGGAGCAGGTACAGTTATCGTCGTGGGACGGCCTCCGCGGTTAGCAGCAGCGGGCGAACTGGGTGCGGACCAATTAGTGGATTTTACGCAGTGCGATCCCATAGAGGCGGTACAGAAATTAACGAATGGCTTAGGTGCAGATCTGGTGCTGGAGTGTTCCGGTGCACCAGGCACCATTGAGCAGTCCCTCCGCATGTGCGGTAAAGGCGGAAAAGTAGTTATGTTGGGCGTAGCCAAGGAGGGAGTAACAGAAGCAATTCCTCTCAAATATACTACGCATAACGAGCTGACGCTATATGGCTCACGTGCAAATCCAAACACAAGCCGAAAGGTGATTCAGTGCATTGCTGGTGGCAATCTTAATGTAAAAGAACTGGTCACCCACACTTTTTCCCTGGAGGAAATCGGACTTGCGTTTGAAACCTTCGAAAAACGTCTAGGTGGAGCAATGAAGGTGGTCATCTACCCCAACGATGAAAGGTAGGAACAGAAAACATGAGAGAGCATGTTGTTATAGTCGGAAGCGGGATGATGGGCAGCGGTATCGCTGCTATGGCCGCTTTAGCCGGAAACCCTACGATACTGGTGGATCTGGATCTCCAGAAAGTACAGGCAGGACGCAGCCGGGCCGAGGACTGCATCGCCCTGCGCCAAAAGAACGGGCTCAACACGGAAGAGAAGGCGAATCGTGCTCGCAGACTAATTTCTGTCTCCACTGATATAGAAGAAGCGGCGGCTTCTGCCCGTCTGGTGGTCGAGGCCATCGTAGAAAACCTGAAAGCCAAGCAGATCCTATTCCGTCAATTGGATGAACTGTTGCCGACGGAGGTTCCTATTTGCAGCAACACCAGCGGTCTGCGCATCACAGATATCTCCGCCTTGTGCCACCACCCAGAGCGAACCGTTACCACCCATTTCTGGCTGCCAGCCCACTTGGTTCCCTTGGTAGAAGTAGTTTTAGGAGATCGCTCGGATCCCGCTGTAGGAACAACTATGGTGGGAGAATTAAAAAAATGGGGAAAAGCGCCAGTGCTGGTCCGTCGAGATCTGCCAGGCCAACTGGCAAACCGGATATTCCAAGCCATCATACGGGAGTCCATCGCTATTGTAGCTTCAGACTTAGCTTCCGCCGAGGATGTAGATACCGCTATCAGTTGCGGCATGGCTATGCGTTTTCCTGTATGGGGGCCGCTAACCCACCTAGACGCTATCGGTCTGGACCTCGGTCTGGCTGTGCAGGATTCGGTTCTACCCAGCATCTCCTGTGAACAAAAAGCCAATATGTATATCCGTGATCTGGTAGCCCGCGGAGAAACCGGAGCCAAGGTCGGAAAAGGCTTTTACGACTGGAGTCAGCGAGATATTGAAACTGCAATGAAAAACCGGGACGCCTTTATTATCGAGGCAGTGAAGGCTAGGGCAAAGCTCCACGGAGAGGTGTAGCTATGCGGCAATATTTTGTGGTTGGTACATATACAGAGCCCATCCTTTTTGGAACCGGCCAAGTGTTTCAAGGACAAGGGAAAGGTTTATATCTGTGTTCTTTTGAGGAGGGGGCTGTCCACGTAGAAGATATTGTTCCACTACGAAACCCTTCCTATTTCTGCCTAGATGAGAAAAAGGGAAAAATCTATGCGGTGAATGAGACAAAAGAATTCCAAGGGCTCCCCGGAGGCGGGATTACAGAAATTACATACAGCAGAGGAAATAAGTTGAACGTGGTGCGCAGTTTGAATACAGGCGGCGCTGACCCTTGCCACATTGCCAGATCGCCAGACGGCACGTTTATCGCTGTTGCTAATTTTGCCGGCGGTTCAGTCGCAACTTTCCCCTTGTCTGAAGCAGGAGAAATTCTCCCAGGCCGGCAGCTATACAAGCATGTGGGCAGCAGTATAAATCCAGTCCGACAGCAAGCGCCTCATCCTCATAGCATTATATTTGATTCTGACAACCACATGATTGTTCCTGATCTAGGAACGGACCAACTGTTTATCTATCCTTGCGTAAAGGGTGGCATCACGACAGAGGGATTACAAAATCTTTCACTGCCCGGAGGCAACGGCCCGCGCTTTGGACAATATACAGCGGACGAATGTCATTTCTATCTCATCAACGAGTTGGCTTCTTCCGTAACCCACTTCATTAACCGCAGCGGAACACTGCACCGCCTCGGTACGGTAGGAACATTGCCGGCTGGAGAAGGAACGGAAAACATTTGCTCTGATCTGCACTTAACACCAGATGGCCAGTATCTATATGCCTCAAATCGCGGTCATGATAGTCTGACATCTTTTCGGGTAGATCCGCAGAGCGGAGAACTTTCATTGATTGAACAAATTCCCTGCGGTGGTAAAACTCCTCGCAATTTCTGTATTGAGCCCCGGGGTGGTTACCTGCTGGTGGGCAATCAGGAAAGTAATTCTATTACAGTATTCAGTATTGGAAAAGACGGCAAACTCACCGAAAAAAACCATATTGCTTTTCCGTCACCGGTATGCATTCAATTTTTGGAATCTACAACAGCAGACACAGCAACACCTTGGTAGTCATATCTATATCGCATAAAGAGCGAGGATGCTAAAAAATCCACAGGCTTTTTTCATGCAAGAATCCTGTCGGTGTTATTTGTGCCAATTGAATCCCCCGACTATCAATAGGGTATAGAAAAAGGCCGTTCCGGGATAATGAATCCTGGAACGGCCCTTTTTTGATTCCCAGGCAACATCATCAAACTGGCCAAAAGCTTTCATTTGCTTTTCTCCAGCCGCATAGCAAACCTCCTGTGTGATGTTTCTATTCTGCACCACACAGGAGGTTTGCATTAAATTAAAGGCTGTTTCTACCCGAATCGCGTATAGATTTTTCTGAGAAATCTCTTTTTAGTTGTATACCTTTTGTCCTGCCTTAATATAGGACAAGCGGCTTTGCTTTAACTTCATACGAACCAAGCTTGCGGCAAACTGAACTGCCGCAGAGTACGGCTCGATCACAGGAACACCTAACTTTTTCTCCAGGGAGTCCCGCATAGCCATCATGCCAGTACATCCGAGCACAATCGCCTGTGCACCATCTTCTTCAATCGCTTTCCGCGCAGCTGACAAAATATGTTCTTCCGCCACAGCCTCGTCTTCCAGAGCAAGGACAGGGACATTTGCCGAACGGATAGAGGCAACACGCCCCAAAAAACCATACATATCCAAGTGCTCACCAATTTCATTGGCAGAAGTCGGCAACACAGTAATAACAGAAAATTTTGTTGCCACCATCATGGCTGCATGGTAACTAGCCTCGCCCGCAGAAACCACCGGCAATTCACTGATTTCCCGAGCAGCCCGCAGAGCAGGATCTGCTGCACAGTCAATCACTACTGCGTCACACCCCTCATCTTCAGCTGAGACGACCTGCTGCAAAATATACGGTGCCGCAATCGCTTCGTCATATGCCGACTCCATCGAATCAGGGCCATGGGGGATATTGACAACGACCAGCTGCACCTCATCTGTAGACATAGCCAGCCGCCGCCCAGCGTGTGCATGATAGAATTCCTCACTGGAGTTGCACATTATCGTTTTAATCTTCATACCATACTCTCCTTGCTTAAAGAGGAACCGCCCGGCCGCCATAGCGGACGGACGGTTCTTCAGTTATTATAGCAGTAAAAAAGTCTTACTTCCCATTAACGTAAACACTAATATCAGGCATATAGTAAGGATAACCCATCAAATATGCTTGGAATTCACCGTTCTTTGTGGCTTCACCAGCGGGCCACTCCACATAGGAATCCTGATATCCAACTCTTTCCGCAAGGTCAGCAATCCAGGCGCTGGGGCAGAACTCATCTACAATGTAATTCTGAATATCCGCATACTTCGCAAAACGCTCCGTATCATCAACTGTAGCCATGGCATCATCGATCATCGCGTCGATCTCCGCGTTATTCAGCCAGTTACAGTTTTCATAAGTACCCGCACACTTGGTATGGAATTGAGATTCCAAGGTAGCGCCTGCCTCATTGAACTGAGGACCAGAGTTTACCGTACACACATTTGCCGTAGTCTCAGGATTGCTCATCTCCTCCTGCAGAGATGTCCAGGGAGTATTGGCAATCTCAACCTTAATTCCCACCTCGGCGCAGGCCGCCTGGAAGGCCAGAGCCAGTTTTTCAAGGGCAGGATTTTCGGTAATCAGAGAGAAAGAGAGAACGATCTGATCCAGTTCATCCGCATAAGCGGAGGCCGCCAGGTATTCTCTGGCCTGATCCAAATCATATTTAGGCTGCCAAGTATCCACATGGCCGGCTGTCTGCGTGGAAACGGGGCCAGCAGGCTGCATGGAGCCAGGGAAGCATGCCTCGATCAGAGTATCATAATCCACCAGGCACGACAGAGCTCGGCGGAAATTCACATCGTCGGTGGGATACTTGGAGCAATTAAAATACAGATTTTGTACCAGTCGAGTAGAATAAGATGCAAGCTCCACGCCTTCCAGGGCCTCAATGGCAGCCAGGGACTCCGGAGACTGCCACATATCCGTAATCTCCAACTGCTGAGTGGCCATCATCGTACGGACCGTGGCCGGCTCATTGCCGTAGATGATCATAAACTCCTCGGGGGCATTTTCGTTCTCCCAGCCCTGATACCACTCTTCATAACGTTCAGCCAAGAAATAGTCATTCTGAACCAGCTCTTTAAACTTATAAGGCCCAGAACCCGCATCATTTGTCAAAAGCCAGTTGGTACCATAGTCACCATATTCACCGTAGGCACCATCGGCAATATTAGCCATTACCAGGTCCTCATTGACAATGTACATACGTACCAACGTGGAAACAAAGGGACCATAGGGGGAATTCAGAATAAAGCGGACCGTATAATCATCGTCAGCAACAACGTCCTTGATGGTAGAGGTATACAGATAAGCAAAACCCTGGCCAATGGCAATTAAACGCTTAGCCGTAAACACCACATCACTTGCCGTCAGCTCTGTACCATCATGAAAGAGAACACCCTTTCTCAGGTGGAACGTATACTCCAACCCATCGTCACTGGTTTCCCAGGACTCCGCCAGAGCAGGCTCAACACCATCAAAGGTGGGGAATACCAGCGTATCGTAGAGGTTGCAATACGCGATAGAGCTGGAATTGCCGCTATGCGTAGCCGGATCAAGAATCGGGGTGCTGTCGGCAGTCATGCGAATGATGCTCTGATGCGTACCAGAAGCTGTTCCCTCGCCGGTATCTCCATTGCCACTGCCGGCAGTGTTGTTTCCTCCACAACCAGCAAGCATTGCAAGCAGCATCACCAATGACAAGAGTAACGATACCATTCTTTTCATGTTATTTTTCCTCCTTTTGTTTATTGGTCTATACTTAATGATTCAAATCATAAAGCCGCAAACTACTTAACACACATCTTTTCGCACAGGTGACAACGAACAAAATGTCCCGGGGAAACTTCTCGCATCACAGGATCCTCCTGCATACAGCGATCCGTCTTATACTTGCAGCGCGTATTGAAGCTGCAGCCCTTGGGAATATTGACCGGCGAGGGAATCTCTCCCGTACATTCCACTTTAGCCGGTTTCAGCGCTTCATCTTCATCCGAAATGACAGGAATCGCTGAGAGCAGCATCTGGGTATAAGGATGAAGGGGATTGGAATAGAAAGTCTCTGTTGGTGCCACCTCACAAAGCTTTCCCAAATACATGATGGCAACGCGGGTAGAGATATTGCGCATAACACCCATATCATGGGTAATAAACATATATGTCAGCCCATTCTCTTTCCGCAGCTTCATCAGCATATTAAGAATTTTTGCCTGGATGGACACGTCCAGAGAAGACGTAGGTTCATCAAGGATAATAAACTTCGGATTGCAGCAAAGCGCCCGCGCAATGGAAACAAGCTGCCGCTCTCCACCGCCAATCGAGTTGGGTGACTTATACATAAAGTCTGCCGGAAGCTCTACCATATTCAGAATTTCAATGATCTTGTCATCGATCTGATTGCGTGGAACCACTTTATGAACTTTCAATGGCAGGCTTAAAATGGAACGCACATCCTGATAGGGATTCAGAGATGATCCAGGGTCCTGAAAAACAATCTGGGCAGTTCTGCGAAACTGCATACTGCGCTTCTTGCTGTCTTTCGTAATTGTTTCGCCGTTGAATATAATTTCACCATCCGTCTGGTGGTACATGCCCATTATGGTATAGGCAATGGTACTTTTGCCAGATCCGGACTCGCCCACAATTCCGAGCACGTCTCCCTTGTTGATATAGAGATCTACACCATCAACGGCACGGACAAAGCGATCCTTTCCGGCGGGAAAGTACATTTTTAAATTTTTCAACCGCAGGATTTCTTGGTCCATATTGTCACGATTCCTTTCGCAAGCCCCGTGCATAACGCAGCGGCCTAAACGTATTTGAAACAGGCTACAAAGTGTCCAGGTTCAACTTCCACCTGGGGCGGCTTCTTCTGCTCACATTCCGGCTTGCAATATTTGCATCGTGTGCAGAAGCGGCACCCCTTGGGTGGATTAAAGTAATCTGGTACGTAACCATAAATACCAGATGAGATACCACCGCCAGCAAGACGAGGAGCACAATCAAAGAGACCTTCCGTATATGGATGCAGCGGATTTTTGAAAAGCCTTTTTGTCTCAGCGACCTCAACAATGTTGCCTGCATACATAACATAGATCCGATCAACCAGCTCACGCACAACGCCCAAGTTATGTGTGATCATAATCAAGGATCTCTTGTCTTCTTCTACCAGTTTTCTCAGCAGATGGTGAATCTGATCCTGAACAGTAACATCAAGTGCCGTGCCCGGCTCATCTGCAATCAGCATCTGCCGCGGCGTAACCAAGGAAGTTGCAATGCAGATCCTCTGGCGCATACCTCCGGAAAGCTGGTACGGATAGGATTTCAAGATACGGTCAGGGTCGGAAATCATTACGCTGGTAATGGCCTGTCGCGCAGCTTCCATCATTCCGGCACGGTCTTTTTTATCAAAATAGCCAGAATATTTTATCACATCCAGCATTTGCTGCCCAATGGTAAAAACTGGATTTAGCGCCGCCATAGGAGACTGGGAAATCATGGATACCTTCTTGCGGCGTAATTCCAGCAGCGCATGTTTTTTCATCCCCAGTACGTCTTCCCCATCGAATTGTATGGAAGCTCCTGGCTGAACGCTTGCATTTCCATCCTCCTGCAAACGCAATATGGCTTTCATGGTCGTGGTCTTTCCACAGCCGGACTCGCCAACAAGCCCCACCTTTTCTCCTTTTTCTACGAAGAAAGATACATTATCGACAACTTGGGCATATCCTCGATAGGTTTTATACCAGACCGACAGGTCTTTAATATCCAATAATTTTTCACTCATGATTGCTTACCTCTGTCAAACATATCCCGGATACCATCTCCAAAGAAATTGAAACCAAGGATGATGAAAATGATACCAAGAGCCGGCATAATGGCTATCCACCACATATCCGGGAGATATTTGGAACCATCAGAAATCATTGTACCAAAGGACGGTGCCGGGGGCTGCTCGCCCAGTCCGACAAAACTCAGACTGGCGCCCTGCAAAATAACCCAGCCAACATCCAGAGCCATTTTGGTAAGAATGGGCGACAGGCAGTTTGGAAGAATCTCTTTGACTAAAATATGGAGCTTCGATGCACCAATCAGCTCTGCTTCCTTGACAAAATATTCTTCACTCAAGCTAACAGTGCTGCTGTAAACAAGACGTGTATACCATGGCCACCACATAATCGTAATTGCCAGCATGGAGTTCATCATGTTGTATTCCAGCATAGATGCAATAGCAAGACAGAGAATCAGCGGAGGCATAGACAGGAACACGTCCGTAACACGCATAATTACCGTGTCAATCTTTGTGCCGTGATAATAGCCCGCAATAAGCCCAAGCGCAGTACCTACCGGAACCGAAATCGCCAAGACAACCACAGACATCAGCATCGCACCGCGGAAAGAGTAAATAACACGGGTAAAAATATCGCGGCCATTCGTATCCGTACCAAACCAATAAACTGAATTGGGAGCTTGTCCTGCGTTAGCGAAGTCTACAAACTCCTTCACATGTTCTGGATAGTGGGTCACCGCCTGAGGAAACAGTGCAAGGAAAACAGAAATAGCAACAATAATAAGCCCTATAATGGAAAGCTTATTGCTGCGGAAGTTGTACCAATAAATACGGAGATTTTCACGCGTGGATGGCTTTAAAAAACCACCTCTGGCTTTTACACTTTTTTGCGGTATGTTGCTCATTTTTTCGCTGGACCTCCTTATGAAAGCCGAATCCGGGGATCAATCGCGGCAATAATCAAATCCACAATCAAATTGACAACCAAAAAGACCAATCCAATAATCAAAACCACAGCACAAATTGCGTTCAGATC
Source organism: uncultured Eubacteriales bacterium (assembly GCA_900549475.1). Taxonomy (GTDB): domain Bacteria; phylum Bacillota; class Clostridia; order Oscillospirales; family Oscillospiraceae; genus Pelethomonas. The sequence goes on from UROF01000007.1 coordinate 11,675, forward strand.
TTTATTCAGCATAGCATTCATGCCATATCGGGAAACACCTGGCCAATTAAATACCTTTTCCACCAGGAAAGCGTTACCCACCAATACAGCAAAATCCATGCCCATAACCGTAATCACAGATGCCGAGGATGATTTCATCAGATATTTGTTCATCAGTTTATTGCGAGGCAGTCCGTAAGACTTGGAAACCTGCATGTATTCTTTTTCTGCATTCTCTGTCAACGCATTACGGAGTAGCCGGGCATCCTGGAACATACCGCCAAAAGCCAGGGCCAGCGCAGGCAAAATAAGGTGCAGAAACGCATCCCATGCAACAGCAGGTTTGCCTGTAATCAGTGCATCAACAATATAAAGGCCCGTAATATCAGCAGGTGGCGCAACTCCAGCTGACAACCGCCCCAGTACGGGTATGACCGGCCATATATAGCCAAATAACAGCAAAAATAAAATAGAAACGACAAAAGATGGCAACGCAATGCCGGTATAAGACAAAACGCGGACAAGTCCATCAATAAAGGAGTCTTTGAATCGAGCTGCCAGCGTACCAAGCAAGAGTGCTCCACAAACCATAAACACTCCGGAAACCAGTACCAGCTCTAATGTTGCCGGAAGAAATTGGGAAACGTCCTGACTAACGGATCGTTTGGTAACTATGGAGATTCCAAAATCACCGTTAAAAATATCACGGATCCAGTAAGCATACTGGACAGGCAATGGTTTATCCATGTACAGTTGCTCGTTCAACGCATCCACCGCTTCCTGCGTGGCGCGGGGGCCAAGTGCCAATCGTCCTGGATCACCGGGGACCACACGTGACAGGACAAAAATCATAATCGAAACGCCCAGCAAAACAAATATGCCCTGCAGAAGACGTTTCAGTATATATCGTACCATTGTATACACCCCTTGTCTCTGTTGATCATGCAGTTGCTAAAAACACAATTTAAATTGCATTACCGTCAGCAGAGTGATATTTCTCCGCTTTTATTCCCATTTCTTTAATAAATGCAGGGCGCATATATCAGCCATGCCCTGCGAATATCAGTCGTAACACAAACTCGAAAAGGATAAACTTATTTTTCTGCCGCAGCAATCAGACGCAAAGCAATTTCCTGCAATACATCACGGAATCGGCTTTCGTCATACATACATGTCAGCTTATTTTCCTCAATATATCGCTCCAAATCGCAAATAGCATCGTTGTTAATAAACCCACTCTCTTTACCAAGACGGATTATCTGTGCCATGCAATCAATCAGGCGCAGCGGCCCATAAATAGGCGGTTCATCCATAAGCCCTATTGCACTTGTACTGCAAAATGCCAGAAGGTCATACCACATCTTCTGCATCTCGATCTCCCCAACTATTAAAATGAAGAAGCTCAGAAACCGGTCGTTTAGGCGGCTTTATGGAATCTTTCGCTGGATACCCAATAGTAATCATCAATTCTGGCACAATGTGTTCAGGAATCTTCAGCAACTTCTGAAGGATCAGTGAGGAAAAAGAACGAATTGCACAGGTCCCCAAACCGAAATCTACAGCTGACAGCATGATGTTTTCTGCCGCCATGGCAATATCAAATACGCTGAGCTGATCTCTGCCCATTACGCCGCCCTTTTTATAGGCGCGATCTTTGTCCACACACAGGATCAAGATACACGGCGGATAATATCCAATCCCCGGAGAAAAAGCGACAATCTCCCGGACCAATTCCACATGATCTGCCACAATAAATTCCCACGGCTGAATATTGCTCCCGGATGGCGCCATGCAGGCATTTCTAATTAGTTCACGAATCAGGGCTCTATCCACGGGCCTGTCTTGATAATTTCTAATACTGCGGCGGCTTTCAATACATTCCTGCAAACTTTTCATAACGTATCTTTCACTATTTGTTGTATTGCAAGGCAGGCCCCCTTCCACCCCCTAATCGGGGATGGAAGGGAGTCGTGCCGCTGCTTTCTGCCTATCGTTTGTCTGATTAACCGCTATCTCTGTTGTCTTATTTCCCCATGACCTCATCAACAGGGATATGGTCAATATCAAAGCCAAAATACCGAGGCATCAGCAAGGTAGCATTCTGCTGCTGAGGCTTGCAGCGCATGGCAATCAGAGCAATCTTCTGCCCCACATATGAAAGCGGATTGGGAACAGGCTCACCAGTCTCAAGATCAACAGCCGCAATGATATCAGGGCTGGTGACATAAGGCTCCCCATTCTTCCAAACAACATGGTTCTCGTTCTTGAACCAATATTTGAGTTCGTTCTCCCCACAATCAACGGTAACAGTTCCCCAATAATAGCCGACCGCATCATAGTCGTCCTTAACGGTGATCGTACCGCGTCCCAACTCATAGCCGCCAAACTTCTCCAGCAGCTCAGTAACAACATCCTTTCCGGCCTCTTTTGCTTCGCGCATAGTCTTACCTGCTTCGTAAGACTGACTCAGCGTACCTGCAATAACCGTATCGCGAGTATTCTTTCCATCAAGTGCCATACCAGCCTGACCTGCCAAGCCATAACCTGCCACACTGATCAGCTTACCGATATGCTCCACCGTGCGGGGATTGATTGCGCTTTTAATGATGCACTCATTGCCCCACTCGTCTACAGAAGCGATCGGGGTCAGGCAGTGGCCGTTGTAATTATAGGTGATCTGCACGATCTCAGGAATTGCGCGGCCGGTATAATCGCCATCCACAGTAACAATTCCCAGCTTGGATGCCGCCGCCATGGCAGCAGGAGCATTTGCACCTGCAAGTTCAATGGGAACAATAACGTCAAACTTCTTACCGGTGTACTCCTGCAGTGCAAGAACAGCTTTGGCCATCCGGTCGCCCTCCAGGTTGACACTGGTCTCAGGGGTCATATCATATGACGCCATCTCCTTGACAGTCGCTTCATCATGAGGTGCAATGGAACCCATGAGGAAGGGGCAGCAGCTCATCATATCATCTTTGATCTCACTAACATCGACCCAGCCGACATTACGTCCAGCTTCGATTTCATCCATCAAAGAACGGATACCATTCTTGGGCAGTCCGCCACCGCCTGTAGCAAACAGGGTGCAGCCACGGACAAAATCCTCAACCTGCTGTCTGTTGGTAAGTCTCATAGTAGCCATTGTTTCCATTCTCCTTTTGTTATTTTAAATAAAACCGGCTGTACTGCCGGGCAATTACTGGTCGCAATCAACAATTCAAGGTTGTTTAAATTATAATAGATTCTTTTTCATTTGGCAGTATGTCGCTGCACATTACTTTATGGTAAATAATAGGCGCTCACACTTTATTGCACTGCTGCATTCCCATGAGCCTCACTAAAAAAGACAAGCTCTGCCGACAAATTTATGTCGACAGAGCTTGCCGCCTTATGGAACAAGAAGTTGTATCGCTGCCTCAATCGCAGCAGGTAGCTTGCTGTTTATTTGATGCGTTCCTCCACCGGAATATAGTCCACATCGAAATTAAATGCACGCGGACTAAGAGCCAGCAGCCCCCGCGGAGTACGGAAAATATCCCGCGCTTTCATTGCAATTACAGATACTTCCATTCCCACTTCAATAACATTGTTCGTATAGGGCTGACCAGTTTTGCTGTCAATAATCTGAATCATGTCTGGGCTGGTAACAAATACTTCTCCGTTCTTCCAGCACATATGGTTCTCATTTTTCAGCCAGACCTTCAGATTTGTCCCTTCATATTTACCAGTGCCTGTAATATCATGAGTTGCCCAGTAATAATCATCCTTATCTTCAACATGTTTACCGGTGACTGTGCCTTTACAGATTACCCAACCGCCAACTTTTTCCGCAATTGTATCTGCAGGGTCCAACCCTGCTTCCACCGCCAAACGCAGCGCCTTACCGACTTCATAGCAGTCGCTCATTGTGCCATGAATCAGAGCCTTTTTGGTATTTACGCCATCGGCAAAGAAGCCTGCTTGCGCACTATAACTAAACCCTGCAACGGCAAGCTGTTTGCCAATGCGCTCCACCATGCGCCAATTTACAGCGCTCTCAATTGTGGCCATATCGCCCCAGCCGTCACAAGCTACGACCGGCGTCAGGTTTTGCTCATAAATAAAAGGCGTGGTCTGCTGAATCTCCGGAATTGCTCTGCCTGTATAGTCGCCATCCAACACCACAATCCCCAATTCAGCAGCAGCAGATATACAGGCCGCCGCATTTGCGCCTCCCAGCTCAATAGGGATCAAGGCTGAAACCTTTTTCCCCATCTTTTCTTCTAATCCTCTGACAGCTCGAACCATTCGCTCCGTCTCATCCACATGGGGAGCATCCAAATCATATGTAGCTTTCATATCGCGCTTGGTCTCTTCATCCGGTCCGGCAAGGGACCCCATCAGGAAGGGGCAGCAGGAGTACTGATCATCCCGCAGCCTTTCAGGCTCCACCCAGCCGACCTCGTGACCCTTTTCTATCTGGTCCATAAGAAGATCAATGCCGCGCTGATACGAGCCTCCGCCACCGGTACCATAAAAGGTTACGCCACGGACAAAATCCTCGACCTGCTCTCTCGTTTTCATCGTAAACTTCAACAAAACCGATCACTCCTTACTCTGTTTTATTTAATCCACTCCTTGGGCAAATGACTTTCTGCTTGATAAGTATAGGTTGTTATGCTAGTATTTTCTATATTGCATTACACATTTTTGGAAGAGTAAACAGTGCTAAAAAACATTGCGGCAGGAGAAAACAGTGCTCACCGGAAAAAGGCAGGATAATAATGAATTTTACAGTAGAGGACATCCTAAAAATTGAACCATTAGTAACCGGGAAACTTGTTGCAGGAACTAACGGACTCATTAACGAAGTCCGAGGTGTTACTGTACTGGAGGTCAGCTGGATAGAAATCCCAGAAGGTCAGGCATTCACAACCGCTGGTGACTTAGTCGTTTCATCCATGTATTCTGTAATGAATAGCGTGGAGGAACAAATCCAGACTGTACGAATGCTAAAAGAACAAAATGCTAGTGGCCTGATTCTTTGCCATATTGGGATGGTAATCAAGGAGTTATCTCCTCGATTGATAGATGAGTGTAATCGTCTCGCCCTGCCGTTGATTATTATGCCTCCGTATGTGGGCTATTCAGCGATTATTTCTGTAGTTTCCTCTCTTGTTCTTACGCAAAAAAACAAAGTTCTCGGGAACAAGGTCGAAATGTACGACTCCATTATTGATCTATTGCTGCATCAGCACAGCAATCATAGTATTATTACGAATCTCAGCCGTCTGATCAACTGTCGAACACTTTATTTCAACCACAATCTGCGAGTGGAAGAACGCGCAGGTCTGCCAGACGATTATTTGACTTATGTTCGGAATCAAATTCGTAAAAACGTCCTAGCTTTTATGGATTCTTACGAAGAAATCATGATTCCAGGCTATCAAAGCGGTCCTCCTCTCTTATTATATCCTCTCTACAGTAATATCCTGTATTACGGGGTTATTGTTATCGAAAAAGAGCATGAGCTTTCTGATCTGGATAAAGCAGCAATTCTCCAAACCAAGAACGCACTGTACATCATGCATCTAAATAAGACAGATGTCTTTGAGTATAGAACAAGGCTCTTAACTGAGTACATTGATGATTTGATTCACAACTATTGCTCAAATGAACAACTTATGCTCAACAGAAGTTCTTCGGTAGGGCACAATCTCATTCACACCCATGCAGTGATCGTTGTGGATATTTTCGGATTTGAAAGTTTCGCATCTCAACTCGATGAACAAAAAATCCAAACGCTCAAACAAGAGTTCATGGGACATATTGAAACTTTGATCCGGCGGATTTCACCAGAGAGCATCGGCTGTAATATTAGTGACAAGTATGTTATCTTGTTCACAGAGAATTTACCCCGGGAGAGAACTCATGCTCGGCTGGAGCATATCGGAAAACAAATCTATGAATCCCTCCAAGAGCATACTCAGCTAAAAGCTTCTGTGGGAATTGGCAGTTATTGTCAGCATTTTTCTGAAATAAAAGCCAGTTATGAAAGTGCTCTCACCGCAATATCTATCTCCAATCGAATCTATAAGAAACCGCGAATTGTTTTCAGCAATGAATTGCCGGTTTACCGCTTTATGCGGCATTCAATCCAAGGTATGGAGTCAGTTTGTCAACAACTAGAAGCAGAATTATTGGAGCCGTTGCGAACTTACGATAAAAACACCAACAGCTGTCTTGAAGAAACCTATCGAGTTTTATTGGAGTGTGATTTGGATACGAACCTTGTAGCCAAAAAGATGTATATCCATAAAAACACTGTCCTGCAGCGGAAAAAGAAAATTTCCGAGCTCTATCAGCAAGACCCGTTTGATTTGATAAATCGGCTGCAGTTCCAGTTTATCCGTATTCTAAACGACCTCATTGACCCGCCAGGAAATATTCATTGAATCCAGAACTGCAGATAATTGGAGGGTAACAGATTACTCCAAATTGCATACATACCAAATAAATTGCATGAAAAACTTGCCTGGAATAATCATCCGCACCATCTTTCGGGTTCTCATAAGGGCCAAAGGAACAAAAAACAGGGAGCGCCGCTCAGCGGCGCTCCCTCTACATTTTTTTGATCCCTGCTCTTTTCTCCGCAGCATCAGACCTAGGCTGTTCTCTTTCAGCCACCGGTTCCAGTACGTCTGAAACACCCTCAACCTATGGTCACAGAAAGCCGCCAATCGATTCCCACCGTTCCTCCGATATCCGCCTAGAAAAAACAGCATGCAGATCCGCGGCCAGGGCAGCCATTGATCCCTCCCCCACCTTCACAACCCGGCGATCGTAGGTAACAAGGCCATTGGTCTCGTCTTCCACGTCGCTCACCTGAGTGAGTATCGCGGCACACAGCCCCTCGGCAATGGCAGCCATAACTTCCTCTCGGTACAGCCGTTCCAGTCCGGCCTGGAAAGATGGCAGATCTTCAAAGTTCTTGTAGCCGTAGGTCTTGTCCAGGTTGAAGGCATGGCCGGGAATCTTGCAGGAATAGCCTCCGAACTCCGACAGCACCAGGGGACGATCCGGCCGTGCTTTAAAACGCAGCCTTCGGAAGTAGACATGCTCGCTGGTCACATCGCTCTCCTCCTCAGTAAACCAGCCCGATGCTGTGTCCCAGATCCGACTGGAATCCAGAGCCTTCAGTTCCCGGTAGAGACGTCCCCCCTCGTACTGCCCCCATCCCTCATTGAAGATGGTGTAGCAGCACACGCAGGGATGGTTATAAAGAAGCTCCACCGTCTCCCAGGCGGAGGACTCAAAGTACTTCCTACGCCTGGGAGATGGCTTGTGCTCCACTCCCCGCTTGATTCCTAGAGTGGGTAACGCCGTATCTATGAGGAAACTGTACGCCCCGGCATTAACCATATCCTGCCACACAATCATCCCGTATAAGTCGCAGTAGTAATAGAACAAATCCGGCTCGATCTTGATGTGCTTGCGCAGTAAATTAAAGCCTAGGCGTTTCATAGTCAGAATGTCCCAACGGTATCCCTCAGGACTGGCCGGCAGGTAAATCCCATCGCTGTAATACCCTTGGTCTAGAAGCCCGTGAAGGAACAATGGTTCACCGTTCAGGCAGATGTAGGACCGGTCACCTCGGGCTTCCACGGTGATGGTACGCAGCGCAAAGTAAGATTCGATCACATCCTCCCCCGCCTGGAGCGTGAAGTAGTATAAGTGAGGATTTTCCGGCGTCCAGAGGATAGGCTCCTCCACATGGATCACGGTGGTATCCCCAGTATAGCAGTACTGCCGTTCTCCCTCCAGCAGGTGTAGGGTCAGGCATTTTTCCGCCGTGCCGCCTTCCGTTTCCACCACCACATGGTCCAGCCCCGGTGTCAGGCGCAGGGAGCGTACGTAGTTCTTCGGCACTCGCTCCAGCCACACCGGCTGCCAGATACCGCTAATGGGAGTATACCACATGCCACCCCGATCCCGACGCTGTTTGCCGTAAGGAAGTTCTGTATCTAGTGGGTCCTCCACCTCCACAGCGAGAGCATTCTCTCCCTCTGTTACCACCGTTGTCACATCCAGGGTAAAAGGCAAGTAGCCACCGGTATGTTCCCCTACAGCCTGTCCGTTCAAAAACACTCTGGCGTACTGGTCCACCGCCCCAAAGTGCAGCAGGATACGTCCATCCTGGACAGGTTCTTGCAAGTGGAAAGTCCTCTCATAGCGGTACTGCTCTCCTGGTGCCATCTGGCGGAAAATCCCGGAGATCCGGGATTCCGGCGGAAAGGGTACCTGAATTCCCCCCAATTTTTCCCGGTTCTTCCCCCGGATAACCGTCAACTGCCACAGGCTACACAGGGACTGATAGGACACTCGCCGCATCTGGGGGCGGGGATAGACCTCCCAGGCATTGGCACCATCGGATTCAAAGGGCGTCGTCAGCTGGCACAGCCGAAGTTGCTTCTTTCCCATAGCACACGTCTCCTCTCCCGTTTCTTGTCTCCATTATAATATAATTTCAAAGCTCGCGAAAGATGGGTAAAGAGGAATCATCTTTCGCGGGCATTCTCTTTGTTTTCCCTGTATACCGGAAAATCCTGCGGTATGATAGCCATGCAGTTACGTAATTTCCTTTGAGATCCAGAGTCTGCGTCTTTGGAAAGCTTACTCTCCCCCGAAGGAAGTCCTCAATCTTCTAGAGAGCCGCCTACCCACATCTCTCCACAAAGTGGAACTTTCTGCTCTTCACGATGTCTTTGCCATAGCATAGAATACTGGTTAGCAGTGCAAGGAAAAGCTCATAAGCTGTTGATTTCCCTGTGCGCCTGATCTCGTTTTAGGGATTCTTCCTAAGATATAATGCAACGAATAGCACATGACAAAAGAAGTGTCTAATTCCTACAAAACAGGGAAAAATCATGTATATAAGTTCCGCAAAATAGCCGCAGGGTCCCCCCTCGGCTTCGGGAGGCAGATCAGCTATTGGAAGTCTATATACAGCAGAATCGAAAATTGATGGAAATATGGGTCCCGACTCAGGATCAGTTTGACCAGAGGGTCCAAGAGCAAATCAAGAATCTTTACTACAAGGGCAAAAAAGCTGACCTATCTGTAGCGGTCTTTTTCTCCGGAAATGAGGAGCTGCAGGACCTCACCTCCGCCCTGCTTACCTGCAACCAGGAAAAAGCAGCGGCCAACCAGGTGAAAAAAGGCGGACTGCAGCAGGTATAGTCCATCAAAATGCAGGGGGAAGAGGAATCCATTTTCTCTTCCCCCTGCTCCCCTGCAATTTCCATTGTCTTTCTATCCGCCCTTCTATACAATATCAGATAATGCGAAGAAAGGAGATGACATCCTATTGACAGAACGGTTTGATATTACGGACTACTGCCGCATTTCCGTGGATGAAGAACTGGATCGGGACAACACCTCTATCGAAAACCAAAAAGCCATTATAGAGGACTTTGTCAAGCACAAGTTCCCTGGCAGCGCTCTCACCTTCTATGAGGACCGGGACCGCTCCGGCTATACCTTTGAGCAGCGGGAGGGCTACCAGGCCATGCGGCGAGGGCTCATGACCCACCGCTACGACATCCTCATCGTCAAGGATTTCTCCCGTTTTTCCCGGCGCAACAGCCGTGGGCTGGTGGAACTGGAAGATCTGCGGGATGCAGGGGTCCGGATCATCTCCATCGGGGACAACATCGACTTCCCCAACGACGACGACTGGCTGAAGATCCAGTTTCAGTTTCTCATCAACGAGATGCCGGTCACTGACACCAGCAAGAAGGTGCGCTCCGTGGTCCGCCGCCGCCATCAACCCAGCCAGGAAGAATTTTATATCCTGAGCCGCTCCTTTGTGGAGTGAGTTTCGCACACGATAAGGAGGCCGAAAGCGTATGCACAGAGAGATCGAGGAAGTGCTTGAGCGGACGCCCCGGCTGATGGAGCAGCTGCTGGAGGTGTGGGAGCGCTCCGTCCGGGCGACCCACCTGTTCCTGTCCCCCGAAGAGATCGCGGAGATCAGGACCTATGTGCCCCAGGCCCTCCGGGAAGTCCCCCATCTAATCGCCGCGCGGCGGGCGGACGGGACCCCCGCAGGCTTCATGGGCATCGACGGGCAGAAGCTGGAGATGCTGTTCCTGGCCCCGGAGGAGCGCAGAAAAGGCCTGGGCAGAGCGCTCGTCCGGTACGGCATGGAGCGCTTTGACATCCGGGAGGTCACGGTCAACGAGCAGAACCCCCAGGCCCGGGGCTTTTATGAGCGCATGGGGTTCCGTGTCTGCCAGCGGTCGGAGCTTGACGAACAGGGCAGACCTTATCCGATTCTGAAAATGCGGCTTTGACGATAGATGATACAGCACAGGGCAGGCGCCGTGACGGCGCCTGCCCTGTGGTCCTATTCGCTTTGAACGTGTCTGTCCATACCGCTTCCAGCGGCGGAGCTGGATCAAACCTCTTCGCCGCAGACGTAGCGGGGCAGGCCCTCGCTGTGCCTGCCGTATTCGATGGCCCCCTTTGGACAGCGGCAGATGCAGGCCATGCAGTGGGTGCAGTCGTTTTTCCAGACCGGCCTGCCGTTCTCCATGTGAATATTGTTGAGCGGGCAGACCGAGGCGCATCTGCCGCAGGAGACGCACGCGCCGGTGACGCGGAATTTTTTGGCGTGGACGAACAACGGGTAGAACAGCTTGTTGACCGGCCCGCTGCAAAGAGCGTCCAGAAGCGAAGCCTTGGTCCGCGGAAAGGGCGTCCCGCCCCCGATATGGCGGCCCGCCTCTTCGATGGCCGGCTCCGCCTGGGCCAACGCCTTTTTCGCCTCCGCCTGGGCACTTTTTAGGTCAGTCTCCAGTTGTTCTGCCCGATCTGAAAAAGACAGCATCTCTCCCAGCTCCTGGCGGTATTCCTCCAGCAGTGACTGATACTTGTCCACTTCACCCCGATACAGCCACACAATGGCGTTCAGGTTCTTGAGCTGCCAGTCGCTCCACTCGTTCAGGGTGCGGTCCACCACGGTGTAATAGTTCCGGGCATCAATGAACAGCACCTTGTCCCGCAGTTCTTCCTGTTTTCCTTTGTCAAAGAACCACAGGGAGCAGGGCAGGCTCTTGGTGTAGAAGAAGTTGTTGCCCACGCTGATCATCACATCCACATGGCCGGTCTGCACCAGCTGCTGGCGGATGTCCTTATCTTTACCTTGGCTGTCGGTGGCGGAGGAGGCCATGACAAAGCCCGCCCGGCCCTGCTCATTCAGGTAGGCGTAAAAGTAGGAGATCCACAGGTAGTTGGCGTTGCCCACCTCTTTGTTCTTGTTGACAGAGGGCAAACCGAAGGGTAGCCGCCCGGCACTCTGAGCGGACTCCGACTTCACCTTGTCCACATTGAAGGGAGGATTGGCCATCACATAGTCGCACTCACCCGCCAGATTGTGGGCATCGTGATAGAATGTGTTGGCCTCGTCTCCGGATTTGATGACGCCGGTAAGTCCGTGTACCGCCAGATTCATCAGGCACAACTGGGCATTGTACTCCACCTTTTCCTGCCCATAGAAGGTCATGGTGTTGTTGGCCAGCATCCCGGCGTGCTCCACAAAGTCGCCGGTCTGGACAAACATACCGCCGCTGCCGCAGGCCGGGTCCAGCAGGACGCCCTGGGTAGGTTCCAGCACGTTGACGATCATCTTGACCAGGGACTTGGGGGTAAAGAACACGCCGTCATCCTGGGCGATATTCTTGGCAAATTTATTGAGGAAGTACTCGTAGATCCGGCCTACGATGTCGCCGCCCACTTCGTCCAGAGCGCTGTTGTTGAAGATCCGCAGCAGTTCGGCCAGCAGTTCATCGGAGAACATGGTGTAGTCCTTGGGCAGGACGCCGGAGAGCTGCTCACTCTGCTGCTCCACCAGCTCCATTGCGTTGTTCACCACTTCGCCCAGGCTGTTCATGACCTCGCCCCGCCAGTTGGTCAGCCCGGCGGCGGGGATATTCTCCGGCAGTTCCACCAGATAGGCATACTGGGCCTCACGGGGGAGAAACAAGGCGCTGCGGGAGGCAAAGTCGCTGGCCTCCACCGGCAGCACCCGTCCGCCGCGCATGGGGCGGTCCTTCAGAATCTCCGCCTCTACCAGCTTGAACCGGCTGTAAGCATAGCGCAGGAAGATCAGGCCAAGGACGGGCATACAGTATTGGTTTGAGGTCAGCTTGGAACCTGCCCGCAGCAGGTCGGCAGACTCTCACAGCTCAGCTTCTAATTTACGAATGTTAATCATGTTTTTCCTCCGGAATATATTCCATAATGTCGCCAAAGTCCGCATCGACCACAGCGCAGATCTTTTCCAGTACCGCAAGGGTAACTGTTTCATCACGGCTTAGTTTTGTCATCGTGTTGGGGGCAATCCCAGCTGCTTTTCGCAGGTTTGCCTTACTCATCTTTTTGTCGATCAGCAATTTCCAAAGTCTGTTGTATGAAACAGCCATTTGCGTGTCCTCCAGGATATGATAATTTGATTTAATTATAGCAAAACGTGTCATTATGCACAAGGAATATCGCAAGATCTTGCGATAATTATTTTGCATACAAGACAATTCAATCAATATACAAAACAAAGAAAATTGCAAAAGCAAATGCTAATAATTATATTACATGCTATAGACAGTAGTGTCCTCTTTGTTTTTCTGCGATTTCTGAGTTTCAAGGACTTTTACAAATATATTATAACCATGAAGCTGCCCGGGGCATTGCCCCGGGCAGCTATCTCATTTTATGGAGGAAATAATTATGACGATCCTGCTTGTCTCCCCCGGTCAAGTACCCCGGAAAATTACCATTGAAGATACCCTCGATGCCATGCAGCGCATTGTCGGTGGCCCCATCCAAGCGGTCTATCCCTTCGAGGAGCCGGTGGCCCTCATCTGTCACGAGGAGGGGAAGCTTCTGCACCTCCCTCTCAACCGTGCCCTTCGCTCCCCGGATACCGGTGGGATCTACAACATCATTGCCGGGGACTTCTTTCTCTGCGCCGCGCCGCCGGACAGTGAGCACTTCGAGAGCCTTACAGACGACCAGCTTGAGTGGTACGCCCGGGTCTTCCGCACTCCGGAGCTATTCCTCTCCGGTCCCGGCGGCAGCATCATCGTCCTCCCCCGCCCCCTCCCCGTCTGATCCTCCGCCTATTTGAGCTATATATTATAACCGTGAAGGCCTCAGGGTAGCTCCCTGGGGCCTTACTTTGTTTTCAGGAGGAATCTAGTATGCTGGAACCCATCACCTGCCGCTGCTGCGGCCAGACCATCCACCCCCGTGACAACGCCGGCACCGGGGACCTTCCCCTCTGCCTCACCTGCCTGGAGGACCGCTACACCACCTGCTCCCGCTGCGGCGCCCTTATCCCCAACCACCAGGCCTGCTACCTGCCCTCAGGCGATGACGAGGATGAGCCCTACTGTCCGGACTGCTACCTGACCGTTGCCGGTCAAAAGCCTATCCACGACTACTACTACCGCCCATCCCCCTTCTTCTGGGGGGATGGGCCCTTCTATTTCGGCGTGGAGCTGGAGATCGACGAGGCCGGCGAGGACAGCGACAACGCCCGCCGCCTTCTGGCCATCGCCAACCAGGGCCAGCCCCGGCTCTACTGCAAGCACGACGGCTCCCTGGACGACGGCTTTGAGCTGGTGACCCACCCCATGTCCCTCAGCTACCACCGCACTGAGATGCCCTGGGAGGCCCTCCTCCGGGAGGCCGTCCACATGGGCTACCTCTCCCACCAGTCCGGTACCTGCGGCCTCCATATCCATGTAAGCCGGGAGGCCTTCGGGGACACCTATGCCCACCAGGAGGCGGCCATTGCCCGGGTGCTGTACTTCTTCGAGAAGCACTGGGAGGAGCTCCTCAAATTCAGCCGCCGGACCCAGCGGCAGCTGGACCGCTGGGCCGCCCGGTACGGCTACCGGGACTGCCCCCGGGACATCCTGGACCGGGCCAAGTCCGGCCACGCCGGGCGCTACACCTGCGTCAACCTCCAGAACACCGCCACGGTGGAGTTCCGCATCTTCCGGGGCACTCTGAAGCGGAACACCCTCCTGGCCTCCCTGGAGCTGGTGGACAAGATCTGCCAGCTGGCCCTCTATCTCTCCGACGAGGAGATGCAGGGCCTGGCCTGGACCACCTTCGTCTCCTCCCTCCGGGAGCAGGACTGCCCGGAGCTGGTGCAGTACCTCAAGGAGCGGCGGCTCTACACCAACGCCCCTGTGGCGGCGGAAGAGGAGGTGTGAGTATGTGCGCCATCTTTGGACTGCTGGATCCCAGGGGCTCCCTGACCAGAAAGGAAAAGCAGCGGATCATCCAGGCCCTGGGGTGGGAGGCCCAGATCCGGGGCACTGACGCCACGGGCCTTGCCTGGGTGGAGAAGGGCCGCATCGGCATCCGGAAGGCCCCCTGTGCCGCCTGGCGGTTTGCCTTTCGCTTTCCCGGGGAGGTAAAGATCCTCATGGGCCACACCCGGATGACCACCCAGGGCAGCGAGAAGCAGAACCAGAACAATCACCCCTTCCCAGGGAAAGCTGGAACCACCTCCTTCGCCCTGGCCCATAACGGCGTGCTTCACAATGACAGTGCCCTGCGCCGGACCCACTGCCTGCCCGGGAGCCGGGTACAGACCGACTCCTATGTGGCGGTGCAGCTGCTGGAGGAGGCCGGGGAGATCTCCCATACCTCCCTGGCTGCCATGGCGGAGGAGTTGGAGGGCTCCTTCACCTTCACCGTCCTGACGGATCAGAACAGCCTTTTCTTCCTCAAAGGCAATAACCCTTTGTCCCTGTGGCACTTTCCGGAGAGTGGAGTGTACCTCTACGCCTCCACCGAGGAGATCCTCACCCGGGCAGCGGCCCGGGCGGGCCTCCGGGGGAAGAAGGAGAAGGTACCCATCGGCCAGGGACAGATCCTGGAGATCGACAGCGCCGGGCAGCGGAGCTGGGGGCGATTCGATGACAGCCGACTGGATCAGGGCCTGTTTTGGCGGCGGAGCTGGTATCCTCTCTCCGGCGGCTGGGGCCGGGAGCTGCAGTCTCTGGCAGGGGCCTTCGGGTACAGTGGAGAGGACGTGGCCCGGCTGGAATCTGAGGGCTACACCCCGGAGGAGATCGAGGATTGGCTGTACGGAGCGTGCCTGCCATGAGGGACTGGATCCATTGGCTGTGGCAGCAGTGGGAGTGGGAGGGAGACCTCTCCCCGGAGCTGACGCGGGAGGTGGTCCGGGCGGAGGAAGCTCTTTTGGAGGGCTTCACCCCGGAGCAGAGGGATCTGTACGAGGCGCTGGAGAATATGAGGGCCCGGCGGGATCTCCGGGAGCAGGAGTCCGTCTTCCGTGCCGGCGTCCTCCTGGGCGGAGGGCTGGTGGCGGAGATCCTGGGCGGCACAGATGGGTAAACCACAGCATCATAGAAAACCCCGGCGGAAGGAGCATCCTTCCGCCGGGGAATTGGTAAAACGGATCTATCTGGTATCGTGCTTTTTCAGACTGCCCATTCATCTATTCTACAAAAGATGTTAGGAAAAAATAGTACGGTTCAATAAAAGTTGAAGCTGCTTTTTTCCTTCAAAAAGGATTTCTTCCTCATCTAAATCTGTAAACTCCCCATTATGCAGAACAACGCGTCCTCCAATAATAACATCTGACACATCTTGGGACGACGCAGTCATCATAATGGTATGAAGAGGGCGGCGACTAGGCTGATAATTGACGGTTTCTGTTTTCAGCAGTACGATGTCTGCTAATTTTCCTGCGGTAAGTGACCCCAGATAGTCTCCGACACCAAGAGCCTGAGCACCATTTTGTGTCATCATTTGAAAACCTTCAGCCAAGGGCAGGACGTTTGGTTCAAAAACCGGCGTACCATAAACCGCCTGCGTTACATATTTTAGCAACTGCACTTGACCGAAGAGATCCTGCTTGGCGCTGGAGGCACCATCATTCCCTAGCGCAATATTTAATCCAGCTGCTCGTTCAGCCAGCAGCTTGGGAACCCCTTGGGTAGGCAAATTGGCCGTAGGGCAGTGTATGACATGGAGACCGCGTTCTGCCATTAGGCGAATATCAAAATCCGTGATCTGAATACAGTGAGCGGCTATTACATTTGGCCCTAGTGCACCGTATTTGTCCAGAAAATCTGGGGGACGAAGTCCCCATCGGGCGAGACATGTCTGCACTTCTGCGGGATGTTCACCCAAATGAATATGGATTCCCGTTTTTCGCTGTTTAGCCGCCTGAGCGACTCCTTCCACCAACTGCGGAGATGAGGACATAGGCGAGGATAGAGAGAACCAGACGTGGATCCGTCCGTCCGCCTTTCCATGATACTCCCGATAAAAATTTTCCATGGCAGCAATGGAGCGTTCAGCGGAAGTATCGCACATGCAGGCGGGAAGCTCTGGGTCCAAATCTCGCCCGACACGGGCAATAGCGGCACGAATCCCGGTCTCTGCCACCGCCTGGGCAGTCCCACTCATGTCCATGCTTCCAGCATCTGCAAACATGGTGATCCCTGCCCGCAGTGCCTGTAAACAGTACAGCCGAGCAGCATGATATCTGTCCTCCGGGGTTAACTGAGACTCGTAGGGAACCAAAATTCTGCGCCATATTATGGGTGGCTCATCCACAGTCCCACCTTTGAGTAGTTGCTGTACGGTGTGGGTGTGGCAATCATACATTCCAGGCATAGCCAGTTTCCCAGTTGCATGAAAGGTTTCTCTAGGCTGATAACGTCTGCGCAGCAGTTCCGCAGTGCCAACCTCCAGGATGATTCCACGGTCGATCGCAATAGCGGCATTCTCTAAAAGGCGAAATCCGGGCAATATAGCAGAGCAACCTTGAATCAGAAGGTCGCATGTACATGGCATCTCTGACATAACAGTTCCTCCTGTTTTACATTTCTTCTGCGAGACGTTGGAAAACGCTGCAGTTGCGACGAAGGACCCGGGTGCAGACCGCTTCTCCTTCCCGCGCCAACTGCCGCTCATCAATTCCCGGGAACTTTCCATCCGCATAGACAATCTTTCCGTTGATAACTGTTTTCCAGACAGGTCCGGCGACACCCAGCTTTGGGAGAATATTTTTTGGATCGTGCAGCGCGCCGGCATATTCCAATGTCCCCACATCTATCAGGAAGAAGTCCGCAGCCATACCAGGAGCCAGATAGCCAATATCGTCTCTTCCCAATGTTCTTGCGCCATTAACTGTACCCATTTTTAAAATGTCGTAGGGACGGGGGCAACCTGTCCGCTTTACATTGCGGAAAGTCTGCATCAGATAGGCCAGGCGAAGGGTCTCCAGCATACTGGAGCCTTCGTTGGTTGAGCAACCGTCAGTACCCAGACTAATCAGAATCCCTGCCTTTTCCATAGAAGGAATATCCAGGATCTCGGTAGCACCATATAAAGTGGGGGCCGGGCAATGAGCGATACCTGTACCTGCTTGGGCAAGGATATGATATTCGTCTGGTGTGGTTTCTCTCCCGTGTGCAATCCACACATCCGGTCCGATAAATCCTGTCTCAGCAGCCCAAGTCAATGTCCTCTGCCCACACCGCTCCAGCATCTGAGAAACCTCTCCTTCATTGAGGTGCGTATGGAGGCGTACGCCCTCTTTCCTGGCCAAATGTACTGCTTCCTGGAATGTTTCTTTTTTACAACTGAAGGGTTGAGTGGGTGCAATAACAATCTGCCGCATGGAATAGCGACTGGAATCGTGATAGCGATGAATTACTCGTTCGCAATCCGACAAAAAGGCTTCCGTAGTCTCGCACATGGTCTGTGGAACGAAACTTCCCTCTTCTATGGATCGCGTGCTGCCGCCTCGCCCTGCATGAAAACGCATTCCGAGCATTGCCGCTGCTTCCATCTGTCGGTCGATCGGTTCCGTACCGGTCCGGGCGGTATATAGGTACTGGTGGTCAAAGGCGGTGGTGCATCCGTGCTTAATCAGGTCCGCCATGGCAGTCAGAGATGCATAGTAAATGACATCGCTGTCCACCATTTGAAACGTGTTTTGGGCCTCGGCAAGCCACTCCATTACTGTCATGTTGGGGCGGTCTATCGTAATCAGATTTCGGACAAACGCCTGAAAAAAGTGGTGGTGAGTATTAATAAGTCCGGGATATAAAAACTGATCACAGCAATCTATTACCTGGGCGCCGGGGGCATCCAGATCTTTACCGATTGCTGAAATCGCAGGACCTTCCACCAAGATATCCGCATCGTAGAAAACCCGGTCCTCCGGGTCACAGGTAATAATAGCGCGCACATTTTTAAACAGCAGTTGTTCCATGGCAGCAGTTCCCTTCTTCCGTTTTTGATTGCTACTAGCATAATTAAATCAATTGTGGTACTCTTTATGTCAAGGGCGAATCTGAAAGAGATAGCAAAAAAACTTAAAGAGAACTAGATGCTTTTCCTTTATAAAAACAGCAAGCCGGTATAAACCGGCTTGCTTACGAGAGGAGAAAGAGATATGGAAGAGTTCCTGCGGATTGGAGCCTTCTGCAGGAGGTTCAATATTGCTGCCTCCACGGTACGCTACTATATACACCGTGGGATATTAATTCCAGAGACCCGCAACGGGCAATACCTTTTTTCTGAAAGCTGTGTCCAAGATATGCAGCAGATTATGGAACTAAAGGAGTTGCGGTTTTCTTTGGATGAAATTCACGGGTTATTGACGCTGCGCCGCAAATTCAATTTGGCACAAAAGGAAGATGCCGACTCTTATCTGCATATGCTGTACCGGCAAAAGGAACGGCTCGCCCAACAATTAGAAAATGCGCGCCGTCAAGAGGCCCTTTTGGACCAGATCCAGCAGGAACTCATGGGATCTTCCAGCGGCCAATGAATGCGTATGGTTTGATAATATCGCCTGGGAGAGCTCCTGTGTATACACTGGGGTCTACACTCCTGCTGCCGATTTTTTCCTCCAAAAGAGTGATCCCATTATTCTGCATATCCTGGAGCAATACCTGGAGATTATACCGGCTAGGCGTGTCCTCTTTTGGATCGCGCTTTCCAGGCTGCTTTTTGCATCGCCTGGAAAACCGTCCTGCTATGATAGTTCCGTTGTGAGCATACCGGTGCAAAGGCGTTGAGGATGAGCAATAACCATACTTCTGGTAAACTTCGGACGCAGCATAATCAATAATGATATCCAGACATCCAGCTTTTAAAGGGTGATGGATTCCGTCATCCACCAGAAAAAGGAAGTTTCCGTCAGGATAGGCTGCGCGGATGCTGGCCATATAGTAGCGCACTATCTGCAAGTCAGTATCGCACAAAATATAATACGCATTACTGGGCAGTTCAGCAATCGCACGATTCAAAAAGCAAGCGGTATTCAGTACATCCTCAAATATAATCTTTCCGTCAAGCTCCAGTTGGTCCAGCTGGAGCTTGATCCATTGGTTAAATCCTTCGATATAGCTGACATCCTGAGGCGACCGCTGCTGCAAAGTTGCCAAATGCCGGTCTACCGGAGGAATCAGCGGCGCCTGGATATCTTCCACAATAAGGATTCCTTCTCGCACTGCTGCGCGAAAGCCGCACGGGCAGTTTCCGGCCCCGCTGCAAACCTGGTTGTTTTCCATATGAATTTGTGTCCAGCTAAGAGGCTTCCCGCAGAACGGGCAGCAAACCTGGGAGAAAAGATATAGGGGGATACCGTTGAATACATCCGTTACGACCTGTCCTTCGATATCACGGATCATAGCATTCAGTTTATCCAGAGAGTCAACTAGTTCTTTCTGGCTGTTGCGAATACGGTTTCTTTCATTCTCCAGCAGAAGCGCTGCGCGACAGCTGCTTTCTTCCTGAGAAAGAGCCGTATTTTGTTTGAATGCAAGGAGGTCTGCAATAGTCTGCAGGGAAAAACCGCAATCTTTATATCGCGCAATTGCCGCAGCGCGCGACAGATCCTCCTGAGAAAAATCCCAGTTTCGTTCTGTTCGCTTGGGTGACAGCAACCCCAAATCCATATAGTACCGGATTGTCAGGACTGACAGTCCAGTCATTTTTGAAAAAATTCCAATTTTCATGAGGGAAGTATATCATATCCCATACCATATGTCCACCTAACAATATATAGGCAACTTTACGTTTCAAATAAAATGGAGTGAGATTGGATATTGACATAAAGGGAAGAATATCTCTGATAATAAAAAAAACCAGCAGGAGTATTTTATGCTACCTGCTAACAGACAGGAGGAAAAGATATGAAACGCATTCTGGTTTATGTGCTTTCTCTGTGCACGGTGTTGCTCTTGTTTGGCTGCGGTCAGAATAACGTTCAGCAGAACACCTCCCAGGGGAACGATGGCAACAGTTCTGAAAAGTTGAAAGTAGCGCTTTGTCTAACTGGTCCGGCTAATGATGGGGGTTGGTGCCAACTGGCATACGATGGTCTGACGGCAGCTGGTGAACAATATGGGGTGGAATTCTCCTACACGGAGAACTTGCAGACTACGGATATGGAAGCAGCACTAACTGACTATGCTGCCCAAGGGTATGATCTGATTTTCGGGCTGGGGTTCCAATTTGGCGACCCGGCGCTGAGCGTGGCGGAAAAATACCCCGATGTGAAGTTTATTGTATTTGAAGGAGATGTCTCTGCAGAGAATGTACTTTCCTGCAAAATCTCCAACGAGCAGAGCCGTTATTTGCTGGGATACCTGGCTGCACGGTTATCGGAGAGTGGTGTTGTCGGGTTTGTGGCAGGCCCTGCCCAGCCGTCCATTATCAAACCTGCAGAGGCCTTTAAGTTGGGTGCAAAAGCTGCAAACCCCGATGTGAAGGTTCTCGTTACGTACTGTGAATCCTTTACTGACGTGGCTCTTGCCAAAGAAGCGGCAATTGCCATGCTAGACCAGGGAGCAGACGTAATCGGCCATGGGGCCAATACCGCCGGAACCGGTGCTATCAAGGCCTGTGAGGAGCGCGGAAAGATGGCCATGGGCGCGGCGGCTGACCAGAACGATCTAGCCCCGGACACTGTTGTCTGCAGCGACATGTACAGCTTCGGTGACGTACTGCTCTATATTGTCGGCAATGCGGTGGACGGTCAATTTGAAGGCGGTATTCAGTCCTATGGTTTTGCAGAAGGTATTGTCAACCTGGCGCCTTACCACAGCTTCGAAGACAAAATCCCTCAGGATGTAAAAGACGAGATCGAGGATCTGAAACAGCAGATCATTGATGGTACGTTGGTTGTACCGGTCATTGAGACACCCACCGAGGATTGATAACACAGTTTATAGGAAACGGCCCCCTTTTGCACCGGCAGAACCATGCGAAGGGGGGTCGTTTTCCCGAACCACGGGAAAGAGAGTGTGCCATGGATTTGTTAGAAATGAGAGGTATCGTAAAGGACTTCCCAGGGATACGCGCCGTAGATCGTGTGGATCTTTCTATTGCGGAAGGAGAAATCCACGCTTTGCTGGGCGAAAACGGTGCAGGCAAAACCACACTGATGAACATCCTATACGGACTTTACAGGCCGGAGGCCGGAAGCATCTCTTGGTGTGGAAAGCCTGTTCATATAAATAAGCCCAATGAAGCAATTTCTCTCGGTATTGGTATGGTTCATCAGCATTTTATGCTGGTGAAAAAAATGACCGCATTAGAAAATATCCTCCTCGGCATGCATATGGATGGATACCCGTTCATACACAGAGAAATGCAGGAACAACAGGTTTCCAGAATCTGTGAAAAATATGGACTTCATATCGATATGCAAAAACGCGTGGATCAACTATCCGTAGGTGAGCAGCAGCGTGTTGAAATTTTAAAGGCTTTGTTTCGAAATGCGCGGCTTTTGATTTTGGACGAGCCCACCTCCGTATTGACACCTCAGGAGACAAAGGAATTCTTCCATATTCTCCGTATGCTGCGTAAGGAAGGACACAGCATTATTCTTATTGCACACAATTTGTCTGAAATTCTATCTATTGCCGATCGGATAACTGTGTTGCGGGATGGGAAAAAAGTCTGTACACTGGATGCTGCATCGACCAATGAGCGGGAGCTTTCCCGTTGTATGATCGGGCGCGATTTTCTGGAACAGGGATATATCCGTACAGAAACAAAGAAAGACCAAGACATACTCCAACTGTGCGGATTGACCCTGCAGAACGGAGTGCAGCTTCCTTTGCTGGATAATATCAATCTGACCGTACACAGCGGAGAAATTCTTGGAGTGGCGGGAATAGATGGAAACGGTCAGGGAGAACTCGTGGAAGTTATTACGGGTATTCGTCGACAATCCAAAGGTACCATTCTTTTTCATGGGGAGTCGATCCAGCATCTGTCAATTCGGAAGCGTTGGGAGAAAGGGATTGCTTATGTCCCTTCGGATAGGCATCAGGACGGTCTAATTATGGACGCAGATATAACAGCAAATACTGCACTGCGCACATATTACTGCACGCCCTATGCCAAAGGGCCGCTCTTGCGGTCTGGTGAGATTCAAAACAATGCTAAATCGCTTGTGGACGCTTATCAGGTAAAGATTCCCGCCCTTACTGCTAAGGTGAGGGTGCTTTCTGGTGGTAACCAACAGAAATTGATCCTTTCTCGAGAGCTGCAGGCAGAAGGTGATTTGATCATAGCTTGTCAGCCCACCCGTGGACTGGATATTGGTGCAACGGAGTATTTACGCCAGCAATTACTGGAGCGGCGAAACCAAGGGAAGAGTGTCCTTTTGGTTTCCACCGACTTAGGAGAAATACTGGCGCTATCTGATAGAATAGCCGTTATCCACAGCGGAAAAATTATGGGGATTGTTTCCAATGTGCCAGGTCTGTCTACTGAGTTGCTGGGCCTGATGATGGGAGGAATGCCGCTGGAGGAGGCTCAGACATGTCTGTAAAAAATAAAGTAGCCTTTGCGTTGATACGCATTTTCGCAGTTTTGCTGTTGTCTACTGTGTTGGTATTGCTTTCTGGTGCCAGTCCTATTCAAGCGGTAAAAACTTTTTTTTATGGTGTATTTGGAACAGCACACGGCTTTGCAGAGGTGTTTGTACGGGCGACACCTCTGATGCTGCTGGGATTGGGCGTGGCCATTACGTTTCGCGCTGGTTTTCTGAACCTAGGTGCAGAGGGGCAACTGTATATGGGCGCGCTGGCGTCTACTGCCGCTGCTCTGCTGCTGCCGGAAAGCCTTGGTGTTCTGCGCCTGTTTCTGGCATTTGTAGCAGCATTTTTAGCGGGTGGGGTGTGGGTCCTTATACCTGCATGGATGAAGAGCCGACTGGGCATTTCTGAAACGGTCAACACAATTATGTTTAATTATATTGCCATCATGATTGTAGGGATTTGTGTACGAGGAATTCTGCAAGAGGACGGGAGTTCTCTTCCCCAAAGCGCGCAGATCCCCGATCAACTGACACTTCCATTGCTGTTGAGTCCGACAAGACTCCACGGTGGCACTATTGTAGCAATTCTGGCGGTAATAGTCCTGTGGTTTTTGTTATACAAAACCACTTTAGGGTTTGAAATGCAAATGGTGGGGCTTAGCAAGCGCGCTGCTCTTTGTACAGGCCTCTCCGTCCCCAAAAGTCTTCTGTTCTCTGCTCTTATAGGCGGTGGCTTAGCAGGTCTGGCTGGTTTCAATGAAGTTTTTGGCGTCCAGCACCGTCTTCTGGAAGGAATATCTGGAGGAAATGGCTATACAGCTATTCTGGTAGCATTGCTTGCTTTCAACCATCCTATTCGAGTAATGCTGGTATCCATTGGATTGGCAGCACTCCAGGTTGGCGCGGCTACAATGCAGCGGTCTTTGGGTGTCCCGAGCTCTATTGTATCAATTATTATTGGGTTTATTGTTCTTATGATTCTGTGTGGTTCTTTGCCACAGATCTGGTCAGAAATGCATTCTTCACAAAAACAGAAAGGAGGAAACCGTTCATATGTGGGATGAAATTCTAAATATGACGTTTTTGGCCTCTTTTCTTTCCGCCGCTGTTCGGATGGGAGTTCCTTTAGCGTATGCAGCATTAGGTGAGACAGTTTCTCAAAAGGCTGGCACCTTGAATATCGGACTGGAAGCAAACATGCTGGCAGGCGCTTTTTTTGGCTTTGCCGCGGCGTATAAAAGTGATAGCCTTTTTCTGGGCTTTATATGTGGAATGCTTGCAGGAGTATGTTTCAGTCTTCTTCATGCGTTTTTCTCAATTTACTTGAGGCAAAATCAGAATGTAACTGGTACAGCGCTGAATTTATTTGCTTTGGGGCTAACAAGCTATCTGTTTCAAGTTATCGTAAATCAAACTTCCGGAACATATCCCCAAATCTCCACTTTGCCTGTGCTTACAATCCCCGTTCTCAGTAAAGTCCCATTAATTGGTGATGCCTTTTTCAATAAAGATATTATCACATATTTGCTTTATCTTTTTGCAATTGGTATTCTTTTGTTTCTAAAGAAAACCGTGTGGGGGCTATCTCTGACTTCTGTAGGAGAGAATCCCCAAGCAGCCGATACAGTTGGCTTGCCGGTATTTCGCATCAAGTATCTCGCCGCAGCTTTCAACGGAATTATGAGCGGACTAGGTGGTGCTTACTTGGTGCTTGGTCAACTGGGAATGTTTTCTGAGAATGTGACTTCTGGACGAGGATATATCGCACTATCGCTGGTCGTATTTGGCCGAAGGCATCCTGTGGGGGTATGTCTTGCTGCTTTGTTTATGGGAGCTGCCAACGCCCTTCAATTTAAAATGCAAACGTTAGGTGTTGATTTGCCAATCCAATTTTTCACGGGCCTACCATATATGCTAACTGTCGCTGTACTGGTCATCGGCGCTATTAAAAAGACGGACTCCGACCCGGCAGCTCTAGGGAAGCCTTATATTAGAACTATGCGGTAAATCTGTGTTATCAATATCTACCAGGGGATAAAAGGTACTCTCAAAGGAAAAGAACACCTCTTTAATTGGAAAATGTAATTCAAGTTGTTGAACAGGCGAACATAGCTGGTGAACTTTGCTAATGCTTTGTTTGTGATGGAAAACTGCGCTTCCCTAGTAAAAGATGATTCGGAAAGTTTTCCCTTGTGTTTTCCCTTTAAAAAAACAGATAAGCTGAGCGGAAAGGTGCCGAGCCGATGAGAAGCTAGTTTATAAATTTTATAATTAGGACACAAATACACGGGAAATAAGCAAAAAAGAAGCAGAAGGACAGGAAAAATGAAATTCAAATCCCTCCTTCTGCGCCAACGCACCCGCAGTGATTTACTGCGGGTGCGTTTTGTTTTAGCAGATGGTGAGCACCTGCCTGCTTGCCTGATAGGACACTGGCAAGTTTTTTATGGGCGTGGAGCTCTGTGAATATAAACAAAGGCGTTCCGAAACGAAAAACGTTTCGGGACGCCTTTTGCTTTGGTCATATTAAGAACTTTGTAAACTTTTCGGTCAGCAAGCTGACAATATAGAAAATAGAGAGAAACTGGCGGAAATGACAGATATCCGAAGCTGCGGGGGGATAATATCCGGCGATTTTCACTCCTCATAAAAAGGGGGGTTGTGATTTATGCCAAATAAACTCGTGTTATATCTGCTTGCCTCGACAGGATAACTAAAGTCAAATGGGAAATTTACAATAATCCCACATTTCCACACAGTATATTCCATGGACAATTTTTGCTTTTCGACGATATACTACAGACATCCGGCTGGGGTGGTCAGGATCGCTCGTGTTTCCGGTAGGTGTTGGGAGAGATGCCGGTCACCTTCTTGAAGATCTGGCTGAAGTAAACCGGGTCGTCGTAGCCTACCCGCTGGGAAACTTCTTTCACGGAGAGATCCGTCTCCAATAACAGGCGGCTGGCCTCCTCGCAGCGCTTCTGGATGACATAGCGGATGGGAGATACACCGGTCTCTGTTTTGAAAAGGTGAGACAGGTGATCCTTGCTGATATAGATGGCGCTTGAGAGGGACTCCAGCGTAATGGACGACATATAGTTCTGGTCGATGTAGTTCTTGATCTTTTTGCAGGCGGGAGAGAGCTGTACCGGGTCCGGCGTTGTGGTCATGGTAATGCGCAGGATCATCACCAGCAGAACATTGAGAAGGTTCTGGCTGATATTTTTGCAGTAAGCGATGCCGCTGGAGGTCTCATTGATCAGATCCATAAAGTAGAGGTCCAGTTTCTGCTTGTACCGGTCGGCGTTGATGATGGGGAACATATCCTCGGGGATCAGGCAGTTGGGGGGCAGATTTTCCAGCTGGAAGCCGTCTACCGCACAGAAAAGAAAGTGGAGCTGATCGTTTTCATCGGAGCGCTCCTGATGGGTGACGAAGGGGTTGTAAATAATAAGATCCCCGCCATGGATGGGATGCTCCTGGCCGTAGATGCGGACAGTGCCCTGGCCGCTGAGAACGTACAGGATCTCACAGAAGTTATGGGAGTGCTCGATATTGAACCAGGTGGGGTCGTCGCTGACGCTGCCGGTGTATTTCAGCCGCGGAGAAATGGAGACAGTCGCAGCGGAAGACTCGTCCAGATAGTAGTGTTTATGGGCCATGTTGACTGCTCCTTATCGATGAATGTTGTAAAAGTATTATACCCTAAGGATGTAAGCTCGTCCAGTGGTTTTCATAGTCTGTCCAAAAAGACGGACAGTTTGTTCAATTTCCGGGCAGAAATATATGGCTGTCCGGGTTGAAATAGCAGTTTGACGGAATGAAAGGAGAAAAAACATGAAGAAACTTGCGTGTATGCTGTTGGCTCTTGCGATGATGCTGTCTCTGGCCGCCTGCGGCGGCAACAGCGGCAATAATGCTGCCAACAACGGTGGGACCGACAACCAGACCAACAATCAGACCAACAATCAGCAGGGCGAAGACACGGATACGGGGAGCGGAGAGCTGCCCAAGGTGGCACTGATGTCCATGCGGCAGATGACCCAGCCTGCGGACCTCAACACCCTGGAAGGTGTGGACCGTCTGAAGGAAGAAATGGGCCTGGATGTCAACATTGTCGTCTGCACTGAGGTCAGCGAGTACTACGATCAGATGCAGGCCCTGTGTGAGGAAGGCTACGACATCATTTACTTTGTGTACGACAACTTCCTGGAGGCTGCCAAGGAGCTGTGTGTCCTCTACCCCGATACGATGTTCATCGGTCTGTGGATCGATCTCCAGGGCGAGGAAGTGGCTCCCAACCTCAAGCCTGTTCACTTCCGTTCTGAGCAGGGCTCCTTCATGTGCGGCGTTGTGGCGGCTCTGATGAGCGAGACCGGCAAGGTCGGCTTCATCGGCGGCGGCAACAACCCCGGCATCAAGGTGTTCCTGGCCGGCTATGAGGCGGGCATCAACTACGTGGACAACGGCACAGAGCTGATGGTCTCCTGGGCCAATACCTTTGACGATCCTCTGAAGGGACAGGAGCTGGCCCTGAGCCTGAACGAGCGCGGCTGTGACGTGATCTATCAGGCGGCCAGCCAGACAGGCCTCGGCGTGTTCCAGGCTGCTCAGGACAAGGGCTTCTATGCCATCGGCGTGGATGTGGATCAGTCCTCCCTGGCTCCCGAGAACATCATCTGCTCCAGCCTTCTGGACCACGGCTATGCCACTTACGATACCATTTCCCAGGCGGTAAACGGCCAGTTCAACAACGAGCAGGTCTACTATGGCCTCCAGGAGGGCATGCCGGTCATCGCTATCAATGAGGCGCTGGTAAGTGAGGAGATCATCCAGCAGGTAAAGGATATCGAGCAGAAGATCATTGCTGGTGAGATCGAGATCCCCACGACAACGGAAACAGAGTAATTGCCGGCAGGGGGTGTGTCTGCAAGGGAAGGACGCACCCCCTCCCCTTTTCACGTCCGGCCTGCATAGGCGTGAGCCAAGCAGAGAAACTCTATATTTAAAATGGCGGTGATGAATATGGAAAAAACGGTGCTTCAGGTAAAAGACATTACAAAAGTATTTCCGCATCCTGAAACACCTGTTGTCGCCAACGACCATGTAAATCTCACCCTGAATGAGGGAGAGATCCTGGCGGTAGTTGGTGAAAATGGTACGGGAAAAAGTACGCTCATGAACATCCTCTACGGGATGCTCCAGCCGGACTCCGGCGAGATCCTGCTGGATGGCAAGGCAGTACGGATACGGTCTCCCCGCGAGGCCATTGCCAACGGTATCGGTATGGTGCACCAGCACTTTATGCTGGTCCCCTCCTTTACGGTGGCACAGAACCTGGTGTTTTCTTTTGAGCCCACAAAGCACGGTGTATTTGTGGATGAGGCCAAAGCCATCGAAATTACGAAAGAGATATCCCAGCGCTACGGGCTGCAGATCGACCCCACCCGGAAGATCCAGGATTGCCCGTTGAGTATGCAGCAGCGGGTGGAGATTCTGAAAATTCTGTTCCACGGGGCAAAGATACTGATATTTGACGAGCCTACGGCAGTGCTGACGCCGGCGGAATCCGCGGAGCTTTTCCGTGCGTTCCGGGAGCTGAAGGCAGATGGCCGCTCTATTATATTTATTACCCACAAGCTCCGCGAGGTGATGGATGTGGCCGACCGGGTCACTGTCATGCGCAAGGGCAAGGTAGTGGGCACCGTGACGACGGAGGAGACGTCCATTGAGGACCTGGCGGAGAAGATGGTGGGCCAGCGCATCAACATTGCGGACCGGATCATGCACAACAGCGAGATGGAGAAGTCAGATAGCGTGATTTTCCGGATGGACCATGTGACCACAGCCAAGACCGCCGCGGGAAAGTGCATCCAGGATGTCAGCTTTGACCTCCATGAGCACGAGATCATCGGCGTGGCCGGCGTGGGCGGCAATGGACAGGAGCAGCTGGTAGAGGCGATCGCGGGGCTGGGCGCGCCGGTGACAGATGGAACGATGACCTATCGCGATCAGGATGTCACCCGCAGCAGCGCGGCGGATATGCGGAAGATCGGCATTGCCCATATTACCGGTGAGCGCTATATCCTGGGTATCAGCTCCACCTCCGATATCTACGACAATATCATCATGGGCGCCCACCGGCGGGAGCCCTGGGCCGGGAAGCTGTTCATGCGGCAGAAGCGGCTGGAAAAGCTGGTGGATGACCTGATCGAGACTTTCCATATCAAGACAGCGTCCCCCCGCAGCGAGATCATGAACCTCTCCGGCGGCAACATTCAAAAGTGTATTCTGGCAAGAGAGCTGAATCTGGCCAAGGATCTGATCATTGCGGAGGAGCCTACCCGCGGAGTGGACGTAGGGTCCCAGTCCTTTATCCATCACACCCTGCTGGATAAGTGCAAGCAGGGATACGGTGTGATCCTGGTGTCCACGGATCTGGACGAGGTCCTGACACTGAGCAATGTGGTATACGTCATGTTTGAGGGCCGGATCATCGGAAAAGTGAACCCGGAAGATCCTGACGCCCGCAATGCCATCGGTCTGCTGATGGCGGGCATTCAGCCGAAAGGAGGCGCAGAAAACAATGAATAAGCAGTGGGTCCAATCTTTGCTGCGCCTGGTAGTGGCGTTTTTGATCGGCCTTGTGATCAGCAGTATTTTCATTATCGCCGTGGGAGAGAATCCCATTGCTGCCTACCGGGAACTGATGCTGGGCGCTTTTTCCGGTACCCTGGAGATCTTTACCACCCTGCGGTGGACAGTCCCCTATATCATCGTGGGTATCGGCGCCGCCGTATCCTTCAAAGCGGGCTTGTTCAATATGGGCCTGGAGGGATGCGTCTACTGCGGAGCTCTGGCGGCGGGACTGCTGGGTACCATCAAGGGCCTGCCCTCCATCGTCCACATCCCGCTGTGCATGTTCGGCGCGTTCCTGGTGGGTTCCCTGTGGATGCTGGTCCCGGCCTATCTGAAAGCCCGCCGGGGAGTCAGCGAGGTCATCATCACCTGGATGCAGAGCTATGCTATGGTGCTGCTGTGCTCCTTCCTGGTGACGGAGTATTTCCAGCTGCCGGAGGATGTGTCCTCCGCTGCCCAGCAGGTGCGTACGCCCATGATCGAGGAGTCCGCCCAGCTGAGCGTGCTCCTGGAGCCCTATAAGCTGAATACGTCCCTGTTTATCGCCCTTTTGCTGGTGGTGGGGTTCTATATCTTCAGCAAGCACACCAAGTACGGCTATGAGCACCGGATGCTGGGTATTTCCAGCCAGTTTGCGGTGTACGGCGGCGTCAAGACCAAGCAGATCCAGTTCTGGTCCCTGATCGTCAGCGGCGGCATCGCGGCTATTGCCGGTGCCTCTGAGACCATGGGCGTCAA
Organism: uncultured Eubacteriales bacterium; assembly: GCA_900549475.1. Classification (GTDB taxonomy): domain Bacteria; phylum Bacillota; class Clostridia; order Oscillospirales; family Oscillospiraceae; genus Pelethomonas. The sequence goes on from UROF01000007.1 coordinate 41,913, forward strand.
CGGACAGTATATCCATGGCTTTTCCACGGAGATGGGCCCCAACGGCATCATGGTGGCGCTGATGGGCCGTCTCAATCCCATCGGTATCCTGTTCTCCTCCCTGTTCATGGGAGCCATTCAGGGCGGCGCCCGCTCCATGGTCCGCAATACCGGCGTTTCTGCCTATACCATGCGGATCATGATCGGTATTATCGTTATCTGTATTACTGCGGACGGCTTGTTTGAGCTTCTGCGCATCAAAAAGCAGCACAGGGAGGGTGATTGAGAATGTTTGACGTATTATTCAGCGAACACACGCTCACCACGGCCCTCAGCCTGGCGACCCCGATCCTGCTGTGTGCCCTGGGCGGCGCGGTCTGCTCTCAGTCCGGAAACTTCAACATTTCCATGGAGGCCTTTATGCTCATCGGCGCCTTTTTCGGCGTGGTGGGAAGCTACTACCTCAGCAGCGCCGCTGCCGGCGTTCTGACGGCTGTGCTGGCCTCTGTGGCCATGGCCCTGCTCTACGGCTTCTTCCTCATCAAGCTCAAAGCCAATGAGATCATTCTGGGCTTCGGCTTCAATATGCTGGCCATTGCTCTGACGGGATGGCTGCTGGAGCCGGTATTCGGCGGCAGCGGTTCCTTCTATAATCCCGCTACCCCCTCTCTGGGGAAGATCACCATTCCCCTGATCGACAAGATCCCTGTTCTCCGCTGCCTGAGCGGCCACAATATCCTGGTGTATGCATCCTGGGTACTGGTATTGGTGCTGTTTTTGCTGATGTACCGCACCCCGCTGGGATTCCGGCTGCGGGCCCTGGGAGAAAACCCCAAGGCCCTGGTGAGCAGCGGTCTGCGCACAGTGCGCTACCGCTACCTGGCAGAGATCATCATTGGTGTGACCTGCGGCCTGGCGGGTGCGTTCCTGTCCGTGGGCAATCTCTCCATGTTTACGGAGAACATGACCTCCGGGCGCGGCTACATTGCCGTTGCCGCAGTGGGGTTCAGCAACGCCTATATCCCGGTGACTGCTCTGGCAAGCCTCCTCTTCGGCCTGACCAGCAGCGCGGCCATCCAGCTGCAGGGCGTAGGATTCCCCTCTCAGCTGGTGGATATGACACCCTATGTTTTCACCATCATCATTATCATCATTTCAGGATTGAAGCAATCCAGAAAGAACTGACCGGGTCAGGAAAGGAGCGTTTCTTATGGTAACATATCTGAAAGCGGCAAAACTGGTGGACTGCACAGGCGCGGAAGCCATTTCCAACGCCGCTGTCATCGTTGAGGACGGACGGATCCGTCAGGTAGGTCCTGCATCCCAGCTGCCTGTGCCGGAAGGCGCTCAGGTTCTGGATCTGGGCAGCGGCACGCTGATGCCCGGCCTGATCGATTCCCACCTGCACATCGGTGAGGACTGCCGCCGCGAGGAGACGGTAGGCCAGCAGCACCTGCAGCCGGATGCCCTGCGGGCCATCCGGGGCGTGGTGTCGCTCCACGACGATCTGATGTGCGGCGTGACCACTGCCCGGTCCCTGGGCGACGGCACCGGATTTGTGGATGTGATCCTGCGGGATGCCATTGACCGGGGCGAGGTGGTAGGCCCCCGCCTTCTGGTGGCGGCCCAGGCCCTGCGGCCCAGCCACGGGACGGCCCCTGAGGCGGCGGTGACCGCCGACGGTCCTGACGAGGTCCGCCGCCGTGTCCGTGAGGCCGTATATCACGGCGCCGATGTGATCAAGATGTTCATCTCCAATATCTCCCGGGGCTCCTCTGCCCTGGACTACCTCAAGGGCGATCTGACCCAGGTGTCCGCCTATACGAAAGAGGAGCTGATGGTAGCTGTGGAGGAGGCCAACCGGGCCGGCCTCAAGGTCTGCGGACACTGCATCGGCGGCGATGTGGTCAAGTGGGCACTGGAAGCGGGCTTTGCCTCCCTGGAGCATGCCAATCTGATCGAGGAGGATGATATTCCCCTCTTTGTGGAAAAAGGCGCCTATATCAGCGACCCCAACCTGATCCTGTTCTTTGATCCTGTCCGGGGCTTTGAGACCCCCACCAACAAGACCCACAAGTGGGAGGAGCTGCCGGAGTGGTGGCACCAGAAGGTGTGGCGTGCCAGAGAGCAGACCCGCCGGGTGATGAGCAAGGCCCTGAAGGCCGGCGTCAAATTTGCCCTGGCCACGGACCTCAACCACACCCTGCTGTGGCTGGAGTGCAAGTACTTCATCGAGGAGATCGGCGCCAGCAATATGCAGGCCCTGTTTGCCGTGACCCGGGACAGCGCTGCCCTGCTGGGTCTGGCGGATGAGATCGGTACTCTGGAGGCAGGCAAGTGCGCAGATATTATCTGTGTGGACGGCGATCCTCTGGAGGATATCTCTGCCCTCAGCCGGGTGCGGATGGTCATGCGCGGCGGCTGTGTGGTCAAACATGAGAGCTGAGGGCCCTGCCAACAGGAGGATGACATTTTATGGCACATATACCGCAAATCCTGGTAGTCGGCAGCTTTGTCATGGATCTGATTACCAGCACACAGCAGTTCCCTTCTGAGGGGCAGACGGTCCTGGGCTGTGATTTCCAGATGGCGCCGGGAGGAAAGGGCGCCAACCAGGCGGTCCAGGCGGCGCGGCTGGGCGCCCGGGTGACCATGGTGGGCAAGGTGGGAGACGACCTGTTCGGCCGCCGCCTGATCGCCTCCTCCAGTGAGGCGGGTATCGACATCGGAGAAGTGAAAAAGGATGGCGGCGTTCCCTCTGCGGTGGGCAACGTGATCATTGAGCGCTGCGGCACTGCGGCGGCCAACCGGATCATCGTGGTCCCCGGAGCCAACATGGCCATCCGGCCGGAGGACGTGGCCTTTTTGGAAGAGGACATTGCCCACTACGACATGGTCATTCTCCAGCTGGAGATCCCCATGGAGATCAATATTCTGGTGGCCCGCTATGCCAGAGCCAAGGGCGTGCCGGTGATGCTCAATGCAGCGCCGTCGGACAAGCTGCCTCTGGAACTGCTGCAGAACATCACCTATATTTCCCCCAATGAACATGAGGCGGCGGACATTACCGGCATATCCATTGACTGCGACAGCGGGGAGACGCTGGAAAACCGGGTCCGGGCGGCCACGGCCAAGCTGATGGAGATGGGGGTGGACCACGCCCTTATCACCCTGGGTTCCCGGGGAGCGGCTTTTGGGGACAGAGAGGAATTCCTGCTCTGCCCTGCCCGTGAGGGCGTGACGGTGGTAGATCCCACCGCTGCGGGAGACAGCTTTGTGGCGGCGTTCTGCACAGCGGTGTGCTGCGGCGCCGGCCACGGCCAGGCGGTGGAATTTGCCAACGATGTGGCGGCCATCACCGTATCCCGCATGGGAGCGCAGCCCAGCCTTCCCACCATCGAAGAGGTGGCTGCCGGCTGGAGCGGAGAGGAACAGACGAAATTCCGGCAGATCTATACCGTGCTACAGGAGGGGAAAACAGCATGACAGATCATTTGGATACATACCGCAGCGTCTGTCTGCGGGAGTGTGAGCAGGTGCTGCAGACGCTGGACGAGGACTTTTACAGAGATGCTGTGGCTCTGATCCGTCAGTGCCGCCAGAAGGGCGGACGGCTCCATATCACCGGGATCGGAAAGCCGGCCCATTTGGCTACCTACATGGCGTCTTTGTTTTCCTCCACGGGGACACCTGCCTACTACCTCCACGGGACGGAGGCAGTCCACGGCTCCTGCGGCCAGCTGATGCCGGGGGACGTGGTGATCTGCGTGTCCAACAGCGGGGAGACTGCGGAGATGAAGGCCACCGCTGCCGCTATCCACAATAACGGCTGCGACATCATCGCGGTGACCGGCAACGCGGATTCCTGGCTGGCGAAATTTGCGCAGGTCCATCTTCTGGCCCATGTGTCGGCGGAAGGCGGTCCTCTCAACCGTGCGCCCAGAGCGTCCATTCTGGCGGAAATGCTGGTGCTCCAGGGCCTGAGCACCATTCTCCAGGGGGAGAACCAGCTCACGCCGGAGGAGTATGTCAAGCGGCACCCCGGTGGGACGCTGGGGAAGCTGCGGCCGGAGGAGGTATCGCCATGCTGAAAGGAAACTGCATCCACCCGGGGATTGCCGCCGCCGCGGCCCTGTGCGGACATGGGGATCAGATCCTGATCGCTGATGGAAATTATCCTCTGAGCAGCCGCAGCGGTGAGGCGGAAAAGATATTCCTGGGCCTGAGCCGGAATCTGCCCACGGTGCAGGAGGTGCTGCGTGCCCTTCTCACCCTGGTGGAAGTGGAGAGCGCTCAGGTCATGGCTACCGATGAGGGCTGTATGCCGGAAGCGGCGCTTACCTACGCCCCGCTGCTGAAAGATGTGGAGATGACCATGCTGTCCCGGGAGGCATTTTATGAGGCCAGCAGCGGGAAGAAAGTGCGCCTGGCCATTTCCACCGGAGATATCCGCCCATACGCCAATATCCTGCTGACGGTAGGAACGGCCTGATGATCCATAAGGAGACGGTATGAAGAAAAAGATTTTGTTTGCAGGAGAATCCTGCTTTGTACAGACAACGGAATTTAAAGGATATGACCTGTTTACAGGTATCCGGTACAATGAGCACGCGGGGGAAATCGAGGCGCTGCTGGACCCCCAGCGGTTTTCCTTCCACCATATCCCCTGCCATCGTATCCCCGCCCGATTCCCCAGAACGCTGGAGGAGCTGCGGGAATATGACGCGGTCATTCTCAGCGATGTAGGCGCAGATACGTTTTTGCTGATCCCTGAGATGGTCCGTACCGGTGTGCGGGTGCCCAATCTGCTGAAGCTGATCCGGGAGTATGTAGCCGGCGGCGGCGGATTTGCCATGATCGGCGGTTATATGTCTTTCCAGGGCATCAATGCCCGGGCCCGTTTCCACGGGACGGCCATTGAGGAGCTTCTCCCCGTGACCATCCTGCCGGGAGACGACCGGCAGGAGGTGCCCGAGGGGGCGGATCTGACCTGTGTCCCCGGCAGCCATCCCATTCTGGAGGGCCTGCCCGCCCAGTGGCCCTATGTGCTGGGCTACAACAAGCTGACGGCTAAGGAGGGCAGCCAGGTCCTGGTGTCCTTTGAGGGAGATCCCCTGATCACCGCCTGGACATACGGCCAGGGCCGTGCGGTGGCGTATGCCATGGACTGCGCTGCCCACTGGGCGCCGGCCGCCATGACGCAGTGGGACGGATACAGCCTGCTGTGGAACAATATCGCCGCCTGGATCACCGGCTTGTGCTGAGAACAGACGGAAGAAAGCCGCCCGGAGAACCGGGCGGCTTTCTTACTGGAGAAACAGGCGCATGAACAGGAAAAAACCAGGATGCCCAACAGCAAAGGCAGCCTGGTTTTCCTATACATTGGAGGATTGGATGAAAAAGAAGCTCTTGTCACTTGCAAGATTTATGATACACGGGGGTTGTTAACAAAACTAGCATAGGATGTTACGAAAGTATAAATTATTTGCATAAAAGAAGTATACTCCCCTGACCATGGCCTGCTGTCCCCCGCCCGGACTCAGGCATCCTGGCCTGGAGGCGGGGTCTTGCGGCCCATGACGTTCTCCATGGTGCTCTTGGCCAGATAGCCTGCGCTGCCGGCCACCGTCTCCACCATAACATAGTGGGCCAGGGTCTCCAGGGTATCGGTGACGCCCCGAAGGGCCAGATAGTAGCTGGCCCCGCCCATCACGGTGCCGGAGGCCATCAGCCATACCACCAGCACATGGCTGAAGGTGATGCGGCCGTCGGTATACAGCCACCGCAGCACCCACCCCCAGAATACCGCCACCCCGATGATTCCCAGGATGAATATGCCCTCAGCGCCGAAAAATTTCCGCAGCAGCAATACGCCGGCCGTAGCCAAGATGGTCCCCAGGGCCGTCAGCAGTACGTAGACCAGCCGGGCAGGCCGGGGCAAACCCTCGCCGCCCAGCCCCAGGGACGTTACCCCTTTTACAGCGGCGATCAGCCGGGATAGTAAGGTCACAAATGGTCCCTCCTTCTCCGGACCCCATGGGGCCCTACCCTGTCTTATGCGGAAAAATACCGGTCCGTGCCTGTCCCCGGGAACGGTGACGCGGAGCGGAAAAACGCCCCGGAGGCGATGTGCCTCCGGGGCGCTGCTTTGCAGTTGTGACCGGGATCGGAGGCTGGCAGGCCTCCTCCAGACGATTGCCTGTCTCCCTGTCTGTCAGCCGTCGATGGTGGAGATCCGGCTGGAGATAGCCTCCAGCACGTCCAGAAGGGCCTTGACGGTGTCCAGGGAGGTGAGGGTGGTGAGATTGTTCTCAATAGCCAGACGGCGCATCTCCACGCCTGCGTTCACATGGGCGGCGGAGTTGGGGTCCCGGGTATTGATAAGGTAGGCCACCTTGCCGCTGCGCATGGCGGTGGTGATGTCGGAGGGATCTTCCGTGTAGTCCTTCTTCATCCGGGTGCGGATGCCGTGCTCCTTGAGATAGTGGGCGGTGCCGGTGGTGGCTTCGATGTTGAAGCCCAGGCGGTAGAACCGCTGTACCAGAGGCAGCGCCTCAGGGAGATCCTCCTCGCACACGGACAGGAGCACCGTGCCGTGGTCCTGGAGCTTCATGCCGGCAGCCTCCATGGCCTTGTAGAGGGCGTAGGGCAGCCGGTCGTCGTAGCCGATGGCCTCGCCGGTGGACTTCATCTCCGGGGAGAGGTAGGTGTCCATGCCGCTGAGTTTGCTGAAGGAGAACACAGGCACCTTGCAGTACCAGCGCTCCTTCTCCTTGGGATAGAGCACGTTGATGCCCTGGTCCTTCAGGCTCTCCCCCAAGATCACATTGGTGGCGATGTCCGCCAGGGACCAGCCGGTGGCCTTGGAGAGGAAGGGTACCGTCCGGGAGGACCGGGGGTTTACCTCGATGATGTACACCTTGTCCTGCCGGTCCACGATGAACTGGATGTTGTAGAGACCCACGATGCCGATGCCGAGGCCCAGCTTCTTGGTGTAGTCCAGGATGGTATCCTTCACTGCCTGGGAGATGGAGAAGGTGGGATATACGCTGACGGAGTCGCCGGAGTGGACGCCGGTGCGCTCCACCAGCTCCATGATGCCGGGGACGAACACATCGGTACCGTCGCAGATGGCATCCACCTCCACCTCCTTGCCGATGATGTACTTATCGACCAGCACCGGCTTGTCGGCGTCCACCTCCACGGCGGTCTTGAGGTAGCGGCGGAGCATCTCCTCATTGGCCACGATCTCCATGGCCCGGCCGCCCAGTACGAAGCTGGGCCGCACCAGTACCGGGTAGCCGATCTCAGCGGCGGCCCGGACGCCGTCCTCCACGCTGGTGACGGCCTCGCCCCGGGGCTGGGGGATGTTGAGGGAGGTGAGGACCTCCTCGAAGACCTTCCGGTCCTCTGCCCGCTCGATGGCGTCGCAGTCGGTGCCGATGATCTTCACGCCGTGCTCCCGGAGAGGCTGGGCCAGGTTGATGGCGGTCTGGCCGCCCAGGGAGGCGATGACGCCCTCCGGCTTCTCCAGCTCGATGATGTTCATCACGTCCTCCACCGTCAGAGGCTCGAAGTAGAGCTTATCACTGCAGGTGTAGTCGGTGGAGACGGTCTCCGGGTTGTTGTTGATGATGATGGCGTCGTAGCCGCTCTTCTTGATGGTCTGGACGGCGTGGACGGTGGAGTAGTCGAATTCCACGCCCTGGCCGATACGGATGGGGCCGCTGCCCAGGACGATGATCTTCTTGTGGGGGGAGACGACGGACTCGTTCTCCTCCTCGTAGGTGGAGTAGAAATAGGGGATGTAGCTGTCAAACTCGCTGGCGCAGGTGTCGATCATCTTGTACACCGGGAAGATGCCCAGCTCCTTGCGCTTGTCAAAGACCTCCCGCTCGGTGCACTTCCACAGCCAGGCGATGGCCTTGTCGGAAAAGCCCTTGCGCTTGGCTTTCCGGAGCATATCCACATCCCAGGGCCGGGCTTTGATCTCCTCCTCATAGCGGACAATGTTGGCGATCTTGTCCAGGAACAGCATGTCGATCTGGGTGGCGGTAGCGATCTGGCCCAGGTCGGTGCCCCGGCTCATGAGCTCGGCGATGGCGAAGATCCGGTCGTCGGTGCCCAGGCGGATGTACTCCAGGAGCTTGCGCTCGCTGTAGTCGTCGAATTTGCTCATGTAGACGTGGCTCACGCCGATCTCCAGGCTCCGCACCGCCTTGAGGATGCTCTCCTGGAGGGTGCGGCCCACGGCCATGACCTCGCCGGTGGCTTTCATCTGGGTGGAGAGGATGTTGCTGGCGGAGTTGAACTTGTCGAAGGGGAACCGGGGCATCTTGGTGACCACATAGTCGAGAGCCGGCTCAAAGGAGGCGGGGGTGTTGGCGATGCGGATCTCGTCGAGACGCATGCCCACGGCGATCTTGGCGGACACCCGGGCGATGGGGTAGCCGCTGGCCTTGGAGGCCAGGGCGGAGGACCGGGACACCCGGGGGTTGACCTCGATGACATAGTACTGGAAGGACTGGGGGTCCAGGGCGAACTGGACATTGCAGCCGCCCTCGATCTTCAGGGCCCGGATCAGCCGCAGGGCGCTGTCACGGAGGAGGTGGTACTCCTTGTTGGTGAGGGTCTGGCTGGGGGCCACCACCACGGAGTCACCGGTGTGGATGCCCACCGGGTCGATGTTCTCCATGTTACACACGGTGATGGCGGTGTCGTTGGCGTCCCGCATCACCTCATATTCGATCTCCTTGTAGCCACGGATGCTCTTTTCGATGAGCACCTGGTGGACGGGAGACAGGGCCAGGGCGTTTTTCATCATCAGCCGCAGCTCCGTCTCATTGTCGGCAAAGCCGCCGCCGGTGCCGCCCAGGGTGAAGGCGGGCCGCAGGATCACCGGGTAGCCGATGGTTTTAGCGGCGTCGATGGCCTCCTCAATGGAGTGGGTGATCTGGGAGGGCACCACCGGCTCCCCCAGCTGGAGGCACAGCTCCTTGAAGAGCTCACGGTCTTCGGCCTGCTGGATGCTCTGATAGCTGGTGCCGAGAAGCTCCACGCCGCACTCCTCCAGGATGCCCTGGCGCTGGAGCTCCATGGCCAGATTCAGTCCCGTCTGGCCGCCGATGCCGGGGACGATGGCGTCAGGCCGCTCAAAGCGGAGGATCTTGGCCAGATAGTCCGCCGTCAGGGGCTCCATATACACCTTGTCGGCCACGGTGGTATCGGTCATGATGGTGGCGGGGTTGGAGTTGGCCAGCACCACCTCGTAGCCCTCCTCCCGGAGGGCAAGGCAGGCCTGGGTACCGGCGTAGTCAAACTCCGCCGCCTGGCCGATGACGATGGGGCCGGAGCCAATGACCAGGATTTTGTGCAGATCGGTTCTCTTAGGCATGGCGCTTCCCCTCCTCCATCATGGCAATAAACTGGTCGAAGAGGTAGCCGCTGTCCTGGGGACCGGGGGCGCTCTCCGGGTGATACTGAACGGAAAACACCTTGTCGGCACGGCACTGAAGGCCCTCCACGGTGTTGTCCAGAAGATTGATATGGGTGACGGTGAGGCCGGTGCCCTTCAGGGAGGCCTCATCCACGGCGTAGCTGTGGTTCTGGCTGGTGATCTCCAGCTTGCCGGTGAGAAGGTTCTTCACCGGGTGGTTGCCGCCCCGGTGGCCGAACTTCAGCTTGTAGGTCTTGCCGCCATAGGCCAAGGCGATCATCTGGTGGCCCAGGCATATGCCGAAGATGGGCACTCTGCCCCGGAGCTTGCGCACCAGCTCAATGACGGGGGTCACGTCCTCCGGGTCTCCGGGGCCGTTGGAGAGGAACAGCCCGTCGGGCTCCATGTCCAGAATGGTCTCCGCCGGGGTGTTGTAGGGCACCACGGTGACGTTGCAGTGGCGCTGGTTCAGGGAGCGGACGATGTTGAGCTTGATGCCGCAGTCCACCGCCACCACGTTGAACTTGTGGTTGCTGGTGCGGGCGTACCAGCGCTTTTTGCAGCTGACCCGGGACACCTGGTCGTGGGGCAGCTCCTGGGCGGTGAGGCGGGATAGCGCCTCCTCCGTGCTCACACCGATATCGCAGATGAGGCCCTTGCGGCTGCCGTGGTCCCGGATGCTGCGGGCCAGCTTCCGGGTGTCCACCCCCTCCATGCCGGGGATGCCGTAGTCCTCCAGGATCTCCGAGAGGGTCTTGGTGTAGCGGAAGTTACTGGGGATATCGTTGTACTCCCGGACCACCAGGCCGCCGATAGTGGGGATCTTGGTCTCATAGTCCTCGTCGGTGACGCCGTAGTTGCCGATGATGGGGTAGGTCATCACCACTGCCTGATCGGTGTAGGAGGGGTCGGAGACGATCTCCTGATAACCCACCATGGAGGTGTTGAACACCACCTCGCACAACCGGTCAACCTTGGCACCGAAGCGGTAGCCCCGGTACTCGCTGCCGTCCTCCAGCACCAGCTTGCAGTCAAAGCTTCTGATCATATGCGCGCTCCTTTCCAAAAGCTATCTTCCCCGGACAAAAGAAAAACCCGTTCCGTACAGACAAAAGGACCATTGTCTGCGGAAACGGGAAAAACAGCGGCACCCGGAACAGCGGAAATAGTGGTATCCATTCCGCCGCCGGCGGGAGAAGAAAAGGAATCCCCCCCACAGTAGAGAACAGCCATTGTCACAGGGGGACACCTCCTTCCGATACCAAAAAATTTTGCAGGTGCTCAAATTATTTTTTAGAACATTATCCGGGGAATAAGGCAGAAAATGTCTAAAAATTAACATACTTCTGAATATTTACTTTGAAAACTATCTCACAGATCGGCGCAGAAGTCAAGGAGAAAAGCGAAAAAAAACAGGATTTATGGAACTTACATAGATGGGGTTGAGAAAAGGCCTGGACAATTCATACAGAATTATGGAGGATTTCGACTTGCGTTTTTTCGGTTGAAATGTTAGCTTAATATTGTAAAAGGTAAGGCCCGTCGGTAACTGACGGATTCGTGGATGACCACATGGGAGCAGGCGGGCCGGAAGTTAGATGTCGACCGTCTGGGCAGCCTGTTCTTAATTGTAGGGACGGGTCTGCCCTTTATTTGTTTTGGGAGGTATCGCGTATGAAAAAGGTAGCGGTCATCATGGGCAGCGACAGCGACTGGCCTCAGGTCAAAGCCGCCTGTGAGCAGCTGAAGGCCTTTGGCATCCCCTTTGAGGCCCACATCATGAGTGCCCACCGTACGCCGGCAGCGGCGGCGGAATTTTCTTCCGGGGCAAGAAAAGCGGGTTTTGGCGCCATCATCTGTGCGGCGGGCATGGCGGCCCACCTGGCGGGGGCCATGGCGGCCAACACTACACTGCCGGTGATCGGTATCCCCATGAAGGGCGGTGCCATGGATGGTCTCGACGCCCTTCTGGCCACAGTGCAGATGCCCTCCGGTATCCCGGTGGCCACGGTGGCCCTGAACGGCGCCAAGAACGCGGCGGTGCTGGCGGCCCAGATCCTGGCGGTGGAGGACGCCGCTCTGGCGGAGAAGCTGGACAAGGCCCGCGCCGACATGGCGCAGCAGATCGCCGAAAAGGAAGCGAAGCTTCAGGCGGAGCTGTAAGGACGGCTCCGGTGAAAAAGCGGTAACCAATATCATTGAGATAGAGTAAGAAAAACAAATAAAGTATACGGGAAAGGAAGTTATCCATCATGGTTAAGAAAGAGCAGCTCTACGAAGGCAAGGCCAAGAAAGTTTTCGCCACCGAGGATCCCAACTATGTCATCGTCTCCTACAAGGACGACGCCACCGCCTTTGACGGTACCAAGCGGGGCACCATCATGGGCAAGGGCGCGGTGAACAACCGCATGAGCAACTTCCTCATGAAGAAGCTGGCTGAGGCCGGTGTGCCCACCCACTTTGTGGAGGAGCTCAGCGACCGGGAGACCGTGGTCAAGAAGGTGCAGATCGTGCCTCTGGAGGTCATCATCCGCAACGTGTCCGCCGGCTCCTTTGCCAAGCGCTACGGCGTGGAGGAGGGCATCGTGTTCGACGAGCCCACCTTTGAGTTCTCCTATAAGAATGATGAGCTCCACGATCCTCTCCTCAACACCTCCCACGCTCTGGCCCTGAAGCTGGCCACCAAGGAGGAGATCGCCACCATCCGCGCCATGGCTCTGAAGATCAACGATATCCTCAAGGCCTTCTTTGCCGACTGCGGCGTGCGGCTCATCGACTTCAAGCTGGAGTTCGGCCGTCTGCCTGACGGCACCATCGTCCTGGCCGACGAGATCAGCCCCGACACCTGCCGCTTCTGGGATGCCAAGACCAATGAGAAGCTGGACAAGGACCGCTTCCGTCGGGATCTGGGCAACGTGGAGGAAGCTTATCAGGAGATGATGCGCCGGGTATTCGGCAAGTAATCGGGCAAATAAACGGAGGATACAGCATTGGGCGGTTTTTTTGGAGCGATTTCTCATCGGGATTGTGTTCTGGATATTTTCTTTGGTGTGGACTATCACTCCCACCTGGGTACCCGTCGGGGCGGTATGGCGGTGTATGGCGGGGACGGCACCTTTCAGCGCCAGATCCATAATATTGAAAACACCCCCTTCCGCACCAAGTTTGAGCGGGATCTGAAGGAATTTCACGGCTGCAGCGGCATCGGCTGCATCAGCGACACGGACCCCCAGCCGCTGCTGGTGCGCTCCCACCTGGGCCTCTACGCCATCACCACCGTGGGGATCATCAACAACGCCGAGGAGCTGGTGGAGAAGTATTTTGACAGCCATGGCCGTCAGTTTATGGCCATGAGCTCCGGCAAGGTCAACGCCACGGAGCTGACGGCGGCCCTCATCAATCAGAAGGACTCCCTGGTAGAGGGCATCCGCTACGCTCAGGAGGTCATCAACGGCTCTGCCACCATTCTGGTTCTGACGCCGGAGTGCATCATGGCGGCCCGGGACAAGCTGGGCCGGCTGCCGGTGCTGATCGGGAAGGACAAGGACGGCTGCTGCGTGTCCTTTGAATCCTTCGCCTATCACAAGCTGGGCTATACCGACGCCTATGAGCTGGGGCCGGGGGAGATCGTGGAGATCACCGCCGACGGCTTCCGGACGCTGGTGCCCGCGGGGAAGGATATGCGGATCTGCGCCTTCCTCTGGACCTACTACGGTTACCCCAACTCCAACTACGAGGGGGTCAACGTGGAGGTCATGCGTTACCGCAACGGAGAGATCATGGCCCGGGACGAGGTGTCCCGGGGGATGCTGCCCAAGGTGGACTATGTGGCGGGAGTGCCGGACAGCGGCCTGCCCCACGCCATCGGCTTTGCCAACCGCAGCGGCAAGCCCTTTGCCCGGCCCTTCGTGAAATACACTCCCACCTGGCCCCGGTCCTTCATGCCCGACAGCCAGGAGGTGCGCAACCAGGTGGCCAAGATGAAGCAGATCCCCGTTCCTGAGCTGATCGAAGGGAAAAAGCTCCTCTTTGTGGACGATTCCATCGTCCGGGGCACCCAGCTGCGGGAGACGGTGGAGTTTCTGTACAGCTGCGGCGCGGAGGAGGTCCATATGCGCTCCGCCTGCCCGCCCATTATGTACGGCTGCAAGTACCTCAACTTCTCCCGGAGCAACTCCGATATGGAGCTGCTGGCCCGCCGTGTGGTCCAGGAGCTGGAGGGAGATGAGGGCCAGAACCACCTGGAGGAGTATGCCGACGGCACCACAGAGCGGGGCAAGTGCCTGCTACACACCATCTGTGAAAAGTTCGGCTTCACCTCCCTGGGCTACCAGTCCCTGGATGGGATCCTGGAGGCCATCGGCATCGATCGTGATAAAATCTGTACCTATTGCTGGACAGGAAAGGAATAAGTTATGACGACCAACTCTTCTTCCCGCTCCGAAAGTTACGCCGCCGCCGGAGTGGATATCACCGCCGGATACAAATCGGTGGAGCTGATGAAATCCCACATCGCCCGGACCATGACTGCCGGGGTAGCCTCTGATATCGGGGGCTTCGGGGGCTTCTTTGCCCTGGATACCGCCGGTATGGAGCAGCCTGTCCTGGTCAGCGGCACCGACGGTGTGGGCACAAAGATCCGCATCGCCCAGCTGCTGGACAAGCACGATACCATTGGCATCGACTGCGTGGCCATGTGCGTCAACGATATCATCTGCTGCGGCGCCAAGCCCCTCTTTTTCCTGGACTACATCGCCTGCGGCAAGAATTATCCGGAGAAGATCGCCGCTATCGTAGCCGGCGTGGCGGAGGGCTGCGTCCAGGCGGGCTGTGCCCTTATCGGCGGCGAGACTGCTGAGCACCCCGGCATGATGGCCGAGGATGACTATGATCTCGCGGGCTTCTCTGTGGGCGTGGTGGACAAGAAGAAGATCATCGACCACAGCGCCATGACGGCGGGGAATGTGATCCTGGCTCTCCCCTCCAACGGCGTCCATTCCAACGGCTTCTCCCTGGTGCGCCGGGTGTTCAATGTGGAGCGGGCGGATCTGCGGGTGCCTGTTGAGGCCCTGGGGGGCAAGGGACTGGGCGAGACCCTCCTCACCCCCACCAAGATCTATGTCAAACCCATTCTGGCCCTGCTGGAGGAGGTAGCCGTCCGGGGCATCTCCCACATCACCGGCGGCGGCTTCTATGAGAATATTCCCCGCAGCATCCCCGACGGGCTCTGCGCCAAAATCGAGCGCTCCGCTGTCCGGGTACTGCCCATCTTTGATCTTCTTGCCAAGACCGGCAATATCCCCGAGCGGGATATGTTCAACACCTTCAACATGGGCGTGGGCATGAGCGTGGTGGTCCCCAAGGACCAGGCGGATCGGGCCCTGGCCATCCTGAAAGAGCAGGGTGAGGACGCCTACATTCTGGGCGAGATCGTCCAGGGTGAGGAGAAGGTGGTCCTATGCTGACCGCCCGGATCGCCGTACTGGTCTCCGGCGGCGGTACCAACCTTCAGGCCCTTATGGACGCCCGGGACCGGGGGGAGATCCCCCACGGCTCCCTGGCCCTGGTCATTGCCGACAAGCCGGGCATCCGGGCCATCCACCGGGCCCGGGAGGGGGATGTGGCCTGCGCTGTGATCCCCCGGAAGGAGCCGGGCTTTGAGGAGAAGGTCCTCACAGCCCTTCGGAACTATCAGATCGACATGGTGGTGCTGGCAGGGTTCCTGGGAATTCTCTCCAAGGATTTCATCCAGGCCTTCCACGGCCCCATCATCAATATCCACCCCTCCCTGATCCCCTCGTTCTGCGGGAAGGGGTTCTACGGCCTCAAGGTTCACCAGGCCGCTCTGGACTACGGCGTCAAGGTCACCGGCGCCACTGTCCACTATGTCAACGAGGTGCCCGACGGGGGAAAGATCATCCTCCAGCGGGCGGTGGAGATCCTCCCCGACGACACGGCGGAGGTGCTGCAGCGCCGGGTGATGGAGCAGGCCGAGTGGAAGCTCCTGCCGGCGGCGGCGGAGATCGTGGCGGCGGAAGTGGTCCGCACCGCCCAGGAATGACGAATACGAGGAGGAAGTTGTCCCATGGATACCTACGCACTGCATGATCTGGGGGCCCTGCTTGCCGGCAACCCCTACCCCGGCCGGGGCATCGTGGTGGGCAAGAGCGCCGACGGCACTCACGCCGCCGTGGCCTACTTCATCATGGGCCGCAGCGAGAACAGCCGCAACCGGATCTTTGCCGCCACCGAGGACGGCATCCGCACCCAGGCCTTTGACCCCGCCAAGGTGAAGGATCCCAGCCTCATCATCTATCACCCTGTCCGGCGGCTGGAGAACCATCTGATCGTCACCAACGGCGACCAGACGGATACCGTACGGGACGGCCTTCTGGCCGGGGAGAGCTTCTCCCAGGCCCTCACCCGCCGGTGCTTCGAGCCCGACGGTCCCAACTGGACCCCCCGTATCAGCGCCATGCTGACCTTCGACGGCGGGGATTTCACCTATGAAATGAGCATCCTCAAGAGCGCCGACGCCGAGGGTACGGCCTGCAGCCGCTTCACCTTCAGCTATCCGGCTCTCTCCGGCGTGGGCCACTTCCTCCACACCTATGTCACCGACGGTAACCCCGTCATCCCCACCTTCCAGGGGGAGCCGGAGCGGGTGGCCGTCGGCAATGACCCCGAGGCCTTTGCCGCCCAGGTGTGGGACAGCCTCAACCCGGGTAACAAAGTATCCCTGTATATCAACTGGATCGACCTCGCTACCGGTGAGGAGTCCGTCCGTATTTTCAACAAGAATCAGTAAGGAGGATGGCCATGGAAGCAAACCGTACCGGTTACGTCTCCCCCCTCTCCACCCGCTACGCCAGCCGGGAGATGCAGTACCTCTTCTCCGAGGAGCACAAGTTCCGCACCTGGCGGAAGCTGTGGATCGCCCTGGCCAAGGCGGAGCGGCAGCTGGGCCTGAACATCACCGAGGAACAGATCGCGGAGCTGGAGGCCCACGCCGAAGATATCAATTTTGAGGTGGCCCAGGAGCGGGAAAAGCTGGTCCGCCACGACGTCATGAGCCACGTCTACGCCTATGGCCAGCAGTGCCCCAATGCCGCCGGCATCATCCATCTGGGGGCTACCTCCTGCTATGTGGGGGACAACACCGACGTGCTGATCCTCCGGGACGCCTCCCGGCTGGTGCTGAAGAAGGCGGCCCAGGTGCTGCGGAACCTTGGCGCCTTTGCCCGGCAGTACAAGGACCTCCCCTGCCTGGGCTATACCCACCTCCAGCCTGCCCAGCTCACCACCGTGGGCAAGCGGGCCACCCTCTGGATGAATGAGCTGATGATGGACATGGAGAACCTGGAGTACCAGCTCTCCACTCTGGCAGTCCGGGGCGTCAAGGGCACCACCGGCACCCAGGCCAGCTTCATGGAGCTCTTCGGCGGAGACGAGGAGAAGGTCAAGGCCCTGGAGGCCCTGGTGGCCAAGGAGATGGGTTTTGACAAGTGGGTGCCTGTCTGCGGCCAGACCTACTCCCGCAAGACCGACGCCTATTTCCTGGCGGTTCTCTCCGGCTTTGCCCAGTCCGCCTGCAAGTTTGCCAATGACCTTCGCATCCTCCAGTCCTTTGAGGAGATGGAGGAGCCCTTTGAGAAGAACCAGATCGGTTCCTCCGCCATGCCCTACAAGCGCAACCCCATGCGCTCCGAGCGCATCTGCGCTCTGGCCCGGTATGTGATCCAGGATGCGGTGAACCCCGCCATGACCGCCGCCACCCAGTGGTTTGAGCGGACCCTGGACGACAGCGCCAACAAGCGTATCGCCGTGGCAGAGGCCTTCCTGGCGGTGGACGCCATTTTGGAGATCTATATCAATGTCACCGCCGGCCTGGTGGTCTACGAGCGTGTGGTCCGCCGCCGGGTGATGGAAAAGCTGCCCTTCATGGCCACGGAAAACGTGATGATGGAGGCGGTGAAGCGGGGCGGCAACCGTCAGGAGCTCCACGAGGCCCTGCGGACCCACTCCCACGCCGCCGCCGCCAAGGTGAAGCTGGAGGGCGGACAAAACGACCTGATCGACCGCATCGTGGCCGATCCTCTCTTCCCCCTGACCCGGGAGGAGATCGAAGCGCAGATGGACCCCGCCCTGTATGTAGGCCGCGCCCCCGGCCAGGTGACGGAGTTTCTGGAGGGGCCGGTGGCGGCGCTGCTGGAGCGCTACCCCGATGAGAAGATCCACGCGGAACTGAGTGTTTGAGAGAGGAGTGCTGACATGAACGAACTGGAACTGAAATACGGCTGCAACCCCAATCAGAAGCCTTCCCGGATCTATATGAAGGACGGCAGCGATCTGCCCATCACCGTCCTCAACGGCAAGCCGGGCTATATCAACTTTATGGATGCCTTCAACTCCTGGCAGCTGGTCAAGGAGCTGAAGGAGGCTCTGGGTATGCCTGCCGCCGCCTCCTTCAAGCATGTGAGCCCCACCTCCGCCGCTGTGGGTATCCCCCTGAGCCATGAGCTCAAGCGGGCTTGCTTTGTGGACGATGTGGAGGGCCTGGACGACAGCCCCCTGGCCTGTGCCTATGCCCGTGCCCGCGGCACCGACCGGCTGTGCTCCTTCGGTGACTGGGCCGCCCTCAGCGATGTGTGCGATGAGACCACTGCCCGGCTGCTCCAGCGGGAGGTGTCCGACGGCGTCATTGCCCCGGGCTATACCCCCGAGGCTCTGGCTATTCTCAAGACCAA
The DNA here is from genome assembly GCA_900549475.1 of uncultured Eubacteriales bacterium. GTDB lineage: Bacteria > Bacillota > Clostridia > Oscillospirales > Oscillospiraceae > Pelethomonas. The sequence goes on from UROF01000007.1 coordinate 60,075, forward strand.
GCGCAAGGGCAACTATAACGTGGTGCAGATCGACCCGGATTACGTCCCCGCCGAGCAGGAGACCAAGGATGTCTTCGGCATCACCTTCCAGCAGGGCCGCAACAACTTCAAGATCGGCCCCCATCTGCTGGAGAACATTGTCACCGCCAACAAGGACCTGCCGGAGACCGCCAAGCGGGATATGATCGTGGCCCTCATCACCCTCAAGTACACCCAGTCCAACTCTGTGTGCTATGCGGTGGACGGCCAGGCCATCGGCGTGGGCGCCGGCCAGCAGAGCCGCATCCACTGCACCCGTCTGGCAGGCAGCAAGGCGGACACTTGGTTCCTCCGTCAGCACCCCAAGACCCTGAATCTGCCCTTCCTGCCCACCCTGGGCCGGCCGGAGCGTGACAACGTCATCGACAGCTACATCAACGGCAACGAGGAGGATGTCTGCGCCGACGGCTACTGGCAGAAGTACTTCACCACCCAGCCGGAGCCTCTCACCATCCGGGAGCGCCGGGTGTGGCTGAGCACCTTCAACAATGTGGCCCTGGGCAGCGATGCCTTCTTCCCCTTCCCCGACAACATCGAGCGGGCGAGAAAGAGCGGCGTGCGGTACGTGGCGGAGCCCGGCGGTTCCATCCGCGATGACCTGGTCATCGCCAAGTGTGACGATTACGACATGGCCATGGCCTTTACCGGCATGCGCCTGTTCCACCACTAAGGAAAACGATACAGCACCCCTGGCGGAGACGGCCGTTTCACCGGCCGTCCCCGTCAGGGGCGAAACTGTCCATTGGGGACAGAGACAATCGGAAAAAAGGAGAGATCGACCTTATGAAGATCATGGTCATCGGCGGCGGCGGCCGGGAGCATGCCATTATCCGCAAGCTCAGGGAGGACCCCCGCGCCGAGGAGATCTACGCCCTGCCGGGCAACGGCGGCATCGCCAAGGACGCCGTCTGTGTCCCCATCGGGGCCAAGGATATATTTGGGATCGTGAATTTTGCCCGGGAAAAGCAGATCGATTTTGCGGTGGTGGCTCCGGACGATCCCCTGGCTCTGGGGGCGGTGAACGCCCTGAACGCGGTGGGCATCCCCTGCTTCGGCCCCACCCGGGACGCCGCCCGCATTGAGAGCAGCAAGGTCTTTGCCAAGGACCTGATGGCCCGCTACGGCATCCCCACCGCCGCCTGCCATGTGTTTGACAACATGCAGGAGGCCCTGCGCTATGTGGACCGCTGCCCCCTGCCGGTAGTGGTGAAGGCCGACGGCCTGGCCCTGGGCAAGGGCGTGGTCATTGCCGTCACCCGGGCAGAGGCGGTGCTGGCCGTGCGCTCCATGATGGAGGAGAAGGTGTTTGGCGAGAGCGGCACCCGGGTGGTGGTGGAGGAGTTCCTCTCCGGCCCGGAGGTCAGCGTCCTCTCCTTCACCGACGGGGAGACGATTGTCCCCATGGTGTCCTCCATGGACCACAAGCGGGCCCACGACGGAGATGAGGGCCCCAACACCGGCGGCATGGGCACTGTGGCCCCCAATCCCTACTACACCCCGGAGATCGCCCAGCGGTGCATGGAGGAGATCTTCCTGCCCACCATCCGGGCCATGAAGGCGGAGGGCTGCCCCTTCAAGGGCTGCCTTTACTTCGGCCTCATGCTCACCGAGGACGGCCCCAAGGTCATCGAGTACAACTGCCGCTTCGGCGACCCGGAGACCCAGGTGGTGCTGCCTCTCCTGGAGGGAAGCCTGCTGGAGATCATGCTGGCCACCGCTGAGGGCCGGCTCCATGAGGTGCCGGTAACATTCCGCAGCGGCGCCGCCTGCTGCGTGGTGCTGGCTTCTCAAGGCTATCCCAAGGAGTACAAAAAAGGCTATCCCATCACCCTCCCGGCCCTGAAGGACGGGGAGGAGATCTATATTGCCGGCGCGGAGGAGAAGGATGGACAGCTTCTCACCAGCGGCGGCCGGGTGCTGGGGGCCGTAGCCGTGGGCGATGATCTGCGGCAGGCCGTTACCGCCGCCTACGATTTGGCGGACCGCATCCACTTTGACAACGCCTTCTGCCGCCGGGATATTGGCCGGCGGGCCCTGGAGGCACTGGGAGGAGAGAAATAACATGGTATACCGGATCTATGTGGAAAAGCGGCCGGGCCTGAGCCCGGAGGCGGGGAGCCTTCTGGGGGATCTGCAGAACTTCCTGGGCCTTACCGCTCTGACAGGTTTGCGCATTCTCAACCGCTACGACGTGGAGGGCATCAGCCGGGAGGTCTATGACAAGGCCCGTGACGTGGTGTTCTCCGAGCCCCAGGTGGATGTGACCTATGAGGAGACCTTCCCCATGCCCCAGGGCAAGTGGCAGGTCCTGGCAGTGGAGTCCCTGCCGGGTCAGTTCGATCAGCGCTCCGACTCCTGCGCCCAGTGCATCCAGCTGATGGCCGGCGTGGAGCGGCCTCTGGTGGCCTGCGCCAAGGTCTACCTCCTGGAGGGAGACCTGACCGCGGAGGACCTGGAGAAGCTTCGCCACTATCTCATCAACCCGGTGGAGAGCCGGGAGGCCTCTCTGGACAAACCTGAGACCCTGCGGCGCACCTACGATGTGCCCCACAGCGTCCGTACCCTCACGGGCTTCACCGCCCTGGACGAGGCAGGCCTTGCCGCCCTTCTGGAGGAGCTGGGCCTTGCCATGGACCTGGACGACCTGAAGTTCCTCCAGGCCTACTTCCGTGATGACGAGCACCGGGACCCCACCATTACCGAGATCCGGGTGGTGGACACCTACTGGTCCGACCACTGCCGCCACACCACCTTCTCCACCCATCTGGATGATATTTCCATCGACGACCCGGCGGTGAAGGAGGCCTATGAGCGCTACCTTGCCGCCCGGGTGGAGGTCTACGGAGAGGACAAGGCGGCCAAGCGGCCCCAGACCCTCATGGACATGGCCACCATCGGTGCCAAGACCCTGAAGAAGCGGGGCCTTCTCCCGGAGCTGGACGAGAGCGAGGAGATCAATGCCTGCTCCATCCACGTTCCTGCCCAGGTAGATGGACAGACACAGGACTGGCTCCTCATGTTCAAGAACGAGACCCACAACCACCCCACGGAGATCGAGCCCTTCGGCGGCGCGGCCACCTGCATCGGCGGCTGTATCCGTGACCCCCTCTCCGGCCGGGCCTATGTCCACCAGGCCATGCGTGTCACTGGCGGCGGCGACCCCCGGGTGTCCTTCGCCGATACCACTCCGGGCAAGCTGCCCCAGCGTAAGATCGCCCAGACCGCCGCGGCGGGCTACAGCTCCTACGGCAACCAGATCGGCCTTGCCACCGGACACGTGGCGGAGGTCTACCACCCCGGCTACATTGCCAAGCGCCTGGAGTGCGGCGCGGTGGTGGGTGCTGCGCCCGCCAGCCATGTCCGCCGTGAGGTGCCCGCCCCCGGAGACGTGGTGATCCTCCTGGGCGGCCGTACCGGCCGTGACGGCATCGGCGGCGCCACCGGCTCCTCCAAGAGCCACAACCAGAAGTCTCTGACCACCATGGCCAGCGAGGTCCAGAAGGGCAACGCCCCCGAGGAGCGTAAGCTTCAGCGCCTCTTCCGTGACGGCAGCGTTACCCGGCTCATCAAGCGCTGCAACGACTTCGGTGCCGGCGGCGTATCCGTGGCCATCGGCGAGCTGGCCGACGGCCTTGCCATCGACCTGGACGCAGTGCGTAAGAAGTACGAGGGCCTGGACGGCACGGAGCTGGCTATCTCTGAGAGCCAGGAACGTATGGCCGTAGTGGTGGCTCCCGAGGATGCGGAGGCCTTTATGGCCGCCGCTCAGCGTGAGAACCTGGAGGCCTACCAGGTGGCGGTGGTCACCGAGAGCCCCCGCATGGTCATGAAATGGAAGGGCCAGACCATCGCGGATCTCAGCCGGGAGTTCCTCAATACCAACGGCGCGGTAAAGCACGCCGCCGTCTCTGTCCCTGATCCCCACCGCCCCATGGGCGTGACCTGCAAAAGCACCCTCCGGGAGATGGCGGGAAGCCTCAAGTCCGCCTCCCGCCGGGGACTGACCGAGCGCTTTGACGGCTCCATCGGTGCCGGCAGCGTCCTCATGCCCTTTGGCGGAGAAACCCAGCGGACCCCGGCCCAGGCCATGGCGGCCCTGTTCCCGGTGCTGCCCGGCCAGACCACGGACCAGGCCAGCCTCATGGCCTGGGGCTTTGACCCCGACTGGATGAGCGCCGACCCCTATACCGGGGCCCAGGCCAGCGTCATTACCTCGGTGGCCAAGATCGTGGCTGCCGGCGCGGACTATCGGAAAGCGTATCTTACCCTCCAGGAGTTCTTTGAGAAGCTGCGCACGGAGCCCCAGCGCTGGGGCAAGCCCTTCCAGGCACTCCTGGGTGCTCTGGATGCCCAGCTGGGCCTGGAGGCCGCCGCCATCGGCGGCAAGGACTCCATGTCCGGCTCCTTCCTGGATCTGGATGTGCCCCCCACGCTGATCTCCTTTGCCATTGCCCCGGTGAAGGCTCCTCAGGTCCTTACCCCGGAGTTCAAGGCCCCCGGTCACCCGGTGTACGCCTTCGGCGGCGGTTCCCTGGACGACTATGCCGCCCACAAGGCCGCTTGGGATGCCTTCGGCAGCCTGCGGAATGAAGGTAAGGTCCTCGCCGCCTGGGCGGTGGAGAACGGTACCGCTGAGGCTGTCATGAAGATGTCCTTCGGCAACGATGTGGGCTTTGCCTCTGATTCTGAGGCGGGTGCTCCCTGGTGGGGCCCCATGCCCGGCATGATCATCGCCGAGCTTGCCGAGGAGGTCTCCCTCCCCTGCTGTGAAAAGATCGGTGTGACCACCGCTGAGCCCACCATTACCATCGGCAGCGACAGCGCCTCTGTTGAGGAGCTGCTGTACCTCAACGACAGCGTTCTGGAGCCGGTGTATCCCACCGGGGCCGGTGAGGGCGGCGCTGCGGCTCCCATCTCCTGGGACAAGGGAGCCCCGGCGGTGCTGGCCAAGGGTATCGCAAAGCCTCTGGCGGTGATCCCCGTGTTCCCCGGTACCAACTGCGAGTACGACAGCGCCCGGGCCTGCGTGGCCGCAGGCATGGAGGCGGAGACGGTGGTGGTCCGTAACCTCACCCCCGAGAGCCTCCTCGCCTCCGCTCAGGAGCTGGAGCAGGCCATTCGGAAGGCACAGGTAGTGTTTATCCCCGGCGGCTTCTCCGGCGGTGACGAGCCCGACGGCTCTGCCAAGTTCATCGCCTCCTTCCTCCGCAGCCCCCGGCTTACCGACGCCATCCACGATCTGCTGAAGAACCGGGACGGCCTGATGCTGGGTGTCTGCAACGGCTTCCAGGCTCTTATCAAGCTGGGCCTTGTGCCCTACGGTGAGATCCGGGCCATGGATGACACCTGCCCCACCCTCACCTACAACACTATCGGCCGTCACCAGTCCTCCATCGTCCGCACCCGGGTGTGCACCAGCAACTCCCCCTGGCTCCTGGAGACCAAGGTGGGCGAGATCTACTCCGTGCCTATCTCCCACGGGGAGGGCCGCTTCATTGCCCCGGAGGCTCTGCTGGATCAGCTGGCGGCAAACGGCCAGATCGCTACCCAGTATGTGGACCTCAGCGGCAACCCCTCCATGGACACCGCCTTCAACCCCAACGGCTCCCTCCGGGCTATCGAGGGCATCGTCAGCCCCGACGGACGGGTCCTGGGCAAGATGGGCCACAGCGAGCGCGTGGGCCAGCAGCTCTACCGGAACGTGCCCGGCAACTACGATATGGGCCTCTTCCGCAGCGCGGTGCGGTACTTCAAGTAATACGAGGACGCTGTACTTTTCTTTTGAAAAAGAAAAGTACCAAAAGAAAACTTTTGCGCGAAACTACGTTTCGCTTAGGGCTGAGAAATGGCCTCGCAGAGTTTGTCGCCCGCAGGCGGCAAAAAGAGTAACATTGTTTTTCCGGCGGCGTGTACGTCGGAAAAACACACTGCGGCCCGCAGCGTCGATCTGTCTGCCTACAGCAGACAGGAGGCGCGACACCGGGCCGAAACCCCTCATCCAAAAGGGACAAAGTCCCTTTTGGATAAAAAGTCCGGCGCTGGCAATCTGCCAGCGCCGGGCTTTTTTATTCCATGATATGTTGGGCAAAGGCCCGGCCCCGGTCCTCCACGCCGGGGAGCTTGACGAGACTTCCCTTGTCATTGGCGGTCTCCAGGAGACAGAACCGCGCGGGGAGAAAAAAGCTTTTGTTCATGTTCAGCCCGGAGATCAGCTGCCGGGCAATGATATCGCCGCCGGAGTAGCCGGAGACGATGAGGCCGTAGAGCCGCTTCTCGTAGAACCTTTTCTGCCGGAAGAGGGCAGTGAGGCGGTTGATAAAGGCGGTGAGGTTGGCGGAGAGAGCGTCGTTGTAGTTGGCGCAGAGCATCACCAGGGCGTCGCAGTCCCGGACGGCGGGATAGACCTCCTCCACCATAGGCCCACCGTAGAAGCAGCCCCCTTTTTCCCCAAAGTGGAGACAGGTGGTGTAGCTGCATCCGATGCAGTCGGTGACGGTGCCGTTGCGCAGGCACACCTCCTCCACCGCCACATCCTGCGGCAGTCCCGCCTTCACCAGCTCCCACAGAGCCAGGGTGTTGCTGGTGGAGCGGACCGAGGCGTGGAGGGCCAGGATCTTGTGGACCTTCGGTGGCCCCTCCCAGCGGATCAGCCGCCCGGCCAGCTCCGTCACCGCCATGCGGAAGGCGGTCTCCTCGTCGGTACCGTGGATCTGGGCCTGGACCTGGAAGTTTCGAAGGGACCCGGTGGCCTCCACCAATGGCCGCCCCAGAAAGGCACAGCCCGCCAGATTGGCCGCCAGCACCACGTCCCGGGCTACGTCCTTGGTGTACATCTCTCCCAGGGCCGTCACCACCAGGGCGGCGGTGCAGCCGGAGAGAAGCCCGTGGCTCCGCCGGAGGACCGACAGCATTTTGTAACAGGCAAGGTTGCAGCCCCCCTCGTCCAGGGCAACGGCGATCAAGAGCTTTTTCCCCTGGAGGCCCTCCAGCCCCTCGTCGGGGTCCCGCCAGGCGCAGCCTGGAGGCAGCAGCTCCCGCAGCAGAGCCGCCAGGGCGGGACTTTCTTCATTTTTCGGCAGGATCACCGTCAATGACACGGCGTACCGCCTCCTTTGATCAGTGAGTTGTGGAAAACAAAATTACAGGATAGCTTTCAGCTTGGCTTCCGTCTCCCGGAGCCGGCTCAGCAGAGCCTCCGGCAGGGGCAGCCGCTCGATCTCCGGGCCACTTTGGCCCAGCCGGTTCCGGCAGCCCATGAACACGCCCCCCAGATATACCGAGGAGCAGTGCCATGCCCCCCGCAGCAGGAGCAGCAGGCTCAGCGCCCCGGAGCTGAGGGCCGGAGCCACGTAGGGCTTGTAGCCCAAGGCCCGCATCTCCAGATTGGCGTGGGTGGTGAGCTCCGTCAGCTCCCGGGACAGCGCGTCGTCGTACCGGGAGAGGGAGTTTGCCACCACCAGGTCCTCCCCGTGGGGGCCGAAGGTCCGCCCGTCGGTGAGGAAGTCGGCAAAGCGGGCATCCCGCCGGGCGTAGTACACTGCCCGGGCGTTCATCACCCCCAGGCCGAAGCCCTTCACCTGGTGGGGGAACAGGCCCTGGCAGTCCATTTCTCCCGCCTCGTTCTGGTTGCTGGCAAGGAGCACCGCACGGCACAGGGGGTCCACCGGGTCGCTGACCACGCAGAAGAGGCCACGGAACTGCTTCTCCCGGGCCATCTTTCCATAGAGGGCTGCCAGCTCCCGGTTCTTCTCATACTGGGCCATCCGCACGTCCCCGGTCTTTACGTCGGTGTCCGGCACGAACCGGGAGGCGCAGAAGAGGAACACGTCGCAGTCAAAGAGGTGGTCGAGGTCCACCACCGATACCGGCGGCAGGGCGTCGGGCTGGCCGGGAATGCCGATCTGATTGAGCTCAAATTCCCACCGCTCCGGCACGTTGGGCCGCACGTCGCAGAGCCCCAGGGACGCGACCACGTCGCCCCCCATGAGGCGCAGGCCCATGGCCAGGGTGCTGCCCACGTCTCCCAGGGCCAGAAGGTTCACCCGGTACTTCTTCCCGGCGGGGAGAACAGCGGGAAAGGTGTCTGTCAGCAGCTCCCGCCACCGGGGATGGGCGGCGTTCACCGCCCGGACCCGGCCTGCCGCAGCGGCAGCGCGGAGTTCCTCCGGGATGTCGGGGATGTCCGCCCCCCGGCAGAGGGCGGACACGTCCTCGTCAGCGGTAAAGAGGCCGCCATCGGATACGGCGAAGGTCTCCCGGCCGGAGAGGGGTTCCCGCTGGAAGAGCCAGAAAATCTCTCCCGTCTCCGGCAGGGTGGGCAGGGGATCGTAGGCCAGAGGCGTCTCGCTGGCCAGAATATGGTTGTCGCAGGTGTAGTAGAACATATCGGTACCTCACAGTGCGCCGGGGAGCGGTCAGCCGCCGATGACGATGCGGACGCTGGCCTCCAGCCGCCGGAGCATTTCCATATCATTTTCCACATAGGAGGAGGGGGCCCGGCTGAGATCGTAGCTCATGCAGCCTCCCTTGTCGGGACACAGGGGCAATATCACCGCCTCACCCAGGCGGCCCAGGGTCAGGTTCCGGGCGTAGAGGGAGCGGTAGGCACTCTCCAGGGCCAGGAGGATGTCCCGGGCGTTCTCCAGGCAGCACAGGGACAGACGGTAGGTGGAGCCGTCGGCGCAGTCCTCGGTAAAGTCCGGGGCGGCGTAGGGGAAAATGCGGTTGATCCCCGGCAAGAGCCGCCCGGCGATGGGCTGGGGGCGGCGGACGGTGTCTCCGCCGATGAAGGGGTAGAGGGTGGATTCCACGAAGCGCATACGGAGGTTGGGAAGGTAGTACACGCTGTCCACCGGGCAGCCCATCTGGGTCATAAGATCCCGGCCCATGCCGGTGAGGTAGCCCACCAGCACCTGCCGGATGGGGGTCCCGTTTTCCCGGAACAGAGGCACGATCCGTTTGAGGCGCTTGCCATCGTGGAGCATATCGTCTACCAGAATGGCAGGACGGCCAAAGGCGTGGATGGTCCGGGCCTGGTCCTCCAGCGGGGAGTAGTTGGGGTAGGCCTCAATGGAATAGCGGCTGAGATCCGGCTCGTAGATCTTGTCGGTATGGAGGGTCTTGGTGACGGTATTGGGCACCGCCATCCCCCGCAGGATCTTGCCGAAGGGCACGCAGATACAGGGGCCCAGGGTCCGCTGCTCCGTCTGCTCCGGGGATACCCCGTTGCAGGCGGCGATGCGGTGGAGGAGCCGCCGGTGGGTCACTGCCGCGGAAATGGACAGCACCAGGGAGCCGGGATACAGGCCGGTCAGCTCCTTCTGCAGCCGCCGGTGGGCGGCAGCCATGGCGGCGATCACCCCGCTGTCGGAGGAGAGAGGGGATTTGAGGGTGGTCTCCACGTTGCGGGTAAGGACGATGGGGCGGCGCATATCCACCGCCAGCAGATCACGCCGTCCCCCTACGGGCACCGGAAGGAAGCCCTGGAGGGCCAGCAGATCACTCACCCAGGCGGGGGTGCCGCTGTCGGACAGGGGGCAGAACAGGGCGTAGGACAGCTCCTGCCCCAGGCCCAGGGCCAGCACTTCTGTCAGCAGCAGCTGGCCCAGCTCCTCCTGATTTTCCCCTCTGGGTACCGACAGGGCGCTGATGATGAGACAGCGGCCCCCGGCGTTCTGCCGCACGAAGCCGGAGAGCTCAGGGCTCCCCAGACGTGGGAAGAGCTGGGGGGATTCCAGACACTGGAAGGCGGCAAAGCCCAGCACCTCGCCCTGCTCCTTCCGCCGCAGCAGACACAGCCGGTCGCCGGTGCTGCACAGGGCCTTGAGCAGGTCGGAGGCCTCCTGCTGCTTGGGCAAGAGACAGCGCACCGCCTCCTCCGCCTCTCCGGGCAGAGAGGTGGGCCAGGAAAAGCTCAGGCCCTCCCGGCGCAGCAGCGGCTTGTCGGGAGGCTCCCGGAGATAGAGCCCGTGGAGGTAGATGAACTCCTGGGCCACCGGGTCGATCAGATTGGCAATGTCCCGGCCCTGGTCGATGGCGTCCCGGATCAGGGTGGAGCTGATCTCCTCCAGGTGCTGGGGCAGATGGAGCTCTGTCACCTTGCCGGTGATAGCGGAGCAGTCCGCCGCCGGGGCGGCTGCTCGGCGGAAAATAATGTGGTCAAAGGAGTGGATGGAGTGGGGGGCGGGGGCTTGGCGGTAGGCGGAGGCGTTTGCCACCACGTCACTGCCCACCACGATGGCCACTGTCCTGCCGGGGAAGGCCTCCCGCAGGGCCTTGAGGCTCTGGGGGCTGGCGATATTCACCGGGAAATTCTCCGGGAAGATGTGGACGTGGAACTCATCGGCCACCGAGATGGCGGCCAGACGGCGGCGGACCCGATGGGGCTGGGTCTTTTTGCTCCAGGAGAACTCATCGATGGCCAGCATCACCTCATAGCCCAGATCCCGGATGGCCTGGACGATACCCTTGTGGGAGAGGGTGAAGGGATCGAAGGTGCCCGGGAAAAAGGCCACAGGCCGGGGCTCGTCGAAGCGGAAGCCTCCGTGGAGCAGCTCCTGCTCCGTGAGGAAGCGGCACAGGCGGCTGAGCAGGGCGCAGCGGTAGTAGAAGGTCAGCTCATCGCCGCTGTCCCCGCCGGTAAGGGCCAGGATCTTTTTCAGGGTCAGCCGGAAGGCCCGGCGCTTCTCGTGGCGCTCCAGCTTGGCAGAGCCGAATACCCGCAGGCCAAGCACATACATGGCCTCCTGGCGTACCTCGCCCCGGAAGCCCGCAAGGCCCTTGAGAAGCATGCCCAGAAGCCGCTCCCGCCGGGAGCGGTAGACCGTGTCCTCCTCGGGGAAGCGATCCCGGTAGCCGCCGTAGTTCTCGCAGACTACGCCGATGGTGTCCAGAGCGGCAGATACCACCTGGTCGTTGGAGGAGCACAGGGACCGCTGCAGCTCTCCCAGCAGCTCATCCAGCTGCACCGGGGGCAGCCACAGGCAGAACTGGCCCAGATAACCGGGGATATATTTGGAAAATTCCTGCTGGTCGATCTCCAGACCCCGGGTCAGCTCCACGGCGATCTCATTGCGCTCCCCTACGGTGAGCAGGGGCGCCACCTGCAGCAGGGCGGCCCCGGCGGTGTAGCGCACCGTCACCCGGTCGCTGACCTTGATGAGGTTGGTGAGGTGGGAGGCGATGTGGAGCAGCTGCTCCCCGTCCCGGCGGGCGGAGCGCTCCAGCAGACGGATGTTGGCCTCCTTGATGATCCAGGGAGTGGCGGTTTTCAGGTTGTCCAGGAAAATGCCGGAGATCTCGTCCTCTGTCAGAGGCGGCAGCTGGCCGCCGGTGAGGTCTGCCAGCACCAGATCCCGCAGCAGGCGCAGAGAGGAGCTGTCCCCGCAGGGTACCGCCCCCAGGGCGTGCTGAATGATGTCCCGGACAGTGAGCCGCCGGCCCAGGTAGTCCAGCAGCAGCACCGCGGCGGTGCGTACCGTCAGGTCCTCCCGCCGGGACAGGGACTGGGCGAAGTCCAGCAGGTCGTACTGCTGCTGGGAGGAGCAGATCTCCAGAGGCAGGGCGGTGGCGGTCTCCAGCAACTGGAAGGCGGTGCCGTCGTCCAGACGCTCCGGCCGGCGGTAGTACCGCAGCAGAGCTGCCATAAACTGGTCCCGCCGCTCCGGTTCGCACTTTTCCAGCAGGGAGTTGACCACCATTTTCAAGGTAAAGTTGATCCAGCGCTTGTGCTGGTCCATGAGCTTGTGGTCCGGGGCGATGATCTTCCCCAGATACAGCCGCCACTGGTCCATGTCGGTAATGGCCCGGCTGTCAGGGACATAGTCGGCAGGCCGCTCCTTGGCGTAGCCGGCGTGGAAGCGGGCGATGATTTCCCCCATGAGGGCCGCCGCCTGACGGCGGATGTCGCCCTCCCGGTGCATCAGCAGCTCATAGAGGAAGCTGAGGGTCTCCACCTTCTGGGGGATGCTCAGATAGACGCAGTAGGACTCAAATACCCCCAGCCGGGCCCGCAGACGCTTCCAGCTGGTTTCCCCCCGGGCCTGCTCCAGGAAGGCGGAGAAGCTGCGCTGGTCGGTGAGGCGGTGCATGAGGGCGATATTGTGGGCCACGCCACGGTTTTTCAGCAGGTCCACCGCCTCCTCCGGGCTCATGAGGGCCACGTCCTTGACCGCCGGAGGCGATGCGGGGCGGCCGGAGAGAGTGGTATCCACCCCCAGGGAGAGCATATAATTTTCAAAATCCCGGAGCTTGGCGTAGACAAAGGTGTAGCGGCGGCGTTTGGCGTCGGTGACGTTGTCCAGCTTGGCCAGGATCACATCGAAGGCCTCGGTGAGGGTAGAGATGCGGGTGATCTCCCGGCCATCCTTTCCCCGCTCCTGCTTCACCCGGAAATCGGCGTAGATCAGGATCAGGGACTCCACCGACAGGTAGTCCAGCTCCAGGTCCCACACGGAGTGGTTGCCGGCCACATAGCCGATATCCGACATATGGCGGCGGCGGAACCACAGGTCGGTGTAATGGTAATGAAGGTAGGGAACCCGCTCCCCGGGGCGGCAGCCGAATTTGCCGATGTCGTGGCCTGCGGCGCTGGCGGATACCAGGGCCAGATCCACGTCCACCCCTGCCCGCCGGAGATCCCGGGCCACGGATACCGCCACATAATGGACGCCGGCGATGTGCTCCAGGGTGCGGAAGGGGGTGACCTCCAGGCCCAGACGCATCATCTCATAGATATATTCCCGGCGGTAGCTGCGGCAGAACTGACGGAAGCTGTCCATGTGGGGACTGCCGGCTGCCTCTGCTTCTTCAGGCAGGTCGATCACCCACAGGGGATCGGGAGGCACCAGATCCCGCTCTGCGTCCAGCAGCACCTGGAGCAGGGACAGGAGAAATACCGCCCCGGGCCCGTGAAGGGTCCGCCGGTCCTCGGCCTCCGGGCTGGGGAACAGGGTGCCTCTGGCGAAGTCATAGGTAAAAAGGAGCCATCCCTCCTCCGGCTCCGGCGCCAGACGGCACAGATCCTCCCGGCACAGCGCCAGTATGTCGGTGCAGCGCAGGCGCTGGCCATTGTAGAGGGGGACAAAGCGCTGGATGTAGTTTTGCTCCTCCAGCAGCTGGGCAAGGACCTCCCGGCGTCCCTCCATCCAGAGGACGGCGGGACGGGTGGTCAGGCGGCGCAGGAGGCTGGCGTTCATCTGGCGGATGCGTTTTCGGTTCATGACGGGCGGCTCCTTTCCGGCGGGAAATGTCTTTGCTGTTATTATGCACCAAGAGCGGTGGCTGTGCAAGAAAAGAGTTGCGCAAGAGGGCCGGGAGGCTGTTTTTTCGGCGGAAAACAGGTAAAGTAGAAGGTAAATTGTTCAAAATGGCTTTGCGATGCCGCTGTCCAAAGATTTAACTTTCAGGCATAATAACGGAAAAATGTTCATAAAATTGTGGTGAGCTCATTAAAAATGACGGTATTTTACAAGAAATACTCATTTTACTTCGATTTAACATAAGCACGGTTTCTGATTTTACGGGGCTTCGTTATGCTGATACCGTTCCAAAGGACAAGACAATGAAAAATGGAAAGGATCATTCAGTATGAAAAAGTTTCTTGCACTTCTGATGGCCGCCACTATGATGATGGCTGTCCTGGCCGGCTGCGGCGGCACCAACAACGGCAGCAGCAACGCCGGCAACACCACCAACAACACCGCAACCAATGATACCGCCAACAACGGCGCCGAGGACAACACCGGCGACACCACCGCTCTCTCCGGCACCGTGAATACCGACGGCTCCACCTCCATGAAGGATGTCATGGGCGTTCTTACCGAGACCTACAGAGACATTCAGCCTGACGTCACCGTCAACTACTCCGGTACCGGTTCCGGCGCCGGCATCGAGGCTGTCCTGGCCGGCAACGTGGACATCGGTCTTTCCAGCCGCGCTCTGAAGCCCGAGGAGGAAGAGAAGGGCGCCGTGGGTCACACCGTGGCTCTGGACGGCGTGGCTATCGTAGTGAACCCCGCCAACGGCGTGGAGGACCTCTCCGTTGAGCAGATCGCTCAGATCTTCAAGGGTGAGATCACCAACTGGAGCGAGCTGGGCGGCGAGGATGCCGAGATCGCAGTTCTGGGCCGTGAGGATGGTTCCGGCACCCGCAGCGCCTTCGAGGAGATCGTGGGCGTGGACGGCGAGTGCAAGTACACCAACGAGTACAGCTCCACCGGTGACGTCATCGGCAACGTAGCTTCCAACCCCAACGCCATCGGCTATGCTTCCCTGTCCGCTGTGGATGACACCGTGAAGGCTGTGAAGGTCGGCGGTGTGGAGTGCTCCGAGGCCACCATCAAGGATGGTTCCTACGAGATTCAGCGTCCCTTCCTGATGGTCACCCTGGAGGGTGCTGAGCTCTCCCCCGCTGCTGAGGACTTCCTCAACTACGCCACCAGCGCTGATGTGGCTGATTACATCGCCGCTGCCGGTGCCGTAGCTCCCTGATCCTGATATCTGACCGAGATCTACAGGCAAGACACGCCCGGCAACGGACGTGTCTTGTCCTGTAGAGATTCGCTTGAAAGGCTGGTTTGATCCTATGAAAGACGCGCAGAATCTGACGCTGCCCCGGGAGGGGGCCGGCGCATCCGCCCCGAAAAGCGGCACACCCCGGCGGAAGCTGAGCGGGGGACTGCGGAAGGCCGAAGTGGTGATGCAGGGCATTTTCCTGGTCTGCGGCCTGATCGCGGTGGCGTTTGTGCTGCTCATTAGTATTTATCTGATTATCTCCGGTATTCCCGCCATCCGGGAAGTGGGACTGCTCAACTTCCTCTTTGGGGATACCTGGTCGGCCCGGGATGACCAGTACGGTATCCTGGCCATGATCCTTACCTCTGTATACGGTACCGCCGGCGCCATCGTCATCGGTGTGCCGGTAGGGTTCCTTACCGCTGTGTTCCTTGCCAAGGTGGCCCCGGCCTGGATGGTGCGGCTGATCCGCCCCGCTGTGGAGCTGCTGGCAGGCATCCCCTCTGTGGTCTACGGCCTGGTGGGTATGATGGTGCTGGTGCCCTGGATCCGCACCACCTTTGATCTCCCTGCCGGCGACAGCCTCTTTGCCGCCATCATCGTCCTGGCGGTGATGATTTTGCCCTCCATCATCTCCGTGTCGGAGACTGCCCTCCAGGCAGTGCCCAAGGAGTATGAGGAGGCCAGCCTTGCCCTGGGGGCCACAGAGCTGGAGACCTATTTCCGGGTCAGCGTCCCCGCCGCCAAGAGCGGCATCGCCGCGGCGGTAGTGCTGGGCATCGGCCGTGCCATCGGCGAGGCCATGGCCATCATCATGGTGGCCGGCAACGTGGCCAACATGCCCTCTCTCTTCTCCAGCGTCCGTTTCCTTACCACCGGTATCGCTGTGGAGATGAACTATGCCAGCCCCGGAAGCCTTCAGCGCAACGCCCTCTACTCCATCGGCCTTGTGCTGTTCCTCTTTATCATGCTGATCAATGTGGTGCTCAACGTAGTGCTCAAGCGGGAAAAGGAGAATTGATATGGAACATAAAAATACCCTCTCCCCCAGCCGTCGGGCCTATGAGGTCACCATGCGGACCCTGCTGTACGGCAGCGCCTTCCTCACCTGTGCCCTGCTGCTGTTCATCATCGGCTATATCTGCGTCAAGGGCCTCCCCGGCATCTCCTGGCAGTTCCTTACCACCGAGGAGAGCGTCCTGAACGATACAGTGGGTATATTACCTGCCATTTATAACACCCTGTTTGTGATTTTCGTATCCCTTATCATCGTACTGCCCCTGGGGGTAGGCGCGGCCATCTACCTGACCGAATACGCCAAAAACCGCCGCCTGGTGACGGCCATCGAGTTTGCCACCGAGACCCTGGCGGGCATCCCCTCCATCATCTATGCCCTGGTGGGCGTGATCATCTTCTGCACTGCCCTGGGCCTTGAAAAGACTCTGATCGCCGGTTCCCTGACCCTGGTGATCATGACGCTGCCCACCATCATCCGTACCACCCAGGAGAGCCTCAAGACCGTGCCCCAATCCTACCGGGAGGGCTCCCTTGGCCTTGGCAGCGGCAAGTGGCACATGATCCGTACCGTGGTGCTGCCCTCCAGTGTGGACGGCATCGTCACCGGCTGCATCCTGGCGGTAGGCCGCATCGTGGGCGAGAGCGCGGTGCTGATGTACACTGCGGGCCTGAGCACCGTCATGCAGGACTTCTCCGGCATCAGTGAGATCATGAAGAGCTCCGGCGCCACCCTCACCGTAGCCCTGTACGTCTATGCCAAGGAGAACGCCAACTTTGCCGTGGCCTTCTCCATCGCCACCATCCTTCTGGGCATCACCGTTCTTATCAACCTGGCGGCGTCCCTTGCCGGCAAGAAGCTCAAGCGGGGCTGATACCGGCGCTACAACAGAAAAAGGAGCAGAGAAAAAATGGGAGAAACCACCATTTTACAGTCTAAAAATCTGGATTTGTTCTACGGCGACCATCAGGCGCTGAAGGGCATCTCCATGGATATACCGGAAAAGCAGATCACCGCCCTCATCGGGCCCTCCGGCTGCGGCAAGTCCACCTTCATGAAGACCATCAACCGTATGAACGACCTGGTGCCCGGCGTGACCATCAAGGGCCAGATGCTGTACCGGGACCAGGATATCTACGCCCCCGAGGTGGATGTCACCTGGCTTCGCAAGCGCATCGGCATGGTGTTCCAGAAGCCCAACCCCTTCCCCATGTCCATCTACGACAACATCGCCTATGGCCCCCGTACCCACGGCATCCGCAACCGGGTGAAGCTGGATGAGCTGGTGGAGGAGTCCCTCCGGGCCGCCGCCATCTGGGATGAGGTGAAGGACCGGCTGAAGAAGAGCGCCCTGGGCCTCTCCGGCGGCCAGCAGCAGCGGCTGTGCATCGCCCGGGCCCTGGCGGTAAAGCCGGAGGTCCTCCTTATGGATGAGGCTACCTCCGCTCTGGACCCCATCTCCACCTCCAAGATCGAGGATCTGGCGGCGGAGCTGAAGGAGCATTACACCATCGTCATGGTCACCCACAATATGCAGCAGGCCGCCCGTATCTCTGATAAGACCGCCTTCTTCCTGCTGGGCGAGCTGGTGGAATTTGGCGACACGGAGCAGCTGTTCTCCATGCCCCGGGACAAACGGACCGAGGACTATATTACCGGGAGGTTCGGATAAATGCGCAATAAATTCGACCTGCAGCTGGAGCAGCTGCACCTGGAACTCATTAAAATGGGAGCCCTGTGTGAGGAGGCCATCTCCGCCGGGGTCAAGGCCCTGCTGGATGGCGACCAGGCCATGGCGGAAAAGACCATGCAGCGGGAGCGGGACATCGACCAGAAGGAGCGGGACGTGGAGAGCCTGTGCATGAAGCTGCTGCTGCAGCAGCAGCCGGTGGCCCGGGATCTTCGGACCATCTCCTCCGCTCTGAAGATGATCTCCGATATGGAGCGTATCGGCGACCAGGCGGCGGATATCGCTGAGATCACCCGCCACATCGGCAGCACCCAGCTGCCTGCCCGCAGCCACATCGGAGAAATGGCCCGTGCCGCGGTGAAAATGGTCACCGACAGCGTGGAGTCTTTCGTCAAAAAGGATTTGAATATGGCCCGGGGCGTGATACAATATGATGATGTGGTGGATCAGCTCTTCAATGATGTGAAGGCGGAACTCACCGCACTGATCCGCGACGACAGCGACAGCGCGGAGCTGGCCCTGGATCTGCTGATGGTTGCCAAGTATCTGGAGCGCATCGGCGACCACGCCGTAAATGTTGGGGAATGGGTAGCCTTCTCCATCACCGGCGTCCACGAGTCCGGGGATTGATTTTACAGGAGGAGGAATCCGGGGCGGGGCCAACGGCCTGCCCCGGCAGACCAATATGATCTATTTTGTGGAAGACGACAACAGCATCCGCAAGCTGGTGCTCTACTCCCTCACCAGCGCCGGGCTGGAGGCGGAGGGCTTTGCCCATCCCAGTGAATTCTGGGCCGCCATGAACCGTCAGATCCCCCAGGTGGTGCTGCTGGATATCATGCTGCCGGAGGAGGACGGCATCTCCATCCTGAAAAAGCTCCGCGCCGATGGCCGTACCCGCCGTATCCAGGTGATATTGCTCACCGCCAAGGGCAGCGAGTATGACAAGGTGGTGGGACTGGACGCCGGGGCTGACGACTATGTGTCCAAGCCCTTCGGCATGATGGAGCTGATGGCCCGTGTCCGCTCTGCCCTGCGCCGGGCGGGAGACGATGCCTCCGCGCCCCCGGCCTATACCCTGGGCAGCCTCATGGTGGACCCCAGCCGCCACCTGGTCCAGGTGAATGGGGAGAATGTTTCCCTGACCCTGAAGGAGTTCCAGGTGCTGTGCCTGCTGCTGGAGCACCGGGATACGGTGTTTACCCGGGATCAGCTCCTCAACGCCATCTGGGGCTATGATTTCGACGGCGCCAGCCGCACTGTGGACGTCCATATCCGTACCCTGCGCCAGAAGCTGGGAGAGGCAGGCAGCTGCATCCAGACCATCCGGGGCATCGGCTATAAGATCGGAGGGACCCCATGAAGAAAAAGATTTTCCGCACCATTTTGGCAGTGGGCGGTGTGATTATTCTGCTGAGCACGATCCTGTTCTGTACGGTGCTGCTGCGGCACTATACGGTCCGGGTCTTTGATGAACTGGAGATGGAGGCGGTACTGGCTGCCCGGGGCGTGGAGCTGGAGGGAGAAGCCTATCTTGACGGCCTCGATCTGGAAAACCGTATCACCTGGATCTCCGGCGACGGCAGCGTCCTCTATGATTCCCAGGCCAACGCCGGGTCCATGGAGAACCATCTGCAGCGGGAGGAGGTCCAGGAGGCTCTCTCCGGCAAGGTGGGGGAAGCCACCCGCTACTCCGACACTTTGGCCACCAAGACATTGTATGTGGCCCTGCCCCTCTCCGACGGCAGCGTGCTGCGGGTGGCCAGCGACCAGAGCTCTGTAGTATCCCTGGTGCTGGAGCTGATCCCCTCCCTGCTGGTGGTGCTGGCCCTGACCATTGCCCTGGGGGCCTTCCTGGCCTACCGGCTGTCCCGGGCTATTATCCAGCCCATCCTGACGCTGGATCTTGCCCATCCGGAGGACTGTGACACCTATGAGGAATTGACGCCCCTTCTGCGGCGGATCCATACCCAGAGCGATACCATCCAGAGCCAGATGGAGAAGCTGGAGCAGCAGCGCTCTGAGTTTACCGCCATTACGGAGAACATGAGCGAGGGCTTCCTCCTCATGGACAGCCGCACCAACCTCCTCTCCTGCAACTCCAGCGCCCTGCGGCTGCTGGATGCACCGGAGGCCAAAGTGGGAGAAAGCGTGCTGCACCTCAGCCGGGCGGAGGGCTTCCGCCGGGTGGTGGACGAGGCTCTGGCGGGCCAGCACAGCGAGGCCCTGCTGGAGCGGGAGGATAAGTGTTACCAGCTCCTGGCCAACTGCGTCAAGCGGGACGGCCAGGTAGTAGGCGCGGTGATCGCCATTCTGGACGTTACCGAGCGGGAGAGCCGGGAGGCCCTCCGCCGGGAGTTCACCGCCAACGTGTCCCACGAGCTGAAAACGCCCCTGACCGCTATCTCCGGCTTCGCGGAGCTGATGAAGACCGGCACGGTGCCGCCGGAGACAGTGCCGGAGTTTGCCGGGGACATCTACCGGGAGGCCCAGCGCCTCATTACCCTGGTGGAGGATATCATTCATCTCAGCCAGCTGGATGAGGATGTGGTGCCTATGGAGCGGGGCCAGGTGGACCTGACCGGCATAGCCCGGGATGTGGTCCTGCGGCTGACGCCTGCGGCAGAAAAAGCCGGTGTCACCATTTCCCTCACCGGTGGGGAGACCATGGTAGAGGGTGTGCGCCAGGTGCTGGACGAGATGGTGGCCAACCTGGTGGACAACGCCATCAAGTACAACCGCCCCGGTGGCAGTGTGGCCGTCACGGTGGACATGGCGGATGGCAAGCCTCGCCTCACTGTCCGGGATACCGGCATCGGTATTCCCGCCGCCCATCAGGAGCGGGTGTTCGAGCGGTTCTACCGGGTGGATAAGAGCCACTCCAAGGAGGTGGGCGGTACGGGCCTTGGCCTGTCCATCGTCAAACACGCCGCCGCCTACCACAATGCCTCCGTGACAATGGAGAGCACCGAGGGCGTGGGCACTACCGTTACCGTCCAGTGGCGGTAAGAACACCTGCCCATTTTCCAGGCGACAGAAAGGCCGTCCGGCATGAAGCCGGACGGCCTTTTTCTGCCAATTACCGAAAATGTCTTGACTGTAAACCTACTTTACCCCTTATAATCGGCAGTAAGAAAGGGAAAAAGGAGGGTGGCCCATGACCATCCGTGAGATCGAGGAGCAGCTGGGCATCCCCCGGGCCACAGTGCGCTACTATGAGCGGGAGGGGCTTCTCACCCCCGCCCGGGGCGGCAACAACTACCGGGACTATACCCAGGAGGACCTGGACACACTGGAGAAGATCTGTCTCCTCCGGCAGCTGGACATGCCCCTGGATACTATCAAGGCAGTGCAGCGGGGGGAGGTGCCTCTCCGGGAGGCCCTGGAGCGGCAGGAAAAGCTGCTGGAGGACGGAGCGGAGCGCCGGCGCCGGGCCACGGAGCTGTGCCGCAGTCTCCTCCGGGACAATGTTACCTATCCGGCCCTGGATGTGGGACGGTATCGGGAGGCCCCTGCCCTGCCGGATAGTGGCTCTGCCGGGGGTGGTGATACTTCTCAGGCAGCACCGGCTGCCTCCCCGGCTCCCGGACGCTGGCTGCCGGAATTGCCGCCACTGCCGGCGGGGGCCGTGTGGGCCTACAGCCCCTGGCAGCGGTTCTGGGCACGAAGCCTGGACATGGCCATAGCCGAGTTGCTGGTGGTGACGGTGCTGTCCCTGGTGTTTCATGTCAGTGTGATCAGCAATGATTCCACCCTGTTCAGCATCGGGTATACCATACTGACCTGGCTGGTGGTGTTTCTGGCGGAACCCACTTTTTTGACCCTCTGGGGAACCACCCCGGGCAAGTGGCTGCTGGGCCTGCGGGTGGAGGACGACTACGGCCGTAAGCTCACCTGGGGAGCGGGGTTTCTCCGCTGCTGGGGTGTGCTGGTCACCGGCTACGGCTTTCATATCCCCATCTACAGCCTGTGGCGGGCGTGGAAGTGCTACAAAGCCTGCCGGGAGGAGGAACCTCTCTCCTATGACCAGGAGAACCGGTACTACAGCCAGGTGGGAGACCGCTGGCGCTGGCGGGCCGTGGGAGCGGTCCTGGTATCTCTTGTGCTGGTGGCAGCAGCCGTCCTGGTGAGTTTCCAGGCTGTTCTGCCGCCCAACCGGGGAGAGCTGACCCGGAAGGAATTTTATGAAAACGTCTCCGCCCTCTCCGGCAACGGCTATTGGAGTGACCTGAGTCTCAGTGACGGCAGCATGTGGATCGACGATGAGGGGTATCTTCTCTATGACCGGCAGGACATCATCTTTGAGGACAGCCAGGGCCGGATGCTGCGCTATGGCGACCGGATGGAGGACGTGCCTCTCTATACCCTGGAGACCGATGGCAGCGGCATTGTCACGGCGGTATGCATGGAGTGGGAGGCAGACTGGGCGGCGGGAGGCGCGGTGCTGCCCATTGACCGGGCGATCCTGGCCACAGCCTCCTTCCAGGGCAGCGCCGTCGGGCCGCTGGAGCTGATGGAGAGCCCCATCCTGCAGGCGCTGCAGAATATGGGCGAGCTGCCTGACGGAGAACCGGTGACGGTGGAGAGCGGAGATTTTACCGCCACGCTGACCCTGTCAGGGGAAAATTATCAGGGGGGCTTCTTCGGGCTGATTTTTACGCAGGAGGAGGGGCAGCCCGGCAGCTGTCACTTCACCTTCCGGCTGGAGAAAGCGGGATAATGACTTGGGGAGGGGCAAAGGCCTCTCCCCTTTTCTTTCTGGAGACACAACACAAATGCTGCCCTTAGGCGGCAGAGGAGGCAGCCTGGGCTGGGCAGGTTCTGACGGACGATGCAGAAAGAACAGAGTAATAGTCGGTTATCATAAATTATTTAATGTTTATCATTAAATAATTATTGACAAATGAAGAGGCTCTCTGCTATACTGCAGGTAGATGACAGAGAGGAGGAGACCTGGATGAACGAGAGCAACAAGGAGCTGCTGCGGCTGCGCAAGTGGGCCCATGGGCTGTTTGTCCTTCTGGTGCTGCTGCTGTTGGCCAAGGTTCTGTGGGAGAGTGTTAACTTTATCTTTTATGTAAAGAACGCCTTGGAAAATGACCCCTCCTCCATGCAGCTGGGGCCAATGGATATCCCGATGGCGGCGGTAGTACTGGCGTACCGAATCGGGATGGAGGTGGTGGCCTTGATGATCCTGCGCTCCCTGTGGACGGAGGAGACGCCCTTCCTGATGAAGATTGTCCGGCGGATGAAGGCCCTTGCTCTGGCATTGGTTCTCTTTGAGCCCTGTATACGGCTGCTGGTCTATTGGCAGGTACAGTTCACCGGTTCTACGAACATCAACTTTGGCGCGACGCCTGGGTTCTTCCTGCCTGCGGCGGCGGTGGTCTACTGTCTGGCCCTGGTGTTCCAGTACGGCGTGATCCTCCAGACTCAGGCCGACGAGACACTGTAAGGAGGGAGCACCATGCCGATCATTCTGCGCCTGGACCGGGTCATGGCGGACCGGAAGATCTCCCTCAACCATCTGGCGGAGCAGGTGGGCATCTCCAATGTGAACCTCTCCAAGATCAAGACGGGCAAGATCAGCGCCATCCGCTTTTCCACTCTGGAGGCCATCTGCGACGTGCTGGACTGCCAGCCGGGGGACATCCTGGAGTTTCAGCGGGAGGAGGAAAAAGACTGATTTTCCGCCATCGGGACGGCCATGCCCGGGTAAAAAAGCAAAATTTCCCCTTGCCAAGGGGAAAAAACTGTGTTATGGTGTAGGCATCACGATAGAGGTTGCGGACGCGAAGAACCGGAGGGAGCCGGCAGGCTGAGAACTCCGGGGAGGCAGATCCGCCGAATTCCGCCGCCGGGCGCGGCTGCGGGATGGGGTCGGGGAGAATATCTCCGTCACTGTCCACGGGAGAAGTTTCCCGTGGTTGCGCTATCTGCTTACGATGCCAGTGCTGTGCAAAGTCGGTAGGGAGCGCCTGCCGGCTTTTTTTGTTACAAAATTCCGGCAGATGCCGCATATCGTCCAAAACATTTTTTCAGGAGGAACGAACATGGATATCCGCAATCTGAAGGGCTCCATCGTAGCCCTGGTCACTCCCTTCAACGCCGACGGCAGCGTGAATTTTGACAAGCTCCGGGAACTGGTGGAGTGGCATATCGAGAACAAGACCGACGCCATCCTGACCCTGGGTACTACCGGTGAGAGCTCCACCATGACCCACGAGGAGGACGACGCCACCCTGCGCTGCGTCATCGAGGCGGCGGCGGGCCGGGTCCCGGTGATTGCCGGTACCGGCTCCAACAGCACCGAGACCATGCTGGAGAAGAGCCTCCGGGCGGAGAAGCTGGGGGCCGACGGTCTGCTTCTCATCACTCCCTACTACAACAAGGCCAATGCCGAGGGTATGTACCGCCACTTTGTCACCGTGGCCGACGCGGTGAATATCCCCTGCATCCTCTATAACGTCCCTGGCCGTACCGGCTGCTCCATCTCCGTGGAGAATGTGGAGCGCCTTTCCCAGCACCCCAATATCTGCGGCATCAAGGAAGCCAGCGGTGATATGTCCTACGCCATGAAGATCGCCCACTGCATCGGCCCCGATTTTGCCCTCTGGTGCGGCAACGACGACATCACCATCCCCCTCCTCTCCATCGGCGGCAGCGGCGTCATCTCCGTGTGGGCCAATGTCATGCCCCGGGAGGTCCACGACATGGTCATGGACTACCTGGAGGGCCGCCGGGAGCAGGCTATGGCCACAGCGGTGAAGTATCTGGCTCTGGCCAACGGCCTCTTCATGGAGGTCAATCCCATTCCCGTCAAGACCGCCCTGAATATGATGGGCAAGGAGGTAGGATCCTTCCGTCTGCCTCTCTATGAGATGACGGAAGCCCACCAGGCCCAGCTGCGGCAGCTGCTGCGGGATGCGGGGGTGATCGCATGAGGATCCTGCTGGTAGGCCACGGCCGTATGGGCCGCCTCATTGAGCAGACGGCCCTGGCCGCCGGCGATGAGATTGCCGCCGTGGTAGATATCGACAACATCTCTGATCTGGAGAAGATGGGAAAGGTGGCCGACGTGGTCATCGACTTCTCCAACCCCGCCGCTCTGCCGGCGGTGGCGGCCTACGTCCGCCGTACCGGCACTGCCCTTCTCTCCGGCACCACCGGCTGCACGGCCTCCGATATGGCGGTGTTCACCCAGCTGGGCCAGTACGCCCCGGTGATGCACAGCGCCAACTACTCCGTGGGAGTAGCGGTGTTCCGCCGGGTGCTGGAGCAGATCAGCGACGTGCTGAAGCCGGACTTTGACATCGAGATCGTGGAGACCCACCACAACCAGAAGGTGGACGCCCCCAGCGGCACGGCAAAGCTGCTGCTGGACGCCATTGACCCCGGCCACGAGTATACGCCGGTGTATGGCCGTCAGGGCAACTGCGGCAAGCGTTCTCCCAAGGAGATCGGTGTCCACGCCCTCCGGGGCGGTACTGAGGCCGGCACCCATACCGTCAGCTTCTTTGGTGTGGATGAGGTCTTTGAGATCACCCACCGGGCCTCTTCCCGGCAGATTTTTGTCAACGGGGCCCTGCACATGGCCCGGAAGCTGTATCGGATGCCCAAGGGCCGCTACGATCTACAGGATATCTTATTTGGAGGAAAGTAATGAACGCACAGGAGATCATCGCCTACATCGCCGCCGCGGAGAAAAAGACACCGGTGAAGGTATACGTCAATGAGACCGCCCCCATCGACTACGGTGAGGCCACCGTGTTCGGCGAGGGCCGCAGCAAGGTGGTATTCGGGGACTGGCGGCAGCTGGGGCCCATCCTGACCGCCAACGCCGGCAGCATCGCCGACCTGGTGGTGGAGAGCGACCGGCGCAACAGCGCCATTCCCCTGCTGGATATGAAGGGGATCAACGCCCGCATCGAGCCCGGCGCCATCATCCGGGAGCAGGTGGAGATCGGGGACAACGCCGTTATCATGATGGGTGCGGTGATCAACATCGGTGCCGTCATCGGCGCGGGCACCATGATCGACATGGGCGCCATTCTGGGCGGCCGTGCCACTGTGGGTAAGAACTGCCATATCGGCGCCGGGGCCGTCCTGGCTGGTGTTATCGAGCCCGCCAGCGCCACCCCCGTCATCGTGGAGGACGGCGTGCTGGTGGGAGCCAACGCCGTGGTCATTGAGGGCGTCCACGTGGGTAAGGGCGCGGTGGTGGCCGCCGGTGCGGTGGTCATCGAGGACGTGCCGGAGAATGCGGTAGTGGCAGGCTGCCCCGCCCGGATCATCAAGATGAAGGACGAGGGCACCACCCAAAAGACCGCCCTGGAGGCGGCTCTGCGGACCCTGTAAACCGGGTCGGACAGCGGAAAAATAAGAGGCGCGGGAGAGAGCAGTCTTTTCCCGCGCCTCTTTTGACGGGATAGAGAAAGTTCCCTTGCCTGTCGGCGGGAATTCCGGTATAATAAGGGCACATATTGTGTCAGACCGTCGTTTTGTGAGGGATATATGAAGATATTGATTACGACAGACTGGTACGCCCCCGTGGTCAACGGTGTGGTGGTATCGGTACTGTTATTGCAGCGGGAGTTGGAGAAACTGGGCCATGAGGTGCGGGTAGTGACCTTGGCACCGGGACTGCGGTCTTTTCGAAAGGGGCAGATTTACTACATCGGCTCCGTGAGCGCGGAGAAGATCTACCCCGGCGCCCGGCTGCGGCTGGGCCGTTCCGGGGCGCTGCTGCGGCAGCTGGAGGAGTGGGGGCCGGACATCGTCCACTCCCAGTGTGAGTTCAGTACGCTGCGGGTAGCTATGGCCATCGCCCACCGGATGGATGTGCCGGTGGTCCACACCTACCACACCGTATATGAGGACTACACCCACTATCTGCCCATCGGCAAGCGGACGGGCAAACTGGTGGCCACCACCTTGTCCCGACGGGTGTGCCGGCGGGTAGCCTGCGTGGTAGTGCCCAGCGGAAAGGTGGAGCGGCTGCTGCGCTCCTACGGCGTATCCCGGCGGATCGAAGTGATCCCCACGGGCATCGATTTGAGTGCTTACCAGCGGCAGCCGGACCCCAAGCGGCAGGAGGAGCTGCGGCGGAAGCTGGGTATCCCCAGAGGCAAGCTGGTGCTGCTGTATCTGGGCCGCATGGCCAAGGAGAAGGGCCTGGAGGAGCTGATGGGCCACCTGGCCCGGGCGGGGCGAAAGGACGCGGTGGTGCTGCTGGTGGGGGATGGCCCTGACCGGGAGGAAGTTCTCGCCTGCGCCAAGGAAAAGAAGCTGCCGGTGATTTTTGCCGGTATGGTGCCCCACGGAGAGGTGCCGGACTACTACCGGCTGGGCGATATTTTTATTACCGCTTCCACCAGCGAGACCCAGGGGCTGACCTATTTCGAGGCCCTGGCCTCCGGCCTGCCGGTGCTCTGCCGCCGGGACCCCTGCCTGGAAGGGGTTATTGAGGACGGGATCAACGGCTGGCAGTATGAGGATCAAGAGGAGTTCTGCCGCCGGTTGGATACGTTTTGTAAAGACAAGGAACTGCGGCAGCGGATGGCCCAGGCGGCGGAGGATACGGCGGCGCGGTTTTCCGCGGAAGCCTTCGGCCGCTCGGCGGAGGCGCTGTATCGCTCTGTGCTGGAGAAAGATGCCAAGGAGGCGGACCGCCGGTGATGCCGGCATCCGCCTCCTTTTTACAAAATGTTCATGCAATGTTAACAAAATGATATCTTGATTTTTGTGTGAAATGTGGTATACTACAGTTGTACAAAAGAAGAAAGGAAGTGATAGCGAATATGGCATATCGGTTCACCGGTATTGACGTGGATGACATGATCTACGGCGATTGCGACAGCATCATCAGCGAGCGGTAAAACGCCCCGGCGAAAGAAGATCTCCACGCTATACAGCGTGGTTTTTCTGTTTTTTAGGATACATTCGCCGGGGACTGACCCGGCTTTGGATATACCCCGGATGATCCGGGGAAAGCAAAAATGCCGTGTCCGGCGGTTTCTGCCGGAGATGTCCCCGCTTGCCATATCTTTTCTGCCGTCTGCGGCGGGAAGATGATGCAAAAAGCAAAGAAAGAGACGGACGGGAAAGACCCGTCCGTCTCTTTTGTTTTTCTCTGTTTCAGCCCCACAGAGCGGAGAGCATGGGGACCATCTGCTTTTTCCGGGACATGACCCGGGGCAGGAAGGCCTCATGGTCCTTGACCTCCACGTTGAAGGCCTGCCGGAAGGTGTCCTCCCCTCCCAGGCACAGGATCTTGCTGCCCTCCAGCAGTACGTCGGTAAGCATGAGGACCATCATGCTGTAGCCGTGCTCCGCCTTGGTCTTGGCCATCAGCTCCAGGAACTGGTCCTTGCGCTTGAGCTGGCGGTCGGAGTCCACGCAGGTGATCTGACTGATGCCGAAGTCATGTCCGGCAATGTGGAACTCCTTGAAATCCCCGAACAGCAGCTCCTCCACCGGCTTATCCTCCGGAGCGGAGGCGGAGAAGATCTGCTGGCCCAGCTCGTCCAGGGAGATACCGGCAATATGGGCCATCCGCTCTGCCATCCGCCGGTCCCTGGGGGTGCAGGTGGGGGATTTGAACATGACGGTGTCGGAGACGATGGCGGCGGCCATCAGTCCCGCCAGCTTGGCGGAGGGCATGAGTCCCCGCTCCTGGTACATGCCTGCCACAATGGTGGTGGTGCTGCCCACAGGCTCGTTGCGGAAGTAGATGGGGTTGCGGGTCTGGATGTCCGCCAGACGGTGGTGGTCGATGATGGCCAGAATGTCCGCCTGATCCAGGCCCGGTACCGACTGGGCGGCCTCGTTGTGGTCCACCAGTACCACCTGCTTGTGACGGGGACGGATCAGGTGGTACCGGGAGAGGGTGCCTACCACCCGGTCGTCGGCATCCAGGATGGGATAACTGCGGTAGCGGCTCTGCAGGACCACCTCCCGCACGTCGTCGATGTAGTCCTCCAGCCGGAAAAACTGGAGGTCCTTCTTTTGTGCGATGCGGCTGACGGGAATGGCCTGGAAGATCCGCCGGACTGTGCGGTAGCTGTCGTAGGGGGTGGAGATGATGCAGGTGTCCTTGGCCATTTCCCGGATGTCGTCGGGCAGCTCCGCCTGGCAGAGGATCACACATTTGACGCCGAATTCCACAGCCTTGCGGAGCATATCCGGCTGGTGGCCGCAGAGCAGCACGGTCTCCTTCTTCCGGAAGGGGGGGAGGTCCGTGCCCTGGGGCAGAGCCAATATCACTTCACCGGTGATGGTGTTCACCACCTCGTCAGTCTCAGTGAGAAGCTGCCCCTCCAAAGCGCTGAGGATATTGAAGATGGGCACCTTCCGCAGGGAGGGATCGGTGATGGTGTGCATGTCGTATCCGGCAATGTCCCCGGCGGTGAGCATGCCTTTCAGATGTCCCTCGTCGTCGGTGATGGGGATGGCGGAGATATGCTGATCCTCCTCCATGGCGGACCAGGCCCGGTTGACGGTGACAGCCTCGTGGAGAATCGGGGGCTGGTCGTAGTCCAGGTCCAGCACCTGGGTGCGGACATTCTTCAGATGGAGGGGCGCCTCGAAGCCGAAACGGGCCAGGATGGCCCGGGTCTCATCGCTGAGCTGGCCCAGCCGGGCAGCTACATACTGCCGGTCGCCTACGGCGTTGCGCAGGGCGGCATAGGCCATGGCGGAGACAATAGAGTCGGTGTCCGGGTTGCGGTGTCCGGTCACATAGATTTTATCCATAGATCATTCGCTCCTTATCGGAAACTGACAGCCCGGCGCAGTAGGCCCGGGCGTCGAAGGGTTCCAGAACGCTGTCCTTGCGGAGGTAAAGGGGGTGGTGGGGATGTCCTTTTTTGCTGCGGGCTCCGGCGGTAAACCACCGGGCGCCGTACTGCTCCCCGATGTCCACCATATCCAGGACGCACTGAGGAAGATAGCAGCGCTGCTCGATCACAGTGCCCCAAGCGGCCCATACCGCCGGGGCAGGCGACAGGGACAGGGCGTAGGCGAAGGCGGCCATGTTCTCCCGGTGGAGGGCCTCGTTGCGCTCCTTCTCCATATCCTGGGGCCGGGTGGCCCGCTGGGCATAGACGTTGAACATGATAAAGCTGTCAAAGCCGTTGTGGAGGGCCACACGCTCCACACTTTTGAGGGTGGGGTCCAGGTCGCCGGGGGCGGCGGTGGAGGGATTGACGCCCACGCAGATCAGGGGATGTTCTCCCCGGGTGGCCAGGATGTATCGGTATTCGGTATAGACGTTGGGGACATACAGCCAGCGCTGGGCGTCATAGTCCGGTGAGGGACCTTCTGCCGCTGCCAGGGCATCGGCAAAGGGAAGTATATCCAGTTCAGCGGTGGGACAGCCAGGGATATGCAAGGTGCTGCGCCTCCTTTTTACTATGCTGGCATCAGTGTATCACAGCTGTCCCCCAGGGTGCAACAGGGAAAGCGTTAAATAAAATGCCCGTCCGGTAAAGGACGGGCATTTTGCTGCTTGGTGAGGGAAGTCTCAGTCTTTCTCTGCCGCCTGCTGGATCCGCCAGATGATAGCGGCGATCTCACTGCGGCGGAGGGGCGCGTCGGGATGGTAGAGGGCCTGACCATTGGAGAGGGTAGTTCCCTCCACGATACCGGCCTCGTAGAGAGCGACGATGGCCGCGGCAGAGGAAGAGGTGGTCGGGACATCCTGGAAGGGCGACTCTTTGATCCGGATGGGAAGCTTGAGCTTCATGGCTGCGGCGGCCAGCTCTGCCAGTTCGCCCCGGGTGATCTCCTGACGGAGGGGGACAGTTTTTTCCAGAAGCCCGTGGGATATGGCATATTTGAGGTAGCCGCTGGCCCAGTGGCTGCCGTCGGAGGGCTGCTCGTCAACACCTGTGGCCAGCAGTACCAGCTTCAGGGCCTCACCCCAGGTGACGTTGCTGTTGGGAGAGTAGGTGGTGGCGGAGGTGCCGGTGATGATGCCCGCTTCCGCCAGGTCTGCCACATAGGAGTAGAACCAGCTGCCGGGCTTCACGTCGGTAAAGGGGACTTTCCCGTCCTCCTGGACAGAAAAGACGATGGAGCCCACATAGAGCAGCTCCCCGGCGGTGTTATAGGCCGCGTAGCGGACAGAGGAGTCTGCTGTTCCGGCGGTGTAGGACAGGCTGCTGATGGATTGGTAGGAGAAGGCCTTTTCGCCGATGGAGGCGGCAGTAAGGCGGGTGGCGCCGTTATTGGCATACAGATCTCCGGCGGCAGGCACTTCCAGGAAACGGATGTAAAAACCGCTGCCCCGGTTGCCGGTGACGTCGTGGTAGACCGTCTGGAAGTCTCCGGCGGAGAGCTTGGTGGCGCTGTCCTCTGCAACAGGGCAGCTTACCGCCTGCACCTCTTTGGGATTGACGAAAAGGAAAAGACGGCCGGAGCGGTAGACCTGGTTCCCATTTCCGTCGCTGCCGTAGGCCTCGAAGGGGATGGATACGGAGCCGGTGAACCGGCTGTCAGGGACAAAGGCCACCTCGTCCAGCAGGGCGTGGTCGCTCTCACCGGCGGAGACATAGCAGCTCTCATCCTCCGACACAGGGGTACCGGGCCTGGCGGCGGAGAGGTAGCCCTGGCGCAGCGTGCCGGAAGAGGCGGCGGGGAGGCTGGTAAAGCGGACCAGGGTCAGTTTTCCGCGGGGATAGGCCGTCTGCCAGAAGGCGGCAAAGTCCTGGGCTGAGAGGGTAACAGAGTCCCCTTTCACGGTGGTGTACAGGACATCGACACTGCCCAGATCCTGTTCCACAGCAATGGTGAGAAGCCCGGGATAGGCAGTGCCCTCCTGGTCGTAAGCGGTAAAGCCGATGGCATAGGCCCCTGCGCTGTCGGGCTCAAAGCGGACCTGGGTCAGCGGGGTTCCCTCCCCGTCTGCCAGCGAGTAGCGCTCTCCGGGGGTGACTTTCAGATCCCCGGCGGCAGAGCTGGGCTTTTTGTCAAACACCACATAGGAGGCTTCCCCACCGGCGTCTTTCACCGCCTGGATGATCTGATCGGCCACGGATACGGGGGTGCGGCCGGTTTCGGCGCCCAGGCTCAGATACAGATCCCGGCTGCCGATGACTGCCTCAGCGGAGAGAAGATCCTGCACGTGGACCTTTACGGTGCAGGAGGCGCTGATGGTTTTGCCCGCCACGGCATTTCCGGGCACTGCCGTGACAAAGCAGACAAAGGAGTAGTCCCCCTCCTTGCTGGTAACAGAGGGGGGCAGCGGGCAGCGCTGGCCGGTACTGATGCTGGTGCCGTTGTAGTACCAGCTGTAAGACAGGGTGTATTCCCCTGTGACATCTTCATTGTTTTTCCCCAGGGTAAGGGTCACGCCGTCCAGCGAGATCGCCGCGTCGCTGTCGCCCATGGCTGCGGTAAAGGCGGTATCCGACGGCAGCGTGATGTGTACTTTGCTGTAGTCGATAGCACCGCAGGCGCTGCAGCGGCCGTTATCCGTAAAATCGTGAGGAGCAGCCAGGTCGCTGTAGCCGTCCTCCGGACAGGATACGGTGTGGGTGCGTCCGTCGCCGTTGTCGGTGCATAGGGTCTCGCCGCCGCACTGGGGGCAGGAGGCGGAGGCCAGGGCGGCGGGGGTCAGGCTCAGGATCAGAACCAGAGCCAGCAGGGCCGCCACGAGGCGGCGCAGGGAAATTCGTCTCGTCATAGGGGCATCATCCTCCTTGGGAAACCGGGCGCGGACGCATGTCCGCAGGAACTTGTGGGAACAGTATACCATAGGGACAGGAAAAAATCGTAACAAATCCTGTAACAAATCTGTGACAAATGTAAACGGGAGGGCAAGAGGTCCTCCCTTCCGGCGCCGGGCTGCCGGGGATTGACAGGAGCGGAGGTATTTTTTATAATTATTCTGGAGAAGTTTGAAAATCAATAAGAAGGAGAGGGAAATGCCCATGCGCGGAATCCCGTCATCTGTTACCGATATCCGAAAGAAAGTGTTCACTGAGGTGGCCCGGCTGGCCTACGACGGCGCCTATGACCGGATGGAGAAATTGCCCTATGTCATCGTGCCCGGTGAGGAGGCAAAATACCGGGAATCCATCTTCCTGGAGCGGGCCATCGCCGGGGAGCGGGTGCGCCTGGCTATGGGCCTGCCTCTTCGCCCGGTAGATCAGCACACCGTCCTCTCTGACGGCGTCACCGAGAGCGCCGTGGCGGAGAAGTACTACGATCCTCCCCTCATCAATATCATCAACTATGCCTGCCACGCCTGCCCCACCAAGCAGTACCGCATCACGGAGTACTGCCAGGGGTGCCTGGCCCAGTCCTGCCGCCAGGTCTGCCCCAAGGATGCCATCCGCTACGTCAACGGCAAGTGCTATATCCGCCAGGAGCAGTGCATCAAGTGCGGCAAGTGCGCCGAGGCCTGCCCCTATAACGCCATCATCAAGCTGGAGCGGCCCTGCGTGAAGGCCTGCGGTATGGACGCCATCGGCTCCGATGACCACGGCCGGGCCAAGATCGACTACGACAAGTGTGTCTCCTGCGGCATGTGCCTGGTGAGCTGCCCCTTCGGCGCCATTGTGGACAAGGGTCAGATCTTCCAGCTGATCCACGCCATCAAGCGGGGGGACAAGGTCATTGCCATCGTGGCCCCCGCTTTCCTGGGACAGTTTGGCCCCGAGGCCACCCCTGAGCGGCTCACCGCCGCCATGAAGCGCCTGGGCTTTGCCGGCGTGGCAGAGGTGGCGGTGGGTGCGGATCTCTGCACCATCGAGGAGGCCAAGGACTTCATGCGGGAGGTGCCGGAGAACCAGCCCTTCATGGCCACCTCCTGCTGCCCCGCCTGGTCCGTCATGGCCAAGAAGCTCTTCCCCCAGTTCACCGACTATATTTCCATGGCTCTGACCCCCATGGTCCTCACCGCCCGTCTCCAGAAGCAGAAGGACCCCTCCTGCCGCATCGCCTTCATCGGCCCCTGCGCCGCCAAGAAGCTGGAGGCCAGCCGCCGCTCCATCCGCAGCGATGTGGACTTCGTCCTCACCTTTGAGGAGCTCCAGGGTATGTTCGAGGCGAAGAACGTCCGCTTTGAGGACATCCCCAAGGAGGAGGAAGTGCCTCTCAATCAGGGCACCGGCGCGGGCCGGGGCTTCGCAGTCACCGGCGGTGTGGCCGGTGCGGTGGTGGACGCCATCCACCGTATGGACCCGGACCGGGAGGTGAAGGTGGCCTCCGCCGAGGGCCTGGATAACTGCAAAAAGATGCTGCTGCTGGCCAAGGCCGGCAAGTATAACGGCTACCTCCTGGAGGGCATGGCCTGTCCCGGCGGCTGCGTGGCCGGTGCGGGCACCATCCAGCCGGTGGGCCGCAGCGCCGCCGCGATCAACAAGTACAGCCGGGAGGCGGACAAGCAGAACGCGCTGGATTCCGACTATGAATTGGACCTGCCTCTGCTGGAATGAGATACCAGCCCCCTCTTCTGTCACTTTAACGATGGGAAGAGGGGGCTTTTTTGTAAGAATTTGTCCAGATTCCGCCTTTACAAACCCCGCTGGGCGTGATACCATGTGGACTAATCACACAACTGAGATGAAGGAGCGTAGCACTGCCATGGCTTACTATTACAGCGAACCGTCCCATACCTTCAGCGAGTACCTGCTGGTGCCCGGCTATACCTCTCCCGACTGCATCCCCGCTAATGTCTCCCTGCGTACTCCCCTGGTGAAATACCGCAAGGGCCAGGAGGAATCCCCCCTCTCTTTGAACATTCCTCTGGTGTCCGCTATCATGCAGTCCGTGTCCAACGACACCCTGGCGGTGGCTCTGGCCAAGGAGGGCGGCATCTCCTTCATCTACGGCTCCCAGTCCGTGGAGGATGAGGCGGCCATGGTGGCCCGGGTGAAGAGCTACAAGGCGGGCTTTGTCCCCAGCGACTCCAACCTCTCCCCTGACGCTACCATGCAGGACGTGGTGGACCTGAAGAAGCGTACCGGCCACTCCACTGTAGCCATTACCTCCGACGGTACCAGCCAGGGCAAGCTCCTGGGCATCGTCACCAGCCGGGACTACCGCATCAGCCGTATGGACCCTGCTACCAAGGTCAGCACCTTCATGACCCCCTTTGAGCGGCTCATCACCGCCCCTGAGGGCACCACCCTCAAGGAGGCCAACGATATCATCTGGGATCACAAGCTCAACTCCCTGCCCATCGTCAGTGCCGACGGGCGGCTGCTGTACTTCGTGTTCCGCAAGGACTACGAGCAGCACAAGGAGAACCCTGCGGAGCTGCTGGACAGCCACAAGCGCTATATCGTGGGCGCCGGCATCAACACCAAGGACTATGAAAAGCGGGTTCCCGCTCTCATTGAGGCGGGCGCCGATGTTCTCTGCATCGACTCCTCCGAGGGCTATTCCTGCTGGCAGGAGCAGACCCTCAAGTTCATCCGGGAGCGCTACGGCGACAGCGTCAAGGTAGGCGCGGGCAACGTGGTGGACCGGGACGGCTTCCGTTTCCTGGCTGAGGCGGGCGCCGACTTTGTGAAGGTAGGTATCGGCGGCGGCTCTATCTGCATCACCCGTGAGACCAAGGGTATCGGCCGGGGCCAGGCCACGGCTCTCATCGAGGTGGCTGCCGCCCGGGACGAGTACTTTGCCGAGACCGGCATCTATGTCCCCATCTGCTCCGATGGCGGCATCGTCCACGACTACCATATGACCCTGGCGCTGGCCATGGGCGCTGATTTCATCATGCTGGGCCGGTACTTCGCCCGCTTTGACGAGAGCCCCACCAACCGTGTGCTGGTCAACGGCCAGTATATGAAGGAGTACTGGGGCGAGGGCTCCAACCGGGCCCGGAACTGGCAGCGCTACGATCTGGGCGGCGGCAGCGGCCTGGCCTTCGAGGAGGGCGTGGATTCCTATGTCACCTACGCCGGCCCCCTGAAGGAGAACGTGGCCAAGAGCCTGTACAAGGTGAAGTCCACCATGTGCAACTGCGGCGTGACCAATATCCCCGACCTGCAGAAGAATGCAAAGCTGACCCTGGTGTCCGCCACCTCCATCGTGGAGGGCGGCTACCACGACGTGGTCCTCAAGGCCCACGGCAACAGCCAGAACTAAGACAGCCGCTCTTCCTTGGACGGCGGCTTCCTCCGGCGGCCCGGTTTCGGGCCGCCGGAGGCCGTTTTCCGGCAGTATTTCCTGCAAACCATGGGAAAAGCCTTGCATTTTGCGGGAAATGGAGTATGATAGCCACAGAAAGAGGGGAAACCGGAAAGGGGTTTCCCACAGATCAGAGAAAGAGGCATGACCATGACAAAAGTAAACGTGATTTCCGGCTTTTTGGGCGCCGGGAAAACTACCCTTATCAAAAAGCTCCTGGAGGAAGCTCTGAAGGGAGAGAAGATTGTCCTCATTGAAAATGAGTTTGGTGAGATCGGCATCGACGGCGGCTTTCTCAAGGATGCTGGCATCGAGATCAGCGAGATGAACTCCGGGTGCATCTGCTGCTCCCTGGTGGGCGACTTCGGCGAGGCCCTGAAAAAAGTGCTGGAGCAGTTCCACCCCGACCGTATCCTCATCGAGCCCTCCGGCGTGGGCAAGCTGTCCGATGTGATCCGCGCCATCCAGGGCGTTATTGCCCAGGAGCCGGATATGGTGCTGGGCAGTGCTGTCACTGTGGCTGACGCCACCAAGTGCAAGGTGTATATGAAAAACTTCGGCGAGTTCTATGAGAACCAGGTGCAGTACGCCGGGGCGATCGTCCTCAGCCGCACCCAGAAGGCCAGCCCCGCCAAGGTGGAGGAGGCAGTGGCCATTCTCCGGGGGAAGAACGCCGATGCTCCCATCGTCACCACCCCCTGGGACCAGCTCACAGGAAGCCAGCTCCTCTCCGCCATGGAGGAGGGCAACACCCTGGCCGCCGACCTGATGGCCGAGGAGGAGGTCTGCCCTGTCTGCGGCGGCCACCACGACCACGACCATGAGCATCACCATGATCACGATCATGACCATTGCGGCTGCGGTCATGACCACCACGAGCACGAGCATGACCATGACCATCACGACCACGACTGCTGCGGCCACGACCACGATCATGAGCATGAGCATCATCATGACCACGACCATGACCACTGCGGCTGCGGCCACGACCACCATCACCACGGCCACCACGCTGACGAGGTGTTTTCCAGCTGGGGCGTGGAGACTACCCACACCTTTACGGCGGAGCAGCTGGAGAAGATCCTTACCGCGCTGGACGGTGGAGAGTACGGCGCGGTGCTGCGGGCCAAGGGTATCGTAAACGGCGGCGACGGCGTGTGGTATCACTTCGACTATGTGCCGGAGGATCACCAGGTCCGCACCGGCCCTGCGGACTACACCGGCCGGCTCTGCGTCATCGGCAGCGGCCTGAAGGAGGAGGGCCTCAAGGCTCTCTTCGAGGTGTGATATGGCAAAGACGGAAACAGTCTACCCGGTATATATGATCGCCGGGTTTCTGGACAGCGGCAAGACCTCCTTTATCAACGGCATCCTCTCTGACGGCTTTGCCCTGGAGGACAGGACCCTTCTCATCTGCTGTGAGGAGGGCGAGGTGGAGTACGACCCCAAGGTGATGCACAATGTCACTGTGGTGACGGTGGAGGACCAGGAGACCCTGACCCCTAAGTTCCTGCTGGAGCAGCAGAAAAAGTGCAAGGCCACCCAGATCATCGTGGAGTATAACGGCATGTGGGACATCCAGCCCTTCTATGAGGAGGGTATGCCGGAGAACTGGGTCCTCTACCAGATCATTTTTACGGTGGATGGTCCTACTTTCGATATCTACTCCAAGAACATGGGACCCCTGATGCTGGAGAAGCTCCGCAACGCAGATATGATCATCATCAACCGCTGCAGCGACGAGCTGTGCACTGCCCTGCGGCGGCGGAACCTGCGGCTTATCAACCGCCGGGCGGATATCTACCTGGAGAAGGAAGACGGAACCAGCGAGGACTATATGGACGGCACCGTGTCCGCCTTTGACCTCTCGGGGCCGGAGCTGCGGATCGCTGACGAGGACTACGGCCTGTGGTATGTGGAGATCATGGACAATCCCGCCATGTATGAGGGGAAAACGGTGATCTTCCGGGCCATGATGTGCAAGCCGCCCCAGTACGGCGACTACTTCACCCCAGGCCGCTTTGTTATGGTCTGCTGCGAGAAGGATATGAACTTCCTGGCCCTGGCCTGTATCGGGTGGGACGTATCCAAGATCCCGGAAAAAACCTGGGTGGAGGTCACCGCCCGGGTGTCCCTGGAGCACTGGGACCCCTACGGGGAGGAGGACGGCCCTGTCCTCCATGTGACGGACCTTCGCAAGTGCGAGAAGCCGGCGGAAGAAGTCGTGCAGATGTAGGGCCCTGATGCTGCTATGATGGTTCAGCCGGCGGCGGGAAGCATCCCGCTGCCGGCTTTTTCAAGTCGGTTCGGCGGCGTGCCTGCCGGGGAAGCGGCGCGCCGGAGGACGGCCTGGTACAGGAGTTCCCCCAGCTGCGGGGACGCGAAGAGAGGAAAAGGAGAAACGAGCCATGATCAAGCTGCTGAAAAACGCCCGGGTCTATGCCCCGGCACCTCTGGGGGTAAAGGATATCCTGATTGCGGGGGAAAAGATCTGCCGCATAGATGACCGCATCGAGGGCTATGAGGGCCTGCCCGATGTGGAGGTATTTGATCTGGAGGGCCGCATCCTGACCCCCGGTTATATTGACCTCCACGTCCATATTACCGGCGGCGGAGGAGAGCAGGGTTTTACCTCCCGGGTGCCGGAGAGCCGGCTGAGCGTATTTGTGGAAAACGGCATTACTACTGTGGTGGGGCTCCTGGGTACCGACGGCATTACCCGCAGCATCGAAAATCTGGTGGCCAAGGCCCGGGCCCTTACCGAGGAGGGCATCACCGCCTATGCCCTCACCAGCGCCTACGGGTATCCCCCTGTGACCATGACCGGCAGTGTGGAGAAGGATATCATGATGGTGCCTCCCATTATCGGTGTGAAGGTGGCGGTGTCGGACCACCGCAGCTCCAACCCCACCGGGGAGGAGCTGATCCGGCTGGCCACATGGGCCCGGCGGGCGGGGCTTCTCAGCGGTACAGCGGGCCTTGTGACCATGCATATGGGTTCCGGCAAAGGAGGCCTGGACCCTGTTTTCTATGTGCTGGATCATTCCGATGTTCCCGCCAGGAACCTTCTCCCTACCCATATGCACCGCAGCCAATCCCTTATCGACCAGGGGATTGAGCTGGTGCGCCGGGGCGGATACATGGACTTTACCGCCGGCTGTGACGACAAGGAACTGGAGGTCAACGCCGACAGACTGGCCTCCTGTCTCAGCCGGGAGGGAGTCACGCCTGACCATGTTACCCTGTCCAGCGACGCCTACGGCAGCCAGCCGCGGTTTGACGACAAGGGGGAGTGTATCGGCCTGACCTACGCTTCCCCCAAGTACCTCCATAGGACGATCCAAACCTTGGTGCAGCGGGGCATGGCCCTGGAGGAGGCGCTGAAACTCCTTACCACAACCCCTGCCCACCTCCTGGGCAGAACTGGGGTGAAGGGCTGCGTGG
Source organism: uncultured Eubacteriales bacterium (assembly GCA_900549475.1). Taxonomy (GTDB): domain Bacteria; phylum Bacillota; class Clostridia; order Oscillospirales; family Oscillospiraceae; genus Pelethomonas. Next base: position 98,918 of record UROF01000007.1, read on the forward strand.
TCCGGGGAGCCGATGCGGATCTCCTGGTGCTGGGAGAGGGGTTGGCCATCGAGGGCCTCTTTGCCCGGGGCCGCACCGCCCTGTGGCAGGGCAAGACCCTGATGAAGGGCAGATTTGAATAAATTGCTGTCATAAAAACAGAGCAGGTCCTGGGAGGAATCCCGGGGCCTGCTTTTGCTGTACGCTGCCTCCAATACAAAGTTATATATAAATAAACAGCAATTTTTGTATTTATATTTATATGGGCGCTAAACTGCAAGAAAACAGCTTTGCTATCATTTAAAAACAAAAAGGCCACCATAAGCCAGTTTTATCTGGCTTATGGTGGCCTTTGGCACCCCTGACCAGACTCTAACTGGTGACCTACCGCTTAGGAGTACGGCGTACCATTTCGCAAATTGTTCATATCATATCTTCCCGTGTTGTTTCTTCGCAAATTGTGCTGTCTGGAGG